>CAMDJV010000009.1 GCA_945901085.1 Rhodovarius crocodyli | reverse complement strand
GGAAAACCAGCATTTTGCCAGGCATTCCTTTCCCAGCCGCCCTTTTGAATCTCAAAAACGAGTCACAAGCGTAATGAATTTCCATAAGGTCCGGTTATGAGCCGAAATGGCCGCGATCAAGGCGCTTCACGCAAGCCTTCGCGCGACATCGGCAAAATACTAGGAAGCCGGACCTTCAAGCACAGCGTAATTTTCTGATCACACCCCAAAGGTCACCGAGTCATTCAAGATGATAATAACGCCCATTTTCTCGGCGATTTTTGCGATATTTTTTGTTTTTCTTTCTATAAAAATCATAAAATAACCCTGGGTACCGGGCTAAATAAATCCGTAGAGCGGGCCATTCGTGTGCACGCCAATTTTGCTGGATATGTTCCATTTGCTTTATTTTTAATTGCAATAATAGAAATAAACAAATCCCATATCATAATCACTCTAATTCTATGTTATATTTTACTGATTGGCCGAATTATTCACGCCTGGGGCGTTTCAACGGAGGACGAGAATTTTTCCTACAGAGTCGCAGGAATGGTGTTAATATTTTCGGTCATTGTTTTTGCTGCAGCCATGAATGTCGCCGTCGTTTTATTTTCATCATAAAAACATCTCTATTATATTATATTTTGCATTCCATATCGGATGAATAAAATATTTGGCGCAAAACCCGCTGCTATTCATTTATATTGAGCAATATATCCACCTTGGCACTAGAGAAAAAGCCTCGTATCCAATCCAGCAAGGCCAACTCAACAGCATACGCCCTCCGCGCATTTGTCACAGGCAGGACCCCAGCCCTACTCTTTATGGGCCTGCGCCAGATAGTCCTGGCTCTGCATCTCATTCAGCCGCGACGCCGTCCGCTCAAACATCGCCGCATTCTCCCCATGCTCATACAGCGTGTCCGGCACCGCCGCCGCACTCGCCAGCAATTTGCACCGCGCCTCATACAGCGCGTCGATCAACGTGATGAACCGCCGCGCCCGGTCAAAATTCTCGGGGTTCAGCCTCGGAATCCCGTCAATCAGCACGGTGTGGAATTCCCGCGCCACCGCAAGGTAATCCGCCGGCCCCAGCGGCCGCGCGCAGAGATCATCAAAATCAAACCGCGCCACGCCGCGATGCGCCTGCGGCACCACAACCTCGCGGTTCAGCACCATCAGCGCGGTGGGTTTGCCGCGATGCAGCCCGGTCAGTTCATGAAACGCCTGGTCCATCGCCCGCTCCGCCCGGCCATCGGCCGGCACATGCCAACTGGGCAGCGCCCGCACCCGGTCACGCCGGTAATCCTTCGCCGCATCCAGGTGCAGCACCTCCACATGGCGCTTGATCTCGGCAATGAAGGGCAGAAAGGCATCGCGCCCCGGCTTGCCCTTGAAGAGATCATCCGGCGCTGTGTTGGAGGTGGCCACCACCACCACACCGCGGTCGAACAGCGCATCAAATAGCCGGCCCAGGATCATGGCATCGGAAATATCATGCACCTGAAACTCGTCGAAGCAGAGCAGCAGCGCCTCGGCGGCAATGGTATCGGCCAGCGGCGGGATAGGGTCGGCCTCGCCAGGATGGGCGCGCTTCCACAGATGAATCCGCTGATGCGCCTCCTGCATAAAGGCGTGAAAATGGATGCGGCGCTTGCGGGCCACATCGGCCGCCTCGAAGAACAGATCCATCAACATGGATTTGCCCCGCCCCACCTGGCCGACGATATACAGCCCAATAGGCGCATGCGCCGCGCCATCCTCCGAGGCGCGCTTGCGAAACAGCCGGGCCAGCAGCCCACCCGCAGCGGCCGCCGCCGCCGGTCGGGGGGCATAACCGCGCAGGCGGAACCACAATTCCTGCAAATTCTCGGCAATCATCGCCTGCGCCGGGTCAGGCGCGTAGCGGCCAGCATTCACCCTTGCACGATAGGTGGGAAGCGGACCCCGGGAGGGGTCAGGCTCCAGATCGGGAGCAGCGGCCAGAACATCCATGATGCAGCCGGGGATAGCGCCAAGTGACGGGGGCGGGAAGCGGCCCGGCCTATTTCACCCATGCCGCCGCCGCGGCCAGATCAGCGGCGGTGTTGACGTTGAAGAAAGGGTCAATCGGCGTGGCCGGCCATGCGGCATGGGCAATGCCATGCCGGGCGGTCCAGCGACTGATTTTGCGTTCGCCGGCCAGCAGGGCGGCACGCAAATCATGCCGCAGTGCAATGTCCCATAGCCCGCAGGGCGGGTGGGCCTGGCCGCCGCTCTCGGCACAGGCCAGCGCCCCCCCTGCCGCCCGCCGTGCCGCCCAGAGCGAGGCCACGTAATCCCCCGGCAGCAGCGGCGAATCGCCAGGGGCCGAGACCAGCCATTGCCCGCCCTGCGCCGCCACCCATTCCATGCCGGCCAAAATCCCCGCCAGCGGCCCGGGGAAATCCGGCAGCGGGTCGGCCAGCACCGGCAGGCCCCAGGCAGCGAAGCGCGCCCCGTCGCCATTGGCGCTGAGCGCCAGGGCCGCCACCTGCGGGCGCAGCCTCTCCAGCACATGGTCAAGCATCGGCCGGCCGGCGAGCAGGCGCAGCGGCTTGTCGCCACCGCCCATGCGCCGGGCCAGGCCGCCCGCCAGCACCACGCCAAAGGTATGGCTGCGAGGCTCTTGATCGGCAGGCAGGATGCGCGGCGTGGCCATGACCGGCCATTGCCCCCGGCCTGCGCCGCGTGCAAGGGGAGAAGGCCTTCGCGCAAAGGTTGCAATTCCCCACTCCATACCTCTTAACTGCGTTGGAATATAAACTGGCGGTGGCAGAATGGCCCTGGAGGCCCTGATCCGGGGAATCTGGAACTGGCGCTGGCGGCTGCTGCTCGCCGCCCTGCTGCTCTATGCGTCTTTGGCCATGCTGGTCTGGTTCTGGCCGCGCAGCTTCGTGGCGCAAATGGTGCTGGCACCGGCCGAGACCACCGCTATGGCCACCTCCACCCTGCTCACCCCAGTGCCAATGCTGCAACCCGCGCTGCTGGACAGCCGGCCGGGCGGCAATTTTGGCGTCTATCTCGGCACGCTGCGGTCGATGGAGGCGGCGAGGATGCTCGCAGCACAAACCCCCATCCTGGCGCAGATGACAGAGCGGCGGGGGAGCGGCCTGCCCGGGCAGCTCCGCCGGTTATTCGATCTGCGCATCGCCGCCGATGCCGATGACGTGCAGAACTATCTGGAAAACGCCCTCTCCCCCACCCAGGATGGCGGCACGGTAAGCTGGACGGTGGAACTACCCTGGTATGACCGGCTGCTGGCGCTCGATATGCTCGAGCGGCTGCATCGCTTCGGCGAGGCCAAGGTGCGCGCTGATCTGGCCAATATGGCACGCCGCCGCATCACCCTGCTGCAGGCCTCCATCGCCACCGAGCGCGACGCCTTCGCCCGCAACACCCTGTATGACCTGCTGGCGCAGCATGAGCGCGCCGCGCTGGTGATGCTGGCCGATGAGGCAGTGGCCGCCAGGCTGGTCTCGGCACCGATGGTGGAGCTGCGCGCCTCGGTGCCCAACCGGCCGCTGCTATTGGTGCTGCTGGCGGTGGTGGTGCCGATCTTTTGCATGGTCGTGGCCGCCTGCCTGCTGCTGCTGCTGCGCGCGGGGGGGGCGTGATGTTGCCCACCGCGCCGCTCTTTGCAGGGCTGGCCGGTATCGCAGCGGCGCTGCTGCAATTCGCCGGCGCGTTGAAGACCACGCCAGCCCTGGCCGGGCTGCCTTTTGACCTCACGCTGGTCTGCGGGCTGGCGCTGTGCGGGCTGCTGCCGCTGCTGCTGGCCGGCGGCGGCTGGCGCTTCGGCCGGGCGCTGGCGTTGCCGCTGCTGGGCGCGGCAGGGCTTTGGCTCTGGTGGGTGGTGGCGGCCTGTTGGGCAGTCAATGGCAATGCCGCCACGGCCAAGCTGGTGCCCATTGTGCTGGTTGGGCCGGTGATGCTGGTGGCGGGGCTGCTGGTCGGGGCCGATGCGGCCGGCCGTCGGGCGCTGACCCGCGCGGTTATCTGCCTGGGGGTCTTCACCGGGGCGGCGGTGGCCTGGGGCGTGGCCAATCATGCCGTGGTGCTGGGTGGCGCGATTGGCGCCGATCCGGCCCGCACCCGGGTGCAATATCAGCTTGTCGGCCTGGCGGTGGCCACGGCAGCGGGTCTGGTGGCGAGCGGGCTGGTGGTGGCGCGGGGGCGGCTGATGCTGGCGCTGCGCGGCATCTTGCTGCTGGGTCTGGCGGCGGCGGCACTCATTCCCGGCGGGCGGGCGGCGTTTTTGGCCATGGGCGGGGTGGTGGTGCTGATGCCGGCGCTGTTGTTGTGGCTGCGCGGTACGCCTGGCCGGGCCATGCTGTGGCTGGCCGCAATGCTGCTCAGCGCCCTGGCAGGCCTGGTCTTCGTGCTCACCGACCCAGGGCGCTTTGACGGCATCCGCACCATCAAGCGCATCCTGGGCGACCCCGCCGATGGGCCGGAGGAGCGGGTGGCGATGTGGCGGGCCGCGCTGCGCATGGTCGATGGCATGGGCATCGGCCCGGGCGGCTTTCCCCAGGCAGCGGGTTTTGGCGCCGACCCTGGCATGCACCCGCATAACCACGCGCTGGAGGCCCTGACAGAGGGCGGGCTGCCCGGGCTGGTGCTGTGGCTGCTGGCCTTTGGCGGGGCAGCGCTGGTGGCGCTGGCCCGGCTGCCGCGGGTGGCACCGGAGCGGGCGGTGGCGATTGGCACGCTCGTCTTGCCGGTGGCGGTGACGGTGATGGTCTCGACCGATTTGTCCAACCGTATGGCCTGGTTCGCACTAGGCCTCGCCCTGTCGCTCGCAGTCGAGCGCCGGCATGTATAGGCGATGCGGCAAGCGGGCGTTGGATGTGCTGGGTGCCACCCTGTTGCTCCTCCTGGCCTCGCCGCTGCTGGCATTGGCGGCGCTGGCTGTGCTGCTGGCGCTGGGCCGCCCGGTGCTGTTCCGCCAGGAGCGGGCGGGGCAGGACGGAAAACCCTTTCAGGTGCTGAAACTGCGCAGCATGCGCGATGGCCCGGGCGATGACGCTGCCCGGCTCACCCGCTTCGGCCGCGCCTTGCGGGCCAGCGCGCTGGATGAACTGCCACAACTGTGGAATGTGCTGCGCGGCGAGATGAGCCTGGTCGGCCCCCGGCCGCTGCCCATGGCCTATCTGCCGCTCTATTCTGATCGGCAGCGGGCGCGGCTGCGGCTGCGGCCAGGGCTTTGCGGGCTGGCGCAGGCGGCGGGGCGCAATGCGGTGCCCTGGCCATTGCGGCTGCGGCTGGACGCCGCCTATGCCCTGCGGCTCTCACTGGGGCTCGACCTGCGGATCATGCTGGCCTGCGCGGTTTTGGTCGTCTCGGGCCGCGGCGTAACGGCAAAGGGCCATGCGACCATGCCGGCATTGTCCGGCAGGCAGATCAGCCCGCCAGAAGCGCCGCCAGCGCCGGGCTGAGGCCGGAGCTGGGCGTGCGGGTGGGCGAAGGCTGTGCCACCGCCTCAGCCACCGCCATCACCGCGCAATCCAGGCTATCGAGCACCGCGATGCCGCTGGCCGCCGCCACCCGGGGGGCGAGGCCAGCCAGCCCCGCGCCACCCAGCACCACCGCGCCCGCCCCTTCCGCCGCCGCATCGCGCGCCGCCTGGGCCAGCAGGGCGATGGCGCCATCCGGGTCGGCCGCGATCATCCCGCCATCGGGCGCCACCGCGCGCACCAGCACCTGCTCGCGCGAATAGCCGCGCAGCAGGCAGAATTCCTCCAGCATCGGCACCCAGGCGGCACCGCCGGTGATGAAGGCAATGCGGCTGGCCTGGCGGAAGCCTATGGTCAGCGAGGCATCAGCCATGCCCACCACCGGCAGGGTGGAGAGCTCACGCGCCGCCTCCAGCCCAGGGTCGCCAAAGCAGGCGATGATGACGCCATCATGCCCCGCCCCATGCTCGGCCAGCGCGTCCAGCACCGCGTGCTGGGCAATGGCTGAGGCCGCGCGGGTGGCGATGTAATGCGCGCCGAAACGGGCGGTAACACCGACGACGGTGCCGGACAGCCCCAGCCTGGGCAGGGCCGCCCTGGTATGCGCCACGGCGCGGTCGGTGATGGCGGCATTGGTGTTGCCGTTGATGAGAAGCAGCTTCATGGCTGTGCACTCCATGCCTGAGTGCTGGGCAAAGGCAAGCCCAAAGGGGCCATTGTTGTTCGCATTCATGTTGCCGCGCCGTCAGCGAACGGGCATGACATTGAGCGCCAGTCATAACAAATCCAGGGAAATTCCATGCTTCGACGTCTTCTCCTGGCCGCTTGTACGGCCGCCCTGCCCGCGCTGACCGCCACCCCGGCGGCCGCGCAGGGCACTTTGCGCATCGGCATGACCGCCGCCGATATTCCGCTCACCCATGGCCAGCCCGATCAGGGCTTTGAGGGTAACCGCTTCACCGGTATCCCGCTCTATGACGGTCTGACGCAGTGGGATCTCTCCTCGGCCGAGCGCCCCTCGGTCGTGCTGCCGGCCCTCGCCACCGAATGGTCGGTCGATGCCAATGATCGCACCCGCTGGACCTTCCGCCTCCGCCGCGATGCACGCTTCCATGATGGCAGCCCCTTCAATGCCGAAGCGGTGGTGTGGAATGTGCGCAAGGTGCTCGACCGTGAGGCACCACATTTCGATCCGCGCCAGGTCGGCCTGACCGCCTCGCGCATGCCCACGCTGCGCCGGGCCGAGGTGATCGACGAATTCACCGTCGCCCTCATCACCTCCGAGCCCGATAGCCTGCTGCCGATCAACCTGACCAATCTGTTCATGGCCAGCCCGACTCATTGGGCCGCCATGCGCGCCGCCCAACCCAGCGCCGAGGCCGCCTGGAATGCCTTCGCCGCCAACCCCTCCGGCACCGGCCCCTTCCGCGTGACGCGCTTTGTCCCGCGGGAGCGTCTGGAAATGGCCCGCAATGACAATTACTGGGGCACCAAGGCCAAGCTGGACCGGGTGATTTTGCTGCCCATCCCCGAGGCCAATGCCCGCACCGCCGCGCTGCTGTCGAACCAGGTGGATTGGATCGAGGCGCCAGCGCCGGATTCGGTGCCGCAAATGCGCAGCCGCAACATGGTCATCACCCAGAACCTGCAGCCGCATGTCTGGCCCTGGCAGCCCTGCTTCACCGCCGGCAACCCGATGACCGATGTGCGGGTGCGCCGCGCGCTGAACCTTGCCATCGACCGTGAGGGCCTGCGCACGCTGCTGGGTGGTTTCATGGTGCCCGCCCAGGGCACCGTGGCGCCCGGCCACCCCTGGTGGGGCAATCCCAGCTTTCAGATTCGCACCGACCGCGCCGAAGCCCGCCGCCTGCTGGCCGAGGCCGGCTATGGCCCGCAACGGCCGCTGACGCTGAAGGTGCAGATCTCCGCCTCAGGCTCGGGCCAGATGCAGCCGCTGCCGATGAACGAGTTCCTGCAGCAGGATCTGCGCCAAGTCGGCATCAATATCGAGTTCGATGTGGTGGAGTGGAACACGCTCTTCGCCAATTGGCGCAATGGCTGCGCCCATGCCTCGGCGCGTGGTGCGCATATGACGAATGTGTCCTTCGCCGCCATGGACCCCTTCTTCGCCATGGTCCGCTTCTGGGACAGCAAGATGGCGGCCCCCGTCTCCAACAATTGGGGCGGCTTCAACAGCCCGCGCTTCGACGCGATGGTGGCCGAGGCGCGCAATTCCTTCGAACCCGCCGCGCGTGACGCCGCCCTCGCCCGCCTGCATGCCGCAGGCGTGGAGGAGGCGCTGTTCATCTGGATCGCCCATGACGTATCACCACGGGCGATGAACCCGCGCGTGCGCGGCTATGTGCAGCCGCAAAGCTGGTTCGTCGATCTTCGACTGCCCTTCATTCAGTAAGGATAGCCCATGTTCTTCTACCTCATCCGGCGGCTGATCTACGCGGTTCCCATCGCGCTTGCCGTGGGTTTCGTGTGCTTCATGCTGGTGCAGATCGCCCCTGGCGACCCGATCAACGCGATCGTGCCGCCAGATGCGCCGCAGGATGTGGTGGATCAGGTGCGGCGTGATTACGGGCTGGACAAGCCCTTGCCGGTGCAGTTCGGCATCTGGCTGCTCAAGGTGGTGCAGGGCGATCTCGGCCGCTCCCTCGCCACCGGCCGGCCGGTGTGGAGCGACCTGCAATCGGCCATCGGCAATACACTCACCCTGGCCGCCTCAGCCTCGCTGCTCGGCTTTATGCTGGGCTGCGTGCTGGGTGGGCTGGCCGGCACGTTTCGCGGCTCCATCCTGGACCGCGCGGCGGTGACCATCGCGGTGGCCGGCGTTTCGGTGCCGCATTACTGGCTGGGCATGGTGCTGGTGGTGATCTTTTCCGTCCAGCTCAACATGCTGCCAGCCATGGGCGCGGGGCCGGGCGGCAGCGCCGATTGGGCCTGGGATTGGGAGCATATGCAGCATCTCGTGCTGCCCTCGATCACCCTCGCGGTCATTCCCATGGGCATTGTGACGCGCACGGTGCGCGGCATCGTGGCCGAGATCATGAACCAGGAATTCGTCGTGGCGCTGCGCGGCAAGGGCCTCACCGGCTGGGGCGTGTTCCTCCATGTGGTGAAGAATGCGGCGCCGAATGTGCTGGCGGTGCTGGGGCTGCAACTGGGCTACCTGATGGGCGGCTCTATTTTGGTTGAAACCGTCTTTTCCTGGCCCGGCACCGGGCTTTTGCTCAATAGTGCGATTTTCCAGCGTGACCTGCCGGTGCTGCAGGGCACCATCCTGGTGCTCAGCCTGTTTTTCGTAGCGCTGAACCTGCTGGTCGACCTCGTCCAAACCGCCCTTGACCCCCGGATCAAACGCGCATGAGCACGACAACCGCCGCTGAGGCCGAACTCGCCATCCAGGCCCGCCAGGCCGCGCAAAGCTCCGACGGGTATTGGAAGGGCGTGTTCAAGCGCGTCCGGCGCGACAAGGTGACAATGTTCTGCGCCTTTATCCTGCTGTGCATGCTGCTGGCGATCATCTTCGCCCCGCTGATTGCGCCGCATGACCCCTTCCAGGGCAGCATGATCCGGCGTCTACGGCCGATCGGCACGCCGAATCATCCGCTGGGCACGGATGAACTCGGCCGCGATATCCTCACCAGGTTGCTCTTTGGTGGCCGGCTTTCGTGGTTCATGGGCATTGTACCGGTGGCGCTGGCCTTTGTGATGGGCACATTTTTGGGCGTGCTGGCAGGCTTTGCCGGCGGCAAGACCAATATGCTGATCATGCGCGTCACCGATGTCTTCTATGCCTTCCCCTCGGTGCTGCTGGCGGTGGCGATTTCGGGCGCGCTGGGTGCGGGTATTCTCAACGCTATCCTCGCGCTCACCCTGGTCTTCGTGCCGCCGATCATCCGCGTGGCAGAGAGTGTGACGCAGGGCGTGCGCAACCTTGATTTCGTCGATGCCGCGCGGGCTTCCGGTGCTTCGGCCTTTACGGTGGTGCGGGTGCATGTGCTGGGCAATGTGCTGGGGCCCATCTTCATCTATGCCACCTCGCTCATCTCGGTGTGCATGATTTTGGCCTCCGGCCTGTCCTTTCTCGGCCTGGGCACCCGCCCGCCCGAGGCGGAATGGGGGCTCATGCTGAACACGCTGCGCACCGCGATCTATGTGCAGCCCTGGGTCGCCGTGCTGCCCGGCGCCTGCATTTTCGTCACCTCCATCTGCTTCAATCTGGTGAGTGACGGGATGCGCCAGGCGATGGATGTGAAGGGCTGAACCCACCGCGCCGGCTTATGGCGGGCTGAGCGATTGTTCGATCACCCGCCCCTGGAAGCGGGTGATCCCCCGCTCCCACCCCCAGCCGATAGCGATGGGCTCATCAGCGCCGGTCAGCACCACACGCGCACGCTCGGCCGGCAGGGCGGCTTCCAGCGCGGCGCGGCCGGGGCCATCCAGCGCCAGCAGGGCGGCGCTGAAGCGCAGCTTGAGTGTGCCCAGGCCGAAATTATCCTCGGGCAGCATGGGCAGCAGCCCGGCATCCAGATCATCGAGCGCAGTGCCATAGCCGCGCAGGCGGGCGAAGCGCATGGCCATGGCAAAGGCCTGTGGGTCGGCCAGGATATCGGGCAGGCTGAAGCCGAGCGTGAGTTGCGGCCGCATGGCACTGGGCAGGGCCGCATCAAGCCGCAGGAACTCCTCCTCGCCCAGGCTTGCTGGCAGCAGCGGCAACCCGCTGGGCGAGAAGCCCCGCAATTCCTCCGGCCGCGCCCATTGTGCCAGGGCCCGCTTATCCAGCCGGGCGCGCAACCGCCGGCGCAGCCAGGGGGTGGCATGCAGGGATTGCCCTGGCAGCAGCGCCGCCTCCAGATCGGCGGCCGGCAAACGCTGCTCACGCCATAGCGGCTGCGGGCCGGGGCCACCATCGACGAGAAGACAGATGGTCTGCCAGCGGTGATGAACCGAGAGGTCTGCCTGTGCCAAGGCGGCCTCGGCCGCCAGGATATCGGCGGCCTGGGGTTGCGCACCGGCTGCCTCGGCCCCGCCGGGCATGGCTGCAGCCGGCCAATGCTCGGCCCCCATGCCAAGGGCGGATTCCACAACCGCCAGCAATGCCGCCGCCTGCTGTGGCAGCCGCAATTCCTGGGCGATGGCTGCGCCCTCACCCTCCCCATCCAGCAGCTTCTGCATGACGGCGCGCACCAGATCCAAATGCTCACCCGGTGGCGGGGAGACCGCGACAAGATCGCCCGAGGGCAGATCATATAGCCTGGCGCGGGTTGGCCTCAGCAGGGGCAGCAGCGCCTCCCGCAGCAGCCTTTGATGGTGCAGCCGGTTATGGTTGGATGGAATAGCGGAGAGCCTCAGATGCATCACCCGCTGCTCCACCCCGGCGGCGGCGGATTCGCGCGCGAGTGCCGCCAGGGCCAGGGCCTCACGCTGGGATGACCCCAGCATGCGGTTCAGGGCGGGGGCCGCCTCCATCAGCAAACCCTGCTGCAAAGGCTGCTGCCGTGTTTCGCGGCGAAATCCAGTGCTTCGCGCCCCTCGCCGCCCTGCAGCACCAGGCATTCCGGCGCTGGCCAGGCCGCACTGGCCACGAGCGGGTTATACTCGGCAAAGAAAAGCCGGCCCGGCAGGCGTTGCGGCGTGGCGAGATGGGCCAAAGCCGGCGTCAGCCCAGCCCAGGCCAATTGCCAGCCATGGGCGGCTGCGAGGGCTGCCCATGCCCCCGCCTCGGCCGCGGCGGGCAGCGGCAGGACAAGGGCATGGCCACACCCGCCCGGCCACACCCCCGGCGGTGGCGCGGGCAGGCTCCTGGGCGGGGGCATCCATGGCATATCCAGCAGCAGCGGCCATTTGTGCTTGCGCGCCGCAGGCCAACCCAGGCGCGCCGCCTGCTCCAGCAGCCGTGACGCCAGCAGACCATGGGCATGGCCTGCCCAGTCGCGCCCCGGCGGGGTGGGCAGAGCCTCGGCTTCAACCATCCAGCGCTGCGCCAGGAGTTTGGGTGAGCCTGCCTGCCATCGCCATATCGTGGCCAGGCTTTGGCCAGTTCCGGCAGGCATCCCTTCTGCGCGCTCCTCGATGCCGATCAGCCCGGGCGTGGCGGCGGCAGGCAGCGCAGAGGGCGCCGCATCCCCCGCAAGCGCAGCCTCCAGCACGGCAATATCGGCCGGGAAGAGCAATAGCCGGGCGGGCCAGCCCATACTCTCGAACAGCGCCAGGGTATCGCGAGCGGCGCCGGCCGTGGTGCCCAACAGCCAAAACCCGCCTTGGCGTGGGCGCCAGACCAGGCCAGCAGTGGCCTGGGCCACATCCTCCAGCAGGCTGGCGGCCATCTGCGGCCATTCCGCCCACCCGACCATGAGCCCCGCCGATCCATCGGTTTGGCACCGCCGCAACGCCTCACTCAGCGCGGCCGAGCGCCGGGGGGCCGGCGCCGCCTGGCCTCCCGCCGGCATGGCTTGCCCGCCTGGTGCGACGGGCCTGTTCGCCCAGATAGCGGACTGGGGCTGGGGGGGCTGCTGCTGGTTGGGCTGCATCACGGTTCCGATCTCTGCCCGCCACCATGCGCGCGCAAAGGTTAAGCGATGCTTCCTCGCCGGGATGGTAGATGCAGATGCCGCAGCAGCCCGCCTTCCTCTGGCCTTCTTTCCATTGTCATGTTTTTATATGTCCCTGCGGTGACAGGGCCGCCGTAAAGAAAGACCTGATGCCAAAAAGCGCAGCCTCTTCAGCCAAATCCGCCAATAGCCTCGTGGCAGCCGTGCGCCAGCTGCGCCGCGGCACCGTCCTGGTGGTGGGCGATGTGATGCTCGACCGCTATGTCTATGGCCGCGTCAGCCGCGTCAGCCCCGAGGCGCCGGTGCCGGTTCTGGCGGTGGAGCGCGAATTGGCCCTGCCCGGTGGCGCCGGCAATGTGGTGCGCAACCTCACAGCGCTGGGGGCGGCCGTGGCCTTCGTCTCGGTGGTGGGCGATGACCAGCCGGGCAGCGACCTCACCGGCCTGATCGGCGGCCAGCCGCGGGTTGAGCCCTGGCTGCTGGTGCAGGGCGGCCGCGCCACAACCACAAAGACCCGCTTCGTGGCCAGCGGCCAGCACCTGATGCGCGCCGATCATGAGCAGGCCAGCCCCATCCATCCCCGCTTGGCCGACCGCCTGGTGCGCATTGCCACCGATGCCGTGGCCGCCACCTCCGTCGTGGTGTTGAGCGATTATCAAAAAGGCGTGCTCTCCGGTGACGTGGCGGCGCGCATCATCGCCGCCGCCCGCACCGCAGGGCGGCCTGTCGTGGTGGAGCCCAAGGGCGGCGAACTCGCCCGCTTCACCGGCGCGGACCTCATCGTGCCGGAGGCCGAGGCCCTGGCCACCGCCACCGGCCTGCCAGTCGGCACCGAGGCCGAATTGGCCGCGGCCTGCATTGCCCTCAAACACGCATACAAACTGGGCGCCGTGCTGGTGCCACGCGGCCCTGATGGGCTGACCTTGGTGCATGGCCAGGACGAGGTGCTCCATCTGCGCGCCGAAGCCTCCGACCAGCACGACCCCGCCGGCGCCTCAGATGCCGTGGTGGCCGTGCTGGCCGCCAGCCTGGCCGCGGGGCTGAAATTGGTCACGGCGGCGGAGCTGGCCGCGGTGGCCATCACCATCGTTACCCGCAAGGCCGGCATCGCCGTGGTGCGGGATGATGAGCTGATCGAGGCGATGACACCGGGGCTGAACGCCAAGCGTAAGATGGTGACGGTGGCCTATGCGGCCGAGATGGTGGAGCGCTGGCGGCATCGCGGCTGGCGCATCGGCCTATTGCATCTGAGCGAAGGCGGCGGCGAGGCCTGGAGCTCCGCCCTGATGGAAGAGGCCCGCGGCTGGTGTGACAGGCTTCTCGTGGCGGTGGGCGGCGGCGGCGGGATAAACATGGCCGATTGGCCAATGGTGGACCTGCTGGCCGAATGCACCGGCCAGAGCAATGAGGCGCTGCTTCGCCTGTTCCGCCCGGATATCCTGGTGCATGGGCCGGCCGCCGTACCGCTCGGCCTTGATGACGAGAACCTGCTGGCGGAATGGGGCGGCAGGCTGTGCCGGCCTGAGCACCCGCAGGCAGCATAAGGCCTGGACGCGGCGGCACCGGGGCTGATACGCCGCGGCCATGACCCATGCCCGCCCGCCGCTCTGGCGTGACCGACGTTTTTTCGTGCTGTTGCTGCTGGGGTTTTCCGCCGGCGTGCCATTACCCTTGACCGGCTTTGTCCTCCGGCAATGGTTTTCCGAGAGCGGGATTTCCCTTGCCGCCATTGGCTTCACCGCCTGGATTGGGCTCTCCTACTCCTTCAAATTCCTCTGGTCGCCGCTGCTGGACCAGTTGCGGCCGCCGGTTCTGGCGGGGCTGGGCCATAGGCGCGGCTGGCTGGCCACGATCATTCCGGCGCTGATGCTGGCCATTCTGGCGCTGGGGTGGTTCGACCCGGCGGTGGCGCCGCAGGCCGTGGTGGCGATCGCCGTGCTGGTGGCCTTCCTTTCCGCCAGCCAGGATATTGTGGTGGATGCCTATCGCATCGAAATCCTGGCGGAGAATGAGCAGGGCTTCGGCCTGGCGGCCTATGTCTGGGGCTATCGCGGCGCGCTGCTGGCGGCCAATGCGGGTGGGCTTTCGCTGGTGGGGGTGCTGGGCTGGGGCGGGATGTTTGCCTATTGCGCCGCGCTGCTGAGCTTAGGGCTGCTGGCGGTGGCCCTGGGGCCGGAGCTGCAGCGGGCCCAAACGCCGCCGCGCGGCTGGGCGGCCAGGCTGCGCGAAGGCGTGGTGGAGCCCTTTGCCGACCTCCTGCGCCGGCCGCATTGGGCCACCATCTTGGCTTTCATCGCCTTGTTCAAACTCGGCGAGGCGCTGGCCGGCATCATGACGGCGCCCTTCTATCGCGAGCTGGGCTTTTCCCGCGAGGTGGTGGGCGGAATTTCCGGCGGCTTCGGGCTCTTCGCGGTGCTGGCGGGCGCTTTGGCGGGGGGCTGGCTGGTGGCGCGCATCGGCACCGGCCGGGCCCTGGTGCTGACAGGGCTGACGCAGATGCTCTCCAACCTAATGTACCTGCTGCTGCTGCAATTCCCCGGTTCACTGCCGATGCTGACCTTGCAGGTGGGGGTGGAGAATTTCACCGATGGCCTGGCCGATGCGGCTTTCCTGACCTACCTCTCAAGCCTGACGGCGCGCAATTTCACCGCGACGCAATATGCCCTGCTCTCCTCACTGGCCTCGGTGCCGCTGCGCACCCTGGGGGGCAGCTCGGGGCTTTTGGCGGCGGGGCTGGGATGGGGGTGGTTCTTTGTGCTGACCACGCTGGCGGCGCTGCCGGCGCTGGCCATGATGCTATGGCTGCTCCGGCGAATGCCGGCAGAGGCGCTAGGCCCCGCCAGAGCATGATCCGTAGAGGCGGATTGGCCGAAAACGCTCAATCATTCCCGCAGCAATGGCTGGACCTCGCGCAGTGAACGCAGCGTGGTCCAGCGCCGGTTAGGGGTCGGTTTTTGGGCAATGCTTCAGCCACGGCCGATGCACCCATTGACCGAAAATGCCGGTTAAGGCGATCTCGCCCGGGCTGCACCGGGCGCAGAGGCGGCACCAGGCCCGCCACCCAGGCGAGGCGCTTGGACCGGCCAGATTAAACCTGCCCAGACACATCAAGGCTTGCCACACCCTCCGAAATATGGCGAAACAAACTTAACGGACATCTAACGGGGGTCATATGCGTTACGGAGTGATGTCGATTCTTGCCCTGGGCTTGCTCATGGCCGCGCCGGCCGAGGCCGCGCGCAACGACCAAAGCGCTCTGCGCAATCAGCCCCGCTCGGCTGCCTCGGCACCTGTTGCTGCCACCCGGCCCGCCGCCCCCACCATCGCGCCGCGCGTGGCCAGGCAGCCATCGGCGCCTTATCACCGTGCCAACCTCGCCTCCACCCAACAGCGCGGCACCACCACCCGCGTGACAGCAGCCTGCACCGTCTCCAATGGCCATCGGGTTTGCGGCGGCACCCGCCAGGTGGCCATGCGCTGGAGCGGCGGCTTGATGCCGGCCGCCGGCAACCAGACATCCTGCCCAGATGGCACGATGGCCACCCTGGCCCATGGCCATGAGAATGTGGTGCGCTGCGTCCCGCTATAAGCCGTAGCGGCCAGCTTCTGGCCCGGCCCTTCGATGGGGCCGATGAACATCTAGAGCATTTTCAAGCCTTGCGGCTGCGCAAGGCGCCTGCCGTCTTTGCTTTCGGGGAAATGGCTTTTGGCAACCGCCCGGGTCAGCAGCGGCAGCAACCGCACCAGCCGGCCATTTCAGAAAAGAGCGCCCAAGCCCAGGTGGAAAATGGGCTTGGGGCCGTTGCGCCGCAGATCATTGGCGCCTCAGCGCCTGAACGCCATCACCAATGCGCCTTTAATCTTTCCCAGCCATTATTCGCCATAATGATGCATACCGTCTCCGACATCAATTCTAGGCTGGGTGGCTTGTCACTTGGCCATGTTCCACTCAACATCATGATGGTTGCGATAGCAGTTTTACATCCACCGCGCGCCGACTCACAAAATTGTTTTGAATACATTTCCTTAGGTCGACCTTTTTGGAATTTTTTCCAAAAAGAATTCATCCCAGCAATTAATGCTGGAACGCCGGCCGTAAAAATAGATACTGCCACAATAGCAACTTTTGTCTCTTTTTTATCGATAATATATTGTAGTCCTTCAGCACATTTCCGACAACTGCAGGCATAGCGCCCTCGCCCGCCGGGGTTGCTCTGATTTTTGAGATCAATTAACGCAAATATTCCATCAGCTTGATAGGCAATCGTAGCGGCGCCTATCCAGGGCGCCAGGGCGGCCCCGACAGTGAACATTGTCAACGACGCCATGCCGACACCAACAGTCACACCAGAACCGGGAGCGACAAGTGCAGTCGTACCTATCTGAAGCCCCTTATCAACTCCAGTTGCAACGAGCCCTTTTAGGACTTTTGTCATTGAAAGGTATAATTTATCGAATAAATTAAAGTCTGGGGCGTTTAATTCATTTCCGAGATCTCCTATCACTTTAGCGATCGCGTCGAGGGTTTGGGGTGGGGGCAAAGACATTTCGAAAATCCTAATGAACTAAATAATAGAAAATGCCCTATCCCAAATCAAATCGAGAAAAATTACAAGATAAAACGAGATGAATATAAAATTTCTAAAATAAATTTATATATCATATAATGGCCAAAATCATCGAAGTCTATTTTAAATCCATAATCAATTTTATAAAATGAAATATCCGTCGCGAACCGCGATCTCCCAAGGCTAGGCGCAACCGGCGACAACATAATCTCGGGGCAAGCTGACCGTCTTCGGTTTCGACAGCACATATTTCGTCCACACATGACGGATATACAGCAACGAGTATTGCCTGCGGCCCACACGCGCCGGGCCGCTTACCGCCAATATCGCCGCCATGGCCAGCATGTTTATCCACTCAAACGATTCCGTTTGAACGGATCATGCTCTAGCCCAGCGTAATGCCGGCGCTGCGGATCACCTCAGCGGCATTACTGCGCTGCGCCGTCAGCCAATTGGCGAATTCCTGCGGTGAATTGCCGATCATGATGGCACCCGCCGGGTCCATCCGAGCCCGCACCGCGGCCGAGCGGGCCGAGACCGCAGCCACCGCCGCCATCCGGGCCACGATGGGCGCGGGCACGGCCTGGGCGGCGAAAAGCCCGTTCCAGTCATTCACATCGAAGCCAGGATAGCCCAATTCGGCGATGGTCGGCACATCGGGCAGCGAGGGAATGCGGGCCAGGCTGGTCACCGCCAATATCCTGGCCTTGCCAGCCCCCACCGGAGGGCGGACCGATGAGGTGGTGATCAGCACCGCATCAATGCTGCCCGACATGATGTCCCGCGCCGCATCCGCACCGCCGCGATAGGCGGCATGCACCAGGCGAATGCCCGCTGCCTTCTCAAAGGCGGCAAGAGCGATATGCGCCATCCCCGCCGCCGGCGGTGTGCCCACGCTGATGGTACCCGGATGGGCGCGGGCATGGGCCACGAATTCCGCCAGGTTGCGCGCCGGAAAATCCTGCTTCACCGCGATCACCTGCGGGAAGGAACTGATCTGGGTGACCGGCCTAAACGCGGTGAGATAGTCGAAGGGAAGGTCGCGCATCAGCAGCGGGTTGGTCAGTTGGTTCGCCGCATCGACCAGGAAGGTATAGCCATCAGCGGGCGATTGCAGCGTGGCCGAGGCCGCGACCACGGCATTGCCGCCGGTGCGGTTCTCAATGACGATGTTCTGGCCCAGCGCCTCCTGCATATCGGCGGCGATCGACCGCGCGGCAGTATCGGCCGCGCCGCCGGCAGCAAAGGCCACGATCCAGCGAATTGGGCGATTGGGCCATTCGCTTTGCCCCAGCGCCGGGGCCGCGAGCAGCGGCGCGGCCAGGAATGCTCTTCTCGATATCCGCATCTTCGTTCCTCCGGTTAAAAATTTTCCCGCCCGATACGCCGTTCGAATGCGGCGATATCTTCGGCATGGGTCAGGGTAAAGGCCAGTTCATCCAACGCTTCCAGCAGGCAGCGCTTGTTGAAGGGGTCAATCTCGAAATGATGCACGGCGCCATCCGGGCCGGTCACAGTCTGGCTGGGCAGGTCCACGGTGATCTGCGCATTCGGGTCGGCCTCGGTGGCGGCAATCAGGCTCTGCACCACCGCCTCGGGCAGCACCACGGGCAGCAGCCCGTTCTTCACCGAATTGGTGGCGAAGATATCGCCATAGGAGGGCGCGATCACCGCCCGCACGCCATGGTCATACAGCGCCCAGACCGCGTTTTCGCGCGAGGAGCCGCAGGCAAAATTGCGCCCGCCCAGCACGATGCGCGCCGCCTGCCATTCCGGCCGGTTCAGCGGGAAATCCGCCGCCTGCCGCAGGTCACGGAACAGGTATTCGCCGTGATTGTCGTTGCGCGGGCGGGCGAGGTAGCGCGCGGGCAGAATCTGGTCGGTGTCGATATTGTCGCGCGCGAAGGGCACGGCGTTCGAGGTCAGGGTCGAAAAAGCGTCCATCGTCTCAGCCCTCCAGGCCGCGAATATCGGTGATATGGCCGGCCACCGCCGCCGCCGCCGCCATGGCCGGGCTCATCAAATGGGTCCGCACGCCCGGGCCCTGCCGGCCGCGGAAATTGCGGTTGGAGGTGGCGGCGATGCGTTGCCCCGGTGTGCCGATCTCGCCATTGGTGCCCAGGCACATCGAGCATCCGGCCTCGCGCCATTCAAAACCGGCGGCGAGAAAAATCTGGTCCAGCCCCTCGGCCTCGGCCTGGCGCTTCACCGGGGCCGAGCCGGGCACGACCCAGGCCGTCACCCCCTCGGCCACGCGGCGGCCGCGGGCGATGGCGGCAGCCGCGCGCATATCCTCGATCCGGCCATTGGTGCAGGAGCCGATAAACACGCGGTCCACCCCCAGGCTGGTCAGCGCCGCACCGGGCGTGAGGCCCATATAGGCAAAAGCAGCCTGCATGGCGGCGCGCCGCGCCGGGTCGGGCGCGGCTTCGGGGTCGGGCAGCATGGCATCCACCGGCAGCGCATCCTCGGGGCTATTGCCCCAGGTCACCATCGGCGCGATGGCATTACCGTCCAGCACCACGTCACGGTCGAACACCGCATCGGCATCACTGGCCAGCGCCCGCCAGCGCTCCACCGCGCGGTCCCAGTCAGCGCCTTTGGGCGCGTATTCGCGGCCCTGGAGATAGGCGAAGGTGGTCTCATCGGGCGCCACCATGCCAGCACGGCCACCGGCCTCAATGGACATGTTGCACAGCGTCAGCCGGCCTTCCATCGACAGGCCACGAATGGCGCTGCCGGCATATTCAATGACATAGCCGGTGGCACCCGCCGCACCAATGCTGGCAATGATGTGCAGGATCACATCCTTGGCCGTCACGCCCGGGGCCAATGCGCCATCCACCGTGATGCGCAGGGTCTTGGGCTTGCGCTGCCATAATGTCTGGCTGCCCAGCACATGCGCCACCTCGGTCATGCCAATGCCGAAGGCCAGCGCGCCCAGCGCGCCATGGGTGGAGGTGTGGCTGTCACCGCATACCAGCAGCATGCCGGGCTGGGTCAGCCCCGCCTCCGGCCCCACCACATGCACAATGCCCTGGCGGCCATCCTTCAGGCCGAACAGCGCAAAACCGCCCTCGGCCGCATTCTGCTCCAGGCTTTCCACCATGCCGCGATATTCATCATTCTCGATGGCGGCGACATCGCGCGTGTCGGTCGGCACGTAATGGTCGGGGGTGGCGAAGATGCGCTCAGGCGCGCGCGGCTTCAGGCCACGGTCGCGCAGCATCTCGAAGGCGGGAGCAGAGCCGTCATGCACCAGATGGCGGTCAACATAGAGCAGGGTCTGGCCGTCCTCGCGCTCCAGCACGCGGTGGCGGTTCCAGATTTTCTCGAACATGGTCTCGGCGGTCATGATGCGGTTCCGTGAAAGGCGGAATGGAGGATGGCGCGGTAATCATCCTCGCGCGCCGTCCGGGGGTTGGTCAGGTGGTGGTGGTCGCGCAGGGCGGCGGCGGCGGCGGGGGCCAGATCAGCCTCGGTGATGCCCATGGCAGCCAGGCCCGGGGGCAGGCCCAGCCTGTGATTCAGCGCGGCAATGGCATCGGCCAGCGCGGCCGCATCGGCGCCAGGGGGCAGGCCCATGGCCTCGGCCAGCACCGGCAACACCGCCCCCAGCACCGGGGCATTGAAGCGCAGCACACCAGGCAGCAGCAGCGCATTCAGCGTGCCGTGATGCGGGCTCACCGCCAAGGCTCCCAGCGCGTGGGAGAGCGCATGCACCGCCCCCAGCCCCTTGGGGAAGGCCAGCGCGCCCATCATCGAGGCCAGCATCATCTCCCGCCGCGCATCTGCATCGCTGCCATCTTCCACCGCACGGGGCAGGGCGGCCCAGGCGCGGCGCAGCCCATCCCGCGCGATGGCATCGGCCACCGGATTGAAGCGCGGTGAGCACAGCGTCTCAATGCAATGCGCCATGGCGTCCATCCCGGTGGCGGCGGTCAGGCCCGGCGGCAGGCCGAGTGTCAGTTCCGGGTCGCAAATCGCCGCGCGCGGGATGAGATGCGGCGAGCCGATGGAGAGCTTGCGGCCATCCGCCATCACGATCAGCGCGCCACGGCTGACCTCACTGCCAGTGCCCGCGGTGGTGGGCACGGCGATGACCGGCGCGGCGGCGGCGGTGATCCGGCCCAACCCACCCTCCACCACGGCATAGCGCGCGAGCTGCGTGGCATCATGCGTGGCGGAGAGCGCCACCGCCTTGGCGAGATCAAGCGGTGAGCCACCGCCCAGCCCCACCACCCCATCGCAGCCACCGGCGCGATAGGCTGCGGTGGCTTCCCGCACGGCAGCCTCATTCGGGTTGGGCGGCACAGCGGCATGCACCGCCACACCGGAGGGCAGCAGCGCCAGCAGACGCGCCAATAAGCCAGCCGCCACCACGCCGGCATCGGTCACCACCAGCGGGCGGGTGATGCCGGCCAGCGCCAGTTCCGCTGGCAATTCCGCCAGCGCGCCGGCGCCGAATTGCACACGGTTGATATATTGGATCAGCGCCATGCCCAGCCTTCGGGCCGGGCGCTTGCGCCAATGTGACGACAGGCCTTTGCCATGAAAATTCTTCCCTCGGCGGCGAGCCTCGCCGTTTCACCGGCGGGTGGCAAGCATGGCCGGGGGGGCGCGGTTAATCCCGCCGCGCGCCCGCCGCCACCCAGGCCAGCAAACGGCCACGCTCCTCCGCTGTCAGACCAGTGGCATTATTGGGCGGCATGGCCTCGCTGCGCACCTGCGTCACCCAGGCCTGCGCCTGGCGCTGGATGTGGGAGGGGGTATGCAGCACCACGCCCTTGGGCGGCGCGGCAAAGGCGGGGTTGGTAGGCCGGGGCTGATGGCATTCCATGCAACGCTGGCTCATGATGGTTTGCACCTCGGCAAAGGTCGGCGCCTCGCCCCGCGCCGGGGGCGCAACATGCGGCGGCGCGATGAAAACCGCCACCAGCACCACCACAACCCCGCCGGCCAGCCAGAAATCATAGACCTGGATGCCCTGATGCCGCAGATTGAAGAATTGCCGCACAAGCGCCCCGGCCAGTGCCATGGCCACCAGCAAGAGCCAGGCTTTCTCATGCTGCCAGAACATCGGGTAATGCGGGCTGATCATCAGGAAGATGACGGGCAGCGTGGTGTAGTTGTTATGGATGCTGCGCTGCTTGCCCATGCCGCCCCATTTGGGGTCGATGGCGGTGCCATTGGCCACCGCCGCCACCATCTTCCGCTGGCCGGGCATGATCACCATCAACACATTGGCGGCCATGATGGTGCCGATCATCGCCCCCACCTGCAGATAGGCGCCGCGGCCAGAAAAAATACGGGTGGTGACGTAAGCCGTCAGCGCCAAACCCAATATGCCGATAATGGCCATGGCCATGCCATCATCGCCCCAGGGCGTGCGGCAAATCACATCATACACCGCCCATGCCGCAACCAGCAGGGCTATGGAAATGGCAATCGCCTCCCATGGCGCCAGATCGGCCACGTCGGGATCAATAAGATAGGTGCTGGCCTGGCCCCAATACATCAGGACAAAGAGCGAAAACCCGCTCATCCAGGTCCAATACGCCTCCCATTTCGACCAATGCAGCTTCTCGGGCAGCTTCTCCGGGCCGGCGATGAATTTCTGCTTGTGATAGAAGCCACCACCATGCACCGCCCATTGCTCGCCCCGGATCAGCGGATTGCCGTCCTTGGCGGGTTTGAGCGATTGGTCGAGCCCCATGAAATAAAAGCTGGCACCAATCCAGGCCATGCCGGTGATGAGATGCAGCCAGCGCAGCAGCAAATTCGCCCATTCGGCGAGATAGGCGGTGTCCATCAGCTGCCCCGATACGTCGTATAGCCATAGGGCGAGACCAGCAGCGGCACATGATAATGCGACGCCGCATCGGCAATGCTGAAGCGCAGGCAGACCTCGTCGATGAAAGGCGGCTCGGCGAGGGGGAAACCCGCAGCACGAAAATAGGTGCCGATCTGATACAGCATCTCATAGCGGCCCAGCCGCAGCTCGTCCTGCGCCAGCAACCAGCCATCCGTGCGGCCATCATCATTGGTGACACCGGCCCGCAATTGCTCCCGCCGGCCATCCTCATGCAGGCGGAACAACGCAAACGCGATGCCCCGGCCAGGACAACCCTGCGCCGTGTCCAGAATATGCATCGACAAACCCATCCGCCACGCCCTCACATTGCAGTGCAACATCCCAGCAAACGCCATGACATCGCAAGCCTTGATCCTGCCAATGCGGGGGCTTACAGGCTGGCGGGAACTGGCGGCGCGAGCTGTCCGCAAGGGGGCTTTGCCCCCCTGCACCCCCCACCAAAGGCCGAAAGGCCTCTGGACACCGGGTGATCGGTGGTTGGGGAGGGGGCATAGAGGTGGTCTAGCCGAAAAGCGACCGCATAGCCCCCTCCCAACCCACCGATAGACTCATTGGGATCAAAGGGCCTTTCGGCCCTTTGCGGGGGGTGTCGGGGGGCAGAGCCCCCTGACGGGCAACCGGGCGTGCTATGTCCCACGGCCCGCAAAGCCGTCGCATTGGCAGGAGCAAGGACTGAGATGGCGGAGATGGTAGCGCCCAACCTGGTGGCGGCGGTGAGTGAGGCCAGGCAGTGGGACCGGCTGATGGAGATGGCCAAGCTGGGTGCCATTCCGGGCGACGGGGTGAACCGCGCCTGCCTGACGCCGCTGGACCGTGAATCGCGCCGCATGCTCATCGCCTGGGGCGAGGCTTTGGGGCTGAGCGCCAGTGTGGACCGACTGGGCAATCTGTTCCTGCGGCATGAGGGCTCGGAGCCCGGCCTCGCACCCGTGCTGACCGGCAGCCACATGGACAGCCAGCCCAAGGGTGGCCGCTTCGATGGCATTTACGGGGTGATTGCCGGGCTCGAGGCGGTGCAGGCCCTGCGTGAGGCCGGCATCTCCACCCGCCGGCCCATCGAGGTGGTGGCCTGGACCAATGAGGAGGGCGGCCGTTTCGCCCCTGGCTGCATGGGTTCCATGGCCTATGCCGGTTTCGCCGGGCCGGACACTTGGGATGCGATCGAGGACACCAAGGGCGTGCGGTTTGGCGATGCCCTGGCCGAGCATATGGCCCTAGAGGCCGATATCGCCCGCCGCCCGCTGGGTGTGGTCGAGGGCCCAGCCCCGCATGCCTATATCGAGGCGCATATCGAGCAGGGCCCGATCCTGGAGACCCGCAACCTCGACATTGGTGTGGTGACCGGCATTCAGGGCAGCCGCTGGTTCAGCGTGGAGATTCATGGCCGCTCCGACCATGCCGGCACCACGCCGGTCTCGATGCGCCAGGATGCGATGCAGGACGCCATCCGCGCCATCACGGCGCTGAACCAGTTGATGCGCGACCCCACCGATGTGCTGCGCTTCACCGTGGCGCGGATGGAGGTTTTCCCGAATAGCTCCAATTCGGTCGCCGATCTGGTGCGGTTTTCCATCGATTTCCGCCACCCTGACGCCGCCGTGGTGCTGGCGCGTGGCAATGCGATCGAAGGGGTGATCCATTCCGCCCTGCAGCATTGCACGGCGGTGGTGTATGAGCGTTTCAACGCCATGCCCACCGATTTCGGCCCGGCGGTGGTCGATGCGGTGGAGCGTGCAGCCCTGGCCCAGGGGCTGGGCGCGCTGCGCATGCCCTCGGGCGCCTTCCATGATGCGCAATTCATGGTACCGCTCTGCCCGGCGGGGATGATTTTCGTGCCCTGCCGCGGCGGTGTATCGCATAATCCGGCGGAGTATTCCGCCCCCGATCAACTGGCCGCCGGCACAAGAGTGCTCGCGCAGGTCCTGGCGGAGCTGGCCAACACATGAGCGAAAATTTCTCCCTACCGAAAGACCGGATCAAGATCCTGCTGCTGGAGGGCATCCACGACACGGCGGTCAACCTGCTCGAGGAGCAGGGCTATGCCTCCATCACCCGCCTGCCCAAGGCGCTGGATGGCGAGGCGCTGACCGAGGCGCTCAAGGGTGTTCACATGCTGGGCATCCGCAGCCGCACGCAATTGACGCGTGAGGTGCTGGAGGCGGCGGACCGCCTGGTGGTGGTGGGCTGTTTTTGCATCGGCACCAACCAGGTGGACCTCAAGGCGGCGCGTGAGCGCGGCATCGTGGTGTTCAACGCGCCCTTCTCCAACACCCGCAGCGTGGCCGAGTTGGTGATGGGTGAGATCATCATGCTGTTGCGCGGCGTGGTGCCGAAAAGCATCGCAGCCCATGCAGGCGGCTGGTCAAAAAGTGCCGAGGGCTATCGCGAGGTGCGCGGCCGCACGCTGGGCATTATCGGCTATGGCAATATCGGCAGCCAGCTTTCGGTTTTGGCCGAGGGTTTCGGCATGCGGGTGATCTATTGGGACGTGGTGGCCAAGCTGCCGCTGGGCAATGCCAGCCGCTGCGGCAGCCTCGATGAGCTGTTGCATTGGTCCGACATCGTCACGATGCATGTGCCCGAGACCCAGGCGACCGAGGGCATGATCGGGGAAGCCGAGATCGCCAAGATGAAGCCCGGCGCGATCTTCATCAACAATGCCCGCGGCACGGTGGTGGACCTCGATGCCCTGGCCGTGGCGCTGCGTGACGGGCGGATTGCCGGTGCCGCTGTCGATGTGTTCCCCGAGGAGCCGGCACGCAATGGCGATATCTTCACCACGCCGCTGCAGGGCATCGATAATGTGATTCTCACACCGCATATCGGCGGCAGCACGGAGGAGGCGCAGGCGCGCATCGGCCAGGAGGTGGCGGCCAAGCTCGCCGATTATTCCGATACCGGCAGCACGCTGGGCGCGGTGAATTTCCCCCAGGTGGCGCTGCCGATTCAGGCAACCGGCGCCCGCTTCATGCATGTGCACCGCAATGTTCCGGGCATTTTGACCGGCATCAACAATATCTTCGCCAGCCGGGGCGTGAACATCGCCGGGCAGTATCTGCAGACCGATGGCGAGGTGGGTTACGTGGTGGTGGATGCCGGGGCGACGCGCGATGGCGCGGCGATTCTGGAGGAGATGCGGGCGCTGCCGGGGACGATCAGGGCAAGGATCTTGTACGAACGCTAGGCTTTCTGGCGCAGATAGGTTTTGTCTCTCTTTTTTAGTCGAAGGCATGCATAATGGCGATGAGAGGAAATCGCCATGTCAGACACGGATTTGCGGGAACTGATGCGAGACCCGCAGTATTGGCGGAGGAGCCCTGAGGGTGACGCGCTGCGCGCAAAGGTGGCGCGCGGTTTCTCCGAGAGATACCCCGGCCCCATGCGGCGCGATGCGACAGGCCGGCAAAGCGACAGCGGCGCTGACGGGCATGTGGTGCATGTCCGCAGCTATTCCCGGCGGGAGCAGGATGGCGGGACCCACACCGTCCGCGCGCATGACCGACGGGCCGTCGCGCGCGCCTGGGAGCGCCAGCCGAATGCTGGTTGGCGGGTTGAAATCGCCCGGGAGGAAAGCTCGGGCGGTTCGCGCCCCGATCATGGATACGGTTTGACCAGAGGTTCCGGGGACACCCGAGCGCTGGGCCGGTACCAATTGCAGCCCACTGCGCTTCGAGATGCCGGGTGGATGGACGAGCAAGGGAACTGGACGCGCCTGGCGAATGCGGCAGGCGTGCGAACAGACGCGGATTTCCTCTCCAACCCCGACATTCAGGAGCGCGCATTGAATGAGGTGATGCGGAAATTTCGTGAGAGGCTGGAGAGGAATGGTTGGCTGCAAAGCGTCGGCACCAGCGTCGTCGGCGTGAACGGGCAGACGATCCCGGTGAGTGAGTCAGGGCTGATGGCTGCCGCGCATCGGCAGGGCCCCACCGCGCTCGCCCGGTACTTCCGCCATCGGCAGGCGGGGCTGCCAAAGCCGGCCAATATTCCTGGTTCTCGCACCGATCTATCGGTTTTTAACGCCATCGAAGACCGGCTCACGCGCTTTTCTCAGGTTGCGCTGCCGGCGCCGGGCTTCCGATGAGAACCTGCTTGCTGATGCTCCTGGCCATCCTTCTGCTGCCGCATCGCAGCGCCAGGTCTGAGGAGGCCCGGCTGGGTCTCCACAGAATGCCCGCTTCCATCGCTGACGCCCTTTCGGCGTTTCGCGAAACCTCTCATCTGTTTGCCGATGAGATGGCTCTAAACTTCGAGGGCGACATTCTCGGTAGGGCGGGTAGCAGGCAGTTGCCATTTAATTTTGATCCATCACGGCATTTACGGTACCGTTTGGTCGATTTTAATTCTGATGGCCAGCCTGAGGCAGTATTGGTTTTTTTCTGGGCTCAGTTTGGTTCGCGGGATGGTCTTCCGGCCGTCATCATGCAGCGCGTGCACAATGAATGGATTTTTGCGTGTGAATTCGTCTATGAAGGAAACAGAACCTTTGTTTTGAATATTCGCGATGAAGGTTGGCGACGCTTCCGGTCCGGCCCTTACTTTATGGCGTGGCGTCGCCCTGCCGGTGGGCCGGCCGCCGCGCGCGAATGCTATCCCAAGCCGCCGCGGACCAGACGGGGCACAGGCAGATGACGCGGCCGCCATCTCGTCGCCTTCTGACATAGAATACAAGCGCTGATCGCGCCGTTGGCGGACAGATAAAAATAGATGAGGGGCCCGGGGAGAATACCTTCTCCCCGGATTCTTCCCTCACCGAATAGGCGGCGCATACATCAACCCGCCCCGGGTCCACAGCCCATTCAGCCCCCGCTGCAGCCCAATAGGGCTCCCCGAGCCCAGGTTGCGCTCAAAAATCTCGCCATAATTCCCCACCGCGCGGATGGCGTTATAGGCCCAGCGCCGGTCCAGCCCCATCATCGGCCCATGGTCGCCCGCCATGCCCAGCAGGCGGCGGATTTCCGGGTTTTGGCTGGTCAGGAAGCTGTCCACATTGGCCTGGGTGATGCCCAACTCCTCGGCCGTCAGCAGTGCGAAGAAGGTCCAGCGGATGATGTCGAACCATTGGTCATCGCCATGGCGCACGACGGGGCTATGCGGTTCCTTGCTGATGATATCGTCCAGAATCAGGTGTTCGGCCGGGTTGGGGAAGCTGGCGCGCAGCCCGGCGAGTTGGCTGGCATCGGTCGAATAGGCATCGCAACGGCCGGCGAGGTAGCTGCGCCGCGCCTCGTCATTCTGTTCGAACACCACGGGCGAGTATTGGATATTATTGGTCCGCGCCCAGTCGGCCAGGTTCAGCTCATTGGTCGAGCCGGCCACGACGCAAATCGAAGCCCCGGCCAATTGTGTGGCGCGGGTCACGCCAAGGCTGCGGCGGAGCATGAAGCCCTGGCCGTCATAGAAGCTGATGGCGGTGAAGTTCAGCCCATTGGCGGTGTCGCGCACATGCGTCCAGGTGACGGTACGGGCCAGCACGTCGATCTGGCCGGATTGCAGCGCCGGCAGGCGGGCCTGGGTGGTGAGCGGCACCCAGCGCACCTTCGCGGCATCGCCCAGCACAGCTGCGGTGATGGCGCGGCATACGTCATTGTCGATGCCGCGATATTCGCCCCGGCTATCGGGCATTGAGAAGCCGGCCGCCCCGGTGGAGGTGCCACACACCAGCAGATCCCGCGCCCGGACCTGGGCCAGGGTGGGGCCGGGTGAGGCCATTTGCGCCGCGGCAATGCCGGGCAACAGAAGGGCGAGGATGGCCATGGCTGGCTTGAACATGCGGCGCTCCGGATGAAATGTCGGGAGAGCATGGACGGGCCTGGGGTGGCGTGCAACTTGACGGCGCGCGGGCTTGGGCGAAGTGTGGCGGCCTGACATTTTCGCTGGATTCCGCATGGCCGCCCCTATTGCCACCACCGCCCCGCAGCCCTTCATGCAGCGCATGCGCGGGCTGGCGCCGGGCCTGGCCTTTTGCTTTGCGGTGGCGGCGGTGGCGATTGTGGTGCGCAATGCAACCGGGATTGCGGCGCTGAACCCGGTGGTGGTGGCGCTGGTGCTGGGCATCGCCTGGCGGGCGGTGATGGGCCCCACGGCGAGCATGAAGCCCGGCGTGGCCTATGCGGTGCGGCCGGTGCTGCGCGCGGCCATTGTGCTGCTGGGCCTGCAAGTCACGTTGGGCATGCTCTGGGCCTTGGGGCCGGGGGCGCTGGTGCTGGCGGTGGTGGTGGTGGCGACGACGCTGCCCTTCACCATCTGGCTCGGTGGGGTGCTGGGGGTGGACCGCGCCTTGGCGCAGTTGGTGGGCACCGGCACGGCCATTTGCGGTGCCTCGGCCATTGTCGCCGCCAATCAGGTGGCGCGCGGGCGCGATGAGGATG
Organism: Rhodovarius crocodyli; assembly: GCA_945901085.1. Taxonomy (GTDB): domain Bacteria; phylum Pseudomonadota; class Alphaproteobacteria; order Acetobacterales; family Acetobacteraceae; genus Rhodovarius; species Rhodovarius crocodyli_A. The sequence goes on along the minus strand of CAMDJV010000009.1, from coordinate 80,173 downwards.
TGACCTATGCGCTGGCGGTGATCACGCTCTGCGGCACGGCAGCCTTGCTGATCTTCCCGGTGCTGGCCGGGCCGCTGGGCCTGTCGGCGCGCGAATACGGCCTATGGTCGGGCGCTGCGATCCATGAGGTGGTGCAGGCGGTGGGTGCGGCTGCGGCCGGCGGGCCCGAGGCCTCACAGAGCGGCACGGTGATGAAGCTGGCCCGGGTGTTTCTGCTGGCGCCGGCGGTTCTGGCGCTGGGCTGGTGGGTGGCGCGGCAGGCCGGCGGCGAGGCGGCGGCGGTGAAGGCGCCGGTGCCATGGTTCGCCTTTGGCTTTCTGGGGCTGGTGGTGCTGGGCAGCACCGGGCTGGTCCCGGCCGAGGCGGTGCAGGCCAGCCGCTTTCTGGTGCCCTTGATGCTGGCGGCGAGTGTGGCGGCGCTGGGCTTTTCCACCGACCTTAAGGCACTGAAGGCGCGCGGCGTGGCGCCCTTGCTGCTGGGCGTGGCGAGCACGCTGTGGATCACCCTGCTGGCGCTGCTGGGCGTGAAGTTGATCGGATAAAATTCCTGGATCTCCGCGTGTTGTCGTGGCATCAGCAGCGGATCATCGGGGGTATTGCGGCCACACCGGGGAATTTGTCCGAATACGACGGTTTGCTGGCTAAACCGCCTCGGCCATAAAAACCCGGCTGGGCGCCACGAACTCCTCCTGCGCCGCCACAGTCAAAATCTCCCGCGAGCCGGCCTCCGCCGTGCGCCGCAGCAGGCCGAATACCGAGGATGCGGCGGCGGTGAGCGCCGCGGCTGCACTGCCCGTGCGCATCCGGTGCAGCAGGAACAAGGCGCAGATCGCATCCCCCGCGCCATTGATGGCAATGGGCAGCAAGGGTGTTTCCAGATGCCAGAACCCGCCACCCTCGGCCGCCACCATGCCGATATGGCCGGGCTGGCTCTCAAAACTGGTCAGCAGCACGCAGCGCGGGCCACGGGCCTGCAGTGCGGTGATGGCGGCCTTGGCATCGGCGAGGCAGGCGATGCTGCGCCCGGTCAGCCATTCCAGCTCAAAGCGGTTGGGGGTGGCGATATCGGCCAGCGCCAGGGCGCTGTCGCGGAAAAATTCGGCGATGCCGGGGCGGACATAAACGCCGCGGCCATCATCGCCGATCACCGGGTCGCAGCAATAAAGTGCCGCCGGGTTGGCGGCCTTCACCTGGGCCACGGCATCGAGAATGGCATCGCCAATATCGGCACCGCCGACATAGCCGGAGAGCACGGCATCACAGCGCCCCAGCGCGCCCCGCTCCGCAATGCCGGCAACGCATTCGCGCACGAGATCGCCAGAAAACACCTGGCCGCGCCATGCGCCATAGCCGGGGTGGTTGCTGAACTGCACGGTGTTCACCGCCCAGACCTCGGCACCCAGCCGCTGCAACGGGAACATGGCCGAGGCATTGCCCACATGGCCGTAGCTGACCCAGGACTGGATGGAGAGGATATTCTCCGTCATTCCCGCCACGGATGCTGGTTCCACAACGCCTGATAGCCCAGGCGCAAAGCCTGCAACTCCGCCAGATAGGCGGCGGGGTCGAGAAAGCGCAGCGGCAGGGACTGGCTGCGCGCGGCCTCCTGGAAAGCCGGGTCGTCCACCGTGCGGCGGACCGAAACTGCCAGGCGTGCCACCACCTCGGCCGGCAGGCCCGCGGGGGCGGCCATGCCGCGCATGCTGCCCTCGATCACGTCATGGCCCAATTCGCGCAGGGTGGGCACTTGGGGCGTCATGTCCCATCGCGTGGCGGCCATTTGCGCCAGGGGGCGCAGCACGCCATGGCGCATATCATTCACCGCCTCGGACATATTCATGCTGCCGAGTTGGAGGGCGCGGGAGATCAGGTTCTGCTTGACCTGGGCGCTGCCGGCGAAGGGCACATGGAGGAATTTCGCCCCCGTCGCCCGCTCCAGCGCCAGCACTGCCAGATGATCGTCGGAGCCGACGCCTGTGGTGCCGTAGCTGATCGTCTCGGGCCGCGCCCGGGCGGCGGCAATGAGGTCGGCAAAGCTGCGGATATCGCTATCGGCGCGAACCCAAAGCCCGCCCGGATCATCAACGATATTGCCGATCAGCGAAAAATCCTCGAGCCGGAACCGCGCCTGGCGTTCCATCGGCAGGGTGAGGATATGCGGCGTGTTGATAAAGCCAATGGTCAGCCCATCCGGCCGGGCGCGGGCGAGTTCGGAAAAGCCGATCTCGCCGCCCGCACCGGACCGGTTGAGCACGACCACGGACTGGCCCAGGTCACGCTCCATGAAGCGGGCGATCAGCCGCGCCGCGGCATCGGTGCCGCCGCCGGCGGCGAAGGCCACGATCATGGTGATGGCGCGATCGGGCTGCCATTGCGCATGGGCGGCACCTGCCAGCGGCAGGAGGGCGAGGTGGCGGCGTTTCATGGGCTTTCTCCTTCTGGCGGCAGGGCTACCATGAGCCAGCCTCGGCCATCCATCCGGGCCTCGTCGCCTGGCAGCAGCAGGATTGTGGTGGTGGCGCTCTCGACGATGGCGGGGCCGGTGACGCTGGCGCCATCCGCCAGCGCGCCGAAGCTGTGGACGGCAACCTCCTGCCAGCCACCGAGAAAGACGCGGCGACGGGCGGGGGCCTCAGGCGGCAGGGCGGGCATGCGCCCCGCATCGCCGGACAGCCGGCCCAGGGCGGCCACGCGCGCATTCACCAGCACCACCTCGTCCTCCGGCAGGTCGTAGGTGAACAGCGCGCGGTGCTGCGCATGGAAGGCGGATTTCACCCGGGCGGCGATATCGGGCGCATCCCAATCCAGCCCGTCGAGATTGACCGAGACTTCGAACACCTGGTCGCCATAGCGCATATCCGCCGAGCGGGTGGCGGTGATCTCGCCCTGGAACCAGGTTTTCATCCGCGTCCGGGCATCGGCCTCCTGAGCGGCGAAGAGGCTGCGGATTTCGGCATCGCCCGGCATGGCATTGACGCTGCGGGTGACCTCGAAGCGCAAATCGGTGCGCAGCATGCCCCAGGCGGAAAGCCCGGCGGCGAAGAGCGGCACGGCGTAATGCCGCATGCCCAGATCGCGCGCCACGGCCGAGGCATGCAGCCCCGCGGCACCGCCGAAGGCCAGCAAGGTGGCGCCGCGCGGGTCCACCCCGCGCCGCACGGTGGCCACGCGCACGCCATCCGCCATGCGGGCATTGACCAGGCGATAAATGCCTGCGGCGGTGTCCAGTGGCGTGATGTTCAGCGCCGAGGCCAGGCTGGCCATGGCGGCATCGGCGGCCGCAACATCCAGCCGCTGCGCGCCGCCGAGGAAACTGCCGGCATTGAGATAGCCCAGCACAAGATTGGCATCGGTGACGGTGGGCTCAGTGCCGCCGCGGCCATAGCAGGCCGGGCCGGGCCGGGCGCCGGCGCTGCGCGGGCCGACCTGCATGGTGCCGTTGGCCCCCAGGGCCGCGATGGAACCGCCACCGGCACCCAGTGTCACGATATCCAAGCTTTCGAGGGCGATGCGCTCGCCGCCCACCTCGCGCCCACGGCCCAGCGTGGCGGTGCCATCGGTGACGAGGGCGATATCGGTGGAGGTGCCGCCCATGTCGAAGGTAACGAGATTCTCCGCCATGCCGGCATGCGAGAGTGCCACCGCCGCCGCAACCCCGCCCGCCGGGCCGGAGAGCGCGGTGCCCACCGCCAGCCGGCCGGCATCGCTGAGCGGCGCCACGCCGCCATGGCTGAGAATGACAAAGACCGGGCCGCCATAGCCGGCCTCGATCAGCCGCTCACCCAGGCGGCCGAGATAGCGCGACACGACGGGCCCGACATAGGCATTCACCGCGGCGGTGGAGAAGCGCTCGAATTCCTTGATTTCCGGCAGCACCTCGCTGCTGGTGGTGACAAAGACGCCGGGCAGGGCAGCGCGCACCGCATCGGCGGCGGCATTCTCATGCCGGGCGTCACGCCATGCGTTGAGGAAGCAGATGGCCACCGCCTCGGCACCCCGTGCCGCGGCGATGGCGGCGGCGAGGCTTTCGGGGTCCAGCGGGGTTTCCACCCGCCCATCGGCCCGCAGCCTTTCGCGCACGCCAAAACGGCGGCTGCGCGGCACCAGGGGCGGTGGCGGGGTGTTGCGGAGATTGTAGCGCTCGGGTTTCAGCCCTTCGCGCATTTCCACCACATCGCGATGGCCCTGGGTTGTTAGCATGGCCACGCGCGCGCCCTTGCGCTCCAGCAGGGCGTTGGTGGCCACCGTGGTGCCATGGACGATGCGCTCAGTGCCGGCCAGCAGGGTGGCGAGTGGCATTCCCGCGGCATCGGCCAGGTTCTGCAGGCCCTGGAGCACGCCCTCGGACTGGTCCGCGGGCGTGCTGGCGGCCTTGGCCAGATAGGCCGCGCCATGGGGCGCGATGGCGACGACATCCGTAAAGGTGCCGCCCACGTCGATGCCGATGCGCCAGCTCATGCCGTGTAGCCTTCTTCGATGTCGCGTGCGGCGGCCTCGGGTAAGCGGCGCGCGCGGTCGCCCCAGCCGCCACCGCCGGCGGATTGCAGATGCAGCACATCGCCGGGCTGGATGGGCACGCCCACCTCCTTGGTGCGCAATATGCGCGCGCTGCCATCGGCGCCGCGCAGCACGTAATGATGCGGCTGGCTATCCTGCCCGCCCATCACCCCGGCCGAGCCGTGCCTTGCGCCATCGCCCGCGGTATTGGCCAAGGCGGTGCCCTCAGCCTCCACCCGCAGCCGAAGCTCAGCCCCGGTGCCGCCGCGATACTGGCCCTCGCCGCCGGAATTGGCGCGAAATTCATGGCTTTCGAAGAGCAGCGGGAAGCGGGCCTCGGCCTGCTCGATGCTGCCGAATTTCAGGCCGCCGGCGCTGTGCCATTCGCCGGCGGTGTTCCAGCCATCGCCATTGGCACTCGCACCGCCCCCGGGGCGGGCATGGAAGAGGTGCCAGACGAAGCTCTTGCCGCCCGGCGCGCGGCCCTGGATGGCCACGCGAAAGCGCCGGCCCCAGCCGCCCATCACCCGTTCCGGGCAGGCATGCTGCATGGCGCGGATGATGGCCTCGACGATTTCATTGCCGGGATGGGAGGTGCAGAGCGTGACGGGCCGGCCCTCATTGGCCCAGACGATGCTACCCTGCCGCGCCGTGACCCGCAGCGGGCGGAAGGCGCCGTCATTCTTCGAGACATCGGCATCGAGCAGATAGGCAAAGGCCATCGCCACCGCCGAGCGCATATTGGGATAGGAGGAATTGACGAAGCCCACTGCCTCATCATCCGAGGCGCTGAGATCGATATGCAGGTCGCTGCCGGTCTTGGTGCAGGTGGCGCGGATGGCGATATTCTCCCGCCCATGGCCGTCATCATCGAGGATGGCCTCGCCGGCCCAACTGCCATCCGGCCAGGCGGCCAGGATGCGGCGGGCATGCGCCTCGGAGAGATCAAGGATCGCCTCCACCGCAGCCATCAGCGAGGAGTGGCCATGCTGCGCCAGAAGTGCAGCCACCCGCGCTGCCCCCACCCGGGCCGCGCCCACCATGGCCATGAGGTCACCCCGCACATCGCGCGGCACGCGGGTATTGGCGCAGAGCATGCGGATCAGGTCTTCCCGCAGCCCACCATCCTCGCCCAGCCGAATGGGGGGGATGCGCACGCCTTCGGACCAGATATCGGTGGCGCCGGGGTTGTAGCCGCCATGGGTCGCGCCGCCGATATCGGGCACATGCGCCCGCACCACCGCGTAAAAGCAGCGCTGCCCCTCCGAAAAAACCGGCAGCATGATGGTGAGGTCGGGCAGGTGCGAGCCGCCATTATAGGGGTCGTTGAGGAGAAAGATGTCGCCGTCGCGCGGGGTCGGAAACTGTTCCAGCGCCGCCTCCACCGCGAAGCGCAGCGCGCCGACATGCACCGGGATATGGTCGGCCTGGGCGACCAGCCCGCCATCGGCGCCGCAGAGTGCGACGGAGAAATCGCGCGAGGAATTGAGGATCTGGCTATAGGAGGTGCGCAGCATCGCCTCTCCCATTTCCTCCACGATGGCGCGCAGGCGGTTGTCGAGGACGGCGAGGGTGACGGGATCCATGCCCGCACTGCGCCGCCTGAGGACGCTGGCGTCAAGCCACCGCCCGCGCCATGATGACGGCCAAATAGAGGAAACTGACATGCAAGAACTGTCCAATGGCCTCCGCTTCCCCGAAGGCCCGGTGGTGATGCCCGATGGGGCGGTGGCGCTGGTCGAGATCGAGGCCGGGCGCATCACCCAAATCGCTGCCGATGGCACCAAGACCACGCTGGCCAGGCTGAAGGGCGGGCCGAATGGCATGGCGCTGGGCCCGGATGGCAAGCTGTTCATCTGCAACAATGGCGGCTTCATCTGGCATGAGGAGCCGGGGATGCTGCGCCCTATCGGCCAGGCGACAGATTACACCGGCGGGCGGATCGAGGTGCTGGATATCCCCACCGGCACGCTCACGGTGCTCTATGACCGCTGTGGTGACCACCGGCTGAAGGGGCCCAATGACATTGTCTTCGACCCCAATGGCGGCTTCTGGTTCAGCGATCTGGGCAAGTTCCGGGCGCGCGACCGCGATCATGGCGGGGTGTATTGGGCGGCGAGCGATGGCAGCCGGATTGTCGAGGCCGCCTTCCCAGTGCCCGGCGGCGCCAATGGCATCGGCCTCAGCCCCGATGGGCGGGTGCTTTATGTGGCGGAGACTGAAACCGGGCGTCTCTGGGCCTGGGATGTCGAGGGGCCGGGCAAGCTGAAAAAGGCGCCCTGGCCGAGCAGCCATGGCGGGCGGCTGGTTTGCCAGTTTCCTGGCTTCCGGCGGCTGGATTCGTTGGCCGTTGCGGCCTCCGGCAATATCGTGGTGGCGACGCTGGTGAGCGGTGAGATCACCACCGTCTCGCCCGCTGGCGATATCGTCCATGTGGAGAAAATGCCGGAATTGATGCCGACCAATATCTGCTTTGGCGGCGCTGATATGCGCACGGCCTATATCACGCTCTCCACCAGCGGCCGGCTGGTGGCCATGCCTTGGCATGAGCCGGGCTATCGCCTGCCGCATAGCTGATTGTTCCGCCCGGGCAGGGGCATATATTGGGGGGATGAATGTCAGCTTCACGCCGGTCACCTTCATCCCTCCGGCTCGCCCGGCGCCGGAATTCACCCGGCGGCTCGAAGTGGTCAGCCCCTTCGAGCCGAATGGCGACCAGCCCAATGCCATCCGCGAGCTGATCGCCGGCGTTGAGGCGGCGGAGAAGGATCAGGTGCTGCTCGGCGTCACCGGCTCGGGCAAAACCTTCACCATGGCCAAGGTGGTGGAGGCGGTGCAGCGGCCCACGCTGATTCTGGCGCCGAACAAGACCCTCGCGGCGCAGCTCTATGGCGAGATGAAGAGTTTTTTTCCGAATAACGCCGTCGAGTATTTTGTCAGTTATTACGATTACTTTCAGCCAGAGGCCTATGTGCCGCGGACCGATACTTACATAGAAAAAGACAGTCAGATCAACGAACAGATCGACCGCATGCGGCACTCCGCCACCCAGGCGCTGCTGGAGCGCAATGATGCGATCATCGTCGCCAGTGTCAGCTGCATTTATGGTATCGGCTCGGTCGAAACCTATTCGAAGATGGTGGTGAAGCTGGAACAAGGCGGGCGGATCGACCGCGATCTGCTGATCAAGGGCCTCGTGGAGCAGCAATATCGCCGCAATGACATGGCCTTCGCCCGCGGCTGCTTTCGCGTGCGGGGGGAGAATGTGGATCTTTGGCCCTCGCAGCTGGATGACCGCGCCTGGCGGGTCAGCCTCTTTGGCGATGAGGTGGACAGTATTCGCGAATTTGACCCGCTGACCGGTGAGATCACCGCCGAGCTGGAAAAAGTCAGCATTTACGCCAATAGCCACTATGTCACGCCGCGGCCCACGCTCAGCCAGGCGGTGCAGCGCATCAAGGCCGAATTGAAGACTCGGCTGGAGGAGTTGCACACCGCCGGCCGCCTGCTGGAAGCCCAGCGCCTGGAACAGCGCACCATCTTCGACATGGAGATGATGGAGACCACCGGTTCCTGCAAAGGCATCGAGAATTATTCGCGCTACCTCTCCGGCCGCAACCCGGGCGAGCCGCCGCCCACTTTGTTCGAATATCTGCCGGAGAATGCCCTGCTAATCGTCGATGAAAGCCACGTCACCGTGCCGCAGATAGGCGGCATGTTCCGTGGCGACTTTGCCCGCAAAGCCATCCTGGCCGAGCATGGTTTCCGCCTGCCGAGTTGCATCGATAATCGCCCGCTGCGCTTCGAGGAATGGGATGCCTTTCGGCCGCAGACCGTCTTCGTCTCCGCCACCCCCGGCCCTTGGGAGATGGAACGCACCGGCGGCGCCTTCACCGAGCAGGTGATCCGCCCCACCGGGTTGGTGGATCCGGTCTGTGATATTCGCCCGGTGGAAGGCCAGGTGGATGACCTGCTGGCCGAGGTGCGGCAGGTGACGCTGCAAGGCGGGCGCATCCTGGTGACGGTGCTGACCAAGCGCATGGCCGAGGATTTGACCGAATACATGACCGAGGCCGGCATTCGCGTGCGCTACCTGCATTCCGATGTGGACACGCTAGAGCGGATTGAGATCATCCGCGACCTGCGCCGCGGCGGCTTCGATGTGCTGGTGGGCATCAACCTGCTGCGGGAGGGGCTGGATATTCCCGAATGCCGCCTCGTGGCCATTCTCGATGCCGATAAGGAAGGCTTTCTGCGCAGCGTGACCTCGCTGATTCAGACGATTGGCCGGGCGGCGCGCAATGCCGAGGGGCGGGTCATCCTCTATGCCGACCGGATGACGGAGAGCATGAAAAAGGCACTCGGCGAGACCGAGCGCCGCCGCACCCGGCAGATCGCCTACAACACCGAACACGGCATCACCCCCACCTCCATCACCCGCGACATCTCCGATGTGCTGAAGGATGTCAGCCAGGGTGATTACGTGACGGTGGAGGCGAGCGAAGGCGATGCCAGCCTCAATTTCGTTGGCAAGGATCTGCGCTCGAGCATTGTCGAGCTGGAGAAGAAGATGCGCGCCGCCGCGGCCGATCTGGAATTTGAGACAGCCGCGCGGCTGCGCGATGAGATCAAGCGACTCGAGTCGCTGGAACTCGGGCTGGGCAGCGGCGGGAGCATAACGGCCAATGAGGCCGGAAGATCGCTGCGTGAGAGCACTCCCGCCAAGCCCAACCGCGGAAAAAAAGAAGCGTGGAAACCCAAGCCCATGGGCCCTGGCGGCGGCGGGTGGGACCCAAAGAAGATGAAGAAGCGCGGATAACGAACTGAATAAACGAGAATAGACTAAGGGGGCTGGCGAGTCTATTTTTTGACAAGGCGGCTGGCGCCACCTATCACTGAACAGTCATGGCGGCTGAATGCGAATCAAGTTTTGCACTATCACGCGACCCGGGCTAAGAGTGTTGTAGCCGGCGCATTTTGAACGTCGGTGGACGATCCGGCTCCCCCGCCGGCTCGCCCTACCAATCCGATCGGAAGTACAATAATAGGCGCTCGGCCACCCCCCTGGCCGGGCGCTTTTTTGTTGGCCTCCCGTGGCGCGGCGGAGGTCTATCTCCCCTTGGGCCGCCGGGTTATGCACGAGGCAGATGCCCCCGCCGCCCTCGCCGATGCGGGGCTGGCCCAAGCCCGGGATGATGTTGTGTGACGGACCGCCAGCCATGAGCCCTTTGACCACCGATCTGGTGCCGCCGCGCCCTTCGGTGAATGCGCGCTTCCCCGGCCCCATGCGCATCCTCACCGCCACCATTGATGACCTGTTGGGGCTCTTCCCCGAGGTCAGCTTCCGCCACCATCTGATGCCGTTGAAAACGCTGGCGCGGCGGGTGGTGGTGGTGAATGAGCCTGAGCTGGTGCGGCAGGTCTATATCACCTCGGCGGCCAATTATGAGGCCAAGAGCCAGCATTTCCAGCAGGCGCTGGTGCCGCTGGTGGGCGATAGCATGTTCGTCAATCACGGCGAGATCTGGAGCAGCCGCCGCGCGGTGATGGCGCGCCAACTGCACCCCAGCCGCATGGGCGACTTCCATCATCTGTTTGTGGAGGGGGCCGAGGCCTTGGCCGCCGGCTGGCAGGGCCGGGTGGATGTGGCGCCCGGCCTGGGTGCGGCCACAGCGCTTGCGGTGATGCGCGCGCTGTTCGGCGATGGAGCGCGCATGGCGGATGCGCAGCGCCTGGTGACCAGCTTCACCGCCTTTGAGGGCGCGGTGATGGGCGTGGATCTCGCTTATCTTTTTGGCCTGCCGCCACGGTTTTCCGGCTTTCAGTTCCGCTCGGCCAGGCGCCATGCCCGCGATGTGCGGCGCATTTGCAGCGACGCGATGGCGATTGCCGAACCGGGCGGCATTCTGGGCGCGCTGCGCGCGGCGCAAAAGGCGGATGGCGCGGCCTTGCTGGATGAGACCCAGCTGATCAGCGAGGTGGCCATGATGCTGCTGGCGGGCAGCGAGACCTCGGCCAATGCGCTGTCCTGGGCGCTGTATCTGGTGGCGCGGCACCCGCCCACCTTGGCGCGGCTGCGCGAGGAACATGCCAATGTACTGGGCGGCCGCGCGCCGACGGGCGAGGAACTCAACAAGCTGCCCTTCACCCGGGCGGTGCTGCAGGAGACGATGCGCCTCTACCCGCCCGTGCCATATCTCTCGCGCCAGGCCGCCGGGCCTGACCACATTCGCCATATCGCGGTGCAAGAGGGCGATACGGTGCTGGCCCTGCCCTGGCTGCTGCATCGCCATGAGCGGCTATGGGATGCGCCGCATGCCTTCCGCCCGGACCGCTTCATGCCTGACGCGGCGCGAAAACTGCCCCGCTTTGGCTATATTCCCTTCAGCCTGGGGCCGCGGGTCTGCACCGGTGCGGCCTTCGCCATGGCCGAGATGGTGGTGATGCTGTCGGTGCTGCTGCAACGCCTCGATTTTTCCGCCGAGGGCTGCCCGGCGCCGGTGCCGCGGGCGAAGCTCTCGCTGCGGCCGCGCCATGGCGTGATGCTGAAGGTGACACCCCATGGCGTGGCCTGCTAAGCGCCTACAAATTCTAAGCTGAGGAAGACACTGTGCCTGATTATGTCATAGCCCCGCCCGCCATCGCCGCCCTGCCGATCAAGGGCTCGAATGCGATGTTCCCTGTCCGCCGCATTTTCTGTGTCGGCCGCAACTACGCCGAGCACGCGATCGAAATGGGTTCCGACCCGACGCGCGAGCCGCCCTTTTACTTCGCCAAACCGGCCGATGCCGTGGTGATCTCCGATGCCGATATGCCCTACCCCACCGTCACCAAGTCGCTGCATCACGAGATGGAGCTGGTGGTGGCCATTGGCACGGGCGGTTCCAATATCGCCATCGCCGATGCGCTCAAGCATGTCTGGGGCTATTGCTCGGGCCTGGATATGACCCGGCGCGACATCCAGAACGAGGCCAAGAAGACCGGCCGCCCCTGGGATATGGGCAAGGGTTTCGATAAATCCGCACCGATGGGCCTGCTGATTCCGGCGGAGGGTTTTGACCCTTCAAAGGGCAAGATCGAACTGCGCGTGAATGGCAAGGTCACCCAGACCTCTGACCTCTCCAAGCTGATCTGGTCGGTGCCTGAGGTGATCGCCAATCTCTCGGAACTGGTCGAACTGGCCCCGGGCGACCTCATCATGACCGGCACGCCCGAGGGTGTGGCCGCCGTGGTGCGTGGCGACTTGCTGGAAGGCTTCGTCGAGGGCGTGGGCACCGTCACCACCCGCATCGTCTGAGCATATCGTCTCAGTCTGTGGCGGCGCGGGGCCAACCCGCGCTGCCGAGGCTTCCCAAAGCGGCCGCGAATGGCCAAAGCTTCGGGGCCCCTTTCGCGAGTATCCGCCCTTGGCCCTTCGCATCGCCACCTGGAACATCAACTCCATCCGCCTGCGCATCGGCTTGCTGGCGCGGCTGGCGGAGGAATTGGCGCCTGACGTGATCTGCCTGCAGGAGACGAAATGCCCCGATGAGCATTTCCCCCTCGATGCAGTGCGGGCGATGGGCTTTGAGCACATCGCGATGCGCGGCATGAAGGGCTATAATGGCGTGGCCATCCTCTCCCGCCTGCCCATCGCGGTGCGGGAGCAGGACCCCAATTGGTGCGAAAAGGGCGATTGCCGCCACCTTGGCGCCATGCTGGATGCGCCTGGCGGGCCCATCGAATTGCATGATTTCTACGTGCCCGCGGGTGGCGACATTGCCGACCCTGTGGCCAATCCGAAATTCGCCCATAAGCTGGATTTCGTGATGGAGGCCACCGCCTGGGCCAAGAGCCGGGCCGGGGCACCACGGCGGGTGATGCTGGGTGATCTCAACATTGCGCCGCTGGAACAGGATGTCTGGTCGCACAAGCAATTGCTCGACGTGGTCTCCCACACCCCAGTCGAGACCACGGCCCTGAAGCGCTGGATGGCCGAGGGCGAATGGTATGACGCGATGCGCCATTTCGTGCCAGCAGACCAGAAACTCTACACATGGTGGTCCTACCGCGCGAAGGATTGGGCGGCAGCGGATCGCGGCCGGCGGCTGGACCATATCTGGGTCTCGCCCGACCTCGTCGGCAGCCTTGCGGCCTGCACCGTGCATAAGCCAGCCCGCGGCTGGACCCAGGCCAGCGACCATGTGCCGGTGATGCTGGAGATAAACCTCTAGCATGCGCATTCTGGGGCTCGATGCGGCCGGCGCGCGGCTCTCGGCCTGCCTGATTGAGGATGGCGTCGTGCTGGCCGAACAAGAGTGCCCGGCGGTGTTTGGCCAGCCTGCCATCCTGCCTCGCCTGGTGGCCGCGCTGATGGAACAGCAGGGCGGGGTTGACCATATCGCGGCCGGCATAGGCCCCGGGGGCTTCACCGGCATTCGCACCGCATTGGCGCTGGCGCATGGGCTGGCGGATGGGCTGGGGGTTGGGCTGAGTGGTGTCTCCATCCTGGCCGCGCTGCCCTTTCTGCTGGACAATCCGCAGGGGCGCGTCATCTGGGCCGCCATCGACAATCGTCGCGGCGGGATTTTTCTGCTCCGGCCAGGGGCGGCGCCGGCGAGCCTGACCGAGGCCGTATTGCCGGCGACGGAAGGCCCCACCTTGTTGGGCGGCAGCGGTGCGGCGGCGGCGGCCGCGCGTTTGTTGGCGCGCGGCGCCCCGGTGGCGTTGGGCAGCCTGCGGGGCAGCGTGGCGCGCGGCGCTGCGCTGGCGGCTGCGGCCGGCCTGCGCGCGGGCCAACCCTCGCCCCCGGCCCTGCCGCTTTATATCGACCAGCCTGCGGTCACATGACCGCGCCCGAACTCGCCACCATGGCCGAGGTGGGCGCGCTGGCAGCCATCCATGCAGCTGGTTTTCCTCCGGGCATGGCCTGGCGGGCCGGCGATATCAGCGGCCTGATGGAGATGGGGGGCTGCTTCGTGCTGTGGTGGCCAGGGGATGCGTTCATCATGTGCCGGCTGGGCGGTGATGAGGCCGAGGTGCTGACGTTGGCCACCGCCCCGCCGGCCCGGCGGCAGGGGCTTGCCGGCCGGCTGCTCGATGCCGCGATTGAGGCTTGCCGGGGCTTGGGCGCCGGAGCGCTGTTTCTTGAGGTGGGTGCGGGCAATGCCGCTGCTCAGGCTCTATATTGCGCGGCCGGCTTCACCGAAGTTGCCCGGCGGCCGCGCTACTATGCGGATGGAACAGACGCGATTGTCATGACGCTCAGGCTTTCCTGAGCAGCATGCTGCCATTGTCCTGATGCAGGATTGTATGGCCGAGTTCGATGGCCGAGCGCGGCAGGTTCCGCGCCGGTTCCTCGCCATTGAACAAAACTTCGAGGCAATCGCCTGACGGCATTTTGTCCAGCATCAGCCTGACCCGCACGAATGTCATTGGACACATCTCCTGGCGGACATCTATCGAATGCGTAGGATTTTGCGTTTTCTCTGTCATTAAGCCTCGATCTTTCTCGCTGAATCGTCCCTGCCCGATTGCGATACAGTTAAGAAATATAGTATACGGCGGAAACGAGCCGATTAGGGAGAAATTTTATATGTTGGAGAATGAATTGGCACAAGATTTGCTGGGCCTGACCGCAGAAATCGTCTCTGCGCATGTCGCGAACAACCCGGTGGCCATGGCTGAACTGCCGGGCCTTATCAGCCAGGTGCATTCGGCATTGGCTAATTTGGGCAAGGCCCAGCCGGAGCCTGAGGTGAAGCGGCAGGAGCCGGCTGTGCCGGTGAAGAAGTCCATCACCCCGGCCTATATCATCTGTCTTGAGGACGGCAAAAAGCTGAAAATGCTCAAGCGCCATCTGAAGACTGCCTATAATCTCAGCCCAGAGCAGTACCGCGAGAAGTGGGGCCTGCCCTCCGACTATCCCATGGTGGCGGATGATTATGCGAAGCGCCGTTCGGCCCTGGCCAAGGAAATTGGCCTGGGCACCAAGCCGCGCGGCACCGCTGGGGCTGCCACCTGACCCTCATCCCCACAAGGATTCGGGACGCTTTGCCCTGAGGGCCTGACAATACTATGTTGTGGTCCTTCGGGCGGAGCTAGCGATCTTTGGGTATGATGCCGCAGGCAGATGAAGCGCAAGCCGCGTGCGCGGCGAAGGACCCTCGCGTCATCTCCCGAATCGAGCGGATGTGCATCGAGCGCGGCCTGAAAATGACTGGGCAGCGCCGCACTATCGCGCGCGTCCTCAGCGATAGCGAGGACCACCCCGATGTCGAGGAGCTCTACCGCCGCGCCGCGGTCCTCGACAGCCGGGTGTCCATAGCCACCGTCTATCGCACGGTGCGGCTATTGGAGGAGAAGGGCATCCTCGCCCGCCGGGATTTCGGTGAGGGCCGATCACGCTATGACCCGACCGATCGTGGCCATCATCATCATCTCATTGATGTCGATACCGGCCGGGTGATCGAATTCGAGGATGCGGCGCATGAGCGCATCGCGGCAGAGATCGCAGCCCGGTTGGGCTTTGACCTTGTCGATGTCCGGCTACAACTCTTTGCCCGGCGCCCCGCCGTGGCACCCGTGAAAACGACCCCAGCCAAGGCCGGAAAGAAGGCGAAATGACCCTGCCCTTCGAGGAAATTCGCAGCGGCCGCCTGGGCGTGCGCGTGGCGGTGAGCCAGGACGAGATCGAGGCCGGGCAACGCCTGCGCTATCAGGTCTTCGTCGATGAAATGGGGGCGAAGCCCGATGCCGAGGCTTTGCGCACCGGCCTTGATGCCGACATGTTCGATGCCGTGGCCGACCATCTTCTCGTGCTCGATCACGACCGGGGCGAGGGTGCTTCCAGCGTGGTGGGCACATATCGCCTGATCCGCCGCGCGGCGGCGCAGAAGCTGGGCCGCTTCTACAGCGCTGATGAATATGACATCGGCCCGCTCATCCGCTTCCCGGGCGAGATTCTGGAACTCGGGCGAAGCTGCGTGAACATCGAATACCGCACCCGCGGCACGCTGCAGCTGCTCTGGCAGGGCATCGCCGCCTATGTCTCGCAGCACCGCATTGGGCTGATGTTCGGCTGCGCCAGCCTGCCTGGGCTCGATTTGGACGCCAATGCCGCCGTGCTGTCCTATCTGCATCAGCACCATCTCGCGCCCGAGGAATTGCGGCCGCGCGCCATTGCCGAGCGCTATGTGTCGATGAACCGGCTGCCGCCTGGCAGCTTTGACCAAAAGGCGGCATTGCTGGCTCTGCCGCCCTTGATCAAGGGCTATTTGCGGCTGGGGGGGTTCGTGGGTGATGGCGCGGTGCTGGATGTGCCGTTCAATACCACCGATGTCTGCGTGATCGTGAAGTCCGATCTGATCACGAAGAAATACTCGAGCCATTATGAGCGGAAGAACGTTCCAGTAGCCTAAGATAGGCCGGCAACACGGCCTCCGAGGTGAAGTCGCGCCGGGCGCGCAGCTGGGCCGCAGCGCCCATGCGCTCGCGCAGGGCCGGGTCTGCCAGGAGCCTTGCCAGCCCCTCGCGCACTTCGGCGGCATCGCTGCCATCAACCAGCAGCCCGGTTTCATCCTGCAGCACCGCATCTGCCGCACCGCCGGCCAGGCCCGCCAGGCTGGGCACGCCGAACCACGCGGCCTCCAGATAGACCAGCCCAAACCCCTCCACCGAGAGCCCCTCACGGCGCACCGGCATGGCGAAGACCTCTGCCTGGCCCAGCAGCGCGGATTTCGTGGCCTCATCCACACTACCGGCAAATGCCACCCGCTGGGCCACGCCGCATTGCGTGGCCAGCGCCCGCAACCGCGCCTCATCGGGGCCCGCGCCGGCCATCGTATAGCGCGCGCCGGGCAGGCTCGGCAGCGCGCGGATCACCATGTCGAAGCCCTTGCGCGCCTCCAGCCGGCCAAGGCTGACAATATGGCCGGGCTGAGGCTCACGCGGTGCGGGCAGCGGCGGGCGGATCGAGGGGTTCACAACCACCACCGCATCATGCAGCCCGGCCAGCAGCCCCGCGGTGAAACGCGAATTCGCCACCACAATATCAGCCCTGGCGAAGGCGCGGGCCATGCGGCCGCCGCGCCCGCCGCTCTGGCGCAGCAACTCATTGCCATGCGCCATCACCACCACGCGCGGGGCGCGGGCCGGCAGCGTCTCCAGCGATTTCCAGCTATCGGCCCAGACCACATCGGCGGCCAGCGCGGCCAGAGCGCGGGCCTTGCGCGCCCGCCGCCAGAAGCGCGGCCCGCCGAAGCGGCGCACCGCGAAGGGCCAATCGGGCTCGGCCATGCCGCCCCGGATATGATCGGCCAGCACCACCACCCTATGCCCGGCCTGATGGAAGGCCATGGCCATTTCGCCCATCGTGGTCTCTATGCCGCCGCGATCGGGCGGGAAGCATTGCGTCAGCAGCGCGATCATGGCCGGGCCAGGGCGACAAATCGCGCCGCCACCTCAGCCCAATCGGGCGGTGGCGGCTGGGTGAGGGCGGCGTGGTGCATGGCACTCCATGCCGCATCATCGCGCAGGATGCGAATCGCCGCCTCGGCGAAGGCGTCATGGTCGCGGGCCACAATCCCGCTCTGCCCATCGCGCACCCGCTCGGCCACCGCACCCTCAGCGCCCAGAATGCAGGGCAGACCCATGGCCTGGGCCTCGGCCACCGCCAGGCAGAAAGTCTCCCCAGGATCACCGAGATACAGCATGGCCCGCGCCCGGGCGTAGCTTTCGGCCAGCACCGCGCGCGGCTGCGGCCCGCATAGCACGACGCCTGGGGTATGGGCGGCGCGCTCCATCACTGGGGCCGCGCGGTCGGCCAGTTTCTGCGGCCCGCCATAGACACCGGCGCCAGCATAGATATGCAAGCTGGCATCCGGCACGGCGGGCAGGATGCGCGCGGCCCAGATCGCCAGCAGCGCATCGAGATTGCGCAGCGGGTTGGAGGCGAAGACAGCGCGCGGTGCCGGCGGCCCATGCGCCGTGCCGCCGGCGGTGAAGGGTGGCGCCACCGCCAGCGGGATTTCCACCGCGGCCCCGGCGAAGAGCCGCGGCAGGCTGGCCCGGTGCGAGGGCCCCAGCACCACGATACGCGGCCGCGCCAGCAGCAGCGGGATGGCGTGGCGCGGTTTGGCGAGGTAGCGCGCGGGATTGTGCAACCACAGCACCCGTCGCCCCTTAGGAAGAATTGTAAACAGTTTTGGCGCTCGGTTGGCGATCACGAGATCAGCCGCCCCCTCGGCAGAGGGAGCCCAGAGCGCGCCATCGCCATCACGCTCCGCCGCCGCCGTGCCGGCCAGCACGGTGACCGCATGGCCCCCCTGGGCCAGGGCGCGCACCAGCATGGCGGTGGCAATCTCCACGCCGCCGCAGGGTTGTTCCAGGGCACGTTCGGCGGGCAGGCGCGGCCCTTCGGTGGCGAGGATGATCCTCACCGGTGGCGTTCCGGTTCCAGCCGGGCCTTGAGGTGGCTCAGCAATGGAAACAGCCCGGCACAAAAGGCCAGCAGCAGGCCCCAGCCACCTTCCCGATAGCCCCGGCGGGTGACCAGCGCCTTGAAAAAGCGGCTGAAGAAGCGGCGCAGATTGCCAGGCAGGGTGCCGATGTCGCCGCTCTCCAGCAAATCCGCCGCCCTGAGGCTGCTATAGCGGTCCAACCGGCGCAGCATATCGGAGATGTCGCGGTCGACATCATGTCGGATGGCGGCGGCCTCGATCTTGGCCCCTTCGGTGCCGTTCCAATCCAGGCTCGGATGCACGCGCTGCGCCCGCCAATGCTTGGCGCCGCGGCGAAACAGGATGGGCTTGGCGGTGGTGCCGAAGCTGCCGGCCCAGCCATGCCGCACGAGCCGCCCGCCAATATAATTGTCGATCGCCACACGATGGAAACCATGCGCGCTATCGGCGATGGTGGCGCGGATCAGGCTGGCGAGTTCGGGCGGCACGGTTTCATCGGCATCCACCTCCAGCACCCAATCACCGCTGCAGGCGGCGATGCCGGCATTGCGGCGGGGGCCCTCCAGGGCCCATTCACCCTCCACCACCCGCGCCCCCGCCGCCTGGGCGATCTGCGCCGAGGCATCGGTGCTGCGGTCGAGCACCACCACGATCTCATCGGCAAAGGCGAGGCTGGCCAGGCATCCTTCCAGCCTTGCCGCCTCATTGCGGGCCACGAGCAGGGCGGAGAGCCTCATGCCACGGGCACCGGCGATAGCAGGGCTGTGGCGGCAGCAAGGGCGCGTTCCATCGGCAGGGCATCCATCCGGGCCAGTCTCTCCAATTCAGTTGCGCCGGGGGGGCTGACATGGCGGTCGGCCTCGACCACCCGGGCATGCGGGCCGGAGGGCGCGTATTCCTCGGCATTGGTGGGGCCAAACAGGCCCAGCGTCGGGGCGCCGGCGGCGGCGGCAAGGTGCATCAGCCCCGAATCATTGCCGATATAGAGGCTGGCGCGGGAGAGCAGCGCCGCGGCCTCGGGCAAAGACAGCTTGCCCACCATGTCCACCGCCCCGGGCAGGGCGGCGAGAACGGGGGCCACCATCGCGGCCTCGGCCGCGCCCGGGCCGCCCAGGATGACGATGCCATGGCCAGCGAGCGCGCCGCCGGCGCCAGTGAGGGCGCGGGCCAGGGCCACGAAGCGCTCCGCCGGCCAAACCTTATACTGCCAATTGGCGCTGGGGCCGAGGGCGAGGAAGGGGCCGGTCATCGTCGCCGTGCGGGCCGCATCGGCCGCATCGAACCAGGCGAGAGGCAAGGGCGGCGGCGCGAGGCGCAGAATCTCGGCGAGATGAGCAAGCCGGTGCCCAGCGCGCCGCCCGCCGCGCATCAAAGCCCGGGCGCGGGTGGGGAGCATGAACACCATGGCCGAACCGCGCAGATCCACCACCAAATCCCAGCGCTGCCGCACCGCGAACCACCACAGCCCCAGCCAATGGAGCGAAAATTTCCGCTTACGCAGCACCCATAGCCGATCCAGCCCCGGCATGCGGGTGAAAACACCCTCGGCCGCCGGGCCACAGGCCACGGTGAAGCGCGCGCCGGGGTATTGGGCCATCAAATGGCCCAATAGCCCAGTGGAGAGCACGGCGTCGCCGATGCGCGTGGAGGAGATGAAGAGGATCCGCACTCGGCGCTTGTATCATGGTTGCACCGGCGCCGCGCCCCCGCCAAGTATCAGCCATGCCGATCTCTCTTTTGCCGCATCGCGGCGTTGTCGAACTGGCGGGGCAGGACCGCGTGGCCTTCCTCCAGGGCCTGGTGTCCAATGATGTGGCGGCCGCTGCGCCAGGCCGCGCCGTCTGGGCCGCGCTGCTGACGCCGCAGGGCAAGTGGCTGGCGGATTTTTTCATCGTCCATCGGCCGGATGCGCTGCTGCTGGAATGTGAGCGCGAGCAGGCACCGATGCTCGCCGAAAAACTGATCAAGTTCCGGCTGCGCTCCAAGATCGGGTTGCGCGATGCTTCGAATGGTTTTGCCGTGGTGGCGGGTTGGGGCGATGCGCCGATGCCCGAGGGCGCGGCACCCGATCCCCGCCTGCCGGAGGCCGGCTGGCGCGCCATCATGCCGCGCGGCGAATACCCCGATGCCAGCATCGCCTACGACCTGCATCGGCTCTCGCTCGGCCTGCCCGATACCGCCGATATGCGCACCGAGCAGACCGTGCTGCTGGAGGCCGGCTTCGACGAGTTGCACGGCGTGAGCTGGGATAAGGGCTGCTATATGGGCCAGGAGCTGACGGCGCGGACGAAGTATCGCGGCCTCGTCAAGCGCCGGTTGGTGCCGGTGCGGGTGGAGGGCGCCTTGCCTTCACCCGGCACGCCGGTGCTGCGTGAGGGTATCGAGATGGGCGAAATGCGCTCGGGCCGGGATGGCCGGGGCATGGCGCTGCTGCGCCTGGGGGCGCTGGAGGGCCCGCTGGCATGTGGCGAGGCAATGCTGCACCCCGAGCCCGCCGCCTGGATGCGCCTGCCGCCGGCGCGGGGGTGAGCCCTATTCCGGCTGCACGCCCAACGCCTGCAGGATGCCGCGATAAGCCTCGAATTCGCTATTGATCATGGCGGCGAAATCGGCCCGGGGCATGTAGCGGATGATGCTGCGCGCGGTGGCAGCCATGCGCCGCACCGGCTCCTGTTCCAGCGCTTCACGGCATAGCGTCTCCAGCCGGTTGAGGATGTGCTCGGGCGTGCCGCGCGGCGCATAGATGCCCACCTGGCTGAATTGCAGCGCATCCACCCCCTGTTCGCGCGCCGTGGGCACATTCGGGAAATCGGGATGCCGCCCCGCGCTGAAGACGGTGATCAGCCGCATCCGGTCCGACAGCACGAATTCGGAGGCCGAGGCGACGACGGCGGTGGAGAAATCCAGCCTTCCCGCCAGGGTTTCGTTCAGGTGCGGCGGGTCACCACGGAAGGCGATATGGGTGAATTCCACCCCGGTGGCGCGGCTGACGCGCCAAACCCCCAACATGGGCAGCGAATTGGGCCCGGCACTGCCATAGCTGAGGTTGCGCGCCCGCCCGGCGGCCAGAAGATCGGCCAGGTTGCGGATCGGGCTGTCACTGCGCACCACGATGCCCAGATGGTTCTCATTGGTGCCGCAGACTGGCGCCACATGGCTCGGGTCCAGGCCCAGATTGCGCACCATATGCGGCTGCACCACCACGGCCGTCATTGGCGTCATCGCGATGGTGCGGCCATCGGGGTTGGAGGAGGCCATGAAGCGCATACCCACCACGCCCGAGCCGCCATCGCGGTTCACCACCGCGACGGGCACGCCCAATTGCCGGCCCATATACTCGCCAATGGCGCGCATGAAGGCATCCGACCCGCCGGGGGAATAGGGGCTGACCAGGGTGATGGCGCCCTCTGGCCGCCATTCCTGCCCATGGGCGGGCAGTGCCAGCAGCAGGATCGCGAATAGAAGGCGCATCATTCTCACTCCTCGATAATGGCGACAGCGCGGACCCAGCCGGCCGAAGCACGATGGATTTTCACCGGGAAGCAGGAGACCATGAAGCCATCGCCCGGCAGGCTTTCCAGGTTGCTCAGCTTTTCCATGTGGCTATAGCCGATCTGCCGGCCTGCACGGTGGCCTTCCCAGATGATCGAGGGGTCACCCCCCTCGGCAATGCGCTTCTTGGTGGCGCTGAACGGCGCATCCCAAGACCAGCCATCGGTGCCCACGACGCGCACGCCGCGCTCGAGCAGCCACATGGTGGCGGCCAGCCCCATGCCGCAGCCGCTATCGATGAAATCATCCTCGCCATAGCGGCTGCCGGCGCGGGTATTCATCAGCACGATTTCAAGCGGCTTGAGCGTGTGGTTGATGCGCTTGAGTTCCGCCTCCACCTGCTCTGGCTGCACGATATGGCCATCGGGCAAATGGCGGAAATCGAGCTTCACGCCGGGCTGGAAGCACCATTCCAGCGGCACCTCATCGATGCGCATCGAGGGCCGGCCGCCGGGGATCAGCGCCTCATCCTGGCGGGAGAAATAGTGATAGGGCGCATCCAGATGGGTGCCGTTATGGGTGGAGATATTCACCCGTTCCACCGCGGCATATTCGCCATTCGGCAAGTCGGAAATGGCCACGCCCATATACTCGGCCATGCGCGGCGCCGATTGGTGGTGATCGATATATTCGATCTCGGGCAGCATGTTCGGCGGGTCGGATTTGATGCCCGATTTCAGGGCCACGGAAATGTCGATGATGCGTCGCATGGGATCAGGCCTTATGGGCTGGAAGGATGGTGCCGCGGCATTCGCCGAAGCCGATGGGCGTGGCGCCAGGCGCATGCGCCTGGCCGGTGAAGATCATGGTATCGCCATCCTCGAGGTAACGGCGGCTCTCGCCATTGGGCAGTTGGATGGGGCCGCGCAGCAAAAGCTCGGCGATGCAGGCCTCACCACCCTCGGCTGGGCCGGAGACGGTGCCGCTGCCCAGCAAATCCCCCGGCAGCAGGTTGCAGCCATTGGAGGTGTGGTGCGCGACCATTTGCGCCGGCGTCCAGTACATATTCTCGAACGGCGCCGAGGTGATGACATGCGGGCCTGCCATGGCGGGGGTTTGCAGCGCCGCCTGCATATGGATGCGCAGCCCATCGGGCCTGCCGCTGGTGAGATGCGGCGGGCATTGTGGCGCACCGGCCTGGCGCGGCGGCAGCGCGGTGGCGAAGGGCGCCAGGGCCTCGGCCGTGATCACCCAGGGCGAGACCGAGGTGTGCAGGCTTTTGCCCAGGAAGGGGCCAAGCGGCGGCATTTCGTAGCGCTGGATATCGCGCACGGACCAGTCATTGAGGAGACAGAAGCCGAATAGGCGCTGATCCGCCAGGCTGATCGGCGTGGGTTCGCCCTGCTCATTCTCGCCGGCAATCCAGATGCCGAGTTCCAGCTCGAAATCCATCGTGCCGGTGGGGGCGAAGACGATCTCGCCATCCTTGAAATACTGCCCCCAGGGGCGGCGCACATTGGTGCCCGATGGGCGCACCGAGCTGGCGCGGGAGTGATAGGCCACTGGCAGATGGTGAAAGGCGGGCGGCAGCGGGTTTTTTGGGTCCCGCGCTGCGCCAAGCCGGGCGCAGTGATCATAGCTGGCCATGAAATCGGAAAAATTCCGCACCTCGCCGGGCAGGTGCATGCGAATGGCGGATTGCGGATGTAACAATTCGGGGCGCGGAGGCGCGCTGGCGGCGAGCAGGGCGGAGACATTGTGCCGGAGCTCGGCCGAGGCGGCGCGGCCCATCGCCATCAATGGCCGCAGCGAGGGGCCGGAAGCGGCCTCTGCCGCCGCCCCGCGCAGCAGGCCATGCGCCATGGCGAGGCCGATATCGAGGACCTGGTCGCCAATCGCTACACCGCCGCGCGGCGTGCCGCCGGCGATGGAGAAAATGCCCAGCGGCAGGTTCTGGATCGGGAAATCGCAGCCGGGCGCATTGGCGCTGGCCACCCAGCTGGTCAGGCCTGAGGCGTGGGTGTGGTCTATCGGCAAGGGCCGCTTCCTCCTTATTTGCCGCCAGCTTGCCCATCTGGCGGCAAATGGGGAAGGTGCTTATGGCGGTCGACGCTACATTCCCGCAGGCTGCGAAAGGTTCCAGGCATGGCTTATGATTTCGATCTCTTCGTCATCGGCGGCGGCTCGGGCGGGGTGCGGTTGGCCCGCATTGCGGCCGGCCATGGCGCCCGGGTGGGCGTGGCCGAGGAGCGCTTCTGGGGCGGCACATGCGTCAATGTCGGCTGCGTGCCGAAGAAAATCATGGTCCAGGCCGCCGAATACGGCATGTGGGCGGAGGACGCCGCGGCCTTTGGCTGGACCTCCATGGTCAAGGGCGAGCATGATTGGGCGGTGCTCGCCGCCGCCCGCGATGCCGAGGTGGCAAGGCTGTCAGGGATTTACGGCAAGCTGCTGATGGGCGCTGGCTGCCAGGTTTTTGATGCGCGCGCGACTTTTATCGATGCCCATACCCTTGATGTCGGCGGCAAGCGCATCACCGCCGAGCGCATCGTCATCGCCACCGGCGGCCAGGCGATGAAGTTGGATATTCCAGGCGCCGAGCATGGCATGATCTCGGATGGGCTCTTCACCCTGCCAGCCCTGCCCAAGCGTGTGGCCATTATTGGCGGCGGTTATATCGCGCTGGAATTCGCCTGCCTGCTGGCAGGCCTGGGGGCGCAGACCGAGGTTTTTTATCGCGCCCCACTGCCGCTGACCGGCTTTGACCAGGATATCCGCGAGGCATTGCCCGAGGCGCTGCAGGCCCAGGGCATCGTGATGAATGCCGGCATCATGCCCCGGGGCATCACTCGGTCAGGCGATGGATACAGCCTGGCCCTGAGCAATGACGCGCTCTGCCAGGTGGATGCGGTGTTCTTCTGCACCGGCCGCAAGCCCAATACGGCCGGGCTGGGGCTGGAGGCGGCCGGGGTTGCCATGAATGCCGCGGGTGCGGTCATCGTCGATGACGAGCACGCCACCAGCCAGGCGCATATTTTCGCCATCGGCGATGTGGTCGATAGGCTGAACCTCACCCCCATGGCCACCGCCGTGGGCCACGCCCTGGCCGATACGCTATTCGGCAAGAACCCCCGCCGCGCCAGCTACCTCAATGTGCCCACCGCCGTCTTCACCTCGCCGCCCATCGGCACGGTGGGGCTGACCGAGGCGGAGGCGGCAAGGCTGGGCCCGACCGATGTCTATGTCGCCCGCTTCACCCCCATGCGCCACACCATCAGCAAGCGGCAGGGTCGCAAGACCACGATGAAGCTCGTGGTCGATCAGGCCAGCCAGACAATCCTGGGCGCGCATATGCTGGGCGAGGATGCGGCCGAGATCATGCAGGGTATCGGCATTGCCGTGGCGATGGGCGCAACCAAGCAGGATTTCGACCGCACCATCGGCATTCACCCCACCGCGGCAGAGGAATTCGTCACCCTGCGCACTCGCACCCGGGTTGTAGGCGAGGCACAGTAGCGCCGGACACCATTCCGCCATATTCTGGCAAGCCTTAATGAGCGGAGAGAAACCAATGGCACGCGCGTGGACCCCGTCCAGCTGGCGTGACATGCCGATACGGCAGGTCCCTGACTATCCGGACAGCGCGGCCCTGGCCGCGATGGAACAAAAACTGGGCCGCTTTCCGCCGCTGGTTTTTGCCGGCGAATGCGAGCGGCTGAAGGCCGAGCTGGGCCGGGCCGGCGATGGCCGCGCCTTTGTCCTGCAGGGCGGCGATTGCGCCGAGAGCTTTTCCGAATTCCGCACCGATGCCATTCGCGACACGTTTCGCGTGCTGCTGCAAATGGCGGTGGTGCTGACCTTCGGCGCCACGGTGCCCGTGGTGAAGCTGGGCCGCATGGCCGGGCAATTCGCCAAGCCGCGCTCGAGCGATGTGGAAAAGCAGGGCGATGTGACCCTGCCCAGCTATCGCGGTGACATCATCAATGGCGCCGAATTCACGCCCGAGGCCCGCATGCCGGACCCCGCCCGGATGGAATTCGCCTATCTGCAATCGGCCTCCACGCTGAACCTGCTGCGCGCCTTCGCCACCGGCGGCTATGCCGATTTGCATCAGGTGCATCGCTGGAACCTCGATTTCGTCGGCCGCTCGCCACTCACCGCGCAATATGAGGGCCTGGCCCAGCGCATTGATGAGACGCTGAATTTTATGGCCGCCTGCGGCATGAACAGCGAGAATGCGCCGCAAATCCGTGAGACCGCCTTCTACACCAGCCATGAATCGCTGCTGCTGCCCTATGAGCAGGCGCTGACCCGGCTCAGCTCCACCCATATCGGCAAGCATTACGCCTGCTCGGCGCATTTCCTCTGGATTGGCGACCGCACGCGCCAGCCCGATGGCGCGCATGTGGAATTCCTCCGCGGCGTGGCCAACCCCATTGGCATGAAGGTGGGGCCGACGATGGATGCTGGCGAGCTGGTGGCACTGTGCCAACAGCTCAACCCGGCCAATGAGAAGGGCCGCTTCACCCTGATCAGCCGCATGGGTGCAGGGAAAGTGGCCGAAAAACTGCCGCCGTTGGTCCGTGCCGTGCGCGATGCCGGCTGCAATGTGGTCTGGCTGTGCGACCCCATGCACGGCAACACCACCACCCAGGCTGGCTATAAGACCCGCAGCTTCGACGCGATCCTCGATGAGGTGCGTGGCTTCTTCGACGTTCATGCGGCGGAGGGCACGGTGGCGGGTGGAGTGCATGTCGAGATGACCGGCTCGGACGTGACGGAATGCGTGGGCGGTGCCCATCGCCTGACCGCCGCCAATCTGAGCGAAAACTACGCCACCTTCTGCGACCCGCGGCTGAATGCCGAACAGTCGCTGGAGCTCTCCTTCCTGATTGCGGAGGAGTTGAAGGCGCGGCGGGTGGGCATGGAACGTCCGGCGCGCGCCGCCGAATGAGCGGTGTCACCGATCGGGCGATCGCTGATCGCACCGATGTCTATTTCAACCGCACCCGCAGCATCGTCGAGAAATTCGGCGATGCGCGGGTGACCTACGCGGTTTTCCTCCGCCGGCCGGTGATCTCGGCGCCGCGCATCGCGGTGGATTGGTTGCGCGCCGTGGCAGCCGAGCGCGACACCGCCTTCGATATCGAATTGGTGCATAAGGAGGGCGAATGGGTCGGCGCTGGTGACCCGCTGCTCTACCTCACCGGCTCCTTTGCCAAGCTGGCGGATCTGGAGACGCTGTATCTGCAAAAGCTCGGCGCGGCCTGTGTGGCGGCGCACAACGCCTATCAGATGAGCCTGGAATTGCCGCAATCCGCCTTCCTGGCGATGGATGCCCGGCACTGCGCCGGGGCCGAGATGCAGGATATGATGGCCTATGCCGCCAGCGTGGGCAGCCAGGCGGCGCAGCGCGAGGGTGCTAAGGGCTTTGTTGGCAATGCCACCAATGGCACGGCGCATTGGTTTGGCGAGAATGCCGGGCGCGGCACCATGCCGCATGCGCTTATCGGCTATGCCGGCAGCACCCTGCGCGCGGCGGAAATGTTCCATGCGACCTTCCCCGATGAGGGGCTGACCGTGCTGGTGGATTATTTCGGCCGCGAGGTGACGGATGGGCTGGAGGTGTGCCACCGCTTTGCCACCCTCGCCGCCGCAGGCCGCATGGCGCTGCGCCTCGACACCCATGGCGGCCGCTTCCTGGAGGGGCTGGACCCGGCGGAAAGCTACGCCGTGCTGGAACGCCACGCCCCGGCTGCGGTGCGCCGTTACCGCAGCGAGACGGAGCTGCGCCACCTCGTGGGCACCGGGGTTTCCGCAGCCGCCGTCTGGCGTGTGCGCGAGGCGCTGGATGCGGCGGGGTTTTCCGCCGTGCGCATCGTCGCCTCCTCGGGCTTTGGCGTGGGCAAGTGCCGGGTGATGGCCGAGGCGCGCGCACCGGTTGATGTCGTGGGCACCGGCAGCTTCATCCCCGATATCTGGAGCGAGACCTACGCCACCGCCGATATCGTCGAATATGATGGCACGCCGCGGGTGAAGCTGGGCCGCGAATTCCTGCTGCGTCACGCCGAGACGCGCGCCCGGCGCGACTGATCCTTCAGGCCGCGCGCATCAAGGCCGCCAGCCAGCGATCCACCCGCGCCCGGTTCACCCCCATATCGGACCAGCCGAACAGGCTGTGCGAATAGATGAACAGCCCTGCCCCGCCATTGGGCGCGGCCACCACCTCGGCCACGATGATGTCGGGGTAGTTCATGATCTGGCTGCGCTCCACCCATTGCGCCTGGAGGCGCTCCGGCCAGTTCCCGCGCGGATAGGTGCGGGGGAATTCCCCGGCGACCCGGCCCAGAACCTCGAAGAGCCGGGCGGTGGAGACCGGGTAGATCGGGGTTTCGAGATGCTTGAAGCCAGGATGCCAGCCCGGCGCGGCCAGGCAGGTATTGGGAGAGCGCGGCAGCACGAGGGAGGCGAATTCCAGCGGGCTTGCGGCCTCCAACCCGGTGGCGCCACGGCTGAGCAGGGCGGTGATCGAGGTCATTCAGGCTCCTTCTGGCGAATGGCGAGGCGGATGACGCCGCGCATATCCTCGGGCGCCACAGGCTTGCCCTTACGCAATATGTCAATCTGGCCCTCGGTGGCCAGGGCGGCGGCAGCCTGGCGCACCAGGGTGAGCAAGCCGCGCCAGGCGTCGGGGGCGAGCGCCTGGGCGACTTCGCTGGGGCAGATGCTTTTGCCCGGGCCGCGCGCCTCGACCTGCCGCATGATCTCTTCCGTGATGGTGGCGAGGTTCATGGCACCAGCCAGGTGGCGATGGGCTGCTGCCCCCAGGTGAAGCGCGCCCGCCTATGGCCATCAGCGGCCAGCCAGAGCCATTCCATCTCGTTGAATATCAATTGAATCACCGCAAAATTCTCTCGTCCTGACACCGCATCGGTGGGTGCCGGTGGCGGCGCTGCGGCTGAGTGGCCGGGGCCTGGGGTGATAGCGTAGCACATGCGGGAGAAATCGCGGCTCGCATTCCAGCCGGCCTCGGCCACAGCGTCATCGCAATGCAGGCTGGCCAGGCATTGCAAGCGAAGCTGGATGCGCTGCTCAGGGTCATAGCCATGCAGCGAGACGCGGGGGTCGGCGATGATTTCCGACGCCTTTTCACTTCTGCGGTCGGTGTGCAGGCGCAGGCTGCGGCTGGCGGGGTCAAAGCTGCGCAGCACCAGGGTGCGCAGCCTGGGCGCGCCATCGGCGCCGATGGTGGCCAAGTTTGGCGTGTGAATGGGGCTGCGCCTATCGGCCGCGCCGCGCGCCAGCAGGGCGAAGGCGGCCTCGCGCGCCGCCTCCAGATCATGCGCATGGGCGGGGCGGGGGAGCTGGATATTCATGCTATCATGGCCCGCGCCAGCGCCTGGCCGGAGAGGAAGGCCGCCTCCACCCGCCCCTCCAGGCAATAATCCCCGGCCAGGCCGAGCCCGGCTGCCCCATCCCACAGGCAGGGGCGGCCCAGGGCACGCTCCACCAGCGAGTAGCGCCAGCGATGGGTGACTTCGGTCAGGGGAGCCGGGGCGCCGAGTGCGGCGCGCAAGCCCGCCGCCACATCCCCCACCTTGTCCTCAAGATGGGCGCGTGACCATTCCGGGCCGGCCTGCACCACCCAGGCCTCCTGCGCCTGGCGGCCCGGCTTGGCATTGTTGCGCGCTGCCCAGCCGATTGGCCCGGTCTCTGGCCGCAGCACATCAGGCAGGTCGAGCCGCGCGGCGAATACCGCAAGCCAGGTCCAGCAGGGGGCGTATTCCACCCCCTCCAGCGCGGCGGCGAGGGCGGGCGCCACCGGTTGCAACAAAGGGGCGGCCTGGGGGGCGGGCAGTGCCACCGCCACGGCATCGAAGGGGCCTGCGGCCTCTGCTGCAAGGTCCGGCAGCGGGCGGCCGGGCCGCACGGCATCGGCTGGCAGGTGCTCGATCATCCATTGCCCGCCTTGGCGGCGCAGCGCTGAAACATGCCGGCCGAGTTGGATATCCAGCCCCTGGGCCAGTGCCCGTGGCAGGGCCGACATGGCGGGCAGCGGCACAAATCGCCCCGCCTCCGGCCAGGCGGCGACACCCTGGCCCTGCAGCAGCGAAGCGAAGCCTCCATCCCGTGCGGTGATGTATTGCGCGCCGTGATCGATGCGGATGGTCGCCTCGCCCAGCGCCATGCGCTTGGTGGCCATTCGGCCGCCGGCGGCGCGGCCCTTGTCGAAGAGCACCACCTGGCGCCCCGCCTCACGCAGCGCCCGGGCGCAGGAAATGCCGGCCATGCCGGCGCCGATGATCGCAATGCTCATGCGCCCCGAGTTGGGGCAAGCCCGTGCCGCTGGCAAGACCCGTTCGGGTCGGCTCAGCCAGCGGCCTCCACCATCACCAACTCGGCCTCGTCCTCGGCAATGATGCGCAACTCCGCCTCGTCACGTATCGCCGCCCCGTCCCGCGGGTTCAGTGTCACGCCATTCACCGTCACGCTGCCACGGGCAGGCACCAGATAGGCCACGCGCCCCGGTGCGAGGGGTTGGATAAGGGTCTGGCCGGGGCTGAGCGTCGTGGCCATCACCGCCGCATCGGCGTTGATCGGCAGCGCGCCCAGATCGCCATCACGGCCGCTGGCCAGCACCTCGAAGCCGGCCTCGCGCGCCGCCTTGGGGAAGGTCTTGGCGCCCCAGTTCGGCGTGGCGCCGATGCGGTCGGGCATGATCCAGATCTGGAAGATTTTGGTGGTCTCGGGTTCGAGATTATACTCGCTATGCGTCACGCCGGTGCCGGCGGACATGATCTGCACGTCGCCCGCCTCGGTGCGGCCCTCATTGCCCATATTGTCGCGATGGGTGATGGCGCCCTGGCGAACATAGGTGATGATTTCCATGTCGCGGTGGGGGTGTGGCGCAAAGCCCTTGCCTGGGGCGATCTCGTCATCATTCCAGACACGCAGATTGCCCCAATGGTCGCGCGCGGGGTCGCGGTAATGGCCGAAGGAGAAGTGGTGCTTGGCCTTCAGCCAGCCGAAATCGGCCGCGCCGAGGGTGTTGAAGGGCCGGATGTCGATCATGCTGCTGGTAATCCCCTGCTGTGCTTGGTGGCCGTGATCGCGGCATTCATCCTGCGCCTCCGGCCGATAGCGTGATGCTATAGCGAAGGCCCGGCCCGCCAGAATAGGCGGCATCCTTAGTGAAGGTCTCGATAAAAACCCCGCCATTGGCCTCGATCACCGCGATGGAGCCGGTATTCTCGGGCTCTGTCGTCACCTCGACATAAGGCAGCCCCAGCGGTGCGATCTCAACCAGCAGCAGCCCCAGCGCGCGGGTGGCAATACCCTGCCGGCGCTTCCAGCCCACCACATTATAGCCGATATGCCCCAGGATATGGGGCGGCAGGGCCGGCGTGCCGTGCTGCCAGCGAAAGTCGATCGCGCCGCAGAACCCGCCATCCCACATCCAACGGCGGAAGCTGGGCAGGCGCGGCCTGGTGCTGCCGTCTGGAAATGTCACCGGGCCGTTTTTCGCCGACGGATCATCGAGCGCGTCGAGAAAGCCCTCCGGGTCCTCGGCGATGAAGCGCAGTTCATGCAGCGCCGTCTCGCGCGGGGTGATCAGGTCTGGTGACCAGCCGCGCTCCAGCGCCGCCCAATAGGCCGGCAGGTGCTCGCGCGCCGGTCGAACCAGAATCACCGACACATCAGGACGGGAATCTCGCTCTTCTCCAGCACATGCCGCGTCACGCCGCCCAGGATCAGTTGGCGGATGCGCGAATGGCTATAGGCGCCCATGCAAAGCAAATCGGCATTGTAATCGGCCACCGCCCCTAGCAGCCCAGCGCCGACATCCCTGTTGGCTGGCTTGAACATCTGGCTGCCGGCATCCACGCCATGCCAGTGCAGGTAGGACATGATGCCCTCCACCTTCGGCCCACGGCGCTGGTATTCATCGGCATAGAGCACGCGGCAGGCATTGCTCTGATGCAGCCAGGGCAGGGCTGCGGCCATGGCGGCGGCACTCTCGGCCGTGCCATTCCAGGCACAGCAGATGCGCGTGCCGATGGAGGCGGGTGCGCGGCGTGGCGCGATCAGCACCGGCCGGCCGGAATCGAACAGCACGGCGTGCAGCGCATCGGAGGAGGAGACATCCTCATCGGCCTCCGGATGCGGCACCACGGCCAGGTCATAAAGGCGCGATTGCTGCGCCACCACATCCTCTTCCCGCCCGGCAATGCTCTCGAAGGAGAGGGTGACGCCATCGGTCTTATTCGCCACCTCGGCGCTGTCAGCCAGGGTCACATCGCCCAAAGCGCCGGCCATGCGGTCGAACAGCGCCTTCACGCGGTTGGCGCGTTCGCCGGATTCGCGCTCGGTGGCGGCCATCATCTCCTCGATCATCGCGCCCGAGAGGCCTTCGCCTGCCAAGGGTGCGACATCGCGCGCATCCACCCGCACATGCAGGCAATGCACATGCGCGCCCCAGATGCGCGCTGTCATCAGCGCGGTCGCGATGGCGGCCTCGCCCGCGGCGGTGCCGGTCAGCGGCACCAGCAATCGACGGAATGCCATGTTTTTCTCCCTCGAACCCTTTGAGCAGCCGTTATGGCGAAGCGGCAGGGGGTGCGTCCAGCAGCATCTTGCGGGCCGCGGCCTGCGCATCGGCGGTGGCGTCCAGCCGGGCCCAGTCGATGGGCCCGCAATCGCGCGCGGCGGTGGCTTGCAGAACGGCGATGTTCGCGTCCGATGCGTCATTGTGCCGGGCTTTGATCCGCGCCTGCAGCACTGAGAGCGGTGCCTCCAGCCAGAAACCCTGGAAGGGGGTGAAGAGGGCCGCGAGCGCATCGCGCTCCGCCGGGCGCTGGAAGACAGCATCGGCCACCACGGCATGGCCGGCGGCGAGCGCCTCGGCAGCCTCGGTGCGCAGGGTGGCGAAGACGGCGGCGCTCTCCTCGGCGCTGTAGGCCTCGGGCGGCAGAGGCGTTTCGGGGGCGATTCCGGCGCGGCGTTTGCGCAATTCATCGCTGCGCAGGACCAGCGCGCCGGGGGCAGCGCCCAGCCCTGGTGCCAAGGCCCGCGCCAGGGTGGATTTACCGGTCCCCTGCAGCCCGCCAATGGCCACCAACCGGGGCGGCGGCGGGTTGAGATAGGCTAGGGCGGCCCCCATTAGGGCTGTGGCATCAGCACCGCTGCGCGCCGTGACATGGGCGCGGATGAAGGCGCGCATCGAAAGCCAGAGTGGCAGCCCGCGCAGCAAGCCCACATCGCCGCTGCGGGCGATGTAGCGGTTCATCACCCGATTGGCGGTGGCGCGGCCCCAGCGTTGGTCAAGGTCCATCAGCAGGAAGGCGAGGTCATAGCCGGTGTCGATGCTGGCCAGATCTTCGGAAAATTCCAGCGCGTCGAAGGGCGTGGGCCGGCCCTCGATCAGGCAGAGATTGCCCAGATGCAAATCGCCATGGCAGCGGCGCTGAAATGCCCGGCGCGAGGCCAGCCATGGGGTGAGGGCCTGCAGCTGCGCGATGGCGGCCGCCGCCCATGCCGCCACCGCCTCGGGCGGCAGGCCGGCGCTGAGGCCGGATTGGCGATTGCCCTCCAGCAGCGTGCCAGGGTCGCCGGCTGCGCGCTGGGGCGCGGCCTGGTGCAGCGCCACCACCGCATCGGCCAGCGCATCGAGCCCTGGCCCGTCGAGCGGGGCATGGGCATCGAGGAAGTCACCCGCTGGCAGCCGGCGCATCCGCAGCACCCAATCCACCACCTCGCCCGCGCCACCCAGCGCCAGGGCGCCATCGTGATCGCGGGTGATGGCCACCGGCCCGAGATAGAGCCCAGGCGCTGCGGGGGCATTCAGGGCCTGCTCATGGGCGATCAGCCGGCCGCGCTCGGCCAGCGACAAAAAATTCAAAAAACCGAAATCAACCGCTTTTTTGAGTTTCAGCACCTCATCCCGGCCAAGAAACACCGCCGAGATATGCGTCTCCACCACCCCCTGGCCGGTAATACCGGCGAGGAAATCCGCCACCTCCCGCTGGGCGGCGGGAATGGCCATCAGGGGAAGAGCGCCTCGGTGCCCCAGCCATCGGCAGTGGCGGTGAAGACCCGCCGCTCATGCAGCCGGAAGGGCATGTCGCGCCAGAACTCGATTCGCGCCGGCAGCACCCGAAAACCCGACCAATGCGCCGGCCGGGGTATCTCGCTGATGCCGAATTTCATCGTGTATTCCGCCACCGCCTTCTCCAGGGCGAAGCGCCCCTCCAACGGGCGGGACTGGCGCGATGCCCAGGCGCCGATCCGGCTCCCGCGGGAGCGGCTGGCGTAATAGGCATCGGCCTCGGCCTCCGTCACCTTCTCCACCTGGCCTTCCACGCGAATGGAGCGGGCCAGGCTTTTCCAGTGAAAACACAGCGCGGCCTGCGGATTTATAGCCAATTCCGAGCCCTTGCGGCTCTCGAGATTGGTATAAAAGACGAAACCACGCGGATCGACGCCCTTGAGCAGCACCATCCGCGCACTCGGCCTTCCATCAGGCGTGCAGGTGGCCAGGCACATGGCATTGGGGTCATTCACCTCCGAGGCCGTGGCCTCGGCCATCCATTCGGCGAAGATCGCATAGGGGTCGGCGGGCGGCGTGGGGCTCATGCGAAATATCCAGAAATGAACCGGGCCTTGCCCGGACCATGGCCATGTGCCACCACAACCCCACCTCTTCAACCATAGCCGCGAGCACCATGCCGGACACTGTCAGCCAAGCTGCTATCCCCACCGGAAATTTGATGGCCGGCCGCCGCGGCCTGATCATGGGTGTGGCCAATCATCGCTCGATCGCCTGGGCCATCGCCCAGGCCTGCGCCGCGCAGGGGGCCGAACTCGCCTTCACCTTCCAAGGTGAGGCGCTGGAGAAGCGGGTGCGCCCGCTGGCCGCCTCGGTCGGCTCCGACCTCGTGCTGCCCTGCGATGTGGGCGATGACGCGCAGATCGACGCCACCTTCGATGCACTGAAGGAACGCTGGGGCGAGCTGGATTTCCTGGTGCATGCCATTGGCTTCGCCAATAAGGATTACCTGCGCGGTCGCTTCATTGATACGCCGCGGGAG
This sequence comes from Rhodovarius crocodyli, assembly GCA_945901085.1. GTDB lineage: Bacteria > Pseudomonadota > Alphaproteobacteria > Acetobacterales > Acetobacteraceae > Rhodovarius > Rhodovarius crocodyli_A. The sequence goes on along the minus strand of CAMDJV010000009.1, from coordinate 45,657 downwards.
GCGTTTCTCCAGGCGATGGACATCTCTTGCTATTCCTTCGCGGCCACCGGGCGGCGGGCGGCGGCGATGATGAAGGAGGGTGGCTCTATGCTCACGCTCAGTTATTTGGGCGCCGAGCGTTGGGTGCCGCATTACAATGTGATGGGCGTGGCCAAGGCGGCGCTGGAGGCCTCGGTGCGCTATATGGCGGCCGATCTGGGTGAGCGGCAGATCCGCGTGAACGCGATTTCCGCCGGCCCGATCAAGACCTTGGCTGCGAGCGGGATCGGCGATTTCGGCTATATCCTCAAATGGAACCAGCATAATTCCCCCATGCGACGGAATGTGACGCTGGAGGAGGTGGGCGGCTCGGGGCTGTATTTCCTCAGCCCGCTCTCGGCCGGGGTGACCGGCGAGGTGCATCACGTGGATTGCGGCTACCATCTGGTGGGCATGAAGCACCCCGATGCGCCGGATTTGACCATCGAGAAGAGCTGAGCGCCTTGCCGCCGGCCGAAGCCTGGTTCGTCTTCGATGTCGGCGGCGTTCTCGTTGATGAGACCCGCGTCTGGCAGGGCTGGGCCGCGCATCTGGCGGTGCCTTATGAAACGCTTTGGGGCGCCCTGTGCGAGGATATCGCCCAGGGGCTGAGCCACCGTCACACCATGCAGCGCCTGGCCCCGGGACATGACATCATGGCCATTCGCCGCGCCAGGCTGGCGCAGGATGCGCCGCTGGAGGCCGACCTCTACCCCGATGTCCGCCCCGCCTTCGCCGCATTGCGGGCGCGCGGCTTTCGTATCGGCATCGCCGGCAACCAGCCCCTCGAGGCAGGGCCCGCCCTTGAGGCGCTGAATCTGGGCGCCGATTTCATCGCCACCTCCGCCGGTTGGGGGGTACAAAAGCCCGATCCGCGCTTTTTCGACCGGGTGATCGAACATTGCGCCGCCCCGCCCGCGGCGATTACCTATGTGGGCGACAGGGTGGATAATGACATTCTGCCCGCCCGCGCCGCTGGGCTGGCAGCGCTCTATGTGCCGCGTGGGTTATGGGCCGCGGTGGCACCGCCCGATGCGCCGCTCCCCCTGGCCTCGCTGCTGGATATTCTGGCCTGAGGCGAATAGGCGCTCAGGCCTCGCCGACGCAATCCAGCAACGCCGCTTCCAGCGCATCCTTGGGCGCCTTGCCGCCCCAAAGCACGAACTGAAAGGCGGGGAAGAAGCGCTCGCACTCGTTCAGCGCGATATCGACCAGATCTTCCAGGCTTTCAGCGCTGGCCCCGGGGGCGCCGCGCAGCAGCACGGCATGGCGAAACACCGGCACGCCATCATCGCTTTCCAGCCCGAAATGGCCGATCCAGAGCCGCTCATTGGCCAGCGCCAGCAATTCATAAAGCGCGCCGCGCCGATTGGCCGGCACCTTGATATCGAAGGCGCAGGAAAAATGCATGGCGCTGATCTCCCCCGCCCAGGAGAAGAACATGGCGTAGCTGCCCCATTTGCCGGGCGCCTCCGCCACCATCTCCCCGTCCGATTGCCGCTCGCAGGCCCATTCATTGGAACTGAGAATCTGCTCAAGCACATCGAGCGGATTGGTCGCGGTTTCGTGGAATTCCTGGGTCAACATGGAGGTCATCGCAGAACCCTTCTCAAGCGTGATGACCGAGGGCGAAATCACCCAAGGTCTGAACCACGTGCCACCGCGATGCCGGGCTTTGTCGCCACTCTCCCCCTGGGCCCCAGACCCAGGTATTGGGGTTAACGACGCCCTGCACCACCACACCTAGCGTATGAGGCCTGAATCCCGCGCCGCAAGAGGGGAAATGCTACGCTTCTGTGGACGAATCGGCCCGCGCAATCATGATGTTGCCCGCCGCATCGCCCCGGCCGGCCTCCAGTCGGGAGAGCCGGGCCTCGAGTGCGGCCAGCTTCTCGGCCAGAACCTCCGTCTCTTCGCGCGCGCGCCGGGCGAGTTCGAGGGCAGCCTCGAACTCCTCCCGCCGGACCAGCTCCATGCGCTGGGCAAAGGCATCGGCGCGGGATTTCGCCAATTGCCCGGCCTCATTCTTCAGCCCGGCCAGAACGCTGAAAGCGCCGCCGGCCATTCCCGCCAGATCGTCCAGCCGCTGCCGAACGCCGTCTTTGCTACCCGCCATGATGATCTCCTTGCTGCAATCGCCTATACCCCACTCCGTCACAGCCCACGAGGCCGCATGATTCCCACCATTCTGCCCATCTGGGCCTTCCCGATGATCGACCCGGTCGCCATTCAGATCGGACCATTGGGAATCCGCTGGTACGCCCTGGCCTATATCGCCGGCATTCTTGCCGCCTGGCGGCTGGGGCGGCGGCTGGTGCAGACCTCCCCTGCGGTGGCCACGCCGCAGCAGATGGATGATTTCATCTCCTGGGCCACGCTGGGCATCATCATCGGTGGCCGGCTGGGCTATGTGCTGTTCTATCGCCCTGGCCATTACCTTTTCGCACCATGGGAAATTCCCATGGTCTGGCAGGGTGGTATGGCCTTCCATGGCGGCGCCCTGGGCGTGATCGTGGCGGCCTGGCTATTCTGCCGGGCGCAGAAACTCTCGCCGCTGGGCTTTGGTGACAGGGTGGCGGTGGGCGTGCCGCTTGGGCTTTTCTTCGGCAGGCTGGCCAATTTCGTCAATGCAGAACTGTATGGCCGGCCGGCGGATGTGCCCTGGGCGATGGTCTTCCCCACCGACCCCATGGCCCTGCCGCGCCACCCCAGCCAGCTTTATCAGGCAGGGCTCGAGGGTGTGGCGCTGTTCCTGCTCATGATCACCCTGTTCTCGCGCCCTGGCCTGCGTGAACGCCGGGGCTTCCTGACCGGCGCGCTGATCGCCGGCTATGGCGTGGCGCGCTGCATCGGCGAGTTTTTTCGTCAGCCCGACGCGCATTTGGGTTTCTTGCTGGTGGGGACCACGATGGGCCAATTGCTCTCCCTGCCGATGATGCTCATCGGGGCCGTGCTCATGTGGCGCGCCCGGCGGCCGTGATGGAGCGGCTGGACGCCTTCATGGCGCGCGCCAATGCTGCGTTTTATGCCCAGCCCGACCCGCTGGCGCATTTCACCACCGCGCCGGAGATCTCCCAGGCTTTCGGTGAATGTCTGGGCCTTTGGGCCGCGGTGACGTGGCAGCAAATGGGTGCCCCCGCGGCGGTCTGGCTGGTGGAGCTGGGGCCGGGCCGCGGCACCCTGATGGCCGATGCCTGGCGCGCGGTGGGTGAGATGGTGCCGGGTTTTCAGGCGGCGGCGCGGATCGCGCTGGTCGAGAGCTCGGCCAGCCTGCGGGCGGGGCAGGGCGCGGCGCTGGCCGGCATCCCGGTGCAGTGGTTTGACCGGGTGGAGGATGTGCCGCCCGGCCCCGCCATCATCCTGGCCAATGAATTTTTCGATGCCCTGCCGGTGCGCCAGTTCATTCGGCGGGCGGAGGGCTGGATGGAGCGCTTCGTCGCCCATGGCGCCTTCGTCGAGCAGCCCAGCGAACTGGGGCTGCCCGAGGCCCCCGAGGGCAGCGTGCTGGAGCGGGGCGAGGCCGGGCAGGCGCTGGCTGCCCATCTCGCCGCGCGCATCGCCGCCCAGGGCGGGTCCGCGCTGCTGCTCGATTACGGCCCGGCCGAAACCGCGCTGGGCGACAGCCTGCAGGCGCTACGCGCGCATCAGGCGGCTGACCCGCTGGGCCCGCCGGGCAGCGCAGATCTGACCGCGCATGTCGATTTCGCGGCGCTGGCGCGGGCGGCGGGGGGTGCGGATAGGCATGGCCCCATCCCGCAGGGGCTGTTTTTGCAAAGGCTGGGGCTGATGAGCCGGGCCGCGATACTGGCGCAATCCGCGCCGCAACAGGCCGGCATGATCCTCTCTGGCGCGCAACGCCTCGTGACATCCGAGGGCATGGGCCGGCTCTTCAAGGTGCTTTGCCTTTGCAAGCCGGGCCTCGCTGTGCCAGCAGGCTTCGCATGATGATCCTCCATCCTGGCCTGGCCGGCACGCGGCATGGTTTCTTCACCCGCCAGGGCGGGGTGAGCGAGGGCGGCTTTGCCGCGCTCAATTGCTCCGACCGCAGCGCCGACCTGCCGGAGCGGGTGGCGGAGAACCGCGCCCGCGCCGCCCGCAGCCTGGGTTTTGCGCCCGAGGCCCTGGTGGGCGTGCATCAGGTGCATGGCGTGGCCGTGGCGGTGTGTGATGGCCCCTGGGAAAGCCGGCCGGTGGCCGATGCGCTGGTCACGGCACGGCCAGGGTTGCTGCTGGGCGTGGTCACCGCCGATTGCGGGCCGGTGCTCTTTGCCGATGCACGGGCCGGCATTGTGGGGGCTGCCCATGCCGGCTGGCGCGGCGCCGTCGCCGGGGTGCTGGAAGCGACGCTGGAGGCCATGCGCGCCCTGGGTGCACGGGATATCACCGCCGTGGTGGGGCCCTGCATCGGCCAGGCGAGCTATGAGGTGGGTGCCGATCTGCGCGACGCCGTGCTGGCCCAACCCGGCGATGGCGAGGCCTTCTTCATCCCCGGCCAGCGGCCAGAGCGCTGGCAATTCGACCTGCCCGGCTATTGCCTGGCCCGGCTGCGCGCGGCAGGCGCCGAGGCCAATGCCACCTTCGATGATACCTTGGCGCAGCCGGCACAATTCTTCAGCCATCGCCGCCGCACCCTAGCGGGCGAGGGGCCGATCGGCCATCAGCTCTCCGCCATTGGGATCTGAGCTATGCCCTATGTCGTGGTTTTTCTTTTCCTTTGCATTCTCACCATGGTGGCCACCTGTGCGATTCTGTAGCGCCTGCCTTGCCGTTTTGCTGCTGCTGGCGGGTTGTGGCGATCTGCCGCAGCCCTTCCGCGGCAATCCTGGCCGTCAGGCCCGCAGCCTGGCTATTCCCCTGGCCATCCGCCTGGCCGTGCCGCCGCCGCCGCAGGCGCTGCTCGACGAGGCCAATGCCAGGCGCCTGGCCGAGGCGATGACGGCCGCCTTGCAGGGCGAGGAGGTGCCGGCGATTGCCATCGACAGGCCCTTGCCGCTCGATTGGCAATTGCTCATCACCGCCGAGAGCGCCGGCAATGTCGTGCGGCCGCGCTTTGAGCTGGTCAATGCCGATGGCCGCTCGCAGGGCGTGCATGAGGGGGCGGGGGTGCCCATCCGCGCCTGGGCCGAGCCCACGCCGCCAATGCTCGCCCAGGTGGCCGCCCAGGCCACGCCGGGGCTCACACGGCTCCTGCTCTCGGTGCAGGCCGCCCGCGCTTCGGCCACCCCGGGGGCGATTTCCTCCGGGCCACCCCGGGTGCGCTTTCTGCCGGTGCGCGGCGCGCCAGGCGATGGCGCCCAGGCCCTGGCTGCGCGGATGCGCGAATTCATGTCCAATCTCGGCTTCGTCGTGCAGGATGCGGCGGAGGGCGCGCAATATGGCCTGACCGCCGAGGTGCGCATCACAGCCCCGGCCGACAATGCCCAGGTGGTGGATCTGCAATGGATCGTCACCCGGCGCGATGGCGAGGAGCTGGGCCGGGTGGTGCAGGTCAATGAGGTGCCGGCGGGGCGGCTGAACCGCTTCTGGGGCGATATCGCCTATGTCGCCGCCGAGCAGGCCAGCGGCGGGGTGCAGACCATCATCCGCAATGCGACCACGCCGCAGCTCTCTGCACCAGCACAGGAGATACCGGCCGCGGGCGGCGCCCCACCACCGCCTGGGCTCCGCTGAGCCCAACCATCTCATTGGATGCCCCGGTTGCCATGGCGGCGTTACGTTGATACGTCACTCCCGCCGAGGCGGAGTTCTGGAGCCTGCATGAAAATCGTCGCCTGCAACAGCAACATGCCCCTCGCACAGGCCGTTGCCGATAATTTGGAACTGCCTTTGGTCAAGGCCTCCATCCGGCGCTTCGCCGATATGGAGATCTTCGTCGAGTTCCATGAAAATATTCGTGGTGAGGATGTCTTCGTCATCCAATCCACCAGCTTTCCGGCCAATGACCATCTGATGGAGCTGCTGATCACGCTTGACGCACTGCGCCGTTCCAGCGCGCGGCGGGTGACGGCAGTGATCCCCTATTTCGGTTACGCCCGTCAGGACCGCAAGAGCGGCCCGCGCACGCCGATTTCAGCCAAGCTGGTGGCCAACCTCATCACCGAGGCAGGGGCCGACCGTGTGCTGACAATGGATTTGCACGCCGGCCAGATTCAGGGCTTCTTCGATATTCCGGTCGATAACCTGATCGCAGCCCCCCTCTTCGCCAAGGATATCCAGGAGCGCTATGCCGGGCGGGACCTGATGGTCGTCTCCCCCGATGTTGGCGGCGTGGTGCGCGCCCGCTCGATCGCCACCCGCCTGCACACCGACCTCGCCATCATCGACAAGCGGCGCGAGCGCGCTGGCGTCTCCGAAGTGATGAACGTGATCGGCGATGTGACGGGGCGCGACTGCATCATCGTCGACGACATCATCGACAGCGGCGGCACCCATTGCAACGCGGCGGATGCGCTGATGCGCAATGGCGCCCGCTCGGTTTCGGCCTATGTCACGCATGGGGTTTTCTCGGGCGGCGCCGTTGCCCGCGTGGGCGCAGCCCCCATCGAGATGATGACGGTAACCGACAGCATCGCCGCCACCGAAGCGGTGCGCAATTCCGCCAATACCCGGCAATTGCCCATCGCCGCCCTACTGGCCGAGGCGATGCGCCGCATCAGCGAAGAAAGCTCGGTCTCGTCGCTGTTCGACTGATAATCCTGATGGGGAGATGAGGATGAAGCTGCTCTATTCACCCGGCGCCTGTTCGCTGGGTATCCATGTCATCCTCGAGGAGATCGGCAAGCCCTTCGCCGCCGAGCGTTTCTCCACCCGCGATGGCGGAACCTATACGCCCGAATTCATCGCGATGAACCCCAAATCGAAGGTGCCCACGCTGCTGCGCGATGATGGCTCGGTGCTCACCGAATTCCAGACCATCGCCTTCTGGCTCGCCAAATCCAACCCCGCCGCAAAGCTGATCCCCACCGATCTCGAGGGCGAGACGCGGGTGCTGGAAATGCTCGACTATATTTGCGGCACCATCCATCCCCAGGCTTTCACCCGGCAGTTCCGCGCGGTGAATTTCGCCCGCGATGCCGAGGATGAGCCCCGCGTGGTGGCCCAGGGCAAGGCCCTGGCCGAGAAATACCTGGCCCTGCTGGCGCAAAGCTGGAAGGGCTCGGACTGGCTGCTGCCCAGCGGCTTCTCGGTGGCCGATTGCGCGCTGTTCTTCCTCGAGCGGTGGTGCCTGCGCGCCGGCATCACGCCGCCCACGCGCATTGCTGCCCATTATGAGGCCATGATGGCCCGCCCCGCCGTGGCCCGCGCCCTGGCCGCCGAAGCCGCTTGAAGGAGACCACACGATGAAGCTGTTCTATGCCCCCGGCGCCTGTTCCCTCGGCATTCACCTGCTGCTCGAGGAAATCGGCAAGCCCTATGAGGCCGTGTTGCTGAACCTGCGCGAGGGTGCGCAGTTCAAGCCGGAATTCACCAGCATCAACGCCAAATCCAAGGTGCCGACCCTGCTGCGCGATGATGGCTCGGTGCTGACCGAATACCCGGCCATCGCCTATTATCTGGCGGCGACCAACCCCGAGGCGAGGCTGCTGCCGGCTGACCCCGCCATGGCCGCCCGCGCGCTGGAATTGACCGATTTCGCCGTGGCCACCATGCATATGCAGGGCTTTTCCCGGATCTTCCGCCCGGCGAATTTCGCCCCCTCCGAGGCCGACCACGAGGCGGTGAAGGCCCGCGGCCGCGAGATCTATGAGAAGGGCCTGGCGGTGATGGACCGCGCGCTGGAAGGCCAGGACTATCTTTGCGGCGAATTCTCCATCGCCGATAGCGCGCTGTTCTATGTTTGCTTCTGGTGGGCGGCGCGGCTGGGCCATGCGCTGCCGGCCAATGTCGCCGCGCATTATGACCGGATGAAAGCCCGCCCCGCCGTCGCCCGCACCATGGCCGCCGAAGGCCTGGCGTGAGCCTCAACCCCATCCCCTTCTGGTTCCTCCGCCATGGCGAGACGGATTGGAATGCCCGCGGCCTCTCCCAGGGGGTGACGGATATCCCGCTGAACGCCGTCGGCCGCGCCCAGGCAGAGCGTGCGGCGCGCAGCCTGGCCGGCCATAGCTTTGGCAGCATCATCGCCTCGCCCCTCTCCCGCGCGCGTGATACCGCGGCGGCGGTGGCGGCGGTGCTCGGCCAGGGCTTCACCATCGACCATGACCTGCGCGAGGTAGAGTTCGGCGAGCAGGAAGGCCAGCCCATGGGCGATTGGTACGATAGTTGGATCGCCGATGAATATACCCCAAAAGGTGCCGAGAGCTTCGCCGCCCTGCGCGCCCGCACGGTGGGCGCCATCAACCGCGCCACGGCGTTGCCTGGGCCGGTACTGGTGGTGGCGCATGGCGCGCTGTGGCGGGCGTTTCGCTACGAGGCGGGCCTGCCCTCCAATGTGCGCACCCCCAATGCCCTTCCGCTCTTCGTCGAGCCGCCGCAGCCATCCTGGCCGGAATGGCGGCTGACGGCACTGGAGCTTGCCCCCGAGCTTTGAGCGGTCAATCGCCGAGCCGCCCCACCGGCGCCTTGTCAGGCTAAGCGCCCGCAGCCATACGCGATGGCGCTGATATTGTAATAATGCTCAGGAATTGTATTCTTCTCCCGCAGCCTGCAGCGGGAGAATACAAACTTGGCCATAGATCCTGTGGACCTCTGGCGCCTCGTCATTGCCCGCCAATCATGGCGCCTGCGCAGTGCCAGGCTGCGCAAAAAGGCCGAGGAGGCGCGCGTCAAAGGCAGGCTCAGGCTCGCCCAGGCGCTGTATCGGCGCTACCTCCGGCTGCGGCCGGATGACCCCATCTCGTGGTATATGCTGGGCCAGGTCTATCGTGACCGCCATCGCCCGACCCTCGCCGAGCCCTGCTACCATCACGCCCTGACCCTGGCGCCGGATTATTGGCGGGTGCATGCCGCCCTCGGGCGCTTTCTCCGCAGCACCGGGCGCGCTCGCGAGGCGCATGCCGCCTTCACCCGCGCGGTGGCCCTGGGCGCCAATGAACAGACGCGGCGGGCGCTGCTGGACCTCTCCGCCCCCGGGCTTCGCCCCGATGCCGATGCCGCGCCCGGCGCTGCCACCATCTGGATCGATATCGCCGATCTGCTGATCTTCCTGCGCGATAACCGTCACCCCAGCGGCATCCAGCGGGTGCAGCTGGAGCTGCTGCGCCAGGCCATATCAAGGCCGGGGCTGGCCGCCATCATCACCACCATGCCATGGGACCGGCGAATCTGGTGCCTCTCGCCCAGCAGGATAGCGGCGATGCTGCAGCTGCTCGACAGCAAGGGCGGCGGCACCGAGGCGATACGCGAAGTGATCAAGGATGTGCTGGAGACAGCGGCGGAGGCCGAGCCTCAATCAGGGCTGGTGCTGTTCCAGCCCGGGGCCTTCTGGATTGGTGGCGGCAACCCGCCGCTGCATCACCGGGTGCGTGCGGCCGGCATGAAGGTGGTGCCGCTGATCCATGACTTGATTCCGGTGCGCATGCCCGAGGTCTGCGTGCCAGAGCTGGTGGAGGAGTTCAGCGTGGCGCTTGGCGAGGCGGCGCATAGCTTTGACGCCATCATCGCCAATAGCGCCCATACGGCGGCCGATATCGGCGCCTTCATGGCCCGGCATGGCTACCCGCTTGTGCCGGTCGTGGCGGTGCCGCTGGCGCATCGGCTGGCCGAGGCGCCGCCCGGCGCCCCTGTCTGGACCCGGCAGATTGCCAGCCTTCGCGACAAGCCCTTCGTGCTATGCGTGGGCACGATCGAGCCTCGCAAAAACCAGATACTGCTGCTGCAGGTCTGGGAGTCGCTGCTGGAACAGGGGCTGGAGCCGCCGCTGCTGGTCATCGCCGGCAAGCGGGGCTGGCTGACCGATCAATTCGATGCCGAACTCGAATGGTCGCCTGCCCTGCGCAAGCGGGTTCGGATTATGTCCGATCTCTCCGATGCCGAAATCGAGACGCTCTACACCCAATGCCTCTTCACTGCGTTTCCCAGCCTGGCCGAGGGCTGGGGCCTGCCGGTGGGTGAGAGCCTGGCGCGCGGCCGCGTCTGCGTCTGTTCGAACCGCGACTCGATGCCCGAGGTGGGCGGTGCAGCGGCCATCACCATCGACCCGCTGGATGTGCCCGCGGCGGCGGCGGTGTTCCGCCGCCTGCTCTTCACCCCAGGCGCATTGCGCGAGGCCGAGCAGACCCTGCGGGAGAATTTCCGGCCACGCGGCTGGCCCGAGGTCACCGAGGCGATGTTCACAGCGCTCGCAGGGCTGGCCGGTCAGCCGGGGGGTGGATTGGCCGCGCCGCTGTTGCGGCCGGGCATCCGGTACCGGCCATCCAGCCGCTTCGAGGATGACTGGCCGGAGCCCTTCGCCTTCCAGCCGCGCCTCATGCTGGCCGAGGGCTGGTGGAAGCCGGGGCCGGAGGGTGCCTTCATGGCGGGCGATCGCGCCACGTTGCACCTCGCCGTGACCGAAGATGGGGAGCTGGGCCTGCGTTTTGTGGCGCGCGAGCCGGCTGAAGTTTCGGCCGGTGGCGTTACGCTGTCGCTGACACTGGCCCAGCCGGGCGGCATGCTGATCGTGCCGGTCAAGGCCGGGCGGCTCCGCCTGGAGCTGCGGGCGCGCACCGGGCTTGGCCCTGAGGTGCCGCCCGGGGTCTGGCTGACTGCCGTCGAGCTACGCCGCGTGAGCCTGTAAATCCTCCAGCCGCACCACCGCCAGCGTGGCGGCATGGGTGGCGGCCAGATTGACCAAGGGCGCATGCCCGGCCTGGCGCGCCTCCTCCCAACGCCCGGCGCAGAGGCACCAGGATTGGCCGGGGGCGAGGCCGGGAAAGCCATATTCCGGCCGCGGGGTGCTGAGGTCATTGCCCACGCTGCGGCTGAATTCCAGAAATTCTGCCGTCAGCACAGCGCAGACGGTGTGCAGGCCGATATCGCGCGCATCGGTGTTGCAGCAACCATCGCGAAACCAGCCGGTGAGCGGGGCGAGGGAGCAGGATTCGAGCACACCGCCCAGCACGTTCAATGCGCTGGGCTTTTCCGGCCGGCGGAAGCTTGAGCCATCGGGCATCAGGCTGCGGCGCGAATGGCCGCCGCCTTCACGCTGTCATCCACCGCGCCGGCAAAGCTCTCGAAATTCTTCTCGAAAAGGCTCACCAAATTCTGCGCCGTGTGGTCATAAGCCGCCTTATCGGCCCAGCCATCGCGCGGGTTCAGCACGCCGGCGGGAATGCCGGGCACGGCCTTGGGCATCATCAGGCCAAAGAACGGGTCACGCTCGAACTCCACCTGGGCCAGGCTGCCATCCAGCGCCACGCGCAGCAGGGCGCGGGTGTGCTGGATGCTCATGCGTTGGCCGGTGCCATAGGCGCCGCCGGTCCAGCCGGTGTTCACCAGCCAGCAATCGGCGCCGTATTGCGCGACAAGATCGTTCAGCATGCGGCCATAGACCTCGGGGTGGCGCGGCAGGAAGGGGGCGCCGAAGCAGGTGCTGAAGGTCGCCTGCGGTTCTTTCCCCAGGCCCTTCTCTGTGCCGGCCACGCGCGCGGTATAGCCCGACAGGTAGTGATACATCGCCTGCGCGGCCGAGAGCTTGGAGATCGGCGGCAGCACGCCAAAGGCATCGGCCGTCAGCATCACGACATTCTTGGGCAGGCCGGCCCGGCCGCCAACATGGATATTGGGAATGAACTCAACCGGGTAGCAGGAGCGGGTGTTCTCCGTCAGGCTGCCATCATCGAGGTCGAGATGGCCGCGCGCATCGGCCACCACATTCTCAAGCACGGCGCCGAAGCGGTGCGAGGCATCCCAGATCTGCGGCTCAGCCTCACGCGAGAGGCGGACGACCTTGGCGTAGCAGCCGCCCTCGAAATTGAAGACACCATTGGCCGACCAGCCATGCTCGTCATCGCCGATCAGCGCGCGCTCAGGGTCGCTCGACAGCGTGGTCTTGCCGGTGCCCGAGAGCCCGAAGAACAGCGCCACGTCACCAGCCTTGCCGACATTGGCCGAGCAATGCATCGGCAGGATACCGCGGGCCGGCAGCAGCCAGTTCATCACAGTGAAAATGCTCTTCTTGATCTCGCCGGCATAGCTGGTGCCGGCAATGCAGATCACCCGCTTGGCGAAGCTGAGCGCGATGCAGGTGGCGGTGCGGCAGCCATCGGTGGCTGGGTCGGCCTCGTATTCCGGCGCGTGCAGGATGGTGAAATCGGGCGTGAAGCCGGCCAGCTCTTCCACCGGCGGGCGGATGAACATGTTGCGGGCAAACAGCGCGTGCCAGGCATTGGTGGTCACCAGGCGGACGCGGATGCGGTGCTCAGGATCGGCACCGGCATAAAGGTCCTGGGTGAAGAGCACGGGCCGCTCGCCCAGCCAGCCCCTCACCTTGGTGGAGAATTTGTCGAAATTCTCCACCGACATCTTCTGGTTGATCTTGCCCCACCAAATCTCCTGGGTCGCCTCGGGGTCATCCACCACGAACTTGTCCTGCACCGAGCGGCCGGTGTGCTGGCCGGTGATCGCCATGAAGGCACCGTCGGCGGAGAGTCGGCCCTCGCCGCGCTGCAGGGCTTGGGCGTAAAGGCCGGGCGCCGTCAGATTGGAATGGACGGGGCCAATGGCTTCAACGCCAGTACCGGCAAGGGCGGCTGCACTCATAAAAGCAATTCTCCAATCTGCGGGGCGGGACCCCGGTCCCGACAAAGGCGGGGGCATTAGGCCCGCTTCTGGGCGGAATTACGGCTGCGGCTTCACAATGGTCAATCTTACCGGCGGCAGTATTCGTCGCGTGCAGCGCACAAAATCGGGACCGAAACGGTTACTGCGCGCGCGCTGCCCGGGCAGCAAGGATCAGGGCGCGGCGCACGCCATCGGCATCGGCCACCGGGCTGGCAAAGGCGTGGCGCTGCACCAAATCACCCGCCGCCATGTCAAAGCCGTCGCAATCCAGCGCCACCATGCGCCAGCCGGCATCACTGCCCCCCAGCAATGCCAGGGTCTGGGGATGGTCGGCATTCACATGGGTGATGATATCGTCCTCGGCCGCGGCCAGCGCGGCCACCGCAGCGGCATCGGGTGCCAGATCAGCCCCGCGCAGCCTATGCGCGGCGGCGAAGCCACCCACCAGCAGCCCCGATTGCGGCACCACACGCCATAGGCCGAAATCACCAAAATCGGCATAGAGCGCGGCATACGGGTGCCGCGCCAGCCAGCGCGCCTTCAGGGCGGGGTCTTCAATCTGTTCCGCCAGGCCGGTGATGGTGGCGCGCGGCGCTGTCTGCGGGTTGGGGCTGGCGGGCTGGCCTTGCGCCATCAGGGCGCAGCGCGGTTCGCGCGCCAATTGCCTGGTGTGCTGGGAGAGGGTGGAGAGCCAGAGCAGCAACGCGCCATCGGCGGCCATGGCATGGGTGACCAGGCTGGCAAAGGGCTGGCCATCACCCTGGGTAGCGAGGGTGGAGGCTGAAGCGGCGCGGAAAAGGCAGCGGGCGGCAAAGCCGTGATCAGGGTCCATGGGGCGATTCTGGCGCTCTGGCGAAACTTCGCAAGCGCGATCACAGCATGGCCAGCGGCCGCTTGCGCCGGGGCGGGGGAAATGCCGCATCCAGGCCCGCATGATCCTCGGCCGAAAGCTGCAACTGCCGCGCCGCCGCATTCTGCCGCACCCGTGCCGCATCGCCGGTTTTGGGAATGGCCACCACGCCAGGCCGGCTGAGGCACCAGGCCAGCGCCACCTGCGCCGGCGTAGCACCCAGCCGCCGGGCCACCCCAACCAGCGCGGGGTGGAGCAGCAGCGGCCCCTGGCCGAGCGGCGAATAGGCCATCAGCGGCATGGAGCGCGCCTGCATCCAGGGCTGAAGTTCAAATTCGGGGCCACGCTCAGCCAGATTCAGCAGCACCTGATTGGTGGCGCAATCCGGCCGGTCCAACGCCTCCATGTCATCGACATCGAGGTTGGAGACGCCCCAGGAGCGGATATGGCCCGCCTCGCGCATCCGCTCCATCGTCGCCGCCGTATCGGCCAGGGGCACAGCACCGCGCCAATGCAGCAGGTAGCAATCGAGCACATCGGTCTTCAGCCGTTTCAGACTCCTCGCCAGCGCCTGCGGCAGGCGGGTCGGCGAGGCATTGTGCGGATAAACCTTGGAGACGAGAAACACCTCATCCCGCCTTCCGGCCATGGCCTCGGCCACCACCTCCTCGGCCGCGCCCTCGCCATACATCTCGGCGGTGTCGATCAACGACAGGCCTTCATCAAGCCCAGCCCGCAAAGCGGCGATCTCCCCTTGCCGGCGGCCCCTATCCTCCCCCATTTTCCACGTGCCCTGACCCAGGGCCGGCACCAGGCTGCCATTCGGCCATGTCACCATCTGCATCTGCGGGAGCTCCCTATGCGCGTCACCCTTGCCATTCTAGCGCTGATGACCGGGCCGGTGGCAGCCCAACTGCCGGTGGCCGAGGAGATCGGCACCTGGCGCCTGGGCTGCGTGACCGACCGGATGACCGACCGCGCCGCCTGCCAGCTTCGCCATCGCGACTGGGTGGAGCGGCCGGGAACGGGCCTTGCCAATGCCGCGGGCCTTGCCTTGGAAATTCAGGACCGCGGCGGGCGGCTGGTGCCCGTGGTCACCGCCCGCGATCTGGGCCTCGATGGTGCCTCGCGCGGATTGCTGGCGCTGACCGGCCGGGTGCAAATGCGCTTTGGCACCAGCGCCATGTTCGAGATGGCCTGCGCGCTGGAGGGACGCAGCCTGGCCTGCTTCCCCAGCGCCGGCGAGGCGGCTGCCATCGAGCGCGATTTCGCCACCGCCGAGCGGCTATTGGTGCGCGTCAGCAGCCTCGGCGGCGGCGTTGGCAGCACAACCGAGCCCACGGAGTTGCGCCTCGAGCGCACGCGTGACGCCATGGCCGCGCTGCGGCGGCAAATTCCGGCCAGCCCCCAGCAGCCCGCCCCCGAGGGCAATGATCTGCGTGACTTGCTGGGCCGCGTATTGCGTATTTTGCCCTGAAGCATGGCGGGCATGACGGATGAGACTTGCAGCCGGCCCGCTCGCCGCCTAGGTGGAGGGCGATGACCGGCCCACTTAGGCGCGCGCGGACCCTTCAAGCACCTGGATAGCACGCATGACCGACCAGACCCCCACACCTGACCAGCAACCCCAGACCACTGCCGAGGGCCAGGAGATGACCCTGGAGCAGCGCCTGCAGCGGCTGGCGGAAGAGTTGAGCGCGATGCGTGAAGTTGCGCCCGGCACCGAGGAGCCAGCAGCCGAGGGGCGCGACATGAGCGAATTGCTGAGCCGCGTGCAGCGCCTATTCCCCTGAAAGAGTATAAGAACGGGGCTTGAGACTTGCGGCGGCCCCCCTCGCCGCCTAGGTGACGGCCCATATTTCGCCCTCCTGGGCGCGCGCGGACCCTTCAAGGACCTAGACAGCACGCATGACCGAACAGACCCCAACGCCCGACCAACAAGCTGAAGCCGCGCCTGAGGCGCAGGCCGAGGCGCAGGAGATGAGCCTCGAACAGCGTTTCCAATTGCTGGCGGAAGAGCTGAACATCATGCGCGACAAATGGCTGCGCGCGGAGGCCGAGACGCAGAATGTGCGCGCCCGCGCCGCGCGTGAGGTGACCGATGCACGGGCCTATGCGGTGCAGAAATTCGCCGCCGACGTGGTGGAGGCGGCGGAAAACCTCCGCCGTGGCCTTGCCGCCCTGCCAGCCTCCAGCGAGGCGGAGCCTGAGTTGCTGACAAAACTGCGCGGCGGCTTCGAGGGGGTGGAGAAGAGTTTTTGGGTGATCCTTGAGCGCAATGGCGTCTCCCGCAAGGATCCTTCGGGCGAGGCCTTCAACCCCGAACTGCATCAGGCGATGGCCGAGCAGCCCGCACCGGAAGGCGTGGCGCCAGGCACCGTGATTCAGGCCTGGAGCGCAGCCTGGACGCTGAATGGGCGGTTGCTGAAGCCAGCCATGGTGGTGGTGGCGGCAGGTGAGGCGAAGCCAGACGCGGCGTGACGCGGCCAGCGCAGCTGGCCGATGCCGCGCTGTAGGTGATATTTCGTTTCTCGGACCGGCGCCAAATGCTGCGTGTGCTGCAAGTGGCGTGTCTGCTGGCAATGGCCGCCGCCGCCAGGGCTCGGCCTGTCTTGACTGCGGGAATACATCGCCCGAGCCTTTCTGCGGCAGACTATCGACCTTGATGGCGAAGGGGTTTTCATCGCCACCGAGACCAATCAACTCTCAGGCTGATATAGCCCTCGCCGATTGGTCATCACCGCCGGAAAATGGGCCGCAGTTGATGTGTTTGACAACAATCGCGACAGCCGAGACGCGCGCACCCAATTCATGAACTGGCCGAGCTTCTCTCTGAGACTGTCAATCGGCGCCCGAAAAGGACCCCCTTTCCAGCGTTCATCGACCCACGGTATCGCCCAGCGCGGAGCCGTAGGCGTAGCGGCGGGCGATACCGTGGGCCGGCCCTCCTTCACACCCGGTTCTTGAACCGCCAGCTCTCATTGCCGGTCTCGACGATGTCGCCGTGATGCGTCAGCCGGTCGAGCAGCGCCGTCGTCATCTTCGCGTCGCCAAACACGCTCGGCCATTCGCCGAACGCCAGATTGGTCGTGACGATCACCGAGGTCTGCTCGAAGAGGCGGCTGATCAGGTGGAACAGCAACTGCCCGCTCGATTGCGCGAATGGCAGGTAACCCAGCTCGTCCAGCACCACGAAATCCATCCGGCCGAGATACTCCGCCATCCGGCCCTGGCGGCCCGCGCGCCCCTCCGCCTCCGACCGGTTCACTAGGTCCACCACGTTGAAATAGCGGCCTCGCACCCCGCCACGGATGCAGGACCTGGCGATTGCGATTGCCAGGTGCGTCTTGCCCGTCCCCGTGCCGCCAACCAGCACGACATTGCGCTGGTGCGCCAGGAAGTTTCCGCCCGCGAGGTCGCGCACCAACGTCTCGTTGATCGGCGTGCCGTCAAAGACGAAGTCATCGATGTCCTTGGCCAGAGGCAGCTTGGCGATGGTGTCGTGGTCGGGGTGCAGGTTCGCCACCACGTAGCGCACGCCGATGTCGCGATGGGTCGCCCGTTCAATACGGCGGGAGGAGAAGATGCCGTTGGCGTAGCTGTAGATCAGCAGCGCCAGCATCAGCCGTGGATGATACTGCGCCTTGCCACCGCAGATCGCACGCGCCGCGAAGGCGCTCAGCGGCAGCCGCTTTACCGCCTCCAACACGAAGTGAGCAACGTCATCCGCCGGCAGCAGGAACGCCTGGTCCCGGCTGAATGCAATGAATGTTGTCATGCCCAGCGGATTCGCCGATTTCAGGGCCGCTGGGAATCCGACAGACTGCTAGAGCCAACTTCGCCTAAACTCTGCCGAATATCTCGACCGCTTACCCGCCATGATACGCTGCCATCCCGAGCCACAGCCTGCCAAAATATAAATCCCTAGGCTAGAAAGATCCCTGAAGATGTCGGAGAGCTGCAATGGGACACTGGTTGGTGCGTCATGAGCTTGAATACAGCTTCGAGAGCCCTCGTCTTGACTGTACCATCGATGCATTGTTGCGGCCCCGCGCCATGCCCGGCCAGGTCGTGCATTCCGCTGATTTGGCCTGTGCGGGTGCTGCCATCGCAGCCGGCACCGACGCATTGGGCAATGAGCGCGACAGGCTTACCCTGGCCGGGCCGGTGAGGCGGATCAAGATGTGCGCGGAAAGTCGGCTGGAATGCCTGGACCTGCCGGACCACACGCCACCGGATACTGCGGAGGTCACCGCCCCGCTCGAGGCCACGCGGCGGCCGTCCTCGCTGTGGTCCTGGGCGGCGAAATTCCTACCCGATCACGCGCCCGGCCCCGGCGCCGTCGCCCGCCTGACCGCTGGCCTGGCGCGCGACTTCGCCTATGACCCTGCAGTCACTGCGGTGGGAACGCCGATCGAGGCGCTGCTCACCGCCAGTCGTGGCGCTTGCCAGGATGTCGCCCGGCTGGCCGTCGCCTCGCTGCAGGCCCGCGGCGTGCCCGCACGCTATATGCTGGGCTACGCGCCTGGGGCCAGCGCCGAGGTTGCTCTGCATGCCTGGTTTGCCGCTTGGTTCGACGGTCAGGGCTGGCTGCAATTCGATTCCGTCTTGCCCTCGGGCCCGCGGATCGTGCTGGGCTTTGCGCCCGATCAGCAGGGCGTGCCGGTGGTTCGCGGTGGGTGCTCCGGCCCCCCCTGCCGGCATGTCCTGGCCAGCCGCATCACCATCACCCCGGCCTAGAGCCTGTTCCGTTCGCCTCGGCTCACTGCACAGGCTCTAAGCTTTTGTTTGCCGAGCATCTTTATCCGCTCAAACGAGTCCGTTTGAACGGATGATGCTCTAGGCTGCAGACCAAATCCGCTATCGCGCTGGCTCGGCCCGTTGTGGTTCAATCTCTGTGTTACGCGGAGCACGTATGGGGGCCGCTGCGGATAAGCTTCTCCTGTGCCGGAGCCGGCTTGGTCACCACGGTGATAATGGCCAACTGGAGTTGGCCTATGACGGCGCGAAGGCGCGGCAGCGCACTTCGCCCGATTGCAATACACCACCGATCCGGCTTGTCAGCCCCAACCGGGCTCCGAGCTGGCCCAGGCGGAAGGGGGCGGGGTCGGGCCCCTGTAGGATCAGTTCGACATTGAGGGCCGGCGGCGAAAGCTTACGGAGCAGTGCTGCCAGTCGAGCATGTCCATGCGTACCCGGCAGCAGCGCCGCACGCTGGAGGGCATCCAGCCCCTCCAGCCGCAGCCGAATGCCGCCGCCCGGGTCGATCGCGCCGCGCCCCATCACCAGCGAGCCCAGCTTGGTCGCAGTCCGGCCTAGTCTGCTTAGCTGCGCATCGGGCAGCCGCACCGACCGTGGCTGCCATTGCTCCACTTTCGCGCTCACGCCGCCGAGATAGAGGCTGATCGCCGCCTCCATCTCGCCTGCCGTGCCGCGTCGGAAGGCGAGCAGGCCGGCCATGGCCAGCAATTTTGCGGCATCTGGCCCCTGTGGCGCCGCCGCTGCCTCGCTGAGCGCGGGCAGACCACCCAGCCGGTAGAGGTGGCGCGCCGCGCGACCTTGCGCGGTGGCGGCGCCGGCGCCTCGCAGCTGCGGTTGCAACAAACGGCCGCCCTGCCGCCAGGCCGCACCGGGCTCCAGCAGCGCGCGCGCGCGGCCGCGCACCCGCAGCAGCAGGCCGATGGCGACATGATTGAAGATGTCGAGAAAGTCCTGCAGATTTTGGCCAGCCTGATCGCGGCCCAACAGCCGTTCTGTATAGAAGCTGGCCAGCGGCGAGGCCGGGCCGTATAGCCCGAGGAAGGGCACAGTCAGGGTGAGGCGCCGCCCCTCCTCCAGCCCCGCCTCCCACTGGACTGAGGCGATCTCATGGGCTGGGAAGCCCAGCGTGGCGGCGGCGCGAAAACGCAGTATCGGCGGCTCTGCCGAATGGCCCAGCATATCCACCGCCTCGAAGAAGGCGATGCGGCGGAAGCGCGCCAGCACCGCCTCGGCGACGTCTATCGGTGAGTTCACAGGCTGGGCGCCGTGCCGTCATGCACCGCCCAACGGAAGCTGCGTTCAGCGGCCAGGCAGACAATCTCGGTTTGGAAGCAGGTGTTCATCGGCGCGCGTGCAGCCAGGAAGCCATTCAGCACCCCGCCCAATAGCCA
This sequence comes from Rhodovarius crocodyli, assembly GCA_945901085.1. Lineage (GTDB taxonomy): Bacteria > Pseudomonadota > Alphaproteobacteria > Acetobacterales > Acetobacteraceae > Rhodovarius > Rhodovarius crocodyli_A. Next base: position 25,935 of record CAMDJV010000009.1, on the reverse strand, counting down.
AGCCTCGCCCATGCCGCCGATCTCGCGTTCGGCGATGTCGAAAGTGATGCGCTGGCCTCGCACCGGGCGGCCGGCCACGAACCAGTCCAGTGGGCCGGAGCGGACCTCGCGGATCGCCGCGAGGCGGAGCCGCAGCGCCCGCTCGGCCGCACTGTCGGTGCCGATGCGGAACTCGAAAGCGGCAATGGTGCGGCGCAGGGTTTCAAGGTCGGTGATCGGCGCTGCGGCGCCGGCCAGCACCGCTACCACCGGTGCGAGAAGACCCGCCGCCAGCGGCGGTTCTATCTGCCTGGTGATCGGATCGATGTTACGGAAACTGGCAAATCGCGGGGTTTCGGCGTCGGGCACATCAAGGCCGCCGGCTGGCACTACATCAGCCAATTCGCCATTGGTGCAGAGCAGTCGGGCGGAGACGACGCAACCGCGAAGCGCATCCTCGGGCCGTTCAAAACCAAAGCTCACCATAGTATCAGTACCATCGCCCACTGTAGCCGGCGCCAGGCGCGGCCGAAACACCGGCTGGCGGCTGCCGGCGGGGGCTGTCAGGTGGCCAAAGCTGGTGAAGGGCTCGAAGGTGATGCGCTGGCCGCTACCTTGCAGCCAGCCCCACATTGCCTGCACGCGGGCGATCACCGCATGGCCGGACGGATAACCCTGCGGGCGCATTGTGTATTCGCCACGGCTGCCATCGACGGTCAGAGGTTCCGACTCGGCCTCGAAAAGGTTCACCGCCGGCGTGCAGTGCAGGCGGAACGTCGAAGGCTCCAGCCGCGGCAGATCGTCCAGCGAATGGTCGAGACGGATGGAGAGCTCAAACCCCTTCGCATCACTGCTCGCCAAAGCCTCCAACCCGGTGACGTCGAGATAGAGAAATTTCTGCGGAAAGATGAGATATTCTTGCAGCAGCCGAAAGCTCTGGTTGGCAGTGGCGGGGAGCGGCAGCACAGCATCCTCGGCGCCCAGGCCACCGGCGCGCAGTGCCGCTGGCCCCAATTCGCGCGCAATGCCCCCGGCCGTGACCTGCACAGAGAGTGCATCTGTCAGCAGCCTGCGCAGCAATTCGGGCCCCAGGCCTGACCTGCTGCCCCCTGCTATGTGCAGCCGCAGCCGGCTCAGGCCGAGGCGGGCCAGCGGCACGGGCTCGGTGGCTTCGAAGGAAAGGCGCAGCGTCGCCCCGCGTGGTCCCTCATCTACCGTGACCCCCGCGACCCGAAGCGGTGCCAGCAGCACGTCAAAGCAGGTGGTGAAGCGGCAAGCGGTGCCGGCCACAGGGCGTGAGCGCAGCTTGGTGCCGCGGGCAATGAGTTGTGGCGTGGTTACCGCGCGCGGTCGGGGGAGCCATTCTACCGTGGTGATCGGCGGCACCGGCGCCAGCAATTGTGGTGCCAGAACGGCGATGAGGTCTTGCAAAAGCTCCGGCAGATCCTCGTCCATACGCTGGCGCAGCTTGGCGGTGAGGAAGGCGAAGCCCTCCAGCAGCCGGCGCACATCCGGATCGCCGCCCTCCTCGGCCAGCAGAGGTGCCAGCGTAGGATTGGCGCCGGCGAAATCGCGTCCCACCTCCTGCAGGAAGGCAAGTTCGTCGGCGAAGAGACGGGCGAAGTTCATTAGGTCTCCAGGCGCCAGCGGCCGTCATCGCCGACCACGGTGTCGAAGCGCACGCGCCTATTGTCATTGGGAAGCCGCAGAACAGCCGAGATGTGCATGCGCAGCGCCAGCGGGTCCATCGTGTCAGCCTCGTGCCGAACCTCCACCTCCGACAGGCGCGGTTCAAAGGTCTCGATTTGCTGTCGCACTTCTGCGGCCAGAATATCGATAGCAACAGGAAAATTATTCACCAAGTCGTTGAAATCGGGCATTCCGCAATCCATCCGCGCGGGCACACTGCCGCGACGAACAGTCAGCAAGTCGCGAAGATGGCGAAGTATGCTCTCAGCCACATTTCCAGGATCCGGGCGCACGCTGCGCGCGCCCGGCGGGTCTGGATGGGCTATGCGTTCCAGGAGGGAGCGTTCGAACATTTATCCCAGGCTTCAAGGCGGCGTGTCAGCGCCGCCCCTTATGGCTCAGCTCTTATCGAGCTTGCCCTTTAGTGACAGGGTGAAATCAGCACCCATATATTTGAAATGCGGTTGCACTGCCATGGCGACGCTGTACCAGCCTGGCTCGCCCTCGACATCTTCCACGGTGATCGATGCCTTGCGCAGCGGGCGGCGCGAGCGGACTTCTGCAGAGGGATTATCCTGGTCCGCCACGTATTGCATGATCCACTTATTGAGCTCTGTGTTCAGCTCGGTCTTGGTCTTCCAGCTGCCGATATTCTCGCGCTGCAGAACCTTGATGTAGTGGGCCAAGCGGTTGATAATGAACATATAAGGCAGTTGGGTGCCCAGCTTATAGTTTAGCTCCGCATCCTTGCCTTCAGCAGAGTTGCCGAAATTCTTCGGCTTCTGCACCGAATTGGCCGAGAAGAACGCGGCGTTGTCCGAGCCTTTGCGCATGGTCAGGGCGATGAATCCCTGCTCCGCCAGTTCAAACTCGCGACGGTCTGATACCAGCACCTCGGTCGGAATTTTACTCTGGGTCTGACCCATGGCTTCGTAGTTATGGATGGGCAGATCCTCGACAGCGCCGCCGCTCTGCGGGCCAATGATATTTGGCGTCCAGCGGTACTTAGCAAAGCTCTCGTTCAGCTTGGCGGCGAAAGTGAAAGCGGTGTTGCCCCAGCTATAATTGTCGGTATTGCCCTCGGCCGCTTCCTGATAGTCAAATGACTTGACGGGGTTGTCCTTGCCGTAGGGCAGGCGGAGCATGAAGCGGGGCAGGGTGAGGCCGACGTAGCGCGAATCCTCGCTCTCACGAAAGCCGTTCCACTTTGCGTATTTCGGCCCCTCGAAAACCGATTTGAGATCCTTCAGATTGGCGACATCCTCAAACTTGTCCACGCCAAACATTTCGGCACTCGCCGCCGCGATGAACGGGGCATGCGCCATGGCGGCGACGGATGCCGTGTATTGCAGCAGCTTGATGTCCTGCGCGCCGGGACCAAAATCATAATTGCCGATGATTGTGGCGATAGGCTGGCCACCAAACTGGCCGTACTCTTCGGTGTAGACATGCCGGTAGAGGCCGGATTTGGCGACTTCGGGGCTATCCTCGAAATCGGCAAGCATATCCTCCTTGGAGACGTTGAGGATCTCGATCTTCGTATTCTCGCGGAAATTGGTCTTGTCCACGAGATATTTCAGCCCGCGCCAGGCGCTTTCCATCTCCTGAAAAGCGTCGGCATGCAGCACCTCGTCGATCTGCGAGGAGAGCTTGCGGTCAATATCGGCGATCATAATATCGATTGCGTTGGCGTTCAGCTTCTCGCCGGCGTTGCTCGGCTTGAGCAGCTCGGCGATGAAGGCCGAGACGCCTTGGCGGGCGACGTCATAGCCCTCATCTGCCGGCCGCAGCCGGGTTTCCTCCATGATTTGGTCCAGCAGTGATGTCTCTGTCTCGCTGGCGGCCGCGGCCTGGGCGCCGCTTTGGGTTTCACTCATTCGTTTGTCCTCGTCCGTGCCGGGGTTATTCGGGCTTGCCGCCAAGTTCGGCGAGAAGTTTCTTGCGTGCCTCTTCGTCAGTCAGCGCCGCTTCGATGGCGCGCTTGAAGGCCGGCACGTTGCCGAGCGGGCCCTTCAGGGCCGTCAGAGCCTCGCGCAGTTCTAGCAGCTGGCGCAACTCGGGCACTGCGCGGGCGATGGCTTCGGGCTCCAGATCCTTAAGGGAGTTGACCTTCAGTGAGACAGCCATCTCGCCCGGCTCCTCGCCCTCGGCCAGCTTGTTGGCGACCTTGAGGTTGAGGCTGAGGCCCTGGCTGCGCATGACGTCGTTGAAATTGTCCTTATTGACGTCGATCCGGTTGCGTTCGGCCAGCGGCGTCTCGTCCTCGCGCTGGGTGAAATCGCCCACGACCAGCAGCTTCTGCGGCAGTTCGACTTCTTCCTTGGCGTCGCCTGTGGCGGGCTTGAAGCGGATGTTCACGCGCTCCTTGGGGGCGACCGATGAATCTTTTGACATGCTGCATCTCCGTATACTGGTTGTTAACTCAGTGGTGCCTCGCGGAGCACATACTGCGCCAGGGCAATATCGACACGACAAAGCCTGTCATGCGCTTGGGCATAGTCGGCACGACGAATGTCAGCGCCTATCAAGCCGGCCGAGGATGGCACCGCTAGGGCTCTACACTGCAATGAGAGCATAGCCGCAGCAAGGTCGGGCTCCCATTGGTCGAGGCTGTGCCGCTGCGCCTCAGCATCCAGATATCGCAGCAACGGCAAGGCCAAACTTGGCATTTCCGCCGCAAGGGCGATCTCGGCCTGCGCAAGTTGCCACGAAAACTTCTCACGACCGGCCGGCGCGCCACGGCCGCCGGCAGCGAGGATCGCCAGCGCACGCTCGGCTTGGCCGCTGGCGAGAAGCGCTTGCGCCTGGGCGCGGGCGGTGCTGAGCGGGGTCTCGATGCTGACCGGTGGCGCCACCTCGGCAGCCACCCATGCCTGGGTGGCCTCATCGGTCATCGCCATGCCGTCGGCGCCGACTGCGCGCACCAGATCCGGCTCCAGCGCCAGCAGCGTCCGGGTGGCGGCGCGCAGCGGCAGGGCTGCTGCGGGCTCGACAGCCTCAGCGTCCAGCAGCCGCCAGGCGGGCAGGCTATGCGGCGCGGCACCGAGCTGGGCCGCGGCCGCGCTGGCATCGGGAGGTATTTCCCGCGGCGGCACGGGTAGGGCGGTGCGGCCGGCCTCGCGGCGCAATACGCTGAGCCGCAGCAATGCCGCGGTGGCGACGAGCAGATTGGTCTCGAAGCCACGATCACCCTGCGCCAGGCGGCTTTGCGACAGGGTCAGCAAGGCTGCGGCGACAGCGGCGAGCTGCGCCTCCGGCGTGCTGGCGCCGGCACCGCCCAGGGTTGCTAGCGCCGCGCCGGTCTCGCGCTCCACAGCAGCGGCTTCCTCCTGGGCAGCGGCGGCGCGGGCCTCGGCCTCCAGCGCTTCCTGCTCTGCACGGCGGGCGGCCTCGGCGGCGGCGGCCTCGGCAGCGACGCGCCGAGCCTCGGCGGCGGCGGCCTCGGCCTCGCGCTTGCGGCGCTCTTCCTCGGCGATCCGACGGAATTCCTCGACATGCCGGCGCAGCGGGCGGAGCAAATCTCCCAGCGCCACCTGTTCCTTTTGTAGCAGCGTGGCCAACCGTTCCTCGCTGCGGCGCAGCGCCTCATAGGCGGCTTCGAGCGGCGCGGCATCGGCGGGGCCGGGGGTCAGCGCTTCCATGGCCGGGGCAAGCCGACCCACGACCCATTCGAGCGCCGCCACCCTGGCCCGCTCGCGCGGGGGCGTCAGCCCCGCCCAATGCGCCTCAATCATGCCGTCGATGATAGTGAGGCCCACGGCAACGCCCCGCACACCCTCCTGCCGCCAAAGGGCGAAGCTGCCATAGGCTGCGACCAAGAGGTCTTTCGAGCGGTTCTGCAGAAAGGCGATTGCGTCCGGCGCAACCTGCTGCCAGCGCACCGCGTTCGGCCCCTCGGATTCCACCCGGCGGACCTCCGCCTCGATCGCCTCGAAATCCGGTTCATAACGCAGTGACGGGCCGGCGGGCAGATCGCCGATGATGGGCACCGCACCCGCTGCCATGCGTGGATCGTGGAAGACGATGCCTGACAATCGATCCCTCCTCAGCGGCAGAGCTGCGTCGGTGTTGGTTTTGGAGGTTGGATGTTTTTTGGGCAAGTCCTTATTGGCGAGAAAAGCGCAGTAATTTGTTGTGTCAAATAAATTACCAATTCCCGAAGATGCCCAGCCTTGGACGGCCGGCGGCAAAGGCCTCGGCCAGGGCGAGGGGCGTTTCCAGGCGCGTGGCGCGCCGCAGCTCCAGGCCGCGTTCCAGTGCAGCCCAGGGCCCGCGCGCCAGTCCCTCTGGCCGTGGCGGCCGAAGTCCCGCCGCTAGCGCCTCGGTGGCCGGTCGGCGGTCATAGGGGTGGTGGGAGGTCAGCACGGCGTAAACTGTGCAGGCCAGGCCGAAGACATCATCGCGCGGGTCGGGCGGTTGGCCCTGCAGCATTTCGACGCTGGCATATGCCGGGGTCAGGTTCAACTCAGCTGCGGCTTCCCCTGGCGCATCGCGCAGCGCCCGGGCAATGCCGAAATCAAGCACCTTTACCTCGCCATCGCTGCTGACAAACACATTGCCTGGCTTGAAGTCATAATGCACGATCCCACGCGTGTGGGCATGCGCCAGCGCAGAGCACATCGCGCCGATCAGCCCGCGCACTGCTGGCTCTTCGGCGCTGCGGGCGCCCAGCGCGGCGATTTCGGCCGTGAGCGTCTGGCCATCAAGGCATTCCATGGCGACGAACACCGCATCACCATCGCGGTCGAAATCATAGATGTTCACGATGTTTGGATGCGAAAGGCTTTGTGCTCGTCTCGCTTCGCCCTCCAGCGCCCGCAGAGCCTGCGTGTTATAGCGCAGCGTTGCCGGCAGCAGCTTGAGCGCAACATAGGGCTCGGCCTGGCCGGCTTCCAATCTGCGGCGGTCCACTGCGCGCCAGACCTCGCCCATGCCGCCCTTGCCGAGCAGCCTGTCGAGCACGAAGCGGTCCTTTAAAATTTGCCCCGGGCGGCTGGCCTGAACTGCGCCTGGGGAGAAGCGGCTCGGCTTGGTGGGGGGGCCCGGTGCTTGGCCGGCACGCGCCCTATCGCGCAGGCCACGCCAATTGGCGAGTGCGGTGTCCAGCGCGCCATCGCCCTTGGGCGGGCCGGCCTGCCGGCCGGACTGGATGGTGCGGAAGCGGTCGATCAGCGCGCCGAGGTTGGCGGCATCAGAAATTGTGGCTGCGTCGCTTGTCGGGGGCGCGGAATCGGTCGGTCCCAGGATCGGCGGGGCGGGCAGGGGCAGGGCGAAGCTGCGCGGGGCCGCGGGCACCGGGGCGGGGATGGCGGGAGCGCTGTGATAGGGCTGTGTTGCATCGTCCAGGACATGGGTTACGGCCGCCGCCGCCCCATGCGATGAAGCAGCCCTCGCGGGGGCGGCCAATTCTCGCTCGACCTCGGGGGTGAGCCTGCCGCTGCGCCGGCGCTCCTCCAGTGCCTCCAATAGCCCAACCGCCGAGGCCGGGTCGCATCGCACCAGCCGGTCCAGCGCTATTACAGTGGGCTGCAGCCTTTGCTCGCCGCCGAAAAAAGAGTTGAGAATCTCGTCGATCCGAGAGGCGCTTGGCGCTGACGCAAGTTTGTCACGCGAATTCATGGTTTTGCACGGACGGGCATTGTCCGGTAACTCTAGGCAACGCGCATGGGTTCCGCTAGTCTTGCCTTTGAAGGTACTTGTGCGTCGCGAGCCGGTCGCCGCTCCGGTGCCTCAATGGCATGGGATGTCGAAGAATGCGCCTAACCCTCTCGGTCAGTGGCCTTCGTGCCGGGCTGCTTGGGTCCTCTGCTATTCGCGTTTTCGGCCGCGAAGGCGGGACAATCGGGCGGTCGCCGGAGGCTGATTGGGCTCTTCCAGATCCGAACAGGTATCTTTCACAGTTCCACGCCCGCATCCTCTGGCTGCACGACGCCTTCTGGATGGAGGACACCAGTAGTAACGGCACCTTCGTGAATGGTGCGGCCTCGGCCCTGGGGCGGGGCGCCCGGCACCGTTTGGCCGAGGGGGACAGTATTACCGTGGGCGACTATGCCATCATCGCCTCGGTCGGAAGCGCGGCCTTGACTTCCCCTTTCGAGCCCGCCGCCGGGTTAGCCGAGGCGCCAATCGATTTCGGGGCGGCCGCTCCCATCCCACCAGCCCCTCAGTTCCCGATACTGCCGATACATCCCGAAGCTCCGCCTGCGCCTGTCAGCGGCGCCGCACCTGCAAAATCTGCCGCCGCGGGGGCTTCACCGGCGGGCTTGGAGGCGGAGTTGGCGGCGCTCCTCGCTTCGCTCGGCGCGGCGCCGTCAGCGACCGTGCAGGACCCATTCCAACGCATCTCTCCCCAGGCTGTTACCCCTGTGAGCCTGCCCACCGCCACCATGCCGGCGCTGCCCTTGCCCATCTTGCCCGCGCCACCGCCGGCACCGTCCCTTGCGCCCAGCATGCCGCAGATGGCCGCCGTCACAAGCCCAGTGCCACCCGCCGTGTCGCAACTGGCGCTGCCCCAGGCGGTTGAGGTGGCAATGCCTGCGCTGGCGCTGCCCGATCCCGTTCATCTGCCCGGCGGCCAACCACCTGCCGCCATGGTGACGGAGGCGCTGCCCTCGGCCGCGCCAACGCCGCCGCCAGCGTCAGGCATCCCCGCCCCAGCCCTCGCCATGGTCATGCCGCTGCCCCGTTCGACGAACACGGCACCAGCCCACCCTGCACCGGCCAAACCCGCCATGCCAATGGTCGCCATGCCCAGCGAATTGCCGCCCGAATTGCTGGCAGACCTGACCGACCTGCCACACGTCGGGCCCGAGGCCGCTGGTGCCGCCATCCCTGTGCCCCGCCGCGCCAGCCGCCCGCCCCGCCAGTCAGGCCAAGGCGAGAGCTCCGACATTGCCTTCTGGCGTGGCCTGGGCATCGAGCCTGACAGCTTGTCACCGGAGGAACGCGCGGCGGCTCTGGAGGCCTTCGGCCGTGCCATGCGCACCGCCGCGGATGGGCTTGTGGCGCTGCTCGGCGCAAGGCGCTTCGTCAAGTCGGAGGTTGACCTGGAACAGACCCAACTCGCCGCCGCTGACAACAACGCCTTCAAATTTTCACCCAGCGGCGAGGCCGCGCTGCGGCGCCTGATGGATAACGAGACCGGCTTCACCCCCGTCGACCTCGCCGTGAGTCGTGCCTTTGACGATCTGCGCGCGCATGAGCTTGGGATTGCCGCGGGCATGAAGGCGGCCCTTGGCGCAATGCTCGAGCGGCTCGCCCCCGCATCCATTGAGCGGCGCTTCGCACCCATCCGTGGCGGCCTTTTCACCTCCAAGAAAGCCAGATTGTGGGAGTTGTACACCTCTTTGCACAGCGAGATCGCGGATGGCGCTGAGAGCCGTTTCAAGGACGCGTTCTCTCGCAGCTTCGCCACCGCCTATGACCAGCGCGCCCGTGAAGCCTCGCGGCCAGGGGATCGTTGACACCATGCATCGTCAGCAGTCTGTGAGCGAGCACCCGTTGCCGATGGCCGGCTCTCCCAGGCCTTTTTCCGCACGCCGTGCCCTGCTGGCCGCCCCGGCGCTGATACTGGGCGGCTGTTCGATCTTCGGCACTTCGCCCACCGAACTCGTACTGCAGATCACCGTGGGCGCGCGTGTGAATGTGAACGAGCTCGACCAGCCCTCGCCGGTCGTGCTGCGTTTGTATGAGCTGAAGGTCAGCGAGGGATTTCTCGGTGCGGATTTTTTTGATCTTTACGACCGCGAGACCACCCGCCTGGGCGGCGACTTGCTTGGCCGGACCGAGACCATCCTCGTGCCCGGCCGCAACGTAGAGCAGGCCCGACGCACAGTGCCGGAGGGGGCGCGCTTCCTGGGCGCCGTCGCCGCCTATCGGGAGATCGAGGGTGCGGATTGGCGTGTTTCGACAGCGCTTCGTCTCAACGCAGTGAATAATCTGACATTGGTGGTGGAGCAACGATCCATCAGCCTTCGTCAGACGCGACGCTGATGAGCAAGAATGATCATGGGGGTCGCATGGCACGATCGTTGACAACTTCATGAGCGGCGCCCTCGCACCGCTTTGGCTTGAAGGGATGGTGATGCAGCCGCATCACCTGCAACAGCTCGAACGCAGTTGGGCGGCGCGGCTGGAAGATCGGGTCGCTGGGCTGGTGCCGGGCGCCTGGGGCCTGCGGAGCATCGCCTTCGATAGCAGCCTTCTGCCGCTGGGGCGGGTCGGCATCGTCGCCTGCCACGCCGTGCTGCCTGATGGCACCGTGGTGAACCTGCCCGATGATCTGGGCGGGCCGCTGGTGCGCGAAATCCCGCCCGGCACCTCCGAACGCCTACTCAAGCTGGCGCTGCCGTTGGGCGGCGGCGACCGGCCGCTGACCGAGCCCGCCGGGGCGCCGCAGGGGCTGGGTCGTTTCCGCGCAGAGGAACGCCCGGTGCGCGATGCGACTGCGCCCGACCGGCGGGTGGAAACCCTCAACCTGGCCGTCCCCCAGCTGCGTCTGCTGATCGAGGGCGAGCCAGAGAGCGAGATGGCCACGCTGCCCATAGCCCGCATCCGGCGCGAGGAGGGTGCCACCAGCGTTACCCTGATCGACGAATGGCTTCCTCCCAGCTTGGACTGTCGTGCCAATCCGCGGTTCGGCCGCATCTTCCGCGAGATCGAGGCGCTGCTGCGAAGCCGCGGCGATGCTCTCGCTATGCGGCTCGACCCCAATCAGGCTAGCGCCGATATCGCCGGCATGATCGATCTGGCCATGCTAATGGCGGTCAACCGCGCCCAGCCCATCTTCAACGCCATGGCCGAAGGCGGCGGCGTGGCGCCCGAGACCGCCTATCGCGAATGTTTGCGCCTGGCCGGCGAACTTTCCACCTTCACCGCCAACCGTCGCCCCGCTCCCCTGCCGGCTTTCCGCCATGAGGAACCGACGGGCTGCTTCACGGCGGTGCTGGGTGCCATCACCGCGGCACTGGGCCGGCTGGCCGATGCCGCCGCCACCGCCCTGCCGCTGGCCCGGCACGAGCATGGCGTCTGGGTATCGCAGCTGCGCGACCGGCCGCTGTTTTTCGAAGCCAGCCAGCTGGTCCTCGCCGTCACCGCCGCGCGCGACGCAGAGGAACTGCGCCGCGGCTTTCCGGCTCAGGTCAAAATCGGCCCGCTCGAGGCTGTCCGCGACCTGGTCAGCCTGCAACTGCCCGGTCTTGCCATCTTGCCAATGCCGGTAGCTCCGCGGGAAATCCCCTATCGAACCGGTACCGCCTATTTCGAGATCGAGCGCAGCGGCGAGATGTGGCGGCGTCTGCAATCGTCTGTGGCCCTCGCGCTGCATGTCGGTGGCGACTGGCCGGAGCTTTCGATGGAACTCTGGGCGATCAGGCGGGTGCGCTAGGTGTCTGGCAGGGGAGCGTCAGGCGAGATGCAGCTTGGTATCGATCAAGAGCCCACCGTGCTGCGCCGGGCAGTGGCCGAGCCCAGGGGCGTCATGGGTCCGGGCTTTGAGGCGCCTGCGCTGCCTCCCCTGCCGCTCGACAATCGCCTGGTCGCGGTGGCCATCGAGATGCTGCTGATGCTGCCCCTTCTGCGGCAATCCGCCTGGCACCCCGACCCGCAAGCGCTGCAGTCGGATTTGCTGGCGCGGCTGCGCGCCTTCGAAGGCGCAGCATTGGCGCGGGGCGGCGAGGCCAATGATATTGGCCCGGCCCGTTACGTGCTCTGCGCGGCGCTGGACGAGGCGGTGCTCTCCACCCCCTGGGGCGGGGAAAGCGTCTGGGCGCAGAAAAGCCTGCTCAACCAGCTCCACCAGGAGAATTGGGGGGGCGAGAAGGTGTTTTCTATCTTAGAAAACATTCGCCGTGACCCTGACCGGCATTTCGAACTGATCGAGCTGATCGATCACTGCTTGTCGTTGGGCTTCCAGGGGCGCTACCGACTGCTCGACAATGGTCTGGTCCAGCTGGAGGATCTGCGGCAAAGCCTGGGCCGCACCGTCACGGGCCGCAAGCGCGAACGGCCGCAGAAGCTGGGGCCAATATGGAGCGCAGAGATCCGCGGCGGTCGAATTCGCGGCTGGGTCCCGCTCTGGGTCGTGGCTTTGGCGGCCCTGGCCGCCGGGCTGGTGGCCTATACAATCTTTCTTGCTGTTATAACGACGCGGATCGACGAGGTGGTTACCACCATCCGGCTGATCGCGCCGGGAAGCTGAGCGATGCTGGCCAGTCTTCTAGCCCCGCGTCGCTTGTTCGCGCTCCTTGGTCTGGCGATCGCAGCGCTGGTGGTATGGTTCTTTGGACCGTGGATGCAATTCGACGGCTGGGCGCCCTTCGCCCCCGAAGAAGCCCGCATCGGGGTCGCTATCGGCCTTTTCATCCTGTGGCTGGTTTGGAATTTTGTTGCCTATTGGCGGGCGCGGCAGGCCAACCAGCGCATCCTCAAAGGGTTGCTAGACAGCGAGGATCTCGTCGCCCTTTCCGGCAACGGGCTGCCCGACGACAATGCCGCTCTGCGAGAAAAATTCGAACGTGCGGTGGAGGCCATGCGCGCCACTGGCACCGGCGATATTTACGCCATGCCCTGGTATGTGCTGATCGGATCACCCGGCGCCGGTAAGACCACACTGTTGCGCAATTCCGGACTAAAATTCCCGGTCGCTGAGCAGATGGGCGCAGATGCTATCGAAGGGATCGGTGGCACTCGCAACTGCGACTGGTGGTTTGCCGAGGATGCTGTGCTGCTCGACACCGCCGGCCGCTTCACCAGCCAGGACAGCGACCGCGCCGCCGACGCTGCGGCATGGCGCGGCTTTCTAGATCTGTTGCGCCGCTATCGCCCGCGCCAGCCGATCAACGGCGTGCTCGTGGCGATCGGCGCCGAACAGCTTCTTGATGACCGGCAAGACCGGCGCGACAATCTGGTCGAAAGCATCCGCGGCCGTCTGCAGGAATTGCAGCGCGCCTTCGGGTTGCGCCTGCCGGTCTATCTCATCGTTACCAAGGCCGATTTGATACCTGGTTTCAACGAGACGATGGATGATCTGGACCGCGCGATGCGCGAGCAGATCGTGGGCGTTACCCTGCCGCTCAACGCCAGCAGCGATGCCGAGATTTCGCGGCGGCTGGCCGAGGGCTTCGCAGAGATCGAACGGGTTGCGCTGGCCCGTATGGTCTGGCGGTTGCATGAGGAGCGCGACCTGGGGCGGCGCGGTGTGATCTTCGGCTTTCCACACCAACTCGGCCGGCTGCTGCGCAGCTTTGGCGCGCTGGCGGAGGGAATTTTTCGAGTGGGGAGGCTGGATATAAGGCCATTGCCGCGGGGTGCCTTTCTAACCTCGGCGACGCAGGAGGGCACCAGCGTTGAACGCCTCATGGGTGGTTTGAGCCGCGCGCTGGGCGCCCCGGTTGCGGCGCCGATTGCGGCCTCGGCCGCGGGCGCGCCGCAGGGCAAAGGACGGGCCTATTTCATCCAGGAATTGCTGACCGGGCTGGTGTTCCGCGAGGCGCCGCTGGCCGGGCGCAATCCCCGGCTGGAGGCTCGGCTCGCGCTTGCCCATTCGCTGGGTTATCTGGTGGCTCTGGGCGGACTGGCGGCGTTGGTGCTTGGCTGGGTTCTGTCCAGCGCGGGTTCCACCGCCCGGCTTGAGGGCGTGGATCGGCAGGCCAATAGCCTGGCCTCCGAACTGCGCCGCGCCGATGCTCGGCCGCAGCTTGAAAATGAATGGCCGCTGCTCGATCGCGCTGCACAGTTGGCTGAATATACTGGTCGTGGCGGCGCGCTGGCGGCCCTTGCGCGTCTTGGCCTGCCCGGTGCTGGAAGTACCAATGACGACGCCGCGGACGCCTATCGTCGCCTGCTGGAAATCCGCCTGTTGCCCGCTCTGCTCGCCGAGGCCGAGCGCGGCATCAATGAGGCGCAGAACCGCGGCGACATGGCGCGCCTGCGCCAGCTCCTCACGGTCTACCTCATGCTCGGCACGCCTGAGCGTTATGACCGCACGCTGGTGCGCGCCTGGGTGCGCAGCGTGATCGACCAGCGCTTCGCCACTTCGCCCCCTGCCCGCACCGCGCTTCTGGCGCATTGGCAGGCACTGGAGCAGATCTTCCCGATGGCGGCACCGATCGATAACCGCGTTGTGGCTGGCGCCCGGTCGCGGCTCTCCGATCGGCCTCAGGCTGAGCGGATCTATGATCAGTTGCTTCGGGAGGGCGATGCAGACCCGGCGACGCCGCGCATTGACGTGACGCGCAGCATTGGCACCGCCGGCGCCCAGCTCATCCTGCTTAGAGCGCAGGCCGGGCTGCCGGTGGTGGTGTCGGGCTTCTTCACCCGCGAGGGCTTTTTTCGCAACTTCATCGGCCGTCTGCCCGGCCTAACATTCGCGCGCGAAAGCGATGACTGGGTGGTGGGGGCCATGGGTGCCGAGGACCCCGGCGCCCTCCAACGCTTGATTGATGACGTCACCGCCCGCTATGTGCGCGATTACTCCATGGCTTGGCAGACCGTGCTGGAGCAGACGGGGATGCGCGACTTCCCCGATCTCGCCTCCGCCACAGCAGCCATTGGCCAATTGGCCTCGCCCGAGAGCCCGGTGGCACGGCTGATCGATCTCTTGCGGGTGCACACCGACCTGGCTGCTCCCGCCATCCCTGCGGCCGGCGCGTTGACGGCGGCAAGCGACGCTGCGGCACGGGCCGGGGTTGAAACCCCCGTCGCCCGGCTGACCCGGCTGCTCAACGGCGATACCGGTCCGGGTGGCCGGCGCAACTGGCCCGGAGACCGCATCCGCGCACCCTTCGCCAATCTTATTGCTCTGACCGATGCGCGCAATGGCGCGGCACCGATTACCCGCGTGCAGGATCTCGCTGCCGCAGCATTCGCCATGGCCAATGGCATCGAGACGGCACAGTCGTCGCCCGCGGCAGCGCATGCCGCGGGCGTGCGCAAGGTTGCGGGGCAGACCAATGACGCGCTGTCCAACCTCCAGGCGCTGGCGACCACACTGCCCAGCCCTGTCTCGCGCATTATGTCGGACCTCGCGGCCCGGACCTGGAACCAGATCATGCGGCAGGCACTCGAGCACGCCAATGCGGCCTGGACGCGAGAGGTGGCGCCGGTCTGCGAGCGCGCCATCGCTGGCCGTTTTCCGGTCGAACGCGGTTCTGATCGCGATATTCCACTGCAGGATTTCCGTGGGTTCTTCGGCCCCGACGGCACGGTGAACTCTTTTGTGCGGGGCTATCTGGAACCCTTCGTGCAGTGGCGCGGTACAGGCTATGTTCCGACCTCGGCCGAGGGCGTGACGTTGCGCCTCTCGCGCGATGCGCTGGAGAATCTTGGCCGTGCGCGGGCGGTGCAGCAGGCCTTCTTCGGCGCCGGGAACTTCCAGTTCCGCTTCGCCTTAGCGCCCCGTTTCCTCGATTCCGCGGCGACCAGGGCAGTGCTGGAAATCGACACTGTGCGCATTGTCCACGCCCATGACCCGCCGCGTACCGTGGAGGTGACCTGGCCGGCCTCCGGCGATGCCTCAGTGGTGCAACTGACGCTCACCGCAATCGGCGGCTCCATGCGGACCACGCGACTTACCGGGCCGTGGGCGCTGTTCCGCGTGCTCGCCCGAAACGCCACCACCACGGGGCGCGGCGGCGAAACTTACAGCCTCAACTTCGACATCAACGGCATGACAGCACGCTATGCGCTCAGCGGGGGCAGCGTGGTAAACCCTGTGGACATGCGAGAGCTGCAGGAATTCCGGTGCAACCCAAGACTCTAGACCCCGAATCTGCCGGCTTCTACGGCAAGTTGCCCAGCCGTGGTGACTTCATCCGGCGCGGCCTGACGCGCGATTTCCTCGAGCCCTGGCACCGCGCCATGGCGGTCGCGCTGGCTGACCAGACATACCCATTGGATGCGTTGTGGCAGGCCGCAGCCGGTGTGGAGCTGCGTTTCGTCCTCGGTCCCGGTTGCGCGGGCGCCTTCGCCTGGTGCGGCGTGGTGGTGCCAAGTCGCGATTCAGTGGGCCGCGCCTTTCCACTCGTCTGCGCCCTGCGCCTGCCCCATGTTGCAGCAGCGGGAAGCATGCTTGATGCCGGCGGCCTGCTGGACCAAGCCGCCCAACTGGCCTGGCATTGCGCCGCCGGCGGGGTCGAACCCGATGCTCTCGAACCCGCCCTCGCGCAGTTGATGGCGGCGGCTGCGCAGATGCCGCGCCCGAATGTCGAATTGTTGGGAGAGGCGTCGCTGCTCTTCGCTGGCTGCCCGCCGCTGGCTGCGGCGCTCGCTGTCGGGCTGGAGGGCGCGCGCAGCTTTTGGTGGCGCCCCGGCGGTTGTCTCTTTGCCCCTGCACTGCCCTTGCCGATCGGCTTTGCTGGGTTACTCGGGGCCACCGCGTGAACGCAGCCTTGGCTTGGCATTCCGGCGCCGCCGGGCAGCCTGGCCCGGGTCGGCCAAGCAGCGAGGACAATCACCTTAATGCCCCGGAGGCGGGGATTTGGGCGGTGGCCGATGGCATGGGCGGGCATCGTGATGGCGCGCTGGCCAGCGCCATGCTGGTGGAGGAGCTGCATGCTGCGCTGCTCCCCCTCGCGCCGCTGGGCCAGCGGGTGGCCGCTGCGCAAACCGCAATTGGCGAGGCCGCCAACCGGCTATCCAAAATGGCCGGCACCGGCCGCTCGCCTGGCTCCACCATAAGCGTACTCCTGTTGGGCGAGAGCCATGCCGTCTGCCTTTGGGTGGGTGACAGCCGGATTTATCTGCGCCGCAACGGGACATTGTTCCAGCTCACGCGTGACCATAGCCTCGCGCAGGAAATGATCGATAGCGGCCTGATTGCCAGTGCCGAAGAGGCACGGGCAGCCCAGCGCAGCGGCTTGACCCGCGCGGTCGGCGCCGGCGCCACCCTGGCAATTGACCGCGTCGTGGTGCCTGTACAGGCCGGCGACCGTTTGCTGATTTGCACCGATGGCGTCAGCACCGTGGTGCCGGCAGCGGCCATGGTAGCAGCGCTGGACAGCACGCCGGTGGAGGCCGCGCAGACTCTTATCAAACTCGCCGCCGAAATGGGCGGCTTCGATGACGTGACCGCGCTGGTGGTGGCGATCGATGCTGCGCTTTGACCTCCGGGCGATCAAGTCGACCAACCCGACCTCGATCTTCGATCGTGCTGCGCTCGGCGCTGGGACCGTGGCGCAGCCCCCAGCGCCCCCGCAGCTCAGCCCAGCGGAATATCCATGGCCAACTCCATGCCGCCGGCCACTGCTGCGCCCAAGCGCAACTGCACCTCGAGCATGCAACCACCGGGTTCCTCGGGATCGGGCTGGATGGTGACCTGCACCTCGGCGCCAGGGCCAGTATCGACGAGCAGGGCGCGCAGCGCGGCCGCGCAGGCCTCGGCCGGATCGGCGCTGGCCGCCACCTGCGAATGCATGGTGGTGATGGCGCGGGTGATGCGGCTGCTGGCCAGGATGAAGGGCAGACTGGCGCGCTGGCGTGCCGGCTCGCCCTCGCCGCCAATGCGGCCTGGTAACTTCACGCTTTGTGCCACCGGCAGGGTGATGGCCCGCCCATCGGCCGAAGCCGCCAGCGCCAGCAACCCGGCGCCGGCCAGCAGCGCGGCGGTCTCGCCGCTGATCGCGGCCTCGAGCGGCCATGCCGCGCGGCTGCCATCGGCAAGCGTGATCTCTGCCAGCGTTGCGCCCGCGACGCGCTGCATGGTCAGCGCGCTGGGCCAGCCCGCCACGGAGGCCGAGCCCATGAGCGCGCCGATGGCCGCAACTGCCGGGCCCGGCAGCCTCTCCCCGGCGAACCCTGGAAGGTCGAGCTGCTGCCGCAGATCATGCGCCAGGCGCAGCCACGGCCGGTTCCAAGCCAAGCCGAGCCAGCGCGAGGCTTCCTTCTGCCGCAGCCCGCGCCATGCGTTCCAGGCCGGGGCCTCCATCGCCGCCGTCGGGTCGTGGCGCTTGGCCACCGCTTCCAATGTCAGGCCGGTCATATTGGCCGGGGCCTCGGCGATGAGCGGGACCGAGGCAGCCTCTGCCGCCATGGCCAGCTGGCCCAGCATGGCGGCGTCAGGGCCGCGAGGGTCGAAGGTTTCGGCCAGCAGGACGGCGTCGGGCGCCAAGGGGTCCTCGGCGTCCAGCGCCTCCAGCGCCGCCATGACCTGGCCGGCCAGATCGCTGCGCGCGGCTGAAATCAGCCGGATCTCCACCCCGGGGTCGAGACCCTCCAGCAGCAGGGCGAGACCGCGCCAGGCCGCCTCTAGCCGCAGCAGCGCCGGGTCATCCAGCAATAACGCGATCTGCCGCGCCAGCAGCGTATCGGCCAAACCATCCGCAGCCGGCGCGGCCTCGCCCAGGTCGAGCATGGCGAAGAGCCGGTCCACCGATGCGTCGCCCGGCTTCGCAGGAGGCGGCGCCAAGGCGGCGATGAATTGGCTGAGCGCGGGGAATTCCTCTTGCAACCTTTCCTCGCCGGCGCGCGCGCGGCATTCCATCGCCGCTGCCAGGAAGGGTGTCGCCGCCACCAACGCCTTGGGCGAGAGATCGCCAAGCCCGCCGGGCGTCAGGCGGATAGAAAAACCCTGCGGTTTTTCTCCGAGCAGATTGGGCATCGCCAGATCGAGCTTGGCGCCCATCCCGGCCAGAACCCGGTCGCGACTTTGCGCTGTGATCGGCACGAGCATCGCGGCGCCGCCAAGATCGGCGGCATACCAGAACACCGCGCGCGGGCCTGTCTTGGTTTCGTCCATCGTCACTCTCCGTGCTTTCGTGCCAGACTATCCCGCAATCGATTGGAGCGCTCGCAGTGAACGGAACCGACCTTGCCACGATGCTAAAAGGCATCTGCGCAGAGATAGCGCAAGGCCATTACGACGCGGTGGACCGCTTCTTCGCTTTTGCCGAGGCCGACGGCGGCGATAGCCTGTCCGAGCTTGCCGAGAGCTTCGGCCTGATGGTGGTCCAGCTGGAGGCGCG
Source organism: Rhodovarius crocodyli (assembly GCA_945901085.1). Classification (GTDB taxonomy): domain Bacteria; phylum Pseudomonadota; class Alphaproteobacteria; order Acetobacterales; family Acetobacteraceae; genus Rhodovarius; species Rhodovarius crocodyli_A. The sequence goes on along the minus strand of CAMDJV010000009.1, from coordinate 7,309 downwards.
CGAGTTGCGCATGAAGGCTATGGTGGGAGAATTGGAGGAGGCCGGTCGCCGGCTGCGTGAGGCGCAGGGCCGCATGGCCGCCGAAAATGACGGGCTGCGCCGGCAGATGACGCGGCTTGAGGTGCAGATTGACCAAAAGGGCCGCGCCGCGGCGGTGGCCGAGATCATCGAGAGCGATTTCTTTGTCAGCCTGCAGGCGCGCGCACGCGCCATCCGCAACCGCGAAGGCGCCTGAGCCATGACCCGTATCCTCGCTCTGCATTCCTACCGGGGCGGCACCGGCAAATCGAATCTGACGGCCAATCTGGCGTCATCGCTCGCGATGGGCGGCGCGCGGGTCTGCATCATTGACACCGATATCGCCTCGCCCGGCGTGCATGTGCTCTTCGGCCTGGAGCCCGAGCAGCTGGGTATGACGCTCAACGACTATCTGTGGGCGCGCTGCGGCATCGAGGAGGCGGCCATCGATGTCGGCCGCAGGCTACGCGGGCCTGAAGGCCAGGCCGCCTTGGTCGGGCCCGGGGCGCTGTTCCTGGTGCCCGGCAGCATGCGCGCGGCCGATATCGCCCGCATCGTCCGCGAGGGCTATGATATCGAGCGGATGAATGCAGGCTTCCAGGCCTTGGGCGAGGCGCTGGAACTCGACTGGTTGGTGATCGACACCCATCCCGGCCTGAATGAGGCAACCCTGCTCTCCATTGCCATTGCCGATGTGCTCTTTCTGCTGCTGCGCCCGGACCGGCAGGATTATCAGGGCACCGCCATTACCCTCGACGTGGCGCGAAGGTTGGAGGTGCCCAGGCTGGAATTGCTGGTGAATAAAGTTCTCTCCTCGGTCGACTTCGCCACAGTGCGTGAAGGCATCGAGGCCGGCTTCGCCGCCACCGTCGCCGCCGTGCTGCCGCTGTCGGAGGATTTGCTGCGCAATGGCAGCGAGACGGTGCTGGTCGCGGCCAGCCCCGCGCATCCTGTTTCTTTGGTTATCAGCGAATTGGCGCGTGGGCTATAGCAACACCACCCGCTTCTATGAAGTTCCAATTGCATCAGCCCAATGCGATGAAACGAGCTTGCGATTTCGCCTAATGGCTGGCAACAACCGTTCTCAGGCGTGAGCAGGTCGCCACGCTGATACAAGGAGGCCGTGATGCCAATTCCCGCTTACATGAAAATCACCGGTGCCAAGCAGGGCGACATGTCTGCTGGTGCGTCCACGGCCGATTCGATCGGCGCGCTGTCGCAGAAGAGCCATGAAGACGAGATCATCGTCCAGCAGCTCACCACCCATGTGAATGTCGGCACCAACGTGCAGACTGGCCAGGCCGCTGGCGTGCGCCAGCACAAGCCCGTCGTCTTCACCAAATACATGGACAAGTCGTCGCCCCTGCTGTGGCAGGCGATCTGCAGCGGCGAGCAGCTGACCATCGAGCTGACCTTCTTCCGCACCGCCCAATCCGGTGGCGTTGAGAAGTACTACACCATGAAGTGGAGCGAGTGCGTGCTGGTGGATGGCAAGGCGCATTTCCCGCTGGCGCTGCGCACGGAAAACGATGGCATCAGCCACTTGGAAGACTGGTCCTTCGTTTACAAGAAGGTGGAATGGACGCACGAGATCGCTGGCACCAGCGGCGCGGACGACTGGAACAGCTAATATCTGCCCAGCCACGGTCCGCGCCTTCGAGTTCTTGCGCATGGCGTCGTCCCATGCGGCTGGCTGATTGAGATGAGCTAACCCCCGCCGTCGGGCGCCAATTGCGCTTGCCGGCGGGGTTTTGTTTTTTCTAGGGCAGTTGTTCCGGCACTCGCGCCAAGGGGGTTTAGGCTTTGACTGCACGAAAGCTTCTTTTTTCGGCCGCGCCATGCTGACCGCCAAACCGATGACGCTAGGGCTGATCAGCCGGGTCGCGTTTCTGCAGCGCAGAAATGTGCTCGTCATCGGCGCCACTGCAGCCTTTCGGCTGGATGATCCGACCCGGCTGATCCTCGAAGCCGCCTTCTGGAAGGCCGCGTCCCCGGCGCTGGATGGCGCGGTTCTGGATATGGCCATGCCCAAGCCGCAGGGCGAGGTGCTGCTGGCCGGCTTCGCCCGCGCGCCCGGCGGCCGCCCGGTGCAGGCAATGGATGTGGCGTTTCGCGTCGGCGCCGTGGGGCGGCGCCTGCGGGTCTTTGGCGACCGCGTTTGGCGCGAGGGTGCGGCCGGGCGCGCGGCCGGGCCGCCCCTGCCCTTCCTGGAGATGCCACTTGGGCCCACCCGCGCCTTCGGTGGCCCGGCTTTTCCTGAGAACCCGATTGGACGCGGGCATGGCGCATCGGCTTTGCTGCGGCTGCGCCAGCCAGCGCCACTGGCCAATCTGGAGGAGCCGGCGCGTCCTGTGCTCGACATCGAGCAGGCGCCGCTGCCCGCGCTCATCGGGCCGGTCGATTTCAACGCGCCCTCGCGGCAGAAGCTGGCCGGCACCTATGGTCCGAACTGGCTGCGCGACCACCATCCCGGCCTGCCGCCGGATGCCGATATGCGGGTCTTTCAATCCGCCCAGCCGGCGCAATGGGCCGATGGATTTTTCGCGGGCAATGAGGAGATCATCCATTCGGGTTTCCTGGGCGAGGCTGAGCCGCATTATTCCAGGCTTCCCGGCATGCGGGTGCGCTCTTTCGCGCGTCAAGTGGTTGGCGGCGTGGAGACTGACCGCGAGGTGCCGCTGCGGCTCGACACAGTGTGGCTCTTCCCCAGTGCCGGCATCGGCTGCGCCATTTATCGCGGCCTGCTGGAGGTCTCCGATGCCGAGGCATCCGACGTGCCGGCGCTCCTGCTGGCCTATGAGCGGATGGCCGATACCCCGCGCGAAGCCGGGCATTATCAGGAGCAGTTGAATCTGCGGCTCGACCCCGAAACCCGCGCACTCTATGTCCTTCGAGATGGCCCGCTGAAGCCTTTGCCCAGCGCCGAGGAGGCCGCAGCGCGTGCCGCGGCACGCGCTGCGGCGAAAGAGAAACTGCTTACTAAGATGCGGCTTGCCGCGGCCATCGGTCATCGTGAGATGGAGGCGAAGATGGGTTTTCCGCCCGGAACGCTGCCGCCGCCTCCCGAGCCAGAGCTGCCGGATTTTCCGATCATCACCCAGGAGGAGATCGACGCGATGGACGTCGATCTCGGCGAAATCTGGGAGGCGGCGGACCGGATGATCGCCCAGGTTGAGGCTCAGGCTGCGGCCCCCCCCGGCATGCCCGAAGGCTTCGAGCACCTATTGGCCGCGGCCGAGGGCGGCCCGCCCCCCCCCGGCGAACCGCCGGCCGAGCTTGCCCCGGCGATCGAGGCGGTGCGCGGCGCGCGTGATCCGGGATACCTGTTGCGTGGTTTGGGCGATGTCAGCGCCGAGGATCGCGCCCGGGCTGAGGCGCTGGTCGCCGCGGCACTGGCACCGCCGGCCGAGATGCCCGACGAGGCCTGGGCGCGGCTTGAGGCCAGGCTGCTGGGTGATATTTCCAATCACCCGATGATCCGAGCCATGGCGGATATCAGCCTCCCCGACTCGCTGGAGCCGCCACTGCCGGCAGATGACACGCCCGAGGGGCGCGCCGCCGCCGAGGCCTTCGCCCGCCGTCCGGCCGAGCCGAAGGGCCTGCCCGATCTCGACGCGCTGCTGGCGGGCGTTGAGACCGGCGAGGCCGCCCAGATCAAGCCCGAAATCCAGGCACAGATTGCCGAGGCGCGGGAGAAATTGACGGCCGCAATGGCCGATCTCTATCCCGGCGCCGAGCCCCAACCGCCGGGCGAGGCTCTCCGGCGGCTGCTGCAGCCCATGCTCGATCAGGCTGGCCCGCCGCCCGACAAGGCGGCCATCGAGGCGAAGCTGGCTGAAGCAAAGGAGAGCGTGGCGGCGATGGCGCGCGGCGACGGCATGGCCGAAATTCGTCGCCTTTCGCCCGAACCTATCGCTGAGGCCATTGCTTGGCAGCCCGATTTTATCCCCCGCCTAACGGCGCTGATCGAACGGATGCGGGCCACCCCTGAGGGGCTGGAAGGGCGCGATTTCAACGGCGTGAACATGCCCGGCCTCACCCTTCCAGGCGCAGCCCTGACCGGCAGCTTTTGGGAACGCGCGGTGCTGCCAGGGGCGGATTTTTCCGCCGCTGTGCTGCATCAGGCGGTGTTCACCGCGGCCGATCTCTCTGGTGCAAGGCTGACAGGCGCCGATCTGCGCGCCGCCAACCTCTCCCGCGCCAAGCTGCATGGCGCCGATCTTTCAGGCTGCGACCTCGACGGCGCCAATTGGTTCGAGACCGATGCGCCAGAGGTGGATATGTCGCGCGCCAAATTGATCTCGCCCATGGCGTTGAAATGCCGCTTCACCCGCGCCCGGTTTCGCGGCGCTGAGATCACCGATGCGATGTTCATCGAGGCCGACCTGGCGGAGGCGGATTTCGATGGCGCTCGGCTGACACGCTGCATCTTCATGCGCAGCGCCATGACGGGCGCGCGGTTGCGCGGCGCCGTGCTCGACACTTGTGCTTTTGTCGAATGCCCGATGGAGGCGGCCGATCTCACCGAGGCCAGCCTGACAAATGCCGCCTTCCTGTTGGGCCATATGCCCGGCGCTCGGTTCCGCCGTGCGACAGGGAGCAATGTTACGCTGGTGAATGCCGATCTCACGGGCGCGGATTTCTCTGGTGCCCGGCTCGCCGGCTCTACACTCATGGGGGCGAAGCTGTCCGGCGCCAGCCTTATGCGCGCCGTACTGCGGCGCTGCGCGATGTCGAAGACCCTGCTGGAGGATGCCGATCTGTCGGGCGCTGATTTGTTCGAGGCGCAATTGCGCGGTGTCAGGCTGGGTGGGGCCAATCTCTTCGGTGCCAATCTTTATTCCGCCGACCTGGAAGGCGCCGACCTTGCCCTGGCCGACCTCACCGGCGCCAATCTCCGCAACACCGTGATGGAGCGTGAATCCAATGTCGCCTGAGGCGCTGCGCGAGATGGCCGAGGCCGGGGTGCCGGTGATCGAACGCGACCTGCGCGGCATGGATCTGCGCGGCCTCGACCTGGGCAAGCTGGTGGCGGTGAAATGCAACCTCGCGGGCCAGGATTTGTCCGAAACCCGGATGGACGAGGCGATGCTAGCGGAATGTGAGCTGGGCGGCGCACGCTTTGGTGCGGCCCGGCGCGAGGGTCTGATGCTGGTAAAATGCCGCGCCCAGGGCCTCGACATGGCGGCCGCGGCGCTGGTTGGGCTGATGCTGGTGGAATGCGAACTGGCCGAGGCGCGCTTGGGTGCCGCGCGGCTGGAGCGATGCATGTTCGTGGCCTGCAAGATGGATGGCCTCGACCTTTCGCAAGCCGCGCTCGACACCTGCGTGTTGATGCGCTGCACCATAGAGCGTCTTCGCCTGGATGATGCCCGCCTCACCAATTCCGCCATATTGGAGGGTGACGCGACGACGACTGACCTCTCACGCATGGCCATCGATGGCGGGCTATTGTTCAAGCTGGTGCTCGATAGCCGCGACTTCAGCCGGCAGGCCCTGGCACGGGTGAATTTCATGCAATCCTCGCTGCGCGGCGCGCGCTTCGATGGCGCCGAGCTGACGCAAAGCATCTTCATCGGCGCCGATCTCGCCCAGGCCTCCTTCGCCGGCGCCCGTGCCTCCGCGGTGATGTTCGCCCGCGCCGATATCAGCCGCGCGGGGTTTTCCGGCGCCGGGCTGAACATGGCGAATTTTTCCGAGACCAAGGGCGACCTCGCCGATTTCTCCGGCGCTGATCTCTCGATGGCGCAGTTCACCGATGCCAGCCTGCGCGGCGCGCGCTTCGTCGGTGCCAATTTGTCACTGGCCGATGCCTCCAATGCCCGGCTTGAGGCCGCCAATTTCAACGGCGCCGCCATCGGGCGCCTCAAGCTGCATGCGGCGGTGCTCCACACGGCATTGCTGGGCGGCGCGCGCGGTGATCCAATCGGCACCGATGAGCACCGTCTGGTGGCGGAGGCCTATCGCCCCGCGCCCGTGCAGGACGAGCCGACAACCGAACCAAGGAGCGAGCCATGACCGCAGCGCTGCAATTCACCATTGACGGCCTGGCCCCGGACGCGCTGCGCGCTTATGCGGTGGACGGCACCGAGGCGCTCTCCAGCCTCTACAGCTTCGATATTGACTGCCTGGGGCCGAGTGGCCGGGCGATGGACCCGCTCGCGCTGGTGGGCCAGCGGGCCACACTGCGCATCACTGTTGAAGGCGCCCAGCCGCGCAGCGTCCATGGCATCATCGACACGGTGGAGATCGAGCCGCCCTCAATCTTCGGCGATGCGCGTTACCGTTTTCGGCTGGTGCCCTGGCTGGCACGGCTGCGCCTCTCCCGCTCCAACCAGATCCACGGCACGGCGAATGCGGTTTCGGTGGCCGATGTGATCGAGGCCGAACTCTCCGGCGCGCTGCGGCCGACCGCGCAGGTGAGTGACACCGATCTGCGCCGCTTTGAGCATGAGCTCCGCCTGCGCAACCGCAGCGCCTACCCCAAGCGCGACCATGTCTCGCAATATGAAGAGACGGATTTCGCCTTCATCTCCCGACTGGCCGAGCATGCCGGTATTTTCTATTTTTTCGAAAATAATGGCGACCGCGAAAGCGTGGTCTTCGCCGATGACAATCTCTTCGCCACGCCCCTTGAGGGCGGGACGGGGCTACAATGGAAGCCCTGGAGCAGCGGTGGGCGCGAAGCCGCACCCGACACCATCCAGGCCCTGCGCCAGCGTTGCACCCCGGTGCCGCAGAAGGTCTGGCTGCAGGACCATAATTACCGCCTGCCGCATATACCTCTGCTGGTTGAGGCCGAGGTGGATAGCCGCGGCCGTGGCAATTGGGTGGAATATGGCGCGCATCACCGCACGCCGGAGGAGGGCGCCGCCCTGGCCCGCATCCGCGCCGAGGAGTTGCGCTGCCATCAGAGCCGCTGGCATGGCAATTCCACCGTGGCGCGGCTGGCGCCGGGCCGGGTGATTCGCTTGGGTGGCCACCCCTATACGTCCTGGAACCAGGATTATCTGGTGGTGCGGGTGCGGCACGAGGTGTGGGTGCCAATGCCCGGCGTGCCTGAATCCGACTGGGTGGGCTATCGCAACAGCTTCGAGATGATTGACCGTGACGTGCCGGTCCGCCCGGCGCGGGTGACGCCGGTGCCACGGATGGATGGGCTGCTCAATGGCCGGATTGACGGCGAGGGCGATGGCAGCAAGGCCGAGATTGACGATCAGGGGCGCTACCGGGTGAAGGTGCCCTTTGACCTGGGCGGCTCGCCGGATGGCAAGGCCTCACAATGGATTCG
>CAMDJV010000008.1 GCA_945901085.1 Rhodovarius crocodyli | reverse complement strand
GCTTGCCGGCATCGGGGGGGAGATTGCCGGTTTCCGAGTTCATTCAGGATACCTGCCTATTCATTGCACTGATAAATCCGGGTGGCCGAAGCGTGGTGGCCAGGGCACGTCGGGGGGGATTGCACGCCATGCCACCCGCCCGATATCCCCAAAAACGCAGCCTCGCCGCGGAGCCGAAAATCCGCGGAAAACAGCCGAGATTGGTATCGCCGAAGGAAGCAATCCCCAAATCCTAATGCCGGATTTAACCCTGCATCAACCACTAACCATTCTATGCTCGACAATATCTTTGCATGTGGCATAAATACAGCTTCAACGACTTTATTGCCAAGGCACAATATAGCGGCACCAGAGAGAACCTAAGCTCTCGCTGGTTTTCGCCTCATAAAAAGCGGGGATGGGTTCAGGCCGCCTTAGGCGGCGATGGCCTTGATGCGGGCAGCCAGGCGAGACAGCTTGCGTGCCACGGTGTTGAGGTGCAGCACGCCCTTGCCGACGGCGCGCTGCATTTCCGGCTGTGCGGCCTGGAAAGCGGCCAGAGCCTCGTCCTTCTTGCCGCCCTCGATCGCCATTTCGACCTTCCGCAGATAGGTCCGCACGCGCGAGCGGCGGGCGCGGTTGCGCTCCGTGCGCTTCTCGGTCTGACGGATGCGTTTTTCTGCGGAGGGATTATTGGCCATGTGGTTGCTTACCGAAGGATGCTGGGGCCGTGAAGCCCGAATTGCTTTGACCGATGGAGGAACCCCATTGGCCGGGGGAGCTATCTATCGCCGGGGGGGGCGAGCGTCAAGTGATCCGGGGCCTCAACTGTGACGGAACTGCGCGCGGCGCTTCTCGGCAAAGGCCGACATGCCTTCCTTCTGGTCGTCGGTGGCGAACATGCTGTGAAACAGCCTGCGTTCGAACTTCACGCCCTCGGCCAGGGTGGTCTCAAAGGCGCGGTTGACGGATTCCTTGGCCATGGCGAGGGCAGGCTGGCTCAGGCTGGCGAGTTTCTCGCCCACCTTCAGCGCCTCGGCCATCAGGCTCTCCAGCGGCACCACGCGGGCGACGAGGCCGGAGCGCTCGGCCTCGGCGGCATCCATCATGCGGGCGGTCAGGCAGAGATCCATGGCCTTGGCCTTGCCCACTGCGCGGGTGAGGCGCTGGGTGCCGCCGGCGCCGGGGATGATGCCCAGATTGATCTCCGGCTGGCCGAATTTCGCATTCTCGGCGGCGATGATGAAATCGCACATCATCGCCAACTCGCAGCCGCCACCCAGGGCGAAGCCGGCCACCGCCGCGATCACCGGCTTGCGGATGGTTGGCACCACCTCCCAATTCGCGCCGATGAAATCATTGAGATAGACGGCCGGGTAAGTGCGGTCCTTCATTTCCTTGATGTCGGCCCCGGCGGCGAAGGCTTTTTCCGAACCGGTGATGATGATGGAGAAAATCGCCGGGTCAGCATCATAGGCGCGCAGCGCCTGGCCGAGTTCAGTCATCAACTGGTCGCACAGCGCATTGAGTGCCGCCGGGCGGTTGAGGCGGATGACCCCGGTGGGGCCCTGGGTCTCGACCAAAATCATGTCATAGGACGACATAGCGCGCTCTCCCTGTTGGGCGGGATTGTCGGGGAGAGCGGTGCTGCTGTCCAGCGCGTCACAAACGCCGCGAAAGCCCGACATAAAACCCGCGCCGGGCCAAAAATTGCGGTGCGCCCACGCCAATGCCCGAGCCATCGCGCAATTGGGTCACGGTATCGGTCACGTTGATCACATCCGCGCGCAGGGTCCAAACCCCGCCATCGGGGGCTGCGATATCCTGGGCGAAGCCGATATTGCCGGTACCATAGGCCGCCACCTTTTCACTATTGGCAAAGCCGCGCCGCAGCCCGCTGCCAACCAGCAGCGTGGCCGTCGCCCGCGCCCCCTGCCAGGGGCGATAGATGACCCCAGCGCTTGCGGTGACCGTCTGGTCGTGGTCCAGCCGCACCTGCCGCTGGGAAATATAGGCCAATTCCTCCGGGTCGAAATTGAACTGGCCGCTGGTGATCTCGCGCGCCGCCGCGCGGGAGAGTGCCAGATTGGCATAGGCATCGAGGCTGCGGCTGCGCCATTGGCCGGTGAACTCGACGCCATAGACCTGGCCGTGGCTATAGTTGAAGGGCGTGAACACCACGGCCGAGCCGAATTGGCCGAGGTCCAGCAGGTCGCGCGCATCCTTATAGAAGGCGCCGAAGCCCAAGGTCAGATTCTCCGTCGCCCGCTGCTGCACCGCCAGGTTGAGGTAATGGCTGCGCTCCGGCCGCACCCGGCTATTGGTGGTGTTCAGCGGCGCGGCCGAGGTATTGGCGAAGAGGTTGAGCGCGCCCGGGGTGATCAAATCCTGCGCCGGGGGGGTGAAATACCGGGCATAGCCCAGCGCGATGCGGGTGCCCGGCCGCGGCGTCCAGACCAGATTGACCCGCGGGCTGACCTGGCCGGCCTTCACATAGGCATCGACGTAATCGGCGCGCAGCCCGGCATTCATCGTCAGGCTCTCGGCGATGCGCCATTCATCCTGGATATAGGCGCCCCATGTCCAACCGATGCGCGAGCGCCGATCGGTGATGCCAAAGGGGTCGTCCAGCGTTGCGCCGCTCTCATCGAGCGGCAACACGATGGAGCGGTTCTGCGCCAGCGTGCTATCGGCAATGACCGAGACGCCCATGCGGATGGTATGCGCCGGCGCCACCCGCCAGGCGCTATCGGCCTGCAGACCATAGGCGTTGGAGCGGCGGCGGACATCGCTGGCCACGCCGTTGAACAGCACCTCGCCGGTATTGTCCGGCCGGTACTGGGTTTGCGAATTGCGCTGAAACATGGCGATTTGCGCGTCATAGCCATCCTGTCTGTGCTGCAGGGCCAGGATATTGAAGATATTGCGCTCGCCCTGGCGGCCATTCAGCCGCGCGCTGTCGAATTCACTCAGGCCAAAGGCGGTGTAGCTGGGCACCTGCCCGGGAATATTGGCGATCTGGAAATTGTTGATGGCCGCGCCGGAGATGAAGGAGAGCCGGGTGCGGTCATCCAGCGCGCGGGAGATGTAGAACAGCCCGCGCCCCTGCTCGGTGCGGTTGTGCAGCGGGGTGCGGGCGCTGGTCGGCCCCTCGGTGCCCTGGTCGCTGCGCATGAAGCTGCCGGTGGCGAAAAGCTCCCAACCCTCGAGCGCGATGGCGTGGTCAAAGCCTGATTGGATGGTCCCGCGGGAGCCGCCATAGACCGAGGCGCTGCCGCCCTCGCCCTGGCTCGGGCTGCGCAAGGTCAGGTCAATGACGCCGCCGGTGCGATAGCCGAATTGCGCCGGTAGGGCGCCGGTGAGGATGGAGAGGGTCTCAATCGCACGGGCATCGAGAAAGGCGCCAAAGCCGCCGGCCACGCCCTCGGGCAAAGTGATGCCATTGAGCCGGTATTGCAGGGCGCGATGCTCGCCGCGGACATGCAATTCGCCAAAACTATCCTGCGCCACGCCTGGGGTTTGCAGCAGTAGCGCGCGCACCGGCGCATCCGACCCGCCGGGCAGACCCTCGATCACCTGCCGGTCCAGCGTGGTGGCGCTGGCGCCGAGGGCGGGGGAGATGTTCCGGCGCGCGGCATCGAAGCGTTGGGCGTTGACCACGGTATCGGGGATGGAGCCCGCCTCCTGTGCCATGGCGGTGGCGCTGGTCAGGATCAGGGCGGCAAGCAAGCGTCGGGGCATCACGGTCTCCTATTGGAGACCGTTTGTTATAACATTACATCATGCGTGAGAAGCCTAGCCCTTGTGCACGCGCAGCGGCCCAAAGGCCTGGGTCACCGGCATCATCTGCAGCACATTGATATTCACCCGCGCCGGCAGGGTGGCGGCCCAATGCACCGCCTCGGCAATGTCATCGGGGGTGAGCGCATTGGCTCCCTCGTAAATTGCCGCCACCTTCTCATCATCGCCCTTGAAGCGGATATTGGAGAATTCCGTGCCGCCCACCAACCCAGGCTCGATATCGGTCACCCGCACCGGGGTGCCCCAGAGATCGGCCCGCAAATTCAGGCTGAATTGCCGCACGAAGGCCTTGGAGGCGCCATAGACATTGCCGCCGGGATAGGGGAATTCCCCCGCCGTGCTGCCCAGATTGATGATGTGGCCGCGGCCGCGCTCGACCATGCCCGGCAGCACCGCGCGGGTCATGTACATCAGCCCCTTGATGTTGGTGTCCACCATCTGGTCCCAATCGGCCAGATCGGCGCTTTGGGCCGGGTTCAGGCCGAGCGCCAGGCCGGCATTGTTCACCAGCAGGTCGATGGCCGACCATTCGGCGGGCAGGCCGGAGATGGCCGCCTCCACCGCCGCACGGTCGCGCACATCAAGGGTGAGGGGCAGCACCGCCGCGCCCAGTTCGGCCTGCAGCGCCTCCAGCCGCTCCGCCCGGCGGCCGGCGGCGATGATACGCCCGCCCTGGCTGGCAAAGCGCCGCGCGATGGCGAGGCCGAAGCCGGCGGTGGCGCCGGTGACAAGGATGATCATGGGTGGCTCCTGCAATTGCGCCCCCTGGGTAGCGCGCCCCGCGCCCCAGGCCCAGAGTGGGGCGGCTACCAGCCCTCCAGCACTGCCTTGCCCAGCATCCGCCCCGATGCCAAGGCGGCATGGCATGTGGTGATATTAACAGCACTTATCCGCCCGCCATGCATGCTGATGATGGGCTGCAGGCCTTGATGGGCGGCCATCGCGCTCAGCGCCTGTCCCTGGCTGGCCATATCGGGGGCGCGGGCCAGCGCCTTGGCAAAGAGTGCTTCGAAGACAAAGCCGCCGCCCTTGGGCCGCAGCTTCGTCATGTCCAGCATGCCCGGCATATCGATGGCGCAGATCGTCCCGCGCGGGGCGAGCATGGCGCAGAGCGCCTCCCATTGCGCCTCGGTGCTCTGGGTGGCGAGGATATGGCTGAAGCGGAGATTTTTCTCCCGCGCCTGGGGCGCCAAGGGGGCCGCGTGGTCCAGCAGGTGATGCGCGCCAAGCCGGCGAAGCCAGGCCTGGCTTTCGGGGCGGGAGGCGGTGGCGGTGACCACGGCCTGGGTTTGCAGCCGCGCCAATTGCACCGCCATGCTGCCCACGCCGCCAGCGCCGCCCAGCACCAAAAGGCTGCTTTGATCATCAATCCGCAGGCGCTCGAACAGCGCCTCCCAGGCGGTCAGCCCAGCACAGGGCAGGGCGGCGGCGGCGGCAAAGCCCATGCCTGAAGGAACCCGCCCCACCAGCCGCGAATCGACGGTGACAAAGCCGCCATAGCTGCCCGGCCGATTGGGCGGTGCGGCACAGCAGACATGATCGCCCAAGGCAAAGCCCTGCACCGCGGGCCCCAGCGCCACCACCTCGCCCGCCGCATCCACCCCTAAAAGCCGGGGCGGGCCGGCATGTTGCTTGAGGTCGAGCGGGTTGATGGCGATGGCGCGCACCGCGATCACCAGATCATGCCCCTCGGGCATGGCGGGGGCGGGCAGGGTCACATCCTCGAAATCGCCGCCGGGGGCGGGATAGGTGATGGCGGGCATGGTGGTGGGAAGGAGCATGGCGGCAGAGTGAAGCGGCGCGCGGCGGAGGGCAATTGGCAGGCAGGCGGAGATCGCCGCGATGGCCCGATCCCGCCTGGGGGCCAGGCGCTCAGGCGAATCGAAATCAACGGGGCAGGGCCTGATTTCGCCATCCGAACCCTGATGCAGGCCGCAAACCTGCCCCAACCGCAGCCAATCGCCCGGGGCTGGTGCAGCCAGCGGGGCGAAATCGGCCGCCAATGGCATCTTGCGCAAGCAAGCCGAGTGGACATTTCCCCGCAATCGCGCTGCATAGATCCCGCAAGCCATTCGAAGAGAGATCCCATGAGGACACGTTACCGCATCGAGCGCCGCGCCCTTTTGGGCGGCGGCACCGCCCTGGCCCTCGCGGCCCTGCCCGGCGCCAGGATCGGCCTGGCGCAATCGCTCGACCGTGTCTCGTTTCAGACCAATTGGCGCGCCCAGGCCGAGCATGGCGGCTATTACCAGGCCATCGCCGCCGGAATTTACCGCCGCCATGGGCTGGAGGTGGATCTGCGCGCCGGCGGGCCGCAGCAGAACCCAGCCCAGTTGCTCCTCGCCGGCCGGGTGGATTTCATCATGTCCAGCGGCTTCCAGGCGCTGAGCTATGTGCGGGAGAATATTCCCTTCCTCTCCATTGGCGCGATCATGCAAAAGGACCCGCAGGTCCTGATGACGCATGAGGGCAATGGCATCAATCGCTTCGAGGATATGCGCGGGCGGCCCATCCTTGTGGGGGCGGGCGGTCGGGTGACCTATTGGCCCTTCCTGCGCCGGCGCTTTGGTTTCACCGATGAGCAGGTGCGGCCCTACACCTTCAACATCCAGCCCTGGCTGGCCGACCGCATGGCGATCCAGCAGGGTTTTCTCTCCAGCGAGCCCTTCTCGGCCATTGCCGCCGGGGTGCGGCCCAAGGTCTTCCTCATCGCCGATGCCGGCTATGAGAATTACCAGACGACCATCGATGTCTCCCTCCGCATGGTCAATGACCGCCCCGATGTGGTGCAGCGCTTCGTCAACGCCACCATGGAAGGCTGGTCGCAATATATGCGCGGCGAGAATGTCGCCGCCGCCAATGCCATGATCATCCGCGACAATCCTGAGATGGATCAGCCCCGCATCGATTATGCCGTGCGGGTGATGAATGAGCAGGGCATTGTGCTGAGCGGCGATGCGCTGCAACTGGGCATCGGCGCCATGACCGATGCGCGTTGGCAGAGCTTTTACAACAGCACCCGCGATGTCGGCATCAACCCGGCCAATCTGGATGTCAAAAAGGCCTATGATCTGCGCTTCATCAACAAGCGGGTGGGCTTGACCTGAACCCGTTGCTGACCCTGAGGGGCGTGGCCAAGCGCTACGCCACCGGCACGCTGGCGGTGCAGGATGTGGGCCTGACCATCGAGCGGGGCGATTTTCTCGCCCTGCTCGGGCCCTCGGGCTGTGGCAAGTCCACCCTGCTGCGGATGATCGCCGGCCTCGATGCGCCCAGCGCGGGCAGGCTGGAATGGGCCGATGCGGCCGCGCGGCGCGATATCGGCTTCGTCTTCCAGGAGCCCACACTGATGCCCTGGAGCACCGCCCTGCGCAATGTGATGCTCCCCCTCGAACTGGCCGGGGTGGCGCGGCCTGAAGCCGAGCAGCGGGCGCGGCAGATGCTGGCACGGGTGGAGCTGGCCGGCTTCGAGAATGCCTATCCGCGCCAGCTTTCGGGCGGCATGCGCATGCGCGTCTCCATCGCCCGTGCGCTGGTGACCAAGCCGCGCCTGCTGCTGATGGATGAGCCCTTCGCCGCGCTCGATGAGATCACCCGCTTCCGCCTCAACAATGATCTGCTGAAACTCTGGCAGGATGAGCGCTTCACCGTGGTCTTCGTCACCCATTCGGTGTTTGAGAGCGTGTTTCTGGCCGAGCGCATCGTGGTGATGGCCCCCAGGCCCGGCCGCATCGCCGCCGAAAGGCGCGTGCCGGCCGAGGATCGCGCCGCACCGGAATTCCGCACCTCACCGAGCTATGCGGCGCATTGCCGCGAGGTGAGCCATGCCCTGACCGACGCGATGGCGGCATGATCACCACCGATTCAGCCCTCCGCGCGACAAGCGCGCTCCGGCCAACGGGGGCGGGCATGATCACCACCGATTCAGCCCTCCGCGCGACAAGCGCGCTCCGGCCATCGGGGGCGGGCATGATCACCACCGATTCAGCCCTCCGCGCGACAAGCGCGCTCCGGCCAACGGGGGTGGCATGACCGACAACGAACTCCTCCCCGAACACCACGAACCAGGCTTCCTCGGCCTGTCCCACACCATGTGGCTGCGCATCCTCGCCCCCAGCCTGATCGGCCTGCTCACCCTGGGCGCCTGGGAATGGGCGGTGCGGTATTATGAGGTGCCGCGCTATATCCTGCCTGGCCCCATCCTGGTGGCCGAGACGCTGGTGCGGAACTGGGGCTCGCTCTCCGTCTCGCTGGGCATCACGCTGCAAATCACCTTTATGGCGCTCGCCGTTGCCGCCTCGCTCGGTCTCGCACTCTCCGTGCTCTTCGCCCAATCGCGGATCATCGAACTCTCGCTCTTCCCCTATGCGGTGATTCTGCAGGTGACACCCATCGTCGCCATCGCGCCGCTGATCATCATCTGGGTGGATAATATCCAGGTGGCGCTGCTGATCTGCGCCTGGATCGTCGCCTTCTTCCCCATCCTGTCCAATACCACGGTGGGGCTGAACTCGACGGATAGGAACCTCGTGGATTTGTTCCGCCTCTATGGCGCCTCGCCCTGGCAGGTGCTGTGGCGGCTGCGGCTGCCCACCGCCATGCCCTATTTCCTGGCCGGGCTGCGGATTTCTGGCGGGCTATCGCTGATAGGCGCCATTGTCGCCGAATTCGTTGCCGGCTCCGGCGGCCGCGCCTCGGGCCTTGCCTATCGTATTCTGGAGGCCGGCTACCAGCTGCAGATTCCGCTGATGTTCGCAGCGCTGGTGCTGGTCTCGGGCACTGGCATCGCCATCTTCCTGGCGCTGTCGCTGCTTTCCCATCTGTTGCTGCGGCGCTGGCATGAGAGTGCCGGCGCAGGAGATCGTCGCTGATGCAAACCATCCGTTCCGCCATCGCTGAGGCCGCTGGCAGCCCTTATTGGCTGGCCGATGCCCGCATCATCCAAGATGGCGCCCTGGCGCGGGTGGATATCCGCATTGAGGATGGCCGCATCGCCGCCCTCGCCCCCCTGGGCACCGCCACGGGCGGCATCTCGCTCGATGGCGGCCAGGTCTGGCCTGGGCTGGTGGATGGCCATACCCATCTCGACAAGGGCCATATCTGGCCAAGAATGAAAAACGCCACCGGCGATTTCGCCGGCGCCATAGCGGCGGTGATGGCCGATCGCGGTGCGGCCTGGACGGCGGAGGATATTGCCGCCCGCGCCGATTTCGCCCTGCGCGCCGCCTATGCCCATGGCACGGTGGCCATTCGCAGCCATATCGACAGCTACCTGCCGCTGGCCCGCACCACCTGGCCGGTTTTTGCTGAGCTTCGCGCCCGCTGGGCGGGCCGCATCGCGCTGCAAATGTCATCCATCGCCCCGCTCGACCGCTTTGCCGGGCCAGAGGGCGATGAACTGGCCGATCTCGTGCAAAAACATGGCGGCGCGCTGGGCATGGTCACCCGGCTGACCGGCGGCATCCATGCCGCGCTGCCGGCGGAATTCCAGCCCATGCTCGACCATTTCTTTTCGCTGGCCGAGGCGCGCGGCCTCGATCTTGACCTGCATGTCGATGAGAGTGGCGAGACCGGTGCGCGCGCCCTACGCGAAATTGCGCTCACCGCCACCCGGCGCAAATTCAAAGGCCGCATCCAATGCGGCCATTGCTGCTCACTCTCCCTGCAGCCCGATGAGTTTGCCCAGGAGACCATCGCCGCCCTGGCCGAGGCCGGCATCGACATCATCGTCCTGCCCATGTGCAACATGTATCTGCAGGACCGCATGCCCGGCCGCACCCCGCGCTGGCGTGGTGTGACGCTGGTGCATGAAATGCGCGCGGCCGGGCTTCGCGTCTCGCTCGCCTCCGACAATACCCGCGACCCCTTCTATGCCTATGGCGATCTCGACATGGTGGAGGTCTATCGCGAAGCCACCCGCATCCTGCATCTGGACCACCCTATGGGCGCCTGGCCGGATGCTGTCAGCGCCATTCCGGCCGAGGCCATGGGGCTGAAGGGCTATGGCCGTATCCAGGCCGGGGCCACGGCGGACCTCATCCTCTTCTCGGCGCGAGGCATGACCGAATGGCTGTCCCGGCCGCAAAGCGACCGCATCGTGCTGCGCGCCGGCCGGGTGCTGGAGGCAAAACTGCCGGATTACCGCGAATTGGATGCGGTGCTGGGCGTTTCACCAGGCTGAGAGCCTCGCCTTCACCCGGGCGATAAAGCCGGCGCATTCGGCACGGCTGCGCCGATCCATGCCCGTCAGATACAGCCAATCCAGCTTGCAGCCCGGCGCACAAAGCCTGCGAATGCCACCGCCCACCACCCTGCGGTCCGGCCAGCCCAGCCAGAGCAGCAGCCAGAGCGGCGAGCCATAGGTGGTGACCACGCCAATCCGCCGGATATTGCCCAGCCGGCGCTCAATCGCCCCATCGCCCACCACAAAGGTGACGCCGGGCACCCAGACACGGTCAAACCAGCCCTTCAGCACCGCGGGCATGCCATACCACCAGGTGGGATAGACCAGCAGCAGCGCCTCGGCGCGCTGGAGCTGCGCGATATCCGCCTCCATCCCCTGCTGGTTCAGCGCCAGATTCATATAGTCGCGATGCGCCTGGGCGGTGAGGGCGGGGGCGAAGCCCTCGGCATAGAGGTCGCGCCGTTCCACCACATGGCCGGCGGCGATCAGGCTGGCCTCGGCCGCCGCGGCCAGGGCGGCGGAGAGGCTGTCACCGCGCGGGTGACAATGGACCAAGAGCACGCGCATCACATCCGCCCTCGCAATTCTGCCAATATCCTTTTCGCCCTTGGCGTCTCGCAAAGCCCTGGCAGGGCCGTGCCCAGCCGCCGGCGCCAATTCGGCCGCTCGCGATCCGTCCCTGGCAGGTTCACCGCCACGGTCTCGCCGGCGAGATCCTCGGCCTGGGCCAGCATCAGCAGCGAAGCACCGGCGGCGACATGGGCATGGATCAGCGCGGCCAGCCGGTCGGAAAACCCATCGCCGCTGGTGATGCCCGCAGGCTGGCCGAGGGCTGCGAGCAGCGCCTGCCGCTCGGCCTCGCGCGCCGCCCAGGCATCCGCCTCGGCCAGGCCCAGGGCTATGCGTTCGGCGATATCCGCCCCCTCCCACCACCCTGCCAGGGTTGGCAGGTCATGGGTGGAGACACAGGCGGCGGATTGGCGCGCCCATTGCGCCGGCGGGCGCAGCGCGCCATTCGCCTCCCGCTCAAACCACAAGACGCGGTAGGAGAGAATGTTGGCACCATTCAGCGCCTCACCCAGGCCCTCAGGCACGGTGCCGAGATCCTCGCCCACCACCATGCATTGCTGGCGCTGGCTGGCCAGTGTCAGTTCAGCCAGCAGCGCCGGGCGGGGGTATTGCAGGTAGCAGCCCGCGGCCCCAGGCGCGCCATCGGGCACCAGGAACAGCCTTTGCAACCCCATCACATGGTCAATGCGCAGCGCCTGGGCGTGGCGCATATTGGCGGCCAGCAGGCCACGAAAATGGGCGGGCAAACCCGCCGGGCGCGGCGCCGGCAGGCCCCAGACCTGGCCCTGCGGCCCCAGCGGGTCGGGCGGCGCGCCCAGCGAGAAGCCGCGCAGAAAAGCCTCGGGCGCGCACCACGGCTCGGCCCCATCGGGCGCGCTGCCCACGGCGAGGTCGCGATACAGCCCGGCCCCGGCCTGCCCCGCCCGGGCGAGCTGCGCATCGGCCAGGAATTGCAGGAATTGTTGGAAGCGGATGGCCGGGCGGGACGCCGCCTGGAAACCCGCAACCCCATGATCGCCCGCATGGCGCAGCCCTTGCGGCCAGGCTGTGCCGTCATGCTGCTCGGCCAGGGCGGTGAAGCTGGCAAAACCCTCCAGCGCCGCGCCACCGGCGGCGATGAAGCCGGCAAAGCCCGGATCATCGACCGGGAATTCGGCGAAGGCCGCCGCCAGCACCCGGCGCTTGGCGGCCCAAACCTGCGGGTAATCCACCAAAGCCCCGCCGCGCAAAGCCTGGAACAGCCCCTCCTCCGCCGCCAGGGCCGACCGGGTGGCGGGGCCGGCGGGCAGGGCGGTGACGTCAATCAGCACCGGCTCGAGAAATCGCCGGTCTGAGGGCTGATAGGGGCTGGCGCGGTCGCGGTCCCGCGGCATCAGCGCATGCGGCGGGCTGAGGCCGAGCAGCCGCGCGCCCTGCGCCCCCGCCTCGGCCGCCAACATGGCCAGGGCGGTATAATCGCCAATCCCCTGGTCACCGGCGCGGCGCAGCGCATAGCTCTGCGCGGTCAGGCCAAAGCATGGCCGCTCCAGCGCCATAAAGGCGCGCGCCGGTGCCACGATCAGCGGCACAGCATACACCCCGGCCTGGAGGCGATGATACCCGGCGGGCAGCGCCGGCATGGGCTGCCAGCGGGCCTGCACCTGACGGCCATCGGGCAGCCCGTGCCAGAACAACTCGCCCGCGGCGGCGATGGCATGGCGGCTGCCATCCTCCAGCACCACCTCCAGCCCGGCCCTGCCAGCGGCGAGTTCCGGGCCGAGCAGCAGCATCCCTTCCTGCCCCTCGGTGAGTGCCGCATGCAGGGGCAGGGCGGGCGGCATGGCCAGGGCGCGCAGCGAAGCCCGCGCGGCGTCGGTGCTGTGATGGGGGATGTCCAGCGCCGACAGCACGGCGCGCAGCGTCTCGGTCGGCACTTGGGTGTGGCGGCCGCTCACATCATGCCAGGAGGTGGCGATGCCCCCCTGGCGGGCCAGACGCTGCAGCGTGGCATCATCCAGGCCGGAGGTCGTCCGGGTGGGGGTTTCGGCCAATAGCAAGGCGGCCCGGCCGGGCAGGCTGTTGGGGGGCGGGCCTTGCGCTTCGGGTGCTGCGCTATTGGCCAGCAGCCGCCAGGCATGGCCGGGGCGTGGCTCGGGCAGTTGCAGTGGCAAATCTTGCCGGCCGGCATTGAAGGCCACGGCCACCCGGTCCTCGCCCGCGCTCAGCAGCGCCACCAGGGCCTGGCCTTGCCAATCGGGCGTGCCACCGCCGGGCGCCGCCCAGGCCACATCAGGCAGGCCGCCCGCCACCTTGGGCTCACCCGAGAGGTGGCGCGCGGCATGCAGCGCGGGATGCGCCTTCCGCGCCCGCACCAGCCGGGCGGTAAACCCGGCCAGCCCCGTATCGCCCGGCCAATCCAGCCAGGAGAGCGCATTATCCTGGCAATAGGCATTGTTGTTGCCACCCTGGCTGCGGCCCAATTCATCGCCCATGGCCAGCATGGGCGTACCGCGTGCGGTGAGCAGCAAGAGCAGCAGGGAACGGGCATCCTGCGCCCGCGCGGCGATGATGGCGCAATCCCCGCTCGGCCCCTCCACACCATGGTTCCAGGAGATATCCGCCGTGGCCCCATCGCGGTTGTCCTCGGCATTGGCGTGGTTGTGCCGGCCCTCATGGCTGAGCAGATCAGCGAGGGTGAACCCGTCATGCGCGGTGATGAAATTCAGGCTGTCGCTGGCCGGGCGGCCGGCGAAGAGATCGGCGCTGCCGGCAAAGCGGGTGGTGACATCGCCCAGGCGCCCGTGATCGCCGCGCCAGAAGCGCCTGGTATCGTCACGAAAGCGGTCATTCCATTCCGCCCAGCCGGCGGGGAAGCGGCCGAGTTGGTAGCCATGGGCGCCGATATCCCAAGGCTCGGCAATGATCAGCAGGCGGCGCAGCACCGGGTCCTGCCGCATGGCCAGCAGTAGCGGCGCATCGGGGGTAAAGACTTGCGCGCTGCGGCCCAGCGTGGTGGCGAGGTCGAGCCGAAAACCGGCAATCCCGCTCTGCTCCGCCCAGTGCCGCAGCGCATCCATGGCCAGGCGCAGCGGCCAGGGCTGGTCCAGCGCCAGCGCATTGCCGGTGCCGGCGTGGTTCTCCAGGGCGCCGTCTCGCATCGCATACCAATGCGCCTCCCCCAGCCCGCGCAGCGACAGGATGGGGCCTTCCGCATCACCCTCGCCCGAATGGTTCAGCACGATGTCGAGAATCACGCCAATGCCGGCCTCGCGCAGCGCCGCCACGCAGGCCCGCAGCTCCGCCATGCCGCCCGGGGCCAGGCGGGGATCAGGCGCCAGAAACCCCACCGGATTATAGCCCCAGTAATTGCTGAGCCCGAGCGGCGGCAAATGCCGCTCATCCACCCAGGCGGCGCAGGGCATGATCTCGACATGGCTGACCCCCAGCGCCCGCAAATGGGCGATGGCGGCGGGATGCGCGAGGCCGGCAAAGGTACCGCGCAGCGCCTCGGGCACAGCCGAATGGCGCATGGTGAAGCCGCGGACATGCAATTCGTACAGAATGGCCGGCCCTGGCGGGCTGAACGGCGCCAGGGCGGGCAGGGGCTCTTCCAGCACCGCTTTGGGCATGGCGGCGGCGCTGTCCTCGCCGCCCGCGAACATCGAGGCATGCAGGGTGAAGGGCCGGTCCAGCCGGCGGGCCCAGGGGTCGAGCAACAGTTTTTCCGGGAAAAACCCCACCCCATGCGCCCGCAGCCCATAATGCGCGCCTGCCGCCATTGGCACTGCGCCTTGGAAGACATCGCCAACCCGCTGGCCCAGAAGGTGCCGGGTTTCCCCCCCGGCCTCGAAGACACAAATCTCCACCCCCTCGGCCCCTGGCGCGGGGATGGCGGCGAAGGCACCACCGGGCACCAGATGCACGCCCAGTTCAGCCACCGGCCAGCCCGCGATAAATCGCCGCATATTGCGCCGCAGATGCCGCCCAGGAGACATCCTGCGCCATGGCATTGCGCTGCAACCCGGCCCAGATCTCGCGCTGCCGATACAGCCCCGCCGCGCGCAGCATGGCCGCGCCGAGCAATTCGGGGCTATCGGGCGCGCAGACAAAGCCATTGCCCCAGCCCTGGCCCAGCGCCGCCGCATTGGCATCCACCACCGTATCGGCCAGCCCGCCCACGCGGGTGACGATGGGCAGCGCGCCATAGCGCAGCGCACAAAGCTGGGCGAGGCCGCAGGGCTCGAAGCGGCTGGGCACCAGCATGGCATCCGCCCCGCCATAGGCTAGCCTTGCCAGCGCCTCATCAAAGGCGATGCGGGTGCCGATGCGGCCCGGATGGGCCGCCGCCGCCCCCTCGCAGCGCTCCACCAGCGCGGCATCGCCGCTGCCCAGAATGGCAAGCTGGCCACCGGCGGCGAAGAGCGCGGGAATCGCCTCAAGCAGCAGATCCACCCCCTTCTGCCAGGCCAGGCGGCCAACATAGACGAAGAGCGGCGCTGAAGGCTCCTGCGCCAGCCCAAAGGCCGCCTGCAAGGCGGCCTTATTGGTGGCGCGGGCGGGCAGGTTCTGGGCATCGAAGCGGGCGGGGAGGTGGCGGTCGGTCTTGGGGTCCCACTCTGCGGTATCAATGCCGTTCAGCACGCCATGCAGCACCGTGGCGCGGCCGCGCAGCAGCCCATCGAGGCCCATGCCGGCCATGGGCGTGCGGATTTCGGCGGCATAGCTGGGCGAGACGGTGCTGATCGCATCGGCAAACCACAGCCCCGCCTTGAGGTAGCCCACCGTGCCGAAATATTCGAGGCCGGCGGTGGAAAACGCCTCCGGCGGCAGGGATAGCCGGCCGAAGAACGCGGCCGGAAACTGCCCCTGAAAGGCCAGATTATGGATGGTGAAAAGGCTGGGAACCCGCCGGGGCGCAAATCGCAGATAGGCCGGCGTCAGCCCCGCCTGCCAGTCATGCGCATGCACCACGTCAAAGCGCGTCTGCCCTATCCCATGCAGCGCCAGATGGGCCGCCGCCTGGGCGAGGGCGGCGAAGCGCGGGGCATTATCCGGCCATTCGCGGCCATCGGGCATGAGATAGGGGCTGCCGGTACGGCCAAAGAGATGCGGCGCATCCACCGCGATGATGTCGAGCCCGCCGAGTGTGCCACGCAGCAGCCGCGCCGGCCCGCCGAAGAGGTCGGCCATGATGCGCGCAGGCCGGGGGTCACCCAGCGCCGCCAGCACGGCGGGATAGCCTGGCAGCATGGTTGTGATCGCAACATCATGCTCGGCCAGCGCGCCTGGCAGCGCGCCCACCACATCGGCCAGCCCGCCGGTCTTGACCAGCGGCACGCATTCGGAGGCGACGGCCAGAACCCGCAGCGTCACGCCAGCCGGTCCAGCATGGATTGGGTGATGAGCGTGATACCCGCATCGGTGCGGCGGAACCGGCTTGCATCCGCCACCGGGTCCTCGCCCACCACCAGCCCCGCTGGGATGCGCACGCCGCGATCCACCACCACCCGGGTGAGGCGGGCGGCGCGGCCGATATCCACCTGCGGCAGCACCACCGCACCCTCCAGCCGCGCATGCGAATGCACATGGCAGCCGGTGAAGAGCAGCGATTGCTGCACGCGTGCGCCCGAGACGATGCACCCACCCGAAACCAGCGAGGAGATCGCCTCGCCCCGCCTATCGTCGAGGTCATGGACGAATTTCGCCGGCGGCGTGATCTCGGCATAGGTCCAGATCGGCCAGGAATTGTCGTAAAGATCGAGGGCAGGGACGATTTCGGTGAGGCCGATATTGGCCTCCCAATAGGCATCCACCGTGCCGACATCGCGCCAATAGGGCAGCATCTCGGTGCTGGCGCGCACGCAGGAGCTTTCAAAGCGATGCGCCACCGCCCGCCCGTGCTTGACGATATAGGGGATGATATCCTTGCCGAAATCATGGCTCGAATGCGGGTCCGCCGCGTCGCGCCGCAGGATATCGAACAGGAATTCGGTGTTGAAGACGTAGATGCCCATGGAGGCCAGCGCCATCTCCGGCATGCCGGGAATCCCCGGCGGGTCGGCCGGTTTTTCCACGAAATCGATGATGCGGTTATTGCCATCCACCGCGATCACGCCAAAGCCCGTGGCCTCCATGCGCGGCACGGCTATGGAGCAGACCGTCACATCGGCTTGGTCATTCACATGCTGTTGCAGCATGCGCTCGTAATCCATCTTGTAGATATGGTCGCCAGCCAGCAGCACGATGTAGCGCGGCCGGTAATCGGCGATGATGTCGATGTTCTGATACACCGCATCCGCCGTGCCGAGATACCAATTGGCCTCGGAGACGCGTTGCGAGGCGGGCAGGATATCAAAGCTCTCATTGCGTTCGGGGCGCAGAAAGGTCCAGCCGCGCTGCAGGTGGCGGATCAGGCTATGCGCCTTGTATTGCGTGGCCACCGCCAAGCGCCGAATGCCCGAATTCAGCGCATTGGACAGGGTGAAATCAATGATGCGCGTCTTGCCGCCGAATGGCACTGCGGGCTTGGCGCGCCGGTCGGTCAATTCCATCAGCCGTGAGCCTCGGCCGCCCGCCAGCACAAAGGCCATGGCGTGCCGCGCCAGCGGCCAATCCCCACCCCTCGGCGCGTTCTCTTCACCGCTCGCCATGCTCATCCATCCCCTCTGCTCTGTATCGCAAATAGATCGTCGCCAATGGCGGCAAGGTGACCATCGCCGAGGCGGCAAAGCCATGTGAGGTATCCGCCACGGCGCGCACCCCGCCCGGATTGCCCATGCCGCTGCCGCCCCAGCCGAGATCATCGGTGTTCAGCACCTCATCCCATTGGCCGGCATGGGGCAGGCCGATGCGGTGGAATTCGCGCGGCTGGGGCGTGAAGTTGCTCAGCACCGCGATGGGCGGCGCATCCGGCCCGCCAAAGCGCAGCCAGGCAAAGCCGCAATGCGCCGCGTCATTGGCATCGATCCAGCCAAAACCCTGCGGCGCATGGTCCAGCGCATGCAGCGCGGCCTCGTTGCGATGCAGATGATTGAGCGCGCGCACCAGCGCCTGCATCCCCTGATGGCGGGGATATTGCAGCAGCCACCAATCCAGTTCCCGGCTTTCCGCCCATTCCCGCCAGGGCGCAAATTCCTGGCCCATGAAGAGCAGCTTCTTGCCCGGATGGCCCCACATGAAGCCCCAATAGGCGCGCAGATTGGCAAAGCGCTGCCAATCATCCATGCCCGCCTCCGGCATGCGCCCCAGCAGTGTTGCCTTGCCATGCACCACCTCGTCATGGCTCAGCGGCAGCAGGAAATCCTCATTCCAGGCATAGAGGATGGAGAAATTCATCAGCCGGTGGTGATGGGGCCGCTGGGCCGGCTCTAACGCCATGTAGCGCAGCGTGTCATTCATCCAGCCCATATTCCACTTCATGTGGAAGCCCAAGCCGCCCTCTTCCGGCGGGCGGGAAATGCCGGGCCTATCGGTCGCATCCTCGGCGATCATCAGCACGCCGGGCATCTCCTGCCGCACCAGGGCATTGAGGCGGCGGAGGAAGGCCACGGCATCGAGGTTTTCCCGCCCACCTTCCGCATTGGGCGCCCATTCGCCTTCTGCGCGGGAATAATCCAGCCGGATCATCGAACTGACCGCATCCACCCGCAGCCCATCGGCGTGGTATTCGCGCAGCCAGAACAGCGCATTGGCGACGAGGAAAGCCAGCACCTCCGGCCGGCCAAAATCATAGATCGCGGTGCCCCAATCGGGATGCGCGCCGCGCCGGGGGTCGGGGTGTTCATAGAGCGGTTCGCCGGTGAACATTGCCAGCCCATGCGCATCCTTGGGGAAATGCGCCGGCACCCAGTCCAGCAGCACGCCGATCTCGGCCTGATGCGCGGCATCGATGAAACGCTTCAGCCCCGCCGGCTCACCCAGCCGCGCGGTGGGCGCATGCAGGCCAATCGGCTGATAGCCCCAACTCATATCGAGCGGATGCTCCATCACTGGCATCAACTCGATATGGGTGAAACCCAGATCCACGACATAGGGGATGAGGGCGGCCGCCAATTCATCCCAATTCCAGAACCTGCCATCCCAATGCCGCTTCCAGGAGGTGGCGTGGACCTCATAAATGCTCATCGGCTGGCCACGCGCCTGGCGGGCGGGGCGGGCCTGCAGCCAGGCGGCATCCCCCCAGCGATGGCCATCCGGCGTATGCAGCAGCGAGGCGGTGCCCGGCCGTAATTCGGCAGCAAAGCCATAAGGGTCGGCCTTGAGGGGCAGAATCATGCCCTCGCGGCTGCGGATTTCGAATTTATAGGCCGCATCTGGATGCAGGCCAGGCAGAAAAATCTCCCACAAGCCGCTATCCACCCGCCGGCGCATAGGGTGGCGCCTGCCATCCCAGCGGTTGAAATCCCCCACCACCGACACACGCTGGGCATGCGGCGCCCAGAGCGCGAAACGCCAGCCCGCGACCCCCTCCAGCACCACCGGATGGGCGCCCAGCCTTGCGGGCAGCAAATGATGAGTGCCCTCCAGCAGCAAATGATCATCCAAAGCGCCGAGGCTGGGGCCAAAGGCATAGGGGTCGCCCTCGCGCCAGGCCACGCCGCCCGCCCCGGCCTGCAGCCAGCGATGGCCAGGCCCTGGCACCAGCCCCTCGAAAAACCCTGCCTTGTGAAGCCGGGTAAGCGGGATGGCGCCGCCCGCTTCCTCGGCGCTGAGCGTCTCGGCCCCGGGGATGAAGGCGCGCAGCACGGTGCCGCCGCCGGGCAGCCTATGCGGGCCGAGCAGCGCGAAGGGGTCATCGTGGCGGGCCTCGATGATGGCGGTGATTTCCGCCGCGCTGATCATCCCCCCAATCATCACCTCAGATCACCGGCGACACTTTCCAGATGTCCTCCGCATATTCCGCAATGGTGCGGTCAGCGCTGAACCAGCCGAGATTGGCGGTGTTGAGAATGGCGGCGCGCGCCCAGGCCTGGGGCTCATTCCAGCGGGCATCGGCCGCTCGCTGGGCTTCGTAATAACTGTCAAAATCCGCCAGCACGAGAAAATGGTCGGTGTTCAGCAGGTCATCGACCAGGCCGTGATAGCGCCCTGGGTCATCGGGGCTGAAGACGCCCGAGCGAATGGCCTCCAGCACCTGGGCCAGGCGCGGGCTGGCATCCACCGCGGCCTGGCCACGAATACCATGGGCGCGATGCTCGGCCACCTCGGGCGTGGTCTTGCCGAAGATATGGATATTCTCCGCCCCCACATGCTCCAGGATTTCGACATTGGCGCCATCCAGCGTGCCCATGGTCAGCGCGCCATTCAGCGCCAGTTTCATATTGCCGGTGCCCGATGCCTCCATGCCGGCGGTGGAAATCTGCTCGGAGAGATCGGCCGCGGGGACGATCACCTCCGCCGCCGAGACATTGTAATTGGGCAGGAAGACCAGCTTCAGCCTATCGCGCAGCACCGGGTCCGCATTGATCACACGACCCACATCATGCGCCAGCTTGATGATCAGTTTGGCGCGGTGATAGCTCGCCGCCGCCTTGCCGGCGAAAATCTTCACCCGGGGTGCGAAGCTCTGCGTCGGGCTGTCGCGCATCGCGTCATAGAGCGCCACGGCCTCGAGGATGTTCAGCAATTGCCGCTTATATTCGTGGATGCGCTTGATCTGCACATCGAACATGGCACCGGGGTCGATCTTCAATTCGAGCGCAGCGCGGATATTGGCCGCCAGCGCCGCCTTATTGGCGTGCTTCACCGCCATGAAGCGCTGCTGAAACGCCGCGTCATCGGCCAGCGGGCGCAGCAATTCCAGCGCCTGGGGGTCATCCAGCACCCGCTCGCCCACCGCCTCCCGCAGCAGGCTGGTAAGGCCAGGATTGGCCTGATGCAGCCAGCGGCGGAAGGTGATGCCATTGGTCTTGTTCACGATGCGCCCGGGGAAGAGCATGTTGAAATCGTGAAACACCGTCTGCTTCAGCAGGTTGGAATGCAGTGCGGAGACGCCATTCACCTTATGGCTGCCGACAAAGGCGAGATGGCCCATCCGCACCCGCCGCGCATGCCCCTCGCCGATCAGCGAGACCGAGGCCAGCAAAGCGTCATTGCCCGGATGGCGTGCCGCCACCGCATCCAGATGATGCGCGTTGATGAGGTAGATGATCTGCATATGCCGCGGCAGCAGCCGTTCCATCAGCGGCACCGGCCAACTCTCCAGCGCCTCGGGCAGCAGGGTGTGGTTGGTGTAGCTGATGGCCCCTTGGGTGATCCGCCAGCCCTCCTCCCAGGAGAGGCCATGCAAATCCACGCAAATGCGCATCAACTCGGCCACGGCGATGGCGGGATGGGTGTCGTTGAGTTGGATCGCCACCCGATCGGGCAGGGAATGCAAATCGCCATGGACCCGGATATGCCGCCGCACGAGGTCCTGCAGCGCGGCGGAGGCGAAGAAATACTCCTGCCGCAGGCGCAATTCCTGCCCCGCAGGGGTTTCATCGCCAGGGTAGAGCACCTTGGAGATGGCCTCCTGGCGCACCTGATCCGCCAAGGCGCCCACATGGTCGCCATGGTTGAAGGCTTCCAGCGAGAGCGGGTCGCTCGCGCGGGCGGACCATAGGCGCAGCGTGTTCACATGGCGCCCGCGCCAGCCGATGATCGGCGTGTCATAGGCCACGGCCTGAATGATCTCGCCGGGCTGCCAGACCTGGCGCGGGCCGTCCTTGGCGTCGATGACGGTGATATTGCCGCCAAAGCCGATCTCATGGGCGATTTCCGGCCGGGCGAATTCCCATGGATTGCCAAAGGTCAGCCAATCCTCCGGCACCTCGCGCTGCCAGCCGCCCATGATCTGCTGCCGGAACAGGCCATGATCATAGCGGATGCCATAGCCAAAGGCGGGGATGCCCAAGGACGCCAGGCTCTCCATGAAACAGGCCGCCAGCCGCCCCAGCCCGCCATTGCCCAGCGCTGCATCGGGCTCGGCGCTGCGTACCTCGTCAAATGGCACGCCCAGAATATCCAGCGCGTCGCGCAGCTGATCGGCAATGCCCAAATTGGTGATGGTGTCGCGCAGCAGCCGGCCGATGAGGAATTCCAGGCTGAGATAATACACCTGCTTGGCCTGGGAATTATAAGCGCTGCGGCTGCCGCCCAGCCAGCGCTCCATCACCTGGTCACGCGTGGCCAGCGCTGCCGCCATGAACCAGTCTCGCCGCTGCGCGCCCTGCTGGCTCTTGCCGAGGTCAAACAGCAGCTTGCGCAAGATGCTCTCGGCCAGGCTGCGCGCATCGGCGGCGGGTGTGGCCACCGCGATGGGTGGGGCTTGAAGATCCATTGCACGCTCCGCCCTTATGTTGGCCGCACGCTGTCTTGGCCGCACGCTCAGCCATGCGGCAAAGCCGCTCCCGCCAGACACCCTATGCCACGCGCCATGGCCCGGCGGAACCACGGATTTCGCCGCTCAGCCACTCCCATGCCGGCGGCGAAAGCTCAAAGCCTCGGCCACATGCGCCCTTTCGACCATGGCGGAGGCCGCGAGATCGGCAATGCTGCGCGCCACACGCAGGCTGCGCAAAAAGGCGCGGTTGGACAGGCGCAGCCGCTCGGCCGCCGCCTCGGCCAGCGCCATGGCGGCGGGTGCGATGGCGGGGTCATCGCCGCGCGCCGCCGCCCGGCCGCGCGCCGCCGCCACCCGCGCCGCCACCACGGCGGAGCTTTCCCCCCTTGGCGCGCGGGACAATTCCTGCGCCGCGATGGGGCGCACCTCGATGCTGATATCCATCCGGTCCAGCAGCGGGCCGGAGAGGCGGGCGGTATAATCCTCGCCACAGCGCGGCGCCTTGGAGCATTCCCGCCCCGTCTCGCCGAGCATGCCGCAACGGCAGGGGTTCATCGCCGCCACGCAGAGGAAGCGGGCAGGGTAGGTGACATGTGCCTGGGCGCGGGCAATCGCCGCCTCGCCGGTTTCCATCGGCTGGCGCAGCGCCTCCAGCGCCGGGCGCTGGAATTCCGGCCATTCATCCAAAAACAGCACGCCGTGATGCGCCAGGCTGATCTCGCCCGGCCTCCCGCGCGGCCCACCACCCACCAGGGCGGCCTGGCTGGCGGAATGATGCGGCTGGCGAAAGGGCGGGCGGGCAATCAACTGCCCCTCGCGCAGAAACCCCGCCACCGAATGGATCAAGGACAATTCCAGCGCCTGGGCCGCACTGAGCGGCGGCAGCAGCCCCGGCAGCCGCGCCGCCAGCATGGATTTGCCCGATCCCGGCGGGCCCACCATCAGCAGATTGTGATTGCCCGCTGCCGCCACCTCCAGCGCCCGCTTGGCACTTTCCTGGCCGATCACCTCCGAGAGGCATGGGCCGCTCCACCCGGCATCGCCCAGCGCGGGTGGCTGCGGCTGGCTCAGCACCTGGGTGCCACGAAAATGGTTCAACACCTGAATGAGATGCCCCGGTGCCAGCACCTGGATGCTGCCGGCCCAGGCCGCCTCCGGCCCCTGCGCCGCAGGGCAGATCAGCCCCAATTCGCGCTCCGAGGCGCCCAGCGCCGCCGCCAGCACCCCCGCCACCGGCAGGATGGCGCCATCGAGCGACAATTCCCCAAGTGCCGCGAATTGGCCGAATTCCTCCCCCGGGATCAACCCCATCGCCGCGAGCACGGCGAGCGCGATGGGCAGGTCATAATGGCTGCCCTCCTTGGCGAGGTCAGCCGGTGAGAGGTTCACCACCAGCCGCCGCGCCGGCAGCGAGAGGCCGAGCGCGGTCAGCGCCGCGCGCACCCGCTCCCGGCTTTCGCCCACCGCCTTATCCGCCATGCCGACAATGATGAAGGCGGGCAGACCGGGGGCGAATTGCACCTGCACCTCCACCGGCACGGCGGAAATCCCGGCGAATGCGAAGCTGATGATGCGGGCGGCGTTCATGCTGCAGCCTAAGGTAGTGTATATGTAAAATCATGCAATCATTGCATGCTCTGGCGCATTGCCCCGCCATGCGGCATGGCTGGCCCATGAGCCGCACCCTCGCCCGCGCCCTGCATGGCATGGCCCGCATCGCAACCTCCGCCCTCAAGCCCGAACGCCAGGCCTCCACCCTCGCATTGCTGCATGAGGCGACCTTGCAGGTCGTGGCGGTGCCCACCAGTGCGGGGGTGCTGCGCATGCTCTGCCCCTCCAACCGCGCGCTGCACGACCCCTATGGCTTTGGCCGCGACGAGCCGGAGACGGTGGCCTGGATCGAAAGCCTGCCCGCCGATGCGGTGCTGTGGGATATCGGCGCCAATATCGGGCTTTACGCGCTGTTTGCCGCCAAGCGCGGGTTGCGGGTGCTGGCCTTCGAGCCCTCGGCGCAATCCTTCGCCGCCATGATTCGCAGCGCCGAGGCCAATGGGCTGGACCGCCGGATTGATGCCTTCTGCCTGGCCCTGGGCGAGGGCGTGGCCCAGGGGGGGCGGGCGGGCGTGGGAAGCATCGCCCGGCTGGAAATGGCCAGCAGTGAGGCCGGCCATTCCATGCATTCCACCGTCTCCGGCCCGGCGCGGTTTTCCCAGGCGGTGCCGGCAATCTCGGTCGATGGCTTCATCGCCGCCTTCGGCGCCACCCCGCCCAGCCATATCAAGCTGGATGTGGATGGCATCGAGCCCGCCATCCTGCGCGGCGCGGCGGTGACCCTGGCGGCGCATGTGCGCGAGGTGCTGGTGGAAATCGAGGGCGAGGCAGCACAGGCCATCCCTGGCGATCTCGCCCGGTTGGGCTTTGCCGAAATCGGCGGTGGCGGGCGGAACCGGCTGTTCCGCCGGGGGTGATCAGCCGTGGCCGGGCACGCTTTCCATGGTCTCGGCCGGCTCATCCTCATGCTTTTCCCACGCGGCGCGCCAAGCCGGCAGTGCTTGGTTGCGCGGCATGCTGTGGCCGGCCTGGCGCAGCGCGACGCGGCGCGCGGCGCGGCTTTCCCGGCCATCAGGCTCGGCCAGGGCGTGTGGCGGCAGCCGCGCCTTCAGCGCGGCCAGCACGCCACGCTTTTCCGCCAAGGCGGCAGCGCTGCCATGGGCCAGCATGATGGACTGAAAGGCCTTGTGGCGGGCCGCATCAAAGGGCGCGGCATTGCCCAGAAGGTCGCTCAGCGGATGCGGCGGAAACGCCTCCAGCACCGGCACCAAACCCGCTGGCAGATGGATGGTGGCGGCATGGGTGCGGCGGCTGCGCAGCAGGGTGGGCAGAATATGGCTATGCGGCCCTTCCGGTGAGCGGCCATCGGGGGGGGGGATGGGCTGATACACCTCAATCCGGGCCAGGGCGCTGAGAAACACCCGATGCGGCGAGGCCGCGACAATGGCCGCCCCGGCAGGGTTGCCATGGTCGAATAGCGGCCGCCCGCAACCCGCGCGCAGCTGGGCCAGCAATGCCGGATTGGCCGTGCGCACACAGGCCCGCATATGCGAAAACCCCAGCCCCATATCGAAGAGAATGGCCGCCTCGTCGCGCGGGCGCAGGGCCTGGGTATCGGGGCCCAATTCGCTCACCACGTCACATGCCTCGCCCAAATGGGCGTCCCGTGCCTCGAGGCAGAGCGAGAGGCCCTGCTGCCAATGCCCGGGGCGGCGGCTCAGCGCCTCATGCGCCACCAGAACGGCGCGCGGGTCATCACGCAGCGCAATGGCGCCGCGCGCGGTGACCATGCCCCCGGGGATGCGCTGCACGCTCTCCCAAGGTGCGCGGCTGAATTCGCCAATGCCACCCAGCACGCCCAGGGCCCAGGCCCAGCCGGCATCGCCCAGGCCTCGGGCCAAGATGGGGAAGCCGGAATGGGTCATGCATGCTCCTGGCGTCGGGCCACCAGCGCGGCCCCTGCTACCAGCCTAGCCGCAACAGCATGGACAACGGAAGCGACGCGCAGCGCTGCTGGCACCCCTTCTGCCATCAAACCGCCAAGTATGGGTGTTTTGTCATGGCGTGACATGCCCATCCGGCAGCCAAGGCCGGGCGATGACGCCCCACCTCTCGACCTTCGCCCCTGGCATGTGCAGTCTTGCCCCATGCTCGACCCCATCCCCCTGCCTGCCGGCATCCGCACCCGCTTCCTCGACAATGGTCGGGGCCTGATGATGCATCTGCTCGAGGCCGGCGAGCCCGGCCGGCCCCTGCTGCTGCTGCTGCATGGCTTCCCCGAGATCGCCTATTCCTGGCGCAAGATCATGCTGCCCCTGGCCGCGGCGGGTTATCACGTCGTCGCCCCCGACCAGCGCGGCTATGGCCGCACCACCGGCTGGACCCAGGGTTTTGATGCCGATCTCGCCGAATTCGGCCCGCTGAATTATGTGCGCGACGCGCTGGGGCTGGTGGCGGCGCTGGGTGCGGCGCAGGTGGCCTGCGTCATCGGCCATGATTTCGGCTCGCCGGTGGCGGGCAATTGCGCGCTCACCCGGCCAGATGTGTTTCGCGCCGCTGTGATGATGAGCGCGCCCTATGGCGGCCCGCCGCCCTTGCCCTTTGGCGGCCAGCCCGCCCCCGCACCGCAGGGCTTGGCTTCACCGGCGATGAATGCCGCCCTCGCCGCATTGCCCCGCCCGCGCAAGCATTACCAATGGCATTACTCGACGCGCGGCGCCGATGCCGAGCTGATGACCCATCCGGCCGGGCTGCACGCCTTCTTCCGCGCCTATTACCATCACAAAAGCGCCGATTGGGCGGCCAACCGCCCCCATCCGCTGCCGGGTTGGGATGCGGCGGTGATCGCCGAAATGCCAACCTATTACATCATGGACCTCGCGCAGGGCATGGCCGAGACGGTGGCGGTGGAGATGCCCTCGCCGGCCGAGATCGCCGCCAATACCTGGTTCACGGAGGCCGAGGTCGCGGTTTACGCCCAGGAATATGCCCGCACCGGCTTCCAGGGCGGCTTGCAGAGCTATCGCTGCACCACCTCGGGCCTCGCTGGGCGGGAGATGCAGCTCTTCGCCGGCCAGCCCATCCGCGTGCCGGCCTGCTTCATCGGCGGCGCGGCTGATTGGGGCGTGCACCAAAAGCCCGGCGATTTCGAGCGCATGCAGCGCCTGGGCCTCGCCGATATGCGCGGCTGCCACCTCGTGCCCGGTGCCGGGCATTGGGTGATGCAGGAACAGCCCGAGGCGGTGACGGCCCTGCTGCTCGACTTCCTGGGCGGCCTGCCGCCGGGCTGAGGCGGCCCCGCCCTTCACGCCAGCGCCGGCTCGCGCTACCTCACAGCCAGTCAAATCCGTTACGAAAGCCCGACCCCCCGGCATGACCAGCAGCAACGATATCCGCGCCACCTTCCTCGATTATTTTGCCCGCACCGGGCATCAGGTGGTGGAATCCAGCCCGCTGGTGCCGCGCAACGACCCCACGCTGATGTTCGCCAATTCCGGCATGGTTCAGTTCAAGAACGTATTTACCGGTGCCGAACGCCGCCCCTACAGCACCGCCACCACGGCGCAAAAATGCGTGCGCGCCGGCGGCAAGCACAATGACCTCGACAATGTCGGCTATACCGCCCGGCACCACACTTTCTTCGAAATGCTGGGGAATTTCTCCTTTGGCAATTATTTCAAAGAACAGGCCATCGAGCATGCCTGGACCCTGCTGACCCGCGATTTTTCGCTGCCCAAGGACAAGCTGCTGGTCACCGTCTATTCCGAGGATGAGGAGGCGCCGGTCTTCTGGAAGAAGATCGCGGGTATCTCCGACAGCCGGATCATCCGCATCCCCACCTCCGATAATTTCTGGCGAATGGGCGATACCGGCCCCTGCGGTCCGTGTTCCGAAATTTTTTATGACCATGGCGACAAGATCTGGGGTGGCCCGCCCGGTTCGCCGGAGGAAAACGGCGACAGGTTCATCGAGATCTGGAACCTCGTCTTCATGCAGTTCCTCGAGGAGCCGGCGGGCACGCGCAACCCGCTGCCGCGCCCTTCCATCGATACCGGCATGGGCCTCGAACGCTTCGCCGCCATCCTGCAGGGCGTGCACGACAATTACGACACCGACACGCTGCGCGCCCTCATCCTGGCCAGCGCCGATGCAACCGGGCAGGGGGCTGATGGCGAATTCCGCATCAGCCACCGCGTGGTGGCCGACCATTTGCGCGCCGGCTCCTTCCTGATCGCCGATGGCGTGCTGCCCTCCAATGAGGGCCGTGGCTATGTGCTGCGCCGCATCCTTCGCCGCGCCATGCGCCACGCCCATATGATGGGGGCGAAGGAGCCCTTGCTCTACCGCCTCTTCCCCGCCCTGGAGCGGCAGATGGGCGTGGCCTATCCCGAACTCGGCCGCGCCGGCGCGCTCATCACCGAGACGCTGCGGCTGGAGGAGCAGAAATTCCGTGGTCTGCTGGAGCGTGGCCTGGGCCTGCTGGCCGAGGAAACCGCGCGGCTGGCGGACAAAGAAACCCTGCCCGGCGCCATCGCCTTCAAGCTTTATGATACCTATGGCTTCCCCCTCGACCTCACCCAGGATGCGCTTCGCGGCGAGGGCCGCGCGGTGGATCTCGACGGCTTCAACGCCGCCATGGCCGAGCAGAAAACCCGCGCCCGCGCCGCCTGGGCCGGCACCGGCGAGGCCGCGACCGAGACGCTGTGGTTCGACATCAAGGAACGCACCGGTACCTCGGAATTTTTGGGCTATGACACCGAGCAGGCCGAGGGCGAGTTGCTGGCGGTGGTGACCGGCGGCGTTGAGGCGATTTCCGCCGGCCCCGGGGCCGAAGTGTCGGTGGTGCTGAATCAGACGCCCTTCTACGCCGAGAGCGGCGGCCAGGTCGGCGATGCCGGCGTGATCACCGGGCCTGATGGCTTGCGCATTGCCATCCACGACACCCAGAAGAAGCTCGGCCTGTTCATTCATTCCGGCGTGGTCGAGGCCGGCCATCCCCGCCCCGGCCAGGCGGTGGTCGCCACCGTGGACCATACCCGCCGCAGCGCCATCCGCGCCCATCACTCGGCCACCCACCTGCTGCATGAGGCGCTGCGCCGAAAACTCGGCACTCATGTCGCCCAGAAGGGCAGCCTGAACGCGCCCGATCGCCTGCGCTTCGATGTCAGCCACAACAAGCCGATGGAGCCGGCGGAACTCGCCTGGGTCGAGGCCGAGGTGAATGCTCGCATCCGCGAAAACGCCGAGGTCAGCACAAGGCTGATGACCCCCGAGGCCGCGGTGGCCGAAGGTGCCATGGCGCTGTTCGGCGAAAAATACGGCGAGGAAGTCCGCGTCGTCAGCATGGGCCGCGATGGCGAGCGCGCCTTCTCGGTCGAACTCTGCGGCGGCACCCATGTCCGGCGCACCGGCGATATCGGCCTGTTCCGCATCGTGTCGGAGGGCGGTGTCGCCGCCGGCGTGCGCCGGGTGGAGGCGGTGACGGGTGAGGCCGCGCTGGCCCTGATCGACGACAGCATGGCCCAGCTTCGCGAGGCGGCGGCGGTGCTCAAGGTCAATCCGGCCGATCTGCCCGGCCGCATCGCCACCCTGTTGGAAGAGCGCCGCAAGCTGGAGCGCGATGTGGGCGAATTGCGCAAGAAACTCGCAACCGGCGGCGCCGCCGCTGAGGTGGAGGAGATTGGTGGCCTGCGCGTGGCGCTGCGCGACCTGGGCGATACCCCGGCCAAGGATTTGCGCGGCATTGCCGAGGCCATCCTCAAGGCCGGCTCGGCCGATGTGGTGGTATTGGCCAGCAATGAGGGCGGCAAGGCCTCCATCGTGGCGGGCCTGGCCGAGGCAGCAAAGGGCCGCGCCGATGCGCCCAGCCTGGTGCGGGCCGCCGCCGCCGCGGTCGGCGGCAAGGGCGGCGGCGGCAAGCCGGAGATGGCCCAGGCCGGCGGCCCGGATGGCGAGAGGCTGGCCGATGCGCTGGCGGCCGTGCGGGCGGCGCTGGCCATGGGCTGAGCGTGGCGGCTGAGCCCGCCTCAGCGCCTCTCCAGCACCGATGCGTGGACCCAGCCCAGCGCCACGCCCGCCTCGCCCACCTGAAACCACCCCCCCGGCGCCTCGGCCAGCACCTGCAGGCTGCTGCCCGGCGCCATCACCCGCACCACACTGCCACCGCGGGGGCTGCTGCGAATATTGGCGCCCATGCGCGATGCGGTGATGATATTCGCCGGGGCCGCGAGTGCTGCGGGGCTGGCGCTGTCGGGCGCAGCGGCGCTCTCGGGCAGGGGCGGCAGGCTGCGCATCATCGGCCGCGCATTGGCCGGCCCGCCACCATCAAAGCAGCGATCCACCATATCGAGAAACACCCGCGAGGCCTCGGCACCGCTGGCGCCCAGATGCAGGCTCGCCACCGCACCGGCCTCGCCGGCGAGTTCCACCACCGCGACATAAGGCCAATAAGGCGCCTGAGCGGCACCTGGCATGCGAGCCCGGCCGCAGACCGCGAGCACATCCGCCATGGCCTGGGTGAAGACCTGTACGCCGCGCTGTTCGATATCCCCCCTGGCCCGCAGCCTATGGCGCAGGGCTGCCAAGGCCGCCGCGCGCGCCACCTCCTGCCGGGTCTCGGTAGGGCGCCCAGGGGAGGCAGCAGGGGGGCGAGCATCGGCGCCGCCATCCCCCTCACCGCAGGCGGTGAGGGCCACCAGAAGGAGGCAGGCGGCAGCGTGGCGCATGCCACCACAACGCCGCATGGCGGCGGCGGTTGCGTCCATTTGGCCCCGTTTCGCGCAGCACTACATGCGGCTAAACTCGGCACAATGCGCCGCTCAAGGAGCCATCAATGACCGAAAATTTCTTTTCCCTGACCGATCTGAGCCAGGGCATCGCCCGTGAACTCGCCCCTGGGGTAAACACCCATGTCTTCGCCGGCGACCAGGCGATGCTCTCTGTGGTGGAACTCGCGCCCAACGCCAAGGGCAGCATCCATAGCCACCCTGAGGAACAATGGGGCCTGATGCTCGCCGGCAGCGGCGTGCGGATTCAAGATGGCGTGGACCACCCGGTCAAGGCCGGCGATTTCTGGCGCACCCCGGGGGGCGTGGAGCATGGTCTGGTGGCCGGGGAGCAGGGCTGCAAGGTGCTCGATATCTTCGCCCCCCCGCGCGAGGCCTATAAGCGGGCCGGGCAGGGCTTCGGGGCGTAACAGCCGAGCCCGCCCCTTGCGCCAAGCCTCACTGCGCAGGCCCTAAGCGTTTAGATGCCGAGCATCTCTATCCGCCCAAACTATGACGTTTGAGCGGATGATGCTCTATCGCGCCGCCCCAGGCGGCAGAATATCCACCACATCCGCGCCATTGGCCTGCCGGCCCATGGGGCGGATATCGATGCGCGTGGCCGCGAGCCCTCCGGCCACCAGAATGGCCTTCATCGCCAAGCCCCGCTCAAGCGAAAGCCGCCGAGCGAAGGAAGCCTCCAGCGCGGGGGCAGGGGCCTGGGCGATGATTGTCACCCGCCCGCTGGTGGCGGCCAGGCCGCGGGCAATCTCCTGCAGGCTTGGCTGCAGGCCGGCCGGGATATCCCTTGCATCGCGCGCCAATTGCACCCGCCAGCCGCCATTGGTCAGGTTCTGCATGCCCAGGGGCAGGGCGAAGGGCGAGGCTATTGGCGCGGCCGCCCCGGAAGGATGCGCCGGTCCCGCGCCAGCGCCCAGCATGGCGGGTGTGGGTGGTGCCTCGGCCGGCGCAGGCAGGTTCTCGGGCAGCGGGTCGGCCTCAGCCAGGGGCCCGGGCGGCGTGTCTGGCTGCCCGAGCGCCGGCGTGGCACAGGCCGTGATGATGACGGCAAGGGCCTGGCGTCGGCGCATGACCCTCTCCCCGCTCAATCCTGCCAGGGAGGGGTATCGCCCGCCGGCGGTTCTGCCGCCACGGCCGGGCGGCCATGGCTGCGGGCAATCTGCGCCCGGCCGGCATCGGCGGCGGCAATGCCATCGGCCACCACCGCGCGCAGCTTGTCATGCAAATGGGTATTGCCGGCCACCACCATGCCCTCGGCATAGGCATCGCCGCCCGCCGGGTCGGTCACAAAGCCGCCCGCCTCGCGCACCAGCACGATGCCAGCGGCGATATCCCATTTGTTCAGCCCGAGTTCCCAAAAACCCTCATACCGCCCGGCCGCGACCCAGGCGAGGTCCAGCGCTGCGGCGCCAAAGCGCCGCACCCCCGCCACCTGGGGCATGATGCGCGAGAGGATGCCGACGAATTCCGGCTTGCGCGGAATGGCGCCAAAGGGAATGCCGGTGGCAAACACCGCCGAATGCATCTCCCGCCGGGCGGACACCCGCAGGCGCTTGTCATTGAGGAAGGCCCCAGCGCCCTTCTCCGCCCAGAACAGCTCGTCCGAGGCAGGGTTATAGACAACCCCGGCCACGATTTCGCTCTCAGTGTCGGAAATCCGCTTCTCGATCCCCACCGAAATCGCCCAATGCGGGATGCCGTGCAGGAAGTTGGTGGTGCCATCGAGCGGGTCCACCACCCAGCGCCATTCCCAATCAGCCTCGCCCGAGACGCCGCTCTCCTCCATGAGGAAGGCGAAAGAGGGGCGGGCGTGGGAAAGCTCTTCCTTCAGCGTCTGCTCGGCGCGCAGATCAGCCTGGGAGACGAAATCCCCCGGCCCCTTCACCGAGACCTGCAACTGCTCCACCTCGCCAAAATCGCGCAGCAGCCGCCGCCCCGCCTTGCGCACGGCGCTGACCACGACATTGAGCTGCGGCGAGAGCCGTGCCGCACCACCCACGCCGCGGGTGGGTGCGCGCGTCGGCGCCTCCACCGGCACACCGCGCGGCGGGCGCGGCTTGCGGGCGGGGCGCGCCTCTTCAGGCTGGGGCGCGGGCGGATTGGTCAGGCTGAGCCTGGCCGGTTTGTCGCCGGGGGGTTCTGAGCTCACCCCTTGGCACGCTCCAGATAGGAGGCGTCCTCGGTGCGCACCACAATCTTCTCACCGGCGGTGATGAAAGGCGGCACCATGGTCTTCACCCCATTGGAGAGCAGTGCCGGCTTGTAGGAGGAGGAGGCGGTCTGCCCCTTCACCACCGGATCCGCTTCCACGATCTCGAGCGTCACCGTCTCGGGCAGGTCCATCGAAACCGGGTCACCCTCGATCAGGCGGACATTGACCGTCATATTCTCGACCAGGAAGGGCAGGCGGTCACCCAGGATTTCCTTGGAGACCGTGGTCTGCTCATAGGTCTCTGGGTCCATCAGGACCAGGTTCTCGCCCTCGGCATAGGAGAAGGTGAATTCCTTGTCCTCGGTCTGCAACCGCTCGACGGTATCGGCCGTGCGCCAACGCTGGTCCTTCTTCGACCCCGTCTTGATATTGCGCATATCGACCTGAATGATCGCATTGCCCTTGCCCGGGATCATGATGTTCTGCCGGAGGATGGTCCAGCGCTGGCCTTCGAATTCGATGACCATGCCGGCGCGCATCTGGTTGGCCTGCATCTTCGCCATGGGCGGTGTACCTGTCGTGTCTTCTGGTGGTTCGAGATCAGCAGCCGGGGCTTGTCCCTCGGCCGAGCGGATTGCCTACACGCCGCGCCGCCTCAGGGCAAGCCAGCCCCGGCGGCGGCGTGGCGCTTCAGCCGCCTTCCTTGGCCACCTGGGCCGGCCTGCCATCAATCATCGGCGGCTGATGCGCCCAGTCGAAACCGCGCTGCGCCCGCTGATAGGCGTAATCAAACAGCGGCCGCATATAGGCCGGGTCAAAGGGCGAATCGTAGGGCACGGTGAAGTCGCGGCCGATATAGGCCAGATGATAGTCCAGCCGGTCCGTCTGTGCCTGGTTCCAGATGCGCATCACGTCATTATAGCCGCTGGCGGCGATCATGGTGGCGATGGCGCGGCCGGTAATGCTCAGCGTGCGCCGCTGAACCGCCGCCCAATCCGGGTCGAGGCGGGCGTTGCGAATGAGAAACACCCGCCCCGGAACCACCGGGCGCCCTCGGGCGATTTGCGCCCGCCGCGGCGCGCTCAGCGCTGGGGGGTAGAGGAAGGCCTGGTTGATCGCGCCGCCATCGATATGCATCTCCTGGCGCAGCGCGCCATTGACGGTCACGTCGAACATCACCGGCGGAAAGGCGCCGGGAATGGCGGCGGAGGCGACAAGGATGCGCCGGGTGAGTTCCAACGCCCCCGGATGGCCCGAGGCGGCGATGGCGCCGAGATTCCAGATCACCGGCATCTGGGCATCCAGGTCGGTTGTGCCCACCAGCAGCAGCCTCCCCTCGCGATAGCCCTTGGCGATGGCCGCCATCATCGTCTGGTCGAGATGGCGCGAGACGGTGCGCAGCAGCGGCAAGGTATCAGCCAGCGCATCATCGAAGACGGCCGCGATCAGGAAGCGGCTCTCGGCGATATCGGCTAGCGTCACCTCGGTATAGACGCTGCGCAGCGCGGGGTCTTGGCTGGGGCCAACAAAGGCGAATGGCGCGGTGAGCGCGCCGGTGGAGACACCGGTCACCAGATTGAATTCCGGCCTGTCGCCGCGCGCCGTCCAGCCACAGAGCAGGCCTGCGCCAAAGGCGCCATCCTCACCGCCACCCGAAATCGCCAGCAGATTGATGCCGGGCATCTTCTCCAGATCGCTGACGCCGAGGAAATCGGCGCGCCGCAGCATGGCGCGCACCACCTCGCCATCAAAGGGGCCGATACCGTTTTCCATCCGGAAGCGCTCATTGGGCAGGCCCAGCACCGAGGCCTGGCCGGATGCGCCACGCGGCACGGCGGGCAGGCGCGCGGGGCTGGCGCAGCCGGTGATGGCCAGCGCCGCCGCGGCGGCAAGGCCACGCCGGCCGGTGCCCTGGGCAGAGCCCAGCCAGGAGGGAAGCGACATTGAATCATTTTCCTGCATAGAAGCGATTTTGAACCAATCGAAAGCGCATCGCAATTCCCCATGCCATAAAACGGCGGCCATGGCGTCGCGCCGCTTAACCGCCCGGCAACCATCCCTCTGCCATGAAGGCGGCCTGGCTTGGAGAGGGACGAAATATGCGATCGGTGCGGTTTCAGGGCAATCTGCCCGAGGTGATGGCGGAAAATACCGCGGCTGGGCGTTGGGCTGGCGCGGTGCAATGGCAGGGCGATCCTTCGCAGATCGCGCTGATCGATGTCGTCGGCGATGCCGATCTGTATATCGGCAGCAGCTTCGACCCGCTGACCGGCACGGTGCTGCTCTCCAATATCGCCACGGTGGATTATGAAAGCTTCACCCGTGACGCCAAGACCCCGGCTTTGACCATCGTGCTGCGGGTCTTCTTCAAGGATGGCACGATGGGTTACAGCGATTCCTGCTGGACCTTCGGCGTCACCAATCTGGATGACACACCGCCCACCGCACTCGCCTTTGCCAGCGGCGGCGCGGTGGTGCCCGGGGCGATAGGCGCCACCATCGGCCGCCTTGCCGTGACCGACCCTGACAGCGCCGGCCCCTTCACCTTCACCATCGGCGAGGCGGATGCCTGGATGTATGAGGTGGTGGATAATAGCCTCAAGCTGCGTGATGGCATGTCGGTGGCGATCAGCGATGGCCCCTATCGCGCGATCAATGTCGAAGTGTCCGATGGCCATCAATCCGCCGCCTTCACCCTCAATATCCGGGTGGAATCCCCAGGCCCTGAGACGGCGGTGCTCGATGTGCTCGACCCTTGGGAGATCAAAGCCGGCTTTTCCTACAAATCCGCAGGCGTGGTCTGGGCCGAGCGTGGCGCCTGGGAGGTGGAGCGGCTGGAGCATTACGGCGGCGAATTGACCGATGTGGTGATGAAGGATGGCAGCCATGTTTGGCTGCCCAAGCTCGACCGGCTGGAATTCCTCAATGGCGCCATCGATATGCGCGTCGATGGCAGCGCCGCGCTGGCCAATTCGCTTTATCAGACGATTTTGGGCCGCAACATCGATGCGGGCTCGCTCTGGCAGATCAGCCATGCGCTCGACGCCAAGGAATACGGCAAGGATCAATTGGCCGCCATCCTGCTCAACTGCTTTGAATATCACATGAATTTCGGCCATCCCAGCAATGAGCAATTCATCCGCCAACTCTATCGCAACGTCGATGGCTCCACCCCCGCGGAGCCCGATGTGCAGGGCTGGAAGCACGCTCTGGATATTGGCATGTCTCGCGCCGAGGTTGCGCTCAATTTTGCCAATATGGAGGTAACGCGGGCCAATATCGCCACCGCCAACCCCTACGGCCTATGGATGGATCGGCCAAATGCCAATATCGTCGCCTCCATCTATGATGTCGCGCTCGACCGTCTGCCGGAGCATGATGGTTTTGAATACTGGATGGGCGTGCTCAATGCCGGGCTGATCTCAGCTTATGATTTATCAAAGCTGTTTGGTCGATCGACCGAGTATATCGGCCGCTTCGCCAATCTCAACCAGCAGGATTTCGTCCGCTCGCTCTATGAGAACGCTCTGGGGCGCGAGCCGGATCAGGAGGGCTTTGATTACTGGGTGGGCCATCTCAACCGCGGCACCTTGGCGCGCTCGGACATGATCTCCTCCTTCGGCTTCAGCACGGAGAAGCAGGGCTATCTCAGCGCCCTGCCGCTGGGCGAGCCTTTTAATTGAGTGAAAATATATAAATAACAAACTAAAATGTACAAAACGCCCCTCTCAGTGCAGAGGCGCCCGGCCATGGCTTCATCCTCTCCCCTCCCCTCCCACCCAACACGGCCAAGCCCAGCGTTGCCGAGGCCATAAAGGCCGCAAGCCAAGGGCTGCGCGGCCATATCGCCGCCGCCCTCGCCCGCCATGGCCTGCGGGTGAGCGCATCTCGCTGCGCCTCACAGGCTGCTCCAATGGCTGCGCCAGGCACCATGCCACCGCATCGGCATCACCGCCGCGCGCGCCCTGATCGAACCCGAAGCGGCGGCCTGAGGCCCCTCAGCGCCGCCAGGTCATCATCGCCACACCCGCCATCACCAGCACCAGGCCGCCCACCGCCACGGGCGGGAAGCTCTCGCCCAGAAACACCACGCCAATCCCCGCCCCCAGCGGCAGGCGCAAATAGGCCTGGGCGGTGGTGGCCACCACCCCCAACGTGCGCAACAGCCGAAACCAGATCACCGAGGCCAGCGCCGTGCAGAACAGCGCCAGCACCACCAGCGCGATCAGCGAGGCCTGGCTGGGCTGCAACGCCCAGGGCCGCTCCCACAGCAACGCCGCGGGCAGCAGCAGCACCAGCCCGCTCAATTGCGAGCCCAGCGCGGGCAGCATCGGGTCCATTTTACCGAAGGCCCGCCCGGTATAACCCGATAGGGCAAATAACAGCCCTGAGGCCAGCAGCGCCAACATATGCGGCCATGAGCCGCCCTGCATCCCCTGATGGCCGGCAATGAGCGCCACCCCGACTATCCCCAGGGCGGTGCCCAGCCCCTTCAGCCAGCTCGGCCGCTCCGCCCGCCCCACCGCAAACCCCAAAAAGAACGCAAAGATCGGCGAGGTCGAGGCCAGAATAATCGCCAGCCCCGAAGGCACCTCCTGGCTGCCCCAGGCGATCAGCACAAAGGGCGTCACGGTGGCCAGCATCGCCTGCAGCGCGAAGGCCTTCCAACTCGCCAGATCCCGGGGGATGGCCACGCCACGGGCATAGACCACCACCCCCAGCGCCAGCGCCGCCAGGCAGCAGCGCAGGCCAATGATCGTCACCGGCGGAATCGTCTCGATCCCCACCCGGATCAGGGCGAAGGAGGAGCCCCAGAGCAGCGCCAGCAGCCCCAGCAGCAGCAGTTCAAAACCTCGCCCGCGCATCGCCATTCCCCCCAGGCCCCGTTGCGGCAAGCGCCTGTCCGTCCCATACCATGGGCAGAAACAGCGTATGAGGAGCGGGACATGGCCGCCATACCCGATATCGCGCCTGCCGAAACCTGGGCCGCG
Source organism: Rhodovarius crocodyli (assembly GCA_945901085.1). Taxonomy (GTDB): domain Bacteria; phylum Pseudomonadota; class Alphaproteobacteria; order Acetobacterales; family Acetobacteraceae; genus Rhodovarius; species Rhodovarius crocodyli_A. Next base: position 74,248 of record CAMDJV010000008.1, on the reverse strand, counting down.
ATGCAAAACGACCCCGCGGCGATGCTGGTGGATGTGCGCACCGATGCCGAATGGAACTTCGTCGGCATCCCCGATCTGGTCGAGGCCGGCAAGCGCGTCGTCCTCATCCCCTGGCAGGTCTATCCCTCCATGGCGGTGAACAGCCACTTCACCGAGGCGCTGCGCAAGGGGGGCCTGCTGCCCGAGCACCGGGTCTATTTCATCTGCCGCTCCGGCGCGCGCAGCCTCGCCGCCGCCCAGGCCGCCCAGGCCGCCGGCTATGCGGCGGTGTTCAACGTGGCCGATGGCTTCGAAGGCCCGGTGGACCGTGATGGCCATCGCGGCCAGGCGGCCGGCTGGAAAGCTGCGGGCCTGCCCTGGGTGCAGCGGTGAGCATGGACACCATGCCCAAAAACGAGGATGCGCTGACGGCGTTGATGACGCTGCTGCGCGACGATATCGAGGCCTGCAACCGCGTCATCATGGCCCGGATGGACAGCCCGGTGGCGCTCATCCCGCAATTGGCCGCCCATCTTATCGCTGCCGGCGGCAAGCGCCTGCGGCCATTGCTCGCCATGGCCGCCGCCCGGCTTTGCGGCTACGACCCGGCCGGCGGGCGCCATGTGGTGCTCGCCGCCTGCGTGGAATTCATCCACACCGCCACCTTGCTGCATGATGATGTGGTGGATGAAAGCGCGCTGCGCCGTGGCCAGGCCTCGGCCAATGCGCTGTTCGGCAACCAGGCCTCGGTGCTGGTGGGCGATTTCCTCTTCGCCCGCGCCTTCCAATTGATGATCGCCGATGGCTCGCTGCCGGTCATGGCCATCCTCTCCGGCGCCACCGCCACCATCGCCGAGGGCGAGGTGCTGCAATTGATGACGCAAAACGACATCGCCACCACCGAGGCGCAGTATCTTGAGGTGATTCACGGCAAGACCGCCGCCCTCTTCGCCGCCGCCGCGCGGCTCGGCGCCGTGGTGGCCAACCGCCCCGCCGCAGAGGAGGAGGCGCTGGACGCCTTTGGCCGCAACCTCGGCGTTGCCTTCCAACTGGTTGATGACGCGCTGGATTATTCGGCCGATCAGGCGGTGCTGGGCAAAACCGTGGGCGATGATTTCCGCGAGGGCAAAATCTCGCTCCCCGTGCTGGTGGCCATCGCCCGCGCCGATGAGGCAGAACTGGCCTTCTGGCGCCGCACCCTCGAAGAGGGCGAGCAGACCGCAGATGATTTCGCCGAGGCGCAGCGCCTGATCACCTGCCACGGTGCCCTGGCCGAGACCTTTTCCCGCGCCCGCGATTATGGCGCGGCCGCCCTCGCGGCACTGGAACCCTTCGCCGATTCGGCCGAGAAGCGAGCCATGGCGGCAGTGGTCGATTACTGCATCGAGCGCGCGCGGTAGATGTTTGATCCCAGGGTTTGATGGGGTGCTCGAGGGGCAAAGCCCCTCGATCTTCTTCCCCCTCGCCATTCGTTTTGCGCAGCCTCCAAAGGGTTTCTCACCATCGGAGCAGCGGTCGCCGCCCTCAGCCCCCCGCCGCCAATTCCGGATTGACCATCATCGCCGTATCCGGCCGGCCATCCAGGCAATCCAGAATATTCTGCGCCGCAATCCTGGCCATGCGCGCCAGCCCTTCTTCGGTGCTGGCGGCATTATGTGGGCTGAGCAGCACATTGGGGTGGGCAAAGAGGGGGTGCGGGCCAGCGGGTGGCTCCACCTCCAGCACATCGGCGCCAAAGCCATGCAGCCGCCCGGCATTGAGCGCTGCGAGCAGCGCCACCTCATCCACCACCGGCCCGCGCGCGGTGTTCACCACAATCGCGCCGGGCTTGAGCGCGGCAAAGGCCGCCGCATTCATCAGGTGGCGGGTATCGGGCCGCAGCGGGCAATGCAGGCTGACCACATCGGCCTCAGCCAGCGCCGCATGCAGGTCACGCGCCGGGGTCACCCCCTCGGCCGCCAGGCGCGAGGGCCGCCAGAATGGATCCAGCACCGAGACCTTCATCCCCAAGGCCTGCCCATAACGCGCCACCCGGGTGCCAATCCTGCCATAGCCCACCACCAGCAGGGATTTCCCCGCCAGATCCACCATCTCAGGCCCCGCTGGCGGCCACCAGCCGCCGGATTTGATGTGCCGGTCATGCTGCGCGGCGCGGCGCGCCACTGCCAGCATCAGCATCAGCGCATGCTCGGCCACCGAGAGATCATTGCTGCCATTGGCCACCATCACCGCCACATCGCGCGCGGTGCAGGCGGCCACATCCACCGTGTCAAACCCCACGCCATAGCGCGAGACGCAGCGCAGTTTGGGCGCGGCATCCAGCGCCGCCTGGTCCACCCGCTCCAGCCAGCACAGCGTGGCATCGGCCTGGGCGAGGGCGGCATGGAATTCCGCCACCGGCGGGTCATGCATGATGGTGCAACTGACATCGGGCCGGGCATCAAGCAGCGCCATACCGGCGGGGTGCAGCTTGCGGCAGAGCAGCACCTTGAAGGGATTGCTCACTCGTTAATCCTTTCGATGTTGTTCACCCGCACCACCTCGGCCCAGCGCGCCAATTCGGCCCGCACATGGGCGGCAAAGCGCTCCGGCGGCCCGCCCTCGGGCAGCGCCCCCAGCCCCCGCAGCCGGGCCTGCACATCAGGGTCGGCATTGGCGCGGTTGAGCATGGTGTTCAGCGCCAGCACCACATGGGCGGGCGTGCCGCGCGGCGCCATATAGCCGAACCAGGGCTCCACCACGGCATCGGCCATGCCGGCCTCACCCAGCGTCGGCACATCGGGCAGGGCAGGGTCACGCTCCCGCCCGCTCACCACCAGCGCGCGCAATTGTCCGCCGCGAATGGCGCCGATCAGCGTGGGGGTATTTTCAAAGAACATTTGCGTCGCCCCCTGCATCACCGCCTGCATCCCCGGCGCGCCGCCGCGAAACGGCACATGCTGCATCGAAAGCCCCAGCCGGCCATTCAAAAACTCGCCCAGCAAATGATTGGAGGCGCCAAAGCCCGAGGAAGAAAAATTCGCCCGATTCCCCTGCGCCCGCGCCCAGGTGACAAAACCCTGGAAATCCCGCGCCGGATGATCGGGCCGCACCACCAGCGCGTTCATCACGCTGCCCGACCAGAAGACCGGCACCAGGTCGGTTGCGATATCAAACGGCATCCGGGCATAGATCGCGGCATTAATGGCGCAATTGCCCACCGTGCAGGCGCCCAGCGTATAGCCATCCGCCGGGCTCTGTGCCGCGGCCAGCATGCCGATATTGCCATTGGCGCCGGAGCGGTTTTCCACCAGCCAGGGGTGGCGGGAATCGCGGCTGATCCGCTCGGCGAAAATCCGCGCGATCAGGTCGGTCGCCCCTCCGGGCGGGAAGGGCAGGATAATGCGCACCGGCCGCGCCTGCTCCCATTCGCCCTGGGCATGGGCCACTGGGGCATAGGCTAGAATCAGGCCAAGCAACAAGGCTGGCAGGCTGCGGCGCATGGTGTGTTCCCTCTGGTCTTTGGACCAGTTTGCCGCCTCCTGCGCCGCCTGTCTGCCCCCTTTTACCCCATCCGAACCCTATCCGCCGCCACCCGCGCCAGGGGGGCGGACCAGATGACCTCAGCCGGCGTCACCGGGCGGGAGAGCCGGTTCATGCCGCGCAGCTGGTCGATGGCGAGTTGAATATTGCCCACGCTGTCGGCGGTGAGGTTCATCGTGTACGCAACCTTGCCCATCAACTCGGCGATGAAGGCGCGGTCCTGCCGCAGGAAGCGGGCGACATGGCCCGCCGCCTCGGCCGGCTGGGCGGCGATGAAGGCCTGCGCCTCCACCATGGAGCGCATGAAGCGGGTCGTCGCCTCGGCATTGGCCTCGGCCCAGCCCTTGTTCATGTAAAGAAAATTCCGAACGATCTGCACCTGGTCATTGGACAGCAGGATGCGGGTATTCGGGATGGCGCGCATCGCCCGGGTCGGCCAGGGCTCCCACACCGCGAAGGCATCGATATTGCCGCGCTCGAGGGCCGCCACCATCTCCGGTGCCTCGACATTGATGATGGTATAATCGGCCGGGTTGAGGTTCAGCTTGGCCACGACGGAGAGCCAGAAGGTCTCGCTGCCGGTGCCACGGGCCACGCCCACGCGCTTGCCCTTCAGCCCCTCCATATTTTCGATATTGCGGCCGAGCACGCTGATCCAGCGCAGCAGCGCCGTGCCCTCGGCCACCGCCACCACATTGGGATCCACCAAATGGGCCGAGACGCCGGCCTGCTCGGCGCCATAGGCGGCATTGATCTGATTGCCGACCAAAAATGCCACCATGGCCGAGCCCGAGGGGCCGGTATTGACCGTCACATTCAGCCCATTGCGGGTGAAAATCCCTGCCTCGCGCGCCACGTAGAATGGCGCGAAGGAGGGATCGACGCCGGTGGCGATGGTCATGGCAATCGGTGCCTGGGCCAGCGCCGGGGCGTTGAGCATGGGCGTGGCAAAGAGCGGTGCGGCAAGAAGGGCGCGGCGGTTCATTGGATAATCTCCCTACATGGTTGGATTATAGCGCCCGGCAAAGGCGCGGATGGCAAGGCGGAAGCAGCGATCCGTGGCAAAGCCCAGCAGGCCGAGTGCCACAAGCGCCACGAAGATATCATTGATCTCCATGAACAGCCTCGCATCCCACAGCATCTTGCCCAGCCCGTCATTGCTGGCAATCAACTCGGCAGCAACGATGGTGACAAAGGAATTCGCCATGGCCAGGCGCATGCCGGTCAGAATGAAAGGCACGGTCGCCGGCAGCGCCACCAGGGCAAAGACCTGAAACCGGCTCGCCCCCAGCGCCTGCGCCGCGCGAATCTTGTTGCGCTCCACCGCCCCCACCCCGGCCGCGGTCGAGATGATGATGACGAAGATGGTGGTATAGGCGATGAGGAAGATCTTGCTCTCCTCACCAATGCCAAACCAGATGACCGCGACGGTGATCATCGCCACCGCCGGGATGAAGCGGAAAAACTCCGTCCAGGGCTCCAGCAGCACCCGCACCGGCTTGAAGCTGCCAATGGCGAGGCCAATGGGAATGCCCAAAGCCGTGCCCAGGGCAAAACCCTGCAAAATCCGCCGCAGCGAGGCCCAGACCTGCTCTTGCAGGATATTCTCCTCGATCAGCCATTGCGCCCGCACAAACACCGGAATGGGCGAGGGGAATAGCGCGCTCTTGACCACAAAAACGGCCGCCAGATGCCAGACCAGAAACAACAGGGCGAAGCCGGCCAGATAACCGGCGACGATTTTCACACGCTCTCTCATACCGCGACAATTTCCTCACGAATGGCGGCATGCACATGGCGAAAAATCGCCATGAAAGCATCCGAGGTGCGGTCACGCGGAAAGGGCAGATCCACCGGCACCACGGTTTTCAGCGTGCCGCCCGGGCCCCGCTTCATCACGCCGATTCGCGTGGCCAGCGCGCAGGCCTCCTCAATATCATGGGTGATGAAGAGCACCGTCTTGCGCGCCTCCTGCCAAATCCGGGTGAGTTCGGCCTGCAGGATATTGCGCGTCATCGCATCCAGCGCACCAAAGGGCTCATCCATCAGCAGCATGCGCGGGTTATTGGCCAGGGCGCGGGCGATCTGAATGCGCTGCTTCATCCCCCCCGACAGCTCCGCCGGGTGCTTATCGCCAGCCCCGGCCAGGCCCACCAGGGCCAAAAACCGCTCGGCCACGGCGCGGCGCTCGGCCCGGCCCACCCCGGCTAGCCGCAAACCAAAGGCAATATTGTCCCGCGCGTTCAGCCAGTCATACAGGCTGTCGGTGCCCTGAAACACCACGCCGCGCTCGGCTGCGGGTTTGCTCACCGGCCGGCCATCGAGGGTAATGCGCCCCGCCGTCGGCGCCTCAAACCCAGCCAGCATGTTCAGCACCGTGGTCTTGCCACAGCCCGAGGTGCCCAGCAGGCAGAAAAATTCACCCTCCGCCAATTCGAGCGAAAAATCGCGCACCGCCTCATAGGCGCCAGAGCGCCCGCGATAGGTTTTGCCGACGACTTCAAGGGAGACCAATGCCATACCCCCAAACTGCTTGTTTCCGTCCGCCGGGGCAAGGCGGCTTCACGCCGCGCAAGCGCCCGTCTAGGCTGATCTGACCAATCAATGGGCAGGAAAACGCAGATCATGATGCTTGAGGGAAAAGTCGCCATCGTTACCGGTGCCGGCGGCGGCATTGGCCGTGAGATCGCCATCGCCATGGCGGCCGCCGGTGCGAAGGTGGTGATCAACGATATCGGCGCCTCGCTGGGCGGCGATGGTTTCTCCACCAGCCCCGCCGAGGGCACCAAGGCCATTATCGAGCAGGGCGGCGGCCAGGCGGTGATCAACACCCAATCCGTGGCCGAATGGGAAAACGCCCAGGGCATCATCAAAACCGCGATCGACGCCTTTGGCCGCGTCGATATCGTGGTGAACAATGCCGGCATCCTGCGCGACCAGATTTTTCACCGCATGACGCCCGAGGAATGGCTGAGCGTCATCAATGTTCACCTCAATGGCAGCTTCTTCGTCAGCCGCGCCGCCGCCGAATATTTCCGCAAGCAGGAGAGCGGCTCCTTTGTCCACATCACCAGCACCAGCGGGCTGATCGGCAATTTCGGCCAGGCGAATTACTCCGCCGCCAAGCTGGGCATCGTGGCGCTGAGCAAATCCATCGCGCTCGACATGAAGCGCTACAATGTCCGCTCCAACTGCCTCGCGCCCTTCGCCTGGAGCCGTATGACCTCCTCCATCCCCGCCGAGACGCCGGAACAAAAGGCCCGCGTCGAGCGCATCCAGAAGATGGGCCCGGAGAAGAACGCACCACTCGCCGTCTTCCTCGCCTCCGACGCCGCGAAGGAGGTCACCGGTCAGATCTTCGCGCCGCGCATGCACGAGTTGTTCCTGTTCAGCCAGAACCGGCCGATCCGCTCGGTGCACAGCGAAAATGGCTGGACCCCGGAAAAAATCGCCGAGATCGCGCTGCCCGCCTTCCGCTCCGGCTTCGTGCCGATGGAACGCTCGGGCGATGTCTTCTCCTGGGACCCCGTGTGAGCGATTTACTCAAGGCGCGCTACGGCGCGCTGCCTTTCGAAGCCCCGGCGGATATCCCCGCCGGGCTGGCGATGATCCTCGACCGCCGCGTGACCCGCAAATATGCGGATAAGCCGCTGGACGAGGCGCTGCTCAACACCGTACTGGCGGCGGCGCAATCCTCCCCCAGCAAATCCGACCTGCAGCAATATTCCATCATCCTGCTGCGGGACCGGGCCAAAATTGCTGCGATCGCCGGCTGGATCGGCACCATGCCCTGGATCGCCGCCGCCCCAGTGCTGCTGATCTTCTGCGGCGATATGCGCCGCGGCCAGCGCATCTGCGACATCCACGGCCGCGAACACGCCAATAACAATATGGACACCTTCCTCAACTGCACGGTGGATGCCGCCAGCGCCATGGCCCATGCCATCCTCGCCGCCGAGGCCGCTGGCCTGGGCACTTGCCCGATCAGCTATGTCCGCAACCACAACGAAAAAATCGCCCCGCTTCTGGCCCTGCCCAAAGGCGTCTTCCCAGTGGCCGGCCTGAGCCTGGGCTGGCCCGAAGCGCGCGAAAAAGTCTCGCCCCGCCTGCCGCCATCGGTGGTGGTGCATCGTGAGACCTATGATGATAGCGGCCTCGAAGCCGCCCTGGCGCCCTATGACGCGCTGCGCCCGCCCGGAAAGCCGCGCTACCCAGAAGTGTTTGGCCCGGCCTCGGAAACCTGGTCCGCCAATGCCTCGCGCCAATTGGGCGTGCCGGAGCGGGCGGGCTTCCGCGCCTGGCTGCGCCATCGTGGCTTCGCGCTTGACTAAAGAGCCCTTCGACAATCCCGGTGGCGCCGATGTCGCCGGCCGCGCCCGCCGCCCGGTCCGCCCGCGCCATGCCGCCTCCATCCTGGTCTGGCGCGATGGCCAGGATGGCCCCGAATTGCTGATGGGCAGGCGCAACAAGGCGCTGCGCTTCATGCCCGATGTGATGGTCTTCCCAGGCGGCAGGGTGGACCCCGGCGATGCCCGCGCCGCCGCCACGGCGGAGTTGCGGCCCGAGGTGCTGGCCGCATTATCGCGCGTCGGCACAGCGCGACTGGCCCGCGCCTGCGCCATGGCCGCCGCGCGCGAATTGCAGGAGGAGACCGGGCTTTGCCTCGGCGAGCCGCCCGATCTTTCGGTGCTGGACTACCTCTGCCGCGCCGTCACCCCCACATCGCGGCCGATGCGCTTCAACGCCCGCTTCCTGATCGCCCCGGCTGAAGCCGTGCGCGGCAATATCATCAGCAGCGGCGAGTTGGAGGAGCTGGGTTTCTACTCGGCCGCTGCCGCAAGGGCGGCGAAAATGGCCAGCATCACCGAGGTGATCATGGAGGAGTTCCTGGCCTGGCACGCCATGCCGCCAGCCCAGCGCGCCGGGCGGCGCCTGGTGCGGATTCTGGGGCTGAATGCCCGCATGGCCGAGCGCGAGCCGGCGGCCTGAACCGCTGAATGCGGGGGGTAAGAGCGAAAGGGCTTTGCCCTCTCGCGCTCTCCCACCAGGGTCGACATGTATGTCGACGGTTTTCCCGGGCCTTTGATATTTTTGATAGACTGTTCCGTACGGAACAGTTGGCTCAGCAATAAATAATATTTCTAAAATATAAAAATTTCGTTTGGACGAATTAAAGCCTAAAACCAATAATTCATCGAAGGTGGAGGAAACTCAGTTTCCTCCTGGGGTGCTCGAGGGGCAAAGCCCCTCGATCTTCCCTTCGCTAGGCACCGTTTTCAGTCACCGCCTAGGCAGCAGCCAGTAGAATAACCCCCAGCCCAATACAGCCAATCGCCACCATCTTCTGCGCCCCCAGGGCTTCGCCAAAGAACCACCAGCCCAGCAGCGCAATCACCACATAACTCGCCGCCGTGCAGGGCAGGGCGACGCTCATCGGAATTTTCCGCAGCGCTATGATATACAGCAGCGCCGCCCCGCCATAGCAGCCCAGCCCCACCACGGTCTGCCAGCGAAATAGCTGGGTGATGAAACTGCCCGTGCCATCGCCGGTGCCCGCTTTGAGCAGCAATTGCCCCACCAGCGAGGTGCAGATCGCCGCCGCCAGCACCACCCAATAGATCATCAAGACACCCGCTCACTGTCGCGCGCGGCGATCAACTCGCGCACCACACCCTGCGGCTTGCCATTGGCCGAGAGGAAGGCGCGGCCGACATATTCGCCCATCACCCCCAGAATCATAAACTGCACCCCCGCCAGCAGCAGATAGACCACCAGCGTCGAGGCCCAGCCCGAGGGCGTGCCCCAGAAAATCGCCTCCAACGTCACCCCCAGCGCCGCCAGCAGCCCCAGCACCCCCATGGCCGCCCCGGCAAACACCGCAATGCGCAGCGGCACCACCGAGAAATTGGTGGCAAGGTTCAGCCAGAGCAGCGCCAACCGCTTGAGCGTGTAATTCGAGCGCCCCTCGGCCCGCGGGTAATGCGCCACCTCAATGGAGGCGATGCGCTGCGTCACCTGCATGATCAGCCCATCCACATAAGGGTAGGGCCCGCGATACTTGGTAACCTCGGCCACCACCATGGCCGACATGCAGCGAAAGCTGGACAGGTAAAGCCCGCGCGGCTTGTCCAGCAGCCAATCCGCCACCTTATTGGCAAAGCGCGAGCCAAGGTTGCGCCAACCCTCATGCTCCTTCTTGGCATAGCGGGTATAGACCACATCCCAGCCACCCAGCCGCGCATGGTCATAAATCCGCAGCACCTCCTCGGGCGGGTTCTGCAAATCATCATCCATGGTGATGACATAGGCGCCACGGGCATGTCGCAGCCCGGTCATAACCGCGTTGTGCTCGCCGAAATTGCGCGCATGTTCGAGATAGGTGAGCGGTACGCTGGCCGAGGCGGCGAGCGCCCGGCAGACATCGCCGCTGTCATCGGGGCTGCCATCATTGACCAGCACGATCTCTATGCCCCCGGCGGGCTGTAGGGCCGAGAGCGCCTCCACCAGCCGCCCCACCGTGGCGGCGCCACGATAGACCGGCACGACAATCGACAATCCAACAGGGTGTTGCATAGGCTTATCCATCAGGGACGTGTTGCGGTGACGATGAGCGAGCCGCCCACCGGAAATTGCAGCCCCAGCCGCATCAGCCCCGCTTCCAGCCGGGTGGCGGCAAAGAGCAGGGTATCGAGCCAGGCGGGAAAGGCGCCAACATCGGAGGGCGCGCCCGCCCCGGCCTGCAGCACCTTGCGCTGCAAAATCATCAGCGGCAGCAGCAGCGCATTCCAATACCGGGCGCGGATATCGACAAACCCCGCCGCGCGGAGTTCGGCGGTGATCGAGGCCCGGGTGTAGCGCCGCACGGTGAAGACCCGCGCATCATGCGCCGAGCTCAGCCAGGGCAGCGCGGGCAGGTTCAGCACCAAAACCCCGCCCGGCCGCAACACCCGCAAACTCTCGGCCAGCAGCGCCGCCGGCTCAGCGCCGGCATGGCAGAGCACATCAAGGCTGGTGATGGCGGCGAAGCTGGCATCGCCAAAGGGCAGTTCATTCACACTCCCCGCCACCACCGCCGCCGCCGATTTCTCCGCCGCGCGCCGGGCCGCGGCGGGGTTATATTCCAAACCCACGCAACCCGCCCGCCCCAGCCGGGCGAGAAACCCGCCCGTGCCGCAGCCGGCATCGAGCAGCGCGCCACCCCCTGGCCGCGCGTCAGCCACGGCAGCCGCGGCATGGCCATGCATGGCGCGATACCACCACATCGCCTGCTCGGCCGCATCCATCAGGGCATATTCATCTGCTTCCACAAGGGGGCTTTTCGGCTGCAATAACGGCCATAACAAGCCAGGGTCGCGGCCTCTTGGTGGCATTTGTGCCATGATCATATGGCAAAGAGGTGGACGCGGCCCGCCCTTGGGCCGAAACTAGCCATGGAAACCCATGCAGCGCGCCCCCGAAAACCCCAATGCCCAGGAGAGGCTGAACCTGGCCATGCCCAGCCCGCCGCGCCCGGCCACAAGGCTGGAGAGCGCGCGGAATAATCTTTATTTTCTGTTGGCCGGCCTGCCGGCACTGGCTTTCCTGCTCGCCGCCCTCGCACCGCCCATCAATCATGATGTGGCGGCGGTGCTGAATTTCTCCGGCCGCTGGCTGCAGGGTGAGCGGCTCTATGTTGACCTCATCGACGTCAATCCGCCGCTGATCTTCGTGCTGAACATCATCCCCGCCGCCCTGGCCGAGATTTTGCCACTCACCGCGGTGCAATGCTTTATTCTCTGCGTGCTGCTGCTGATGCTGGGCGCTGCCATGCTGACGCTGCGGGTGCTGGCCGCACTGCGCCTCGCGCCGCTGCTGCGCCAGGTCACCCAGGCCGCCATGGCGCTCACCCTTTTGGGGGCTGGCTATGATTTCGGCCAGCGCGAGCATCTGATGCTCATCATGGCGCTGCCCTATCTCACCCTGGCGACATTGCGCGCCGAGGGTGAGGCCATGGCGGCCGGGCCGACCCTGGGCATCGCCGTGCTGGCGGCGGTGGGCTTTGCCATCAAGCCGCATTTCCTGGCGATCCCGGCCCTGGTCGAATTATGGGTGCTGTGCTGCCTGGGGCCAAGCCGGGTGCTGCGCGACCCCATTGCCTGGATCATGGCCGCCATCTGGGCGCTTTACCTGCTCAGCCTGCCGCTGGCATTCCCCGCCTATCTCACCCAGGTGGTGCCGCTGGTGGTGGATAATTACCTCAACCTGGGTGGCCTCACCCTATGGCAGGTGCTGTTGACCGACCGCATGCTGCCCGCGCTGCTGCTGCTGCTGCCCTGCCTGGTGCTGGCCTTTCGCGGCGGGCCAATGCTGGCCCGGCCCTTTGCCATGGCGGCGCTGGGCGGCTTCATCGCCGCCTGGGTGCAGCATCGCGGCTGGTCCTATCATGTCTTGCCCATCAAGCTGTGGAGCGGGCTGGTGGTGGCCATGCTGGCCGGGCATTGGGCCATTCGGGCGCTGGCACCGGCCCGGGCGGAGCGCTCGGCGGCGCCTGCGGCGGCGCTGGCCGCCTTCGCCCTGGCGCTGTTCCATTTGCAGGGCAATGAAATGCCCTATCGGCAATTCACCTGGGGCAGTTCGCGCGGCGGTGCCATCGCCGAGCAATTGCGCCTTGAGGCCTATGGCGAGCGCCTGCTGGTGCTCAGCCCCGAGGTGGTCGAGGTCTATCCCGCGCTGAATTACGCCCAGGCGCAAACCACGCTGCGCACTATGACGCTGTGGCTCTTGCAGGGCGTCTATGGCCAATGCCCGCGCAATGGCGCGCGCTACCGCGAGCCTTGGGAGATGTCGCGCACCGAATTCTTCGTCTATCGCACCGTGGCCGAGGATTTCGCCCGCGCGCCGCCCGCCGCCATCTTGGTCTCCGAGCGCGCCGGCATTGCCGCCTGCGGGGGCCAGGAATTCGACCTTCTCACTTATTTCGGCCGCCACCCCCTCTTTGCCGAGGCCTTTTCGCATTATCGCGTGGCCATCAGCTTTGAGGGCTACCGGCTCTATCGTCGCGAGGATTAAAATATTGAGCGCCTATGATGACTTCCTGGGAAAGACCGAGACCAGGACCGACCGTGCCGACCCCCGGCTGATCGAGGGTTTCGCCGCAACCCTGGGCATTGATACGCCGATGGCCGAGATGCCACCGCTTTGGCACTGGATGCTGTTCCAGGATTGGAAGCGCCCCGATGGCATCGGCCCCGATGGCCACCCCAAGCGCGGCGGCTTCCTCCCCCCGGTGCATCATCTGCCGCGGCGGATGTGGGCCGGCGGCCGGCTGCGCTTCTTTGAGGCCGGAATCCGCGCCGATGAGACCGTCACCCGCATCTCCACCATCAAGGCGATCAGCGAGAAGAGCGGCGGCTCGGGCGATCTGGTCTTCGTCACCGTCGCCCACAGCATCGAAGGCCCGCGCGGGCCCGTGCTCGAGGAGGAGCATGACATCGTCTATCGCGGCGCCGAGGGTGCCGCGGTCAAGCCCGCCACCCCCGCCATCCCCGCCCCGGGCGAGATCACCCGGGTGACCGAGCCCGACGCGCTCTTCCTCTTCCGCTACTCGGCGCTGACCGGCAATGGCCACCGCATCCATTACGATATGCCCTATGTCACCCAGGTGGAGGGCTATCCGGGCCTGATCGTGCATGGGCCCTTGCAGGCCACGCTGCTCGCCGCCCATGCCATTGCACAGGCGCCGGGGCGTAGGCTTGCCAGCTTCTCCTTCCGCGGCCTGCGCCCGGCCTTTGCCGGCAATACGCTGTCGCTGCATGCGCTGATGGAGGGCGATACCGCCCGGCTGCAAAGCCGCGATGACAAGGGCGCCACCTGCATGCAGGCCGAAGCCGTGCTTGGCTGAGAACCCCACCCCCATGGATGCCGCGCTGCGCGGCATCCTCTTCGCTGCCTTGGGCTATGGCATCATCTCCTGTGCCGATGCGGCGGTGAAATACGCCCTGCCGCAGGTGGGGGTGGCGGGGGTGATGATGTGGCGCGGCGCCGTGGGCGGTCTGGCCGTTCTGGCCATGGCCGGTGGGCGCTCGATCTGGCCCAAAAACCGCCGCCTCGTGGCCTGGCGCTCCTGCGTGCATGCCCTGGTCGCCATCATCTGGTATTTTTGTTGGGCGCGCGGGGTCGGTTTGGCCGACAGCTATGCCGTGGCCGCGCTGGCGCCGATTTTCATGACCCTGATCGCCATCCCCATGCTGGGCGAGCGGGTGGGCTGGCGGCGGGGGCTGGCCTGTGTGGTTGGGTTTGCCGGCGCGCTGGTCATGCTCCAGCCCGGCGGTGCGCTCTGGCGCTGGGAATCGGCGCTGCTGATCCTTGCCGTGGTCGGCATGGCGCTCAGCCGCAGTTGGACCCGGCTGCTCTCGCGCACCGATAATGCCGCCACCATCTCCTTTTGGCTGATGCTGGCGCATTTACCCTTGGGCCTCGTCATGTTGCCCTTCTTCCCACCGCCGGTCTCGCTGCTGCCCTTGGAACCCACGGCGCTGTTCGCCCTGCTGGGTTTTGGCTGCGCCAATGCGGTGGCGCATATGCTCTTCGCCCGCGCCTTCGCCCTCGCCCCGGTGGGGGCCATCGCGCCCTTGGAATATTCCGTGCTGCCCTTCGGCGTGCTGCTCGGCTGGCTGATCTTCGCCGAAATCCCAGGGGGCACCACGATTTACGGCGCGGCCATCATCATCGCCGCCGGCTTCTATTCGATGCATCGTGAGCGTGTGCGGGCAAGGGAGCGGCGGCATGGCATTGCGGCATGATATCCGCCGTGGCGCCCTGCTCATGCTGGGCGCCACCGCACTCTTCACCATCATGTCCTCCATGGTGAAGCTGGTGGGCGAGCGGCTGCCCTTCACCGAGGTGATGTTCTTCCGCTGCGCCCTCGCCATGCCGGTGGTGGGCATCATCGTCTGCCGCAGCGGCGATTGGGGCGTGCTGCGCACCAAGCGCCCCGTCGCCCATTTCTTCCGCGCCTGCACCGGCATGGCGGCGATGGGTTCGAGTTTTTACGCCCTCACCCTGTTGCCCCTGGCCGAGCACACCGCGCTCTCCTACACCACGCCGCTCTTCGTCACCCTGCTCTCCATCCCCTTTCTGGGCGAGCGGCCGGGCATTCACCGCTGGGGGGCGGTGCTGATGGGCTTTGCCGGCATCATGGTGATCGCCGCCGGCCAGGGCGCCTTCAGCGGCGGGGTGGATAGCGAGCACGCGGTGGGCATCACCTTCGCCGTGCTGCAAGGCGTCTTCTCCGCCTTCACCACCATGCTGGTGCGCGGGCTTTCGGCCACCGAGAAATCCACCACCATCGTCATGTGGCAATCGCTGCTGATGACACTCTTCACCGGCGCAACCCTGCCCTTCCTCTGGGTGACGCCCACGGCATGGGAATTGGCCATGCTGCTCACCCTGGGGCTGATCGGCGGCGTCGCCCAGGTGATGCTGACCGAAGCCTATGCCTCGGCGCAGGTCAGTTCGCTCGGGCCCTATTCCTACACCTCCATTCTCTGGGCCACGGTGCTGGGCATTGTGGTCTTTGGCACATGGCCCGGGCTTTCCATGCTGGCCGGGGCTGCGATGATCATCGCCGCCGGCCTCTATATCCTCCACCGCGAGATGAAACGGACGAAGCGTTGAACATTCCCTTCCTGCGCGATGACAGCGCAATCCATGGCCAGATTCAGCATGTGGCGCCCGGTGTGCGGCGGCTATTGTGCAACAATCCCGGCCCCTTCACCTGGCGCGGCACCAACACCTGGATCATCGGCGAGGGCGAGGTCGCCGTGCTCGACCCGGGGCCGGAGGATCCGGCGCATCTGGAGGCAATGCTGCGCGCGCTGGATGGCGAGGTGGTCTCCCACATCATCATCTCCCACACCCATCGCGACCATTCCCCCGGCGCCGCCGGCCTCGCCGCCGCCACCGGCGCCCCCACCTATGGCTTTGGCCCGCATATGACCGCCGGTGCCGGCGGCGATGAGGCCTTCGACCCCATGATACGCCTCGCCGATGGCGATGCGGTGGAGGGCAAGGCCTGGCGCCTGAAGGCCATCCACACCCCAGGCCATTGCGCCAATCACCTCGCCTTTGCGATGGAAGGCAATGGCGTGATGTTCTCCGCCGATCACGTGATGAGCTGGAGCAGCACCGTGGTCAGCCCGCCCGATGGCAATATGCGGGCCTATATGAACTCCCTGGCCAAGCTGCGCGCGCGCGAAGGGCTGGACCACCTCTACCTCCCCGGCCATGGCCCGCCTTTGGCCGAACCCATGCCATTCCTCGATGCCCTCGCCACCCATCGCCGCCGGCGCGAAGCCCGGGTCGTCGCCGCCCTGCGCGAAGTGGGCCGGGCGAGTGCCGTGGCCCTGGTCGGCCCGGTCTATGGCCCGATGGACCCCAAGCTGCAGGGCGCCGCCAGCCGCAGCCTGCTGGCCAATCTGATGATGCTGGAGGAGGATGGGCTGGTCCGGCGCGAAGGTGAGGAATGGGTGATGGGCTGAGAAGGCCAAGCGCGCCGCAGCACAGTCTGGAATCATATCTTTGATGCCCTGGTGAAAAATTATGGAGCGCGATAAAAATTCGAGGGGCTTTGCCCCTCGAGCACCCCAGCAGGAAACTTAGTTTCCTGCACCTTCATTTAATTTATTATGCACAATACAATCATTATACTAAAATATTTTTATTTTGCAAAATTAATATAATTTTTGACGATCAATTTAAATAAAATAGACGCAAGAATTTACTCAAAAATCCAGGAAAATCGTCGACATACATGTCGGCCCTGGTGGGAAAGCGCGACAGGGCAAAGCCCTTACGCTGTTTTTTCTTCCTCCATCAGCGTTTGTCAGCTCCCTGCTAACCCATCATTAGCCATCCCCGCCGCATCATCACGCTTTCCAAAATCGGAAGCGCACCATGCCCGAAGCCCTCGCCAATACCCTGCCACCCGCCCTGGTTGCGGCCATGACTGGAGCCGAGCAGGCCCTGCTCCGCGCCGCCGCCACCGGCGCCCAATCCATGGTCGAATTCGGCTGCGGGGGCAGCACTGCCATTCTCCTTGCGGCCGGCCATCGCCTGCTCTCGGTCGATTCCGATACCACCTGGCTCGCCCGCGTGGCGGTGGAGCAGGAAGCAGCCATCGAAGCGGGCCGCCTGCTGCAGCACCATGCCGATATCGGCCCGCTGGGCGATTGGGGCTGGCCGCTGCACCCGCCCAGCGCGTTGCAAGGCCAGGATTATTGGCACGCGCCATGGGCGGGCATGCCCAGCGCCGATCTCGTTCTGGTCGATGGCCGCTTTCGCATCGCCTGTGCCCTCGCCGCCCATGGCCGCCTCACGCCCTGTGGCGTGCTGGCCATCCATGATTACTGGAACCGCCGCGCCTATCAGCAGGGATTGGACGATTTTTTCGAGACCATCGGCGCCGCCGGCACCATGGCGCTGCTCAAGCCACGCTTGGTGGAGGCCGCCGCCCTCGCCCAGGCGCTCGAACGCCACGCGGCGGACCCGCGCTGAGCCGTGCCGCCCTCACCCATCGGCAGCAGCCGGATGGCGGCGAAACACCACTGAGAGGTTATTCGCCGGCATCTCAATCACCTCGGGCGGGCCAAACCCGGCCGCCACCCCCGCCGCCGCCACCGTCTCCAAATCCCGAATGCCCCAGGCGGCGTCTCGCTCGCGCAGGCTTGCATCGAATTCCGCATTGCTCTCCACCATCGCCCCCGCCACCCGATAGGGGCCGTAGAGATACAGCAGCCCGCCGGGCGGAAGGCAGCAAGCCGCCCCGCGCAGCAGCCCCTCCGTGGCCGCCCAGGGCGCGATATGGATCATGTTGATGCACAGCACCGCCTGGGCTGCCATCACCGGCCAGGATGCTGCGGCGTCGAGTTCCAGCGCCGCACGCATATTCCCCTGGCCCTGGCCCCAGGCATCGGTGCTGGCCCGGGCTTCGGGATGGGGGTCGCTGGGCTGGATGGTCAGGCCGGGGAAGGCCTGGGCGACGGCCAACGCATGCTCGCCACTGCCGCTGGCCACCTCCAGCACCAGCCCCTGTTGCGGCAGAATGCGCCGCAGCACGGCCAGGATGGGGTCGCGGTTGCGGGCGACGGCGGGGGCCTCGCGGCGTGGGTCTTCCATGCCATGCTGGTAGCCTGGCTGGGGCGCAGCGCGCCAGGGCAGGCTCGCTTTCACCCAGCGGCTTTCCTGGGCTAATGAATCACGCCATTGCCCCTGGGAGTTCGCGCATGATCCGAGAGGTTTCCGCACAAGCCGCCGAGGCCGGGCTGGCCGAATTGGCCGATATTCTGGTCGATGCCGTCGCCCATGGCGCCTCGGTCAATTTCCTGGCCGGGCTTTCCGTCCATGAGGCCGAACTCTTCTGGGCCGGCCAACTCCCCGGGCTCAGGGCCGGCAGCACCAGGCTCTTCGTGGCCGAACAGGCCGGAGAATGGCTGGGCACCGTCCTGCTCTTCATGGCGCATCAGCCCAATGCGCCGCACCGCGCCGAGATCGGCAAGATGCTGGTGCGCTCCACCGCCCGCCGCCGCGGCCTCGGCCGCGCCCTGCTCACCACCGCCGAGGCAGCCGCCCTCGCCGCCGGCCGCAACCTTTTATTGCTGGACACCGAAACCGGCAGCGCGGGTGACCGGCTCTACCGCGCCGCCGGCTGGGTGGAATATGGCCGGGTGCCCGGCCACGCCCTGCGCCCGGATGGCGAACCGGCCGAAACAACCATGTTCTACAAGCGCCTCGATGCTGGCATAACGCCCGCATGATCCTCGTCACCGGCGGCGCCGGCTTCATTGGCAGCAATATCGTGGCGGCACTCAATGAGGCCCGCCGCGGCCCCGTGGTGGTCAGTGACCTGCTGCGCCAGGGCGGCAAATGGCAAAACCTGCGCAAGCGCCAAATCGCCGATATCGTCCCGCCCGAGGAACTCGCCGCCTGGCTGCCCGGCAAACCCCTTGAAGCGGTGATCCATCTGGGCGCCAATTCCGCCACCACCGCCAGTGATGGCGATGAGGTGATGCGGCGCAATTTCCGCTGCTCCCTGATGCTGCTCGACTGGTGCACCGAGCACAGCGTGCCCTTCCTCTATGCCTCCTCCGCCGCCACCTATGGCGATGGCGGGCAGGGCTATGATGATGCCGCCGCCACCACCAGCCTCGCCCAGCTTCGCCCGCTCAACCTTTATGGCTGGTCAAAGCACCTCTTCGACCAAGTGGTGGCCGCCCGCCGCGAGGCCGGCCAGGCTTTGCCGCCGCTCTGCTGCGGCCTGAAATTCTTCAATGTCTATGGCCCCAATGAGCAGCATAAGGGCCCGATGCGCAGCGTCGTCCACAAGGTGTTCGAAACCCTCTCGCGCGGCGAGACGGTGGAACTCTTCCGCAGCCACCGCCCCGATTATGCCGATGGCGAGCAATTGCGCGATTTCGTCTTTGTCGAGGATGTGGTGGCCATCCTGCTCTTTCTGCTGGAGCAACCCGCCGCCGCCCTACCCCTGCTGAATATCGGCGCCGGTCAGGCGCGAAGCTGGCTCGATCTGGTGCGCGCCGTGGGTGCCGCCATGGGCCAGGAGGTCACGCCGCGCTTCATCGACATGCCGGCCTCCATCCGCGACAAATACCAATACCACACCCTGGCCGATCTCTCCCGCCTGCGCCAGGCCGGCTGGAATGCGCCCATGACCAGCCTGGAGGAGGGCGTGGCAAAAACCGTGGCCATCCTCGCCTCGGCCGATCCCTTCAGGTGAATTTTTCCGGATAAAGCCCGGCCAGCCCCGCCACCGAGGCAGCGCAGCGCCCGCGCTCGGTGATGAGCCCGCTCACCAGCCGCGCCGGCGTCACATCAAAGGCCGGATTGGCCGCCGCACTGCCCGGCGCGCTCACCTGAATGCGCCGCAGCACCCCCGCCTCATCCGGCCCGCTCAAATGGGTCACCTCGGCGGGCGAACGCTCCTCGATGGGAATCTCCCTCACCCCATCCACCACCGCCACATCCAGCGTGGAATGCGGCAGCGCCACCCAGAACGGCACGCCATTGTCGCGCGCCGCCAGCGCCTTGAGATAGGTGCCGATCTTATTCGCCACATCGCCCTGCCGCGTCACCCGATCGGTGCCGACAATGCAAATATCCACCAGCCCATGCTGCATCAAATGCCCGCCGGCATTATCCGCAACCACGGTATGCGGCACGCCATGCGCTCCCAGTTCAAAGGCGGTCAGGGCGGCGCCCTGGTTGCGCGGCCGCGTCTCATCCACCCAGACATGCACATCCAGCCCGGCATCAAAGGCCTGGTAGATCGGGCTGAGCGCCGTGCCGAAATCCACCGTCGCCAGCCAGCCGGCATTGCAATGGGTCAGCACATTCACCCGCCTCTTCGCTGCGGCAATCTCGGCCAGCAGCGGCAGGCCATGCTGGCCGATCAGCCGGCAGGTCTCGGCATCATCATCGGCAATCGCCGCCGCCTCGGCATAGGCCACCGCCGCCCGCTCAGCCGGCGGCACATTCCCCAGCACCGCCACCATCCGCTCCAGCGCCCAGCGCAGATTGATCGCCGTCGGCCGGGTCTCGCCCAGCATCGCCGCTATCGCCTGCAAATCCCCCGGCGCGCTGCGCATGGCCAGCGCCAGGCCATAAGCCGCCACCGCGCCAATCAGCGGCGCCCCGCGCACCTGCATGGAGGCAATGGCATGGGCGGCCTGCTCAGCCGTTTGCAGGCAAAGCTGCTCGACGCGCCAGGGCAGCATGGTCTGGTCCAGAATCCGCACGCTCCAGCCATCGGCATCGAGCCAGACGCTGCGATAGTTTTGACCATTGATCTTCATGCCGATGCCCTGCTCACTGCGGGCGTCGCCCGCCCCCGCGCCGCGCTATAATGGGTTTCCGCAGGCAAGGGCAGGGCCCCTCAAATCCGCTGATGCAACGCGCATATCAGGGTGAAAAGCCGCCGCGCCGTCTCATGATCCAACCCCACCCGGCCCTCAAGCCGGCTGATCAGCAATTCCGCGCCTTCATTATGCAGCCCCCGCCGCCCCATATCGATCGCCTGAATCCGCGCCTCGCCATCGCCCGAGACCACCGCCAGCTCATGGCTTTCCACCACCATGATGTAATCCTTGATCAGCCGCCGGAACGGCCCCAGCGCCAGGATGATGGCGCGCAGCGGCTGCCGCCCCTCGGCGTCACGAATATCAAAGGCCAGCCGCCCCTCGCGCAGCGTCAGCACCAGCGAAAACGGCCCCTCGCCCAGATCCGCGGGGTCAAAGCGGTTTTCCTTCAGAATATCAGCCACCGCCTGGCGCCGATCCGCCTCCGCATAGGCGCTTTGCGGCGGCGGCGCCTCGGGCAATTCCAAATGGATTAGGCGGCGATTGGGCAAGGTTCAGCTCTTATCGGGAAAAAGATTGGGCATATGCTCATTGCCGGTGAAACCCAGCCGGCACAGCAGCCCCACCACCGCCCCCTTCACCGGCCGCAGCAACAGCGTGCAGGCGATGGTAAACAGCGGCAGCCACAGCGCCATATGCACCCACATGGGCGGCATATAGTGCTTCTCCACCCAGAACACCGGCGGCAGGAGCACATGGCCTGCCAGCAAAATCACGAAATACGGCGCCGCATCATCCGGCCGCAGCTTGCCCAGTGGCGTGTGACACACCTCACATTCCGGCACGAGCTTCAAATAACCCTGAAACACCCGCCCCTCGCCGCAGACCGGGCAATGATTGCTCGCCCCCCGGCGCAGCGCCAGCCAGAAGGCCGGGCGCGGATAGGGTGCCGGCGGCTCGGCGCGTTGTGGCTCCCAGCTTTCGAGGGGGGGCATGGCGGGTGCCGCTTCAGCGGTCATAATAGGGCGTTCCGAATTTTGTGCGATGCAGCAATACAACGCCTCGCCAGCAAAACTGTCCAGCAAAACCGCCTTGCGTGCAAGGCGATGCAGCAGCAAGCTGGACGCATGGTCGAACGCATCCTCATCATCAACCCCAATTCCTCCATCTCCTGCACCGATGGCATGGCCGAGGCGGTGGCGCATTACGCCGCCCCCGGCCTGCCGCGCATCGATGTGGTGCGCCTGCCCGATGGCCCGCCCGCCATCATCAATTGGCGCGACTGGTTTTCGGTGGCCGAGCCCTTGGCG
The DNA here is from genome assembly GCA_945901085.1 of Rhodovarius crocodyli. Lineage (GTDB taxonomy): Bacteria > Pseudomonadota > Alphaproteobacteria > Acetobacterales > Acetobacteraceae > Rhodovarius > Rhodovarius crocodyli_A. The sequence goes on along the minus strand of CAMDJV010000008.1, from coordinate 52,590 downwards.
CGGGTGATCGAGGCCGAGGAGGCGGCGGCCTATGTCATTGGCTGCGTCAGTGACCCGGGGCTCGACCTCGCCCGCAGCGTCACCCGCCGGCCGGTTTTTGGCATGCTCCGCTCGGCGGTGAGCGCGGCGCTCAACCGGGCGGATCGCTTCGGCATGATCGGCTTCACCGATCTCTCGCGGCCCCGGCAGGATAAATGCTTTCAGGCTCTGGGCGTGGAATCCCGCCTCGCCGGCTGGATACCGCTGAACCTCGATATGGAAATGCTGACCGACCCGGTGGCACCGCGGGCAAAAATCTGCGCCACCGCCCGCGCCCTGGCGGCGCAAGGTGCGGGCGTGGTGATCCTCGGCTGCGCCGGCATGGCCCGGCACCGGGCGGCGGCCGAGGATGCGGCCGGCGTGCCGGTGATCGAACCCGCCCAGGCGGCAGCGGCAGCAGCCATCGCGGCTGTCCTGGCCGAGCGCGAGATGGCAGGCCTGCGCCTCGCCGCCGAGTAAAGCGGCCGGATCAGCATTCTCTCCCGATTATAGCCTGTCAAAGCAATACAATAGGCTATTGCTTGCCCGCAAAAGCACCCCGCGCCGAATGGCGCCGGCATCATGACGCGACAGCGCGATGCAAATCTGTCATAGATGCCCTTCGTGTTTAGTGCTATTTCGTAACGTCACATTGCGTTGCAACAAAAATTTCCAAGGTTGAGACCAAAAACATGAGCTTAGCGGATAAGGTTTTGGCAGGGCAGGGCGCCCTGGTCACCGGCAGCACATCGGGCATTGGCCTGGGCATTGCCCGGATTTTCGCACAGGCCGGCGCGAAGGTGATGCTGAACGGCTTCGGCAAGCCCGAGGAGATCGCCGCCGCCCGGGCCGAGATCGGCGCGCTGATGGGCGTGACAGAGGCCCCCTACTCGTCGGCCGACATGTCCAAACCCGCCGAAATCCGCGCCATGGTAGCCCAGGCTCAGGCCGCCCTCGGCTCGCTCGATATCCTGGTGAACAATGCCGGCATCCAATTCGTCTCCCCGGTGCAGGACTTCCCCGAGGAAAAGTGGGACGCCATCATCGCCATCAATATGTCCTCCAACTACCACGCCATCAAAGCCGCCCTGCCGGCCATGCTGGCCCGTGGCCGGGGGCGGATCATCAATGTGGCCAGCGCCCATGGCCTCGTCGCCAGCCCCTATAAATCGGCCTATGTCGCCGCCAAGCACGGCGTGGTGGGAATGACCAAATCCATCGCCCTCGAAGTGGCGCAGTCGCCCATCACCTGCAATGCGATCTGCCCCGGCTTCGTCCGCACCCCCCTGGCCGAGGCGCAGGTGGCGCCGCTCGCCGCCAAATTCGGCATCTCCGAAGAATCCGCCCTGCGTGACCGCCTGCTGGAAAAGCAGCCCTCCAAGCGCTGGATCGAGGTGGAGGATGTGGCGCGCATGGCGCTGTATCTGGTCGGCCCCGGCTCGGGCTCGGTGAATGGCGCAGCCCTGTCGATTGACGGCGGCTGGCTCGCGGCATGATGGACAGCACGCCCCAGAACCTGCCCTCGCCCATCGCCCATAGCCGCGACACCCGCAAGATCAACCTGGCCTTGCAGGGTGGCGGCACCCATGGCGCCTTCACCTGGGGCGTGCTGGAGCGGCTGCTGGACGAAGATTGGCTGGATTTTGACGGCATGTCCGGCACCTCGGCCGGCGCCATCAACGCCGCCATCTTCGCCCTCGGCCTGAGCGAGGGCGGCCGCGCCGGCGCGCGCGATGGCATGGAGCGGTTCTGGCGCAGCCTGGGCGCCACCTTCGCCATGAGCCCGATGAAGGCCAGCCCGCTGGAAAAGGCGATCTGGGGCTATGACCTCAGCTATTCCATGGCCTGGAACGCCTTCGAGGCACTCACCCGAGTGGCCTCGCCCTATCAGCTCAACCCCTTCCCCATGGAGTTCAACCCGCTGCGCCGGGCGCTGCAAAACTCGCTCGACCTGAAAAAACTGCGCGACGACAAACACGCCATGCGGCTCTTCATCTCCGCCACCAATGTCCGCACCGGCAAGCCCAAAGTGTTCCGCCGCGAGGAATTGACCGTCGATGCCCTGCTCGCCTCCGCCTGCCTGCCCAATGTCTTCAAGGCGGTCGAGATCGATGGCGAGGCCTATTGGGATGGCGGCTATCTCGGCAACCCCGCCCTCTGGCCGCTCTATCACGAGCGCTCGGCCGCCGACATCATCCTGGTGCAGCTCAACCCGCTTTACCGGGCCGAGATTCCCACCACCGTCTCCGACATCATGAACCGGCTGAACGAGATCAGCTTCAACGCCTCGCTCATGAGCGAAATGCGCGCGATCGACTTCGTGCAGAGGCTCCTCGAAGGCGGCCGCCTCGAACAACCACGCTACCGCCGCCTCTTCCTGCACAGCATCGAGGATGAACCGCGCATGCGCGCCTTCAAACTCAGCACCAAATTCAACGGCGATTGGGATTTTCTGCAAACGCTGCGGCAATATGGCCATGAGGCGGCCGACCATTTTCTGAGCCAATCCTCGGCGCAAATCGGCCGGGAGAGCACGCTTGATATTCAGCGCTATCTCTGAAGTGCCGCCCCAGGAGGGGCGCTGCCCCTCCCGGACCCTCCCCGCCAGGGGCGAGGCGCCCCTGGACCGCCATGGATTTTCTCCTGGGTTCCAAGGGCCTCCCGGCCTTTGGCGGGGAGAGTTTGAGAGGGGCAGCGCCCCTCTCAAGGCCCCCCCCCCATGATCCTAGGCCTAGGCAGCGACGTCGTGGACATCCGCCGCATAGCCGACGTGATAGAACGCCACGGCGCCCGTTTCCTCGAGCGCGTCTTCACCGAAGAAGAGCGCCGCAAGGCTGAGCGCCGCACCGAAAAAATCCGCGTCGCCACCTATGCCAAGCGTTTCGCCGCCAAGGAGGCCGCCTCGAAGGCGCTGGGCACCGGCTTCCGCGCCGGGGTTTATTGGCGCGATCTGGGGGTGATCAACCTCTCCTCCGGCCAGCCCACCATGGCGATGACCGGCGGTGCTGCCGCCCGCCTCGCCGCCCTCACCCCGCCTGGTATGCTGGCCGAGGTGGCGCTGACCATGACCGATGAATTCCCCTATGCCCAGGCCATGGTCATCATCAGCGCCAGGCCCCTCGCATAACCCGCTTCCTTGACTTTGCATGGGCCGATGCGCTTCTAAGGCCCGAATTCACCCTTGCCGGACAAGCCGCACCCATGAGCCAGACCATCACCAGAAAAAAGGGCGGCTGGGGCGAGAGCATCCGCACCATCATCTATGCTGGCCTGATCGCCATCGGCATCCGCACAATCGCCTTCGAGCCCTTCAACATTCCCTCCGGCTCGATGATCCCCACCTTGCTGGTGGGCGATTACCTCTTCGTGTCGAAATACTCCTACGGCTATTCCCGCCATTCGATGCCTTTTTCGCCCAATCTCTTCGCCGGCCGCCTCTGGGGCGCAACGCCCGCACGTGGCGATGTGGCGGTGTTCAAGCTGCCGCGTGACACCAGCCAGGATTACATCAAGCGCATCATCGGCCTGCCGGGTGACCGCATCCAGGTCATCCGCGGCGTGCTGCACATCAATGGCGCCGCCGTGGCGCGCGAATCCATGGGCCCCTATATCGCCGAGGGCGATGGCCCGCGGCTGACGGTGCGCCTCTTCCGCGAGACCCTGCCCGGCGGTCGCACCCATCCCATCATCGAGCAGAGCGATGACGGCCCGCTCGACAATACCGATGTCTTCCTCGTCCCCGCCGGCCATGTCTTCGCCATGGGCGACAACCGCGACAATAGCCTCGATAGCCGGGTGCAATCGGCGGTGGGTTTCGTGCCGATCGACAATCTTGTCGGCCGTGCCGAGTTCATTTTCTTCTCGGTCGATGGCTCCAGCCCGATCTGGCAGGTGTGGAACTGGCCCTTCGCCATCCGCTGGAGCCGCCTGCTCAGCCCGGTGCGCTAGCCCATGCGCCGCGCGATTGGATAAGCCATGACATCCCTCATCGCGGCACGGCTGGGCCATGAATTCGCCAACCCCGCGCTGCTGGAAACGGCGCTGACCCATCGCTCGGCCGCCACCGGCACGGCGAGCAATGAGCGGCTGGAATTCCTCGGCGACCGGGTGCTGGGCCTGTGCATCGCCGAATGGCTGGGCGAGCGCTACCCCGATGAGCGTGAGGGCGACCTGGGCAAGCGCCTTGCCGCTCTGGTCGCGCGCGAGGCCCTGGCCCCCATCGCCGAGGCCATGGGCCTGGCCCAAGCCGTGCGCGTCCCCCCGGCCGAAAACCGCAGCGGCCTGCGCGAGCGCGCCAATGTGCTGGCCGATGCGCTGGAGGCGCTTCTGGGCGCGCTCTTCCTCGATGGCGGCCTGCCGGCAGCCCGCGCCGTCATCCGCCGCGAATGGGCCGGGCTGATGGAGGCCACCGCCGCCCCCCCCATGTCCCCCAAAACCCGGTTGCAGGAATTGACCCTCGGCCGCGCCGCCGGCCTGCCGGAATACACCGCCATCTCCACCACCGGCCCCGCCCATGCGCCGCTCTTCGTGGTGCGGGTGCGCGCCCTGGGCCGCGAGGCCGAGGGCATGGGCGAGAGCAAGCGCGTGGCGGAAACCGCCGCCGCCGAGAATTGGCTAGCAGGAACCTAGCAGGCTGCGGAAAAACCCTGATGTCGGGGGAAAAAAGAGCGAAAGGGCTTTGCCCTCTCGCGCTCTCCCACCAGGAAAATGATTTTCCTGGACCTTTGAATAGTTTTTTGTATCAATAAATTGATCGAAGGTGCAGGAAACTGGACGACATATATGTCGACCCTGCTGGGGTGATCGAGGGGCAAAGCCCCTCGATCTTACTTCCCTCGCTATTCGCTCTCCACCAGCCCGCTAAAGCCCACCATCCCAAGCCGCCGGCGAAGACCTGCCACGAAAAACCCTTCCCCCCCCGCCACTTTGCCGTAGAAGGGCCGGACATGACAGATACGCGCTGCGCCCTCATCGCCATCATCGGCGCCCCGAATGCGGGGAAATCCACCCTGGTCAATGCCGCCTCCGGCACCAAGGTGACCATTGTCTCACCCAAGCCGCAAACCACCCGGTTTCGCATCCGCGCCGTGGTGATGCGCCCACCGGCGCAGCTCATCTTGGTGGATACCCCCGGTATTTTCGCCCCCAAGCGCCGGCTGGACCGCGCGATGGTCGCCGCCGCCTGGGGCGGTGCCAAGGATGCCGACATCGCGCTCCTCGTCGTCGATGCCAAGGCCGGCATGACCGAGGCTGTGCAAGCCATCATCGAGAAGCTCAAGGGCACCACCCGGCCGATCTGGCTGGCGCTGAACAAGATCGACCTGATCGACCGCCAGCAATTGCTGCCGCTCACCGCGGCGCTGAACGCCGAATTATCCTTCGCCGAAACCTTCATGCTCAGCGCCACCAAGGGCGATGGCATCGACCTCATGCTGCAGGCCATGGCGGTGGAGGCCCCGCCCGGCCCCTGGCTCTTCCCCGAGGATGAACTCTCCGACCTGCCCAACCGCATGCTCGCGGCCGAGATCGTGCGCGAGCACATCCTCCGCCTCACCCATGACGAGGTGCCCCACCACGCGACGGTGGAGACCGAAAGCTGGAAGGAACACCAGGATGGCTCAGCCCGGGTGGACCTCACCATCTATGTCTCCCGCCCCACCCAGAAGGCGATCCTGATCGGCGAGGGCGGCTCCAAGATCAAGGATATCGGCCGCCGCGCCCGGCAGGAACTCAGCCAATTGCTCGAAAAACCCATCCACCTCTTCCTGAACGTGAAGGACCGGGCCAATTGGGATGACAGCCGCAGCCATATCCGCGCCCTGGGGCTGGAGGATGAGGGCTAAGCCCATGACCCTGCCATGCCGCTGACGGAATGGGAGGGCCCGGCGGTCGTCATCGGCGCCCGGCCCTATGGCGAGGCCGGGTTGGTCGTCACCCTGATGACCGAGGCGCTGGGCCGCCACCCCGCCATGGCCCGCGGCGGCCAATCCCGCGCCCAGGCGCCGCTCTGGCAACCCGGCAATCTGGTGGAGGCGCGCTGGGTGGCCCGGCTCTCCGACCAACTCGGCGCGGTGACCGGCGAAATGGTCCATGCCGCCGCCGCCCTGGCGATGGAGGACCCGCTGGCACTCGCCGTGCTCACCGCCGCCTGTGCCGTGGCCGAGGGCGCGCTGCCCGAGCGCCAGCCCCACCCGGCCAGCTTTCACGGCCTGGTGCGCCTGGTGGTGGCCCTGGCGCGCGACCCCCATCGCGGCCTGGAGGCGCTGATCCGCTGGGAGGCTGCACTGCTGGCCGAACTGGGCTACGGCCTTGATCTCACCAGTTGCGCCGCCACCGGCGTGACCGAGGATCTCGCCTGGGTCTCGCCGCGCACCGGCCGCGCGGTCAGCGCCGCAGCCGGCGCCCCCTATGCCGAGCGCCTGCTGCCACTGCCCGCCCTGATGACCGATGACGCCCCCGCCAACCCGGCGCAATGGCGCGACGGGCTGCGGCTGACCGCGCATTTTCTCGAGCGCGATGCCTTCGGCCATTTGCACCGCCCTTTGCCCGCCGCACGCCAGCTTCTCGGCGAGCGGGTGGCCGCCATGGTCTGAAGGCGGGGCAGGGGGGTCTTTCCTTCATTCACCTTCTGCCCACATCTTAGAAGTTACCCTGCGGGCAGGCCGGTGATTCGGCGGCCCGCGCCAACCCGTGGCTGCCCAATCACCCTCTCCACCGGGGGCCACGAACGAGGATGCCAAGCAGTATGTCCATTATCCAGGGCCGCGATCCGGTCGAAATCTACAACAACTCCCTCGTGCCCATGGTCGTGGAGCAGAGCGCCCGTGGCGAACGCGCCTATGACATTTATTCGCGCCTGCTGAAGGAGCGGATCATCTTTCTGACCGGACCGATCTTCGATCAGGTGGCGTCGCTGATCTGCGCGCAATTGCTTTTCCTGGAGAGCGAGAACCCGAACAAGGATATTTCCTTCTACATCAACTCGCCCGGCGGCGTGGTCACCGCGGGCCTCGCGATGTATGACACCATGCAATATATCCGCTCGCCGGTTTCGACGGTTTGCGTCGGCATGGCCGCCTCCGCCGGCTCGCTGCTGCTCATGGCCGGTGAAAAGGGCAAGCGCTATGCCCTGCCGAACAGCCAGGTGATGATCCACCAGCCCTCCGGCGGCGCTCAGGGCCAGGCCACCGATATCGAAATTCAGGCCCGCGAAATCCTCAAGACCCGCGCCCGGCTGAACCAGATCTACGCCAACCACACCGGCCAGCCGGTGGAGGAGATCGAAAAGAAAATGGAGCGCGACACCTACCTCTCCGCCGAGGAAGCCCGCGATTTCGGCCTGATCGACCATGTGGTGGATAAGCGCCCGCTCAGCGGTGCGGATGCCGCGAAGAGCTGATTTGGCGCAGCCTCCCCTCCCAATCGAGACAAATCTTCCCCCCGGCGCCCGCCGGGGCTACAATTCCATGACGCCCGCCCCCGCCCTCCCGGCGGGCCCGGCGGGCGAGGAGCGAGCATGAGCAAGTCTTCCGGCGATTCCAAGAATACGCTGTATTGTTCCTTCTGCGGCAAGTCGCAGCATGAGGTTCGCAAGCTAATCGCTGGGCCGACCGTGTTCATCTGTGATGAATGCGTCGAACTCTGCATGGATATCATTCGTGAGGAGCACAAGACCACGCTGGTGAAGAGCCGCGATGGGGTGCCTACACCGCGTGAAATCTGCAAGGTGCTGGATGATTACGTCATCGGCCAGGAGCACGCCAAGAAGGTTTTGGCCGTCGCGGTGCATAACCATTACAAGCGGCTGGCAGCCCAGGCGAAGAACAACGAGATCGAGATCGCCAAATCCAACATCATGCTGCTCGGCCCCACCGGCTCGGGCAAGACCTTGTTGGCCCAGACCCTCGCCCGCATTCTCGACGTCCCCTTCACCATGGCGGACGCCACCACGCTGACCGAGGCCGGCTATGTCGGTGAGGATGTGGAAAACATCATCCTCAAGCTGCTGCAAGCCGCCGATTACAATGTGGAACGGGCGCAGCGCGGCATCGTCTATATCGACGAGGTCGATAAAATCTCCCGCAAGTCGGACAATCCGAGCATCACCCGCGACGTCAGCGGCGAGGGTGTGCAGCAGGCCCTGCTGAAGATCATGGAGGGCACGGTCGCCTCCGTGCCGCCCCAGGGCGGCCGGAAGCACCCGCAGCAGGAATTCCTGCAGGTGGATACCACCAATATCCTCTTCATCGTCGGCGGCGCCTTTGCCGGCCTCGAACGCATCATCGGCCAGCGCGGCAAGGGTTCGGGCATTGGCTTCGGCGCCGATGTCAAAAGCCCCGATGACCGCCGCGCCGGCGCGGTGCTGCGCGAGGTCGAGCCTGAGGATCTGCTGAAATTCGGCCTGATCCCCGAATTCATCGGCCGCCTGCCGGTCATCGCCACCCTCGAGGATCTCGACGAAAAGGCGCTGATCGAAATCCTCACCAAGCCGAAAAACGCGCTGATCAAGCAATATCAGCGCCTTTTCGAGATGGAAGGTGCGAAACTCACCTTCACCGAGGATGCGCTCAAGGCCGTCGCCAACCGCGCCATCCAGCGCAAGACCGGCGCGCGCGGTTTGCGCTCCATCATGGAAAGCATCCTGCTGCTCACCATGTTCGACCTGCCAGGCCGTGATGATGTGGATGAGGTGGTGGTCAATGGCGAGGTGGCCGAGGGCCGCGGCCAGCCGCTCTTCATCTATGGCGAACGCAGCCAGGAGCAGGCCTCGGCGTGAGCCGGGGCTTTTGCCCATTCCCTTCTGCCCCGCTCCCTTGTTCGCGAGGGGCCGGGTCCCCAATTCCCTAACCCTAAGGCGCCTGGCCTCGTGCCGCTTCTGGGCGAAGCCCGCGCCGACTGTCCTTTGTGAGGTCATATGACGGAATTCAAAAGCGGCGATTTGCTTCCTGTGCTGCCGCTGCGCGATATCGTGGTTTTCCCGCACATGATTGTGCCGCTCTTTGTCGGCCGGGATAAATCCGTCCGCGCGCTGGAAGCGGTGATGCGTGACGACAAGCAAATCCTGCTCGTCGCGCAGAAAAACGCCGCGCAGGACGACCCCGGCGCCGATGATCTCTACAAAATCGGCACCGTCTCCACGGTGCTGCAACTGCTCAAGCTGCCCGATGGCACGGTGAAGGTGCTGGTCGAGGGCAGCCGCCGCGCCAAGATCGGCAGCTTCAAGGAAACCGAAAATTACTTTGAGGCCGTGGCCGATCTGCTGCCCGAAGAGGCTGGCGAACCCAAGGAGACCGAGGCGCTGGCCCGCACCGTGGTCAGCCAGTTCGAGAGCTATATCAAGCTCAACAAGAAAATCGCCCCCGAGGTGCTGGTCTCCGTTAACCAGATCGATGACCCGGCCAAGCTGGCCGACACGGTGGCCTGCCACCTCTCGATCAAAATCCCCGAAAAGCAGGAGCTGCTGGAAATCACCGGCACCGCGCCCCGGCTCGAGCGCGTCTTCCAGCACATGGAAGGCGAGATCGGTGTCCTCCAGGTCGAGAAGAAAATCCGCAACCGCGTGAAGCGGCAAATGGAAAAGACCCAGCGCGAATATTACCTCAACGAGCAGTTGAAGGCGATCCAGAAGGAGCTGGGCGAGGGCGAGGAAGGCCGCGACGAGGCCGCCGAGCTGGAAGCCAAGATCCGCGAGACCAAGCTCTCCAAGGAAGCGCGCGAGAAGGCGCTGGCGGAGCTGAAAAAGCTGCGCTCCATGTCGCCCATGTCGGCCGAGGCCACCGTGGTGCGCAATTATCTTGACTGGATTCTCTCCATCCCCTGGAAGAAGAAATCCAAGGTGAAGAACGACGTCGTCGCCGCCGAAGCCGTGCTCGATGCCGATCATTACGGGCTGGAGAAGGTGAAGGAGCGCATCACCGAATACCTCGCCGTGCAAAGCCGCAGCCCGAAAATCCGCGGCCCCATCCTCTGCCTGGTCGGCCCCCCCGGCGTGGGCAAAACCTCGCTCGGCAAGAGCATCGCCAAGGCCACCGGGCGCAATTTCGTCCGCATGAGCCTCGGCGGCGTGCGTGATGAGGCCGAAGTGCGCGGCCATCGCCGCACCTATATCGGCTCGATGCCCGGCAAGGTCATCCAGGGCATGAAGAAGGCGAAAACCTCCAACCCGCTCTTCCTGCTCGATGAAATCGACAAGCTGGGCGCCGATTGGCGTGGTGACCCCTCGAGCGCGCTGCTCGAGGTGCTCGACCCCGAACAGAACGCCACCTTCGCCGATCATTACCTGGAGGTCGATTACGACCTGTCGGATGTCATGTTCGTCACCACCGCCAATAGCCTGCGCATGCCCCAGCCGCTGCTCGACCGCATGGAGATCATCCGCATCCCCGGCTATACCGAGGATGAGAAGGTGGAAATCGCCAAGCGCCACCTCATGCCCAAGGTGAGCGAGGCCAATGGCCTCAAGCCCACCGAATGGTCGGTGGCCGATGATGTGCTGCGCGAATTGGTCCGCACCTACACCCGTGAGGCCGGCGTGCGCAGCCTTGAGCGTGAGATCGGCAGCCTCGCCCGCAAGGCGGTGAAGGAGATCGTGACGCTGAAGACCAAGAAGGTCGTGATCACCAAGAAGAACATGGCCAAATATGCCGGTGTGGCCAAATTCCGCTTCGGCGAGGCCGAGAGCGAGGATATGGTCGGCGTCGTCACCGGCCTGGCCTGGACTGAGGTGGGCGGCGATATCCTCACCATCGAAAGCGTGGTGGTGCCCGGCAAGGGCAATATCAAGCCAACCGGCCAATTGGGCGATGTGATGAAGGAGAGCGTCTCGGCCGCGCTCAGCTATGTGCGCAGCCGCGCCACCACCTTCGGCATCAAGCCCACCTTGTTCGAAAAGCGCGACATCCACGTCCATGTCCCCGAAGGTGCCACGCCCAAGGATGGCCCATCGGCCGGCATCGCCATGGCCACCTCCATCGTCTCCGTGCTCACCGGCATCCCCATCCGCCGCGATGTGGCGATGACGGGTGAGATCACCCTGCGCGGCCGCGTCCTGCCCATTGGCGGTCTCAAGGAAAAACTGCTCGCAGCCCTGCGCGCCGGCATCAAGACCGTCTTCATCCCCAAGGACAATGAAAAGGACCTCGCCGAGATCCCGGACAATGTGAAAAAGGGCCTGAAGATTTTCGCCGTCTCGCATGTCGATGAGGTCATCGCCAAAGCCCTGGTCCGCCCACCTGTTGCGATAGAATGGGTGGAACCCGAGGAGGTGGCCGCTGTCACCCCCACCGGCGAATCGGTGGCGGTACGGCCGCACTAAGGCCAGCGGTGAAGTTGGGGGCACCCTATAGCCGGGTGCCCCGGCCCCCCGCGACTCGGCGCGGGCATGAAGAATAGGCCAAAAATGGCGGATTTCCGGGGATAAACCGGTCATCGGAGTTGACGCGCCAAAACCCCTGCAACTAGTGTCCGTTCAGTTTGCGAGGGCGGAATCGGCCGCCCCGCTTGGTTCCCCAGGGGGTTGGCTATGAACAAACAAGATCTGGTGGCCGTGGTGGCTGATGCCGGCGACATTTCGAAGGCCAAGGCCGGCGAAGTGGTCGACGCTATCTTCACCGCGATCGAAGACGCGCTGAAGACCAAGGGTGGCGAGGTTCGCCTGGTCGGCTTTGGCACTTTCAGCACCACCGAGCGCGCCGCCGGCAAGGGCCGCAACCCGCGCACCGGCGAAGATATCGAAATCCCCGCCAGCACCACCGTGCGCTTCAAGGCCGGCAAGGCCCTCAAGGACGCTGTGAACTAAGCAGCGCAGCTTCTCCGCAAAGGCCGGCCTGGCAAGGGCCGGCCTTTTTTGTGCCCGCCTTTTTGTGCCCGCCCATGCCCCGCTGGGAAGCTACGGCAGGCCATGCTAACAACACACCCAGGGGCGCTTAGCTCAGCCGGTAGAGCGCCTGCTTTACACGCAGGATGTCGGCGGTTCGATCCCGTCAGCGCCCATTCCCTTTTCCGCGCCATCAGCTGGTTTTTTCCCGACCCGCGCTTGACACAAATCCCCTCTGCCATCATACCCCGCCTCCTGGATTGCGGGTGTAGCTCAGTTGGTTAGAGCGCCGGCCTGTCACGCCGGAGGTCGCGGGTTCGAGCCCCGTCACTCGCGCCAGCAATCCCCTCCCCATCACTGCAATATCTCGCGTTTTTTGCTTTTCCTGCCTATGGCGGAAGCGGCGTCATGTCGGTATTGTCCGGCTTCGCTGCACCGCACCACGCGGGGTGGGCAGCGGCAAGGAAACGAGGGGCACCGGGCAACCGGCCAAGCGCCTCGTGTTGAGGCGGGGGGCAGTGGCACGCGAATGGTTCGGCGTATCCATGCCCCAGGCACAGCGGTTGAGAGGTCAAGGCCATGAATGCCAGCCTGCTCGGTGAGTATTTTCCGGTCCTGGTGTTTATCGGGATTGCGGCGGGCATTGCGCTTGCCATGGTGGGCGGCGCTTTGCTGGTGGCCCGGCAGAAGCCAAACCCGGAAAAGCTTTCCGCCTATGAATGCGGCTTCGAGCCGTTCGACGATACGCGCCGGCGCTTCGATGTGCGCTTCTACCTCGTGGCCATCCTCTTCATCATTTTCGACCTCGAAGTGGCCTTCCTCTTCCCCTGGGCGGTGACGCTGGGCGAAATCGGCTGGCTCGGCTTCCTCTCCATGATGGGCTTCCTGAGCGTGCTCACCGTCGGTTTCATCTATGAATGGCGCAAGGGGGCGCTCGATTGGCAATGAGCGATCTCGCTTGGAACCGCCAGGCCCTGCCGCCTGGCCCCGAACAGGATGCCGTCATCGGCGGCATCACCGGCGAAATCGAGGATAAGGGCTTCGTCGTCGCCAATCTCGACAAGGTGGTGAACTGGGCGCGCACCGGCAGCCTCTGGCCGATGACCTTCGGCCTCGCCTGCTGCGCCGTGCCGATGATCCACGCCTATATGGCGCGCTATGATCTCGACCGTTTCGGCATCATCCCCCGCGGCTCGCCCCGGCAGTCGGATGTGATGATCGTGGCCGGCACGCTGACCAACAAAATGGCCCCCGCGCTGCGCAAGGTCTATGACCAGATGAGCGAGCCGCGCTGGGTCATCTCCATGGGCAGTTGCGCCAATGGTGGTGGCTATTACCATTACAGCTACGCCGTGGTGCGCGGCTGTGACCGCATCGTGCCGGTCGATATCTACGTCCCCGGCTGCCCGCCCACCGCCGAGGCGCTGGTCTATGGCATCATGCAGTTGCAGAAGAAAATCCGCCGCACCGGGACCATCCTCCGTGGTTGAGGCGCTGCAAGCGGCGCTGCTCGCCGCCATCCCCGAGGCCCGCCTGACCACCCAGCGCGGCGGCGCCGAGCTTGTGCTGCACACCCCCCGTGAGGGGCTGCTCGCCCTGATGCTGAGGCTGCGCGACACCCCCGGCCTCGAATTCGCCCAATGCATGGATATCTGCGGCGTGGATTGGCCCGAACGCTCCGAGCGTTTCGAGGTGGTCTATAACCTCCTCAGCCTGACGCTGAACCAGCGCCTGCGCGTCATCGTGCCGGCCAGCGAAACCACCCCCGTGCCCTCCGTCGCCGCCATCTGGCCCGCCGCCACCTGGTTCGAGCGCGAAACCTGGGACATGTATGGTGTGGTCTTCGAGGGCCTGACCGACATGCGCCGCCTGCTGACCGATTACGGCTTCGAGGGCCATCCGCTGCGCAAGGACTTCCCCCTCAGCGGCCATATCGAGCTGCGCTACGACGAGGAGCGCAAACAGGTGGTCTATGAGCCGGTCAAACTCACCCAGGATTTCCGCAGCTTTGACTTCCTCAGCCCCTGGGAAGCGATGACCACCCTGCCGGGCGACGAGAAAATCCATCTCAACCGCGTGGAGGGGCCCAAGCCATGAGCGTCACCACCACCCAGCTCACCACCAACACGGTGCAGGTCGATAGCCACACCATCAATTTCGGCCCCCAGCACCCCGCCGCCCATGGCGTGCTGCGCCTCATCCTCGAGATGAAGGGCGAGGTCGTGGAGCGCGCCGACCCGCATATCGGCCTGCTGCATCGCGGCACCGAGAAGCTGATCGAGCATAAGACCTATCTCCAGGCGCTGCCCTATTTTGACCGGCTGGATTACGTCAGCCCGATGTGCATGGAGCACGCCTTTGCCATCGCAACCGAAAGGCTGCTGGGCATCGAGGGCGATATCCCCGAACGCGCGCAATATATCCGCGTGCTCTTCTCCGAAATCACCCGCATTCTCAACCATTTGCTCAACGTCACCACCTATGCGCTGGATTGCGGTGCCATCACCCCGGCCCTTTGGGGCTTCGAGCAGCGCGAGCATTTGCTGGAAATGTACGAGCAGGTCAGCGGCTCGCATTACCACGCCAACTACTTCCGCCCCGGCGGCGTGGCGAAAGACCTGCCTGCCGGCATGGAGGCACGCATCGCCGGCTGGTGCGAGCAATTCCCCGCCTTCATCGACAAGCTCGAAGGCCTGCTGACCAATAACCGGATCTTCAAGCAGCGCACCGTCGATATCGGCGTCATGACCGCCGAGCAGGCCATCGAATGGGGTTTTTCCGGCCCCTGCCTGCGCGCCTCTGGCCTGGCTTGGGACCTGCGCCGCAGCCAGCCCTATGATGTTTATGACCGGATGGAATTCGACATCCCCGTCGGCCGCCATGGCGATTGCTATGACCGTTACCTCGTCCGCATCGCCGAAATGCGCCAATCGCTGCGCATCATCGCCCAATGCCTGGCGCAAATGCGCCCCGGTCCCGTCAAGGTGCTGGACAATAAGATCACGCCGCCCAAGCGCGGCGCCATGAAGCGCTCGATGGAAGCCCTCATCCACCACTTCAAGCTCTATACCGAGGGCTATCACGTGCCCGAAGGCTCGACCTATTCGGTGGTGGAAGCCCCCAAGGGCGAGTTCGGCGTCTATCTCGTCGCCGATGGCGGCAACAAACCCTATCGCTGCAAGATCCGCGCCCCCGGCTATGCCCATCTGCAGGCCATGGAGGTGCTCTCCAAAGGCCATATGCTGGCCGATGCGGTGGCAATCATTGGCAGCCTGGATATCGTGTTCGGAGAGATTGACCGGTGAGCGACGAACCGACGAGTTTTGCCTTCGACGCCGAGGCCGAGGCGGCGATCGCCAAAATCATACCCCGCTACCCCGAGGGCAAGCAGGCCAGCGCGGTCATCCCGCTGCTCTATCAGGTGCAATACCAGATGGGCCGGCAGACCGGCAGCGCTTGGGTGCCGCGCATCGCCATGGATGTGGTGGCCGAGCGTCTCGGCATGGCGCCCATCCGCGTCTACGAAGTCGCCAGCTTCTATTTCATGTTCAATCTCAAGAAGATGGGCCGCTACCATCTCCAAGTCTGCGGCACCACGCCCTGCTGGCTGCGCGGCTCGGACGAGGTGCTACGCGCCTGCCGCGATGCAGGCGGGCTGAAGGGCTATGGCGATAGCTCCGCCGATGGCCTCTTCACCCTCAGCGAAGTCGAATGCATGGGCGCCTGCGTCAATGCGCCGATGCTCTGCATCGACGAGGACTACCACGAGGATCTGAATTACGAGCGCACCGTCGCGCTGATCGAGGCGCTCAAGCGCGGCGAGCGGCCGGCCCCGGGCAGCAGCATCGGCCGCCAGACCAGCGCGCCCGAAGGTGGTCCCATCGTGCTGGTGGAGGGCTGAGCCATGGCATTGTCTGACAAGGACCGGATTTTCACCAATCTCTACGGCACCAAGCCGTGGAACCTGGCCGCTGCGCGCATGCGCGGCGATTGGGACGGCACGGCCGGCATCATCCAGAAGGGCCGCGACTGGATCGTCAATGAGATGAAGGAAAGCGGCCTGCGCGGCCGCGGCGGCGCCGGCTTCCCCACCGGCATGAAGTGGTCCTTCATGCCCAAAGCGACCGATGGCCGCCCCTGCTACCTCGTGGTCAATGCCGATGAGAGCGAGCCCGGCACCTGCAAGGACCGCGACATCATCCGCCATGATCCGCATAAGCTGATCGAAGGCTGCCTGATCGCCGGCTCCGCCATGGGCGCTTCCGCCGGCTATATCTATATCCGCGGCGAATACGCCTATGAGGCCAAAATCCTCCAGGCGGCCATCGATGAGGCCTATGATGCCGGCCTGCTCGGCAAAAATGCCGCAGGCTCCGGCTATGATTACGAGCTTTATCTGCATCGCGGCGCCGGCGCCTATATCTGCGGCGAGGAAACCGCCCTGATCGAAAGCCTGGAAGGCAAGAAGGGTATGCCGCGGATGAAACCGCCATTCCCCGCCGCTGTCGGCCTTTATGGCTGCCCCACCACGGTGAACAACGTCGAAACCATCGCGGTCGCGCCCACCATTCTGCGTCGCGGTGCCTCCTGGTTCGCCGGCTTCGGCCGCGCCAAAAACTCCGGCACCAAAATCTTCTGCCTGCAAGGCCATGTGAACAAGCCCTGCAACGTGGAAGAGGAAATGAGCATGCCGCTGCGCGAATTGATCGACCGCCATGCCGGCGGCGTGCGCGGCGGCTGGGATAATCTGCTGGCCGTCATCCCCGGCGGCTCCTCCACCCCGATGATCCCAAAAAGCGTCTGCGACGATGTGCTGATGGATTTCGACGCGCTGCGCGAACACAAAACCGGCCTGGGCACGGCGGGCGTCATCGTGATGGACAAATCAACCGATTTGATCAAAGCCATCCAGCGCCTCTCCGCCTTCTACAAGCATGAAAGCTGCGGCCAATGCACCCCCTGCCGCGAGGGCATGGGCTGGGTGAACCGGGTGATGCTGCGCATGGTCGAAGGCCGCGCCGAAATCGCCGAAATCGACGTGCTGGAACAGGTGACCCGCCAAATCGAGGGCCACACCATCTGCGCCCTGGCCGATGGCGGCGTCTGGCCGGTGCAAGGCCTCATCAGGCATTTCAGGCCGCTGATGGAAGAGCGAATCGCGGCCTATAAGGCCGCCCACACCGCGATGGCGGCGGAGTAAACAGATGGCCAAGGTCACCGTCGACGGCATCGAAGTCGAAATCCCCAATGGCGCCTCCGTGCTCCAGGCCTGCGAGGCTGCGGGAAAGGAAATCCCGCGCTTCTGCTACCATGAGCGCCTCTCGGTCGCCGGCAATTGCCGCATGTGCCTCGTCGAGGTCGAAAAAGCCCCCAAGCCGGTGGCCTCCTGCGCCTATCCGGTGATGGAGGGGATGAAAATCTTCACCGACACCGCCATGGTCCGCAACGCCCGCCGCGGCGTGATGGAATTCCTGCTCATCAACCACCCCCTCGATTGCCCGATCTGCGACCAGGGCGGCGAATGCGACCTGCAGGACCAGGCCGTGGCCTATGGCAAGGATTCTTCCCGCTTCGACGAGCAAAAGCGCTCGGTCAAAGACAAGAATATCGGCCCGCTCATCAAAACGGTGATGACGCGCTGCATCCAATGCACCCGCTGCATCCGCTTCGCCACCGAAGTGGCCGGCGTGCCCGAACTCGGCGCCACCGGCCGCGGCGAGACCATGGAAGTCGGCACCTATGTCGAAAAGGCGCTCAGCTCCGAACTCTCCGGCAACCTGATCGACATCTGCCCCGTCGGCGCGCTGACCTCCCGCCCCTATGCCTTCGTCTCCCGCCCCTGGGAATTGCAAAAGACCGACAGCATCGACGTGCTCGACGCCACCGGCACCCCCATCCGCATCGACACCCGCGGCGGCGAAGTGCTGCGCATCCTCCCCCGCCAGGATGAAGCCATCAATGAGGAATGGCTGGCCGATCGCGGCCGCTTCTCCTTCGATGGCCTCAAACGCCGCCGGTTGGACCGCCCCTGGATTCGCCGCAACGGCAAACTCGTCGCCGCGACTTGGCCCGAGGCGTTTTCTGCCATTGCCGCCAACTTCAAAGGCCGCATCGGTGCCGTGGTCGGTGACACGGTGGATGCCGAGGCGATCTTCGCCCTCAAATCCCTGATGACCGCGCTCGGCTCGGAAAACCTCGATTGCCGCCAGCAGGGCGAGGCCATCACCGGCGAGCACCGCGCCCATCACCTCTTCAACACCGCCATCGCCGGCATCGAGGCGGCGGATAGGCTGCTCATCATCGGCAGCAACCCACGCCTCGAAGCCCCGGTCATCAATGCCCGCATCCGCAAGGCCACCCTGGCCGGCCTCAAGGTCGCCTATGTCGGCCCCGCGACTGACCTGACCTACGCCGCCACCCAGGTCGGCCTCGACACGGATTTCCTCACCGGCGCCGAACGCCCCATGGTCATCCTCGGCCGCGCCGCACTCGCCCGCCCCGATGGCGCGGCCCTGCTCGCCCATGCCTGGGCGCTGGCCAACCCCACGCCGGAATGGAATGGCTTCAACCTCCTGCACAGCTTCGGCGGCCAGGTGGCGGCGCTGGAACTCGGCTTCCTGCCCGGCCCCCGCGGCCTCAACCTCGCCGCCATGATGGGCGGCGGCGTGGACGCGCTCTGGCTGCTCGGTGCCGATGGCTTCGACCCCGCGCGCATCGGCCAAAACACCTTCGTCATCTATCAGGGCCATCACGGCGATGCCGCCGCCGCCCGCGCCGATATCATCCTCCCCGGCGCCGCCTATACCGAGAAAGACGCCACCTGGCTCAACACGGAAGGCCGCATGCAGCGCGGCTGGGCCGCGGTGCTGCCCCCCGGCGAGGCGCGTGAGGATTGGAAAATCATCCGCGCCGCCTCCGCCATCCTCGGCAAGCCCTTGCCTTTCGATACAATCGAAGCCCTGCGCGGAAAACACCCGCTCTTCGCCGGCATCGTGCCCGAGGCAGCGCTGGAGGCACCGCCGCCGGCCCCCCTGAGCGGCGAGGCTTTCGCCGCCGCCCCCGGCAATTACTGGCAGGTGGACCCCATCACCCGCGCCAGCGAGACCATGGCGGAATGCGCCCGCAGCGCCGCCACCCCAGCCCTGGCGGCCGAATAAGATGGACGCTTTCCTCGACACCAATCTGGGCCACCTCGCCCTGACAGTGGCGCAGACCCTGGCACTGCTGGTGCCGGTGCTCATTGCGGTGGCCTATCTCACCTGGGCCGAACGCAAAGTTCTGGCCCTGATGCAAATGCGCAAGGGGCCCAATATGGTCGGCCCCTTCGGCATGCTGCAGCCCTTCGCCGATGCCATCAAAATGCTGATGAAAGAGACCATCGTGCCGGCCGGTGCCAGCCGATACCTCTTCCTCTCGGCGCCGATGCTCACCTTCCTGCTGGCGATGATCGCCTGGGCGGTGATCCCGGTGAATGATGGCTGGGCGATTGCCGATATCAATGTCGGCATCCTCTACCTCTTCGCGGTGAGTTCGCTCGGCGTCTATGGCATCATCATCGCCGGCTGGGCGTCGAATTCGAAATACGCCTTCCTCGGCGCGCTGCGCTCGGCGGCACAGATGGTGAGCTATGAAGTCTCCATCGGCTTCGTCATCGTCACCGTGCTGCTCTGCGTGGGCAGCCTCAACCTCACCGACATCGTCCGGGCGCAGGAAAACCTCTGGTTTGCCATCCCGCTCTTCCCGATGTTCGTCATCTTCTTCATCTCCGCCCTGGCCGAAACCAACCGCGCCCCCTTCGACCTGCCCGAGGGTGAGAGCGAATTGGTCGCCGGCTTCTTCGTCGAATACTCCTCCATGTCCTTCGCCCTGTTCTTCCTGGGCGAATACGCCAACATGATCCTTATGTCCGCGCTCACCACCATCCTCTTCCTGGGTGGCTGGTATCCGCCGCTGGACATCGCCCCCTTCAACTGGCTGCCGGGCCCGGCTTGGTTCGCGCTGAAGGTCGCGGCCATCCTGTTCTGCTTCATCTGGGTGCGCGCCACCTTCCCCCGCTACCGCTATGACCAGTTGATGCGGCTGGGCTGGAAGATCTTTCTGCCCTTCACGCTGTTCTGGCTGGTGCTCACCGCCTTCACGCTCAAACTCACAGGGTGGCTGCCCGCATGATGACCCTCGACCGGCTCGCCCGCTCCTTCCTGCTGGTGGAAATCCTCTCCGGCATGGCCTCCACCTTCCGCGAGATGTTCCGCCCCAAGGCGACCATCAATTACCCCTATGAAAAAGCGCCCATCTCGCCGCGCTTCAAGGGCGAACACGCGCTGCGCCGCTACGCCAATGGCGAAGAGCGCTGCATCGCCTGCAAGCTGTGTGAGGCGGTCTGCCCCGCCCAGGCCATCACCATCGAGGCCGAACCGCGCGAAGATGGCTCCCGCCGCACCACGCGCTACGACATCGACATGACCAAATGCATCTATTGCGGCCTATGCGAGGAAGCCTGCCCGGTGGATGCCATCGTCGAAGGCCCAAACCTCGAATTCGCCACCGAAACGCGTGAGGAGCTGATGTACGACAAGGATCGCCTCCTCGCCAATGGTGACCGCTGGGAGCCCATCCTGGCCAAGCGCCTTGAGCTGGACGCACCCTACCGATGATCGCACTGACCTTCTATGTCTTCGCCTTCATCCTCGTCGCCTGCGCGGTGATGGTGGTGACATCGCGCAATCCCGTGCATTCGGTGCTGGCGCTCATCGCCTGTTTCTTCAACGCCTCGGGCCTCTTCCTGCTGGCCGGCGCCGAATTCCTGGCGATGATCCTGGTCATCGTCTATGTCGGCGCCGTCGCCGTGCTCTTCCTCTTTGTCGTGATGATGCTCGACATTGATTTCGTGAAGATGCGCGCCGGCGTGCAGCGCTACGCCCCGATCGGCGCGGTCGTCGGCGGCATCCTCTTCCTGGAACTCCTGTTGGTCCTTGGCACCTGGCAATTCAGCACCGATGCGCAGGAGCTGCGTCTGGCCGCAACCCCAGCCAATATCACCAATACCAAGGCGATAGGGCGCATCCTCTACACTGATTACATCTACCTCTTCCAAATCTCCGGCCTCATCCTGCTCGTTGCCATGATCGGCGCCATCGTGCTGACGCTGCGCAGCAGCACCAACACCCGCCGCCAGAGCGTGGAGGCGCAACTCGCCCGCCTCGGTGCCGTCGAGAGCCTGGATGTGCCCCTGCGCCAAGGCGTGCGGATGGACGAGGTTCTGCGCCGCCAATTGCCGCCGCCGCCGCCGGAAGCGCCCAAACATAGCGAACATGGAGGCCACCACTGATGCTCACCATCGGCCTCGCCCATTACCTCACGCTGGGCGCCATCCTCTTCGTGCTGGGCATTTTCGGCATCTTCATGAACCGCAAGAACGTCATCGTCATTCTGATGAGCATCGAACTCATCCTGCTGGCGGTGAACATCAACCTTGTCGGCTTCTCCGCCGCCCTTGATGACCTGGCCGGCCAGGTCTTCGCCCTCTTCATCCTCACCGTGGCGGCCGCGGAAGCGGCGATTGGTCTGGCCATGGTCGTCATCTATTTCCGCAACCGCGGAACCATCGAGGTCGAGGATATCTCGGCGCTGAAAGGCTGAGCCGGTGCTAGTCGGAGCCGTTTTCTTCCCCCTGCTGGGCGCGACCATCGCCGGCTTCTTCGGCCGCTGGATCGGTGACCGCGCATCCCAATGGGTGACCGTGCTGTGCATGGCCCTGGCCGCGCTCTGCGGCGCGCTCTCCTTCTGGCAGGTGGCCTTCCTCGCCCAGCCCAGCACCGTGCAAATCGTCACCTGGCTCGATATTGGCGACCTCGAATTCGCCTGGGCGCTGCGCTACGACACGCTCTCGGCGATCATGGTGGCGATGGTGACCTTCATCTCCACCCTCATCCATATCTACTCCGTCGGCTATATGAGCCATGACGCGACGCGCCCGCGCTTCTTCGCCTATCTCAGCCTCTTCACCTTCATGATGTTGATGCTGGTCACCGCCGATAACCTCGTCCAGCTCTTCTTCGGCTGGGAGGGTGTGGGCCTCGCGAGCTACCTGCTCATCGGCTATTGGTATGAGAAGCAAAGCGCCTGCGCCGCGGCCATGAAGGCCTTTATCGTCAACCGCGTGGGCGATGTGTTCTTCATGCTGGGCATGGCGCTCACCTTCGCCACTTTCGGCTCGGTCGAATTCTCGACGATCTTCGCCGCCGCCCCGGCCCAGGCCCAGGCGCAATTCATGGGCCTGCCCGCGCTTGAAGTGATCGGCGTGCTGCTCTTCCTTGGCGCCTGCGGCAAATCTGCCCAGCTTGGCCTGCACACCTGGCTGCCGGACGCGATGGAAGGCCCCACCCCGGTCTCCGCCCTCATCCACGCCGCCACCATGGTTACCGCCGGCGTCTTCCTCATGGCGCGCATGTCGCCGGTGATGGAATTCGCCCCCATCGCACTCGCCATCGTCACCGTGGTCGGCGCCTCCACCGCGCTCTTCGCCGCCACCATTGGTTGCGTGCAGAACGACATCAAGCGCATCATCGCCTATTCCACCTGCTCGCAGCTTGGCTACATGTTCTTCGCCGCTGGCGTGGGGCTGTATCAGGCGGCGGTGTTCCACCTCTTCACCCATGCCTTCTTCAAGGCGCTGCTCTTCCTCGGTGCCGGCTCGGTCATCCATGCGATGTCGGATGAGCAGGATATCCGCAAGATGGGCGGCATCTGGAAGAAAATCCCCATCACCTATGCGGTGATGTGGATAGGCTCCCTCGCCCTCGCCGGCATCCCCCTCTTCGCTGGCTACTACTCCAAGGACGCCATCCTGGAAGGTGCCATGGCGGCGCATTCAACCGTGGGCGTCTATGCCTTCATCTGCGGCGCGCTCGCCGCCTTCCTCACCGCCTTCTATTCCTGGCGCCTCATCATCCTCACCTTCCATGGCAAGCCCCGGGCAGACCATCACACCATGGAACATGTGCATGAGAGCCCCTGGGTCATGCTCGTGCCGCTGCTGGTGCTCAGCATTGGCGCCATCACCACCGGCGCAGTCTTCGCGCCCTATTTCATCGGCGATCACGCGCATGCTTTCTGGGGCGCTTCCATCTTCAACAGCCCCGAAAAGCACATGATGGAGGCGCTGCACCACGCCCCCGAATGGGTGCCCCTGGTCGCCAAGGCCGTCGCCTTCTCCGGCATCGGCCTCGCCTTCTTGCTCTACATGGTCTTCCCGAACATCCCCGCCCGCCTCGCAGCCGCCGCGCCGGGCCTCTACCGCTTCCTGCTCAACAAATGGTATTTTGATGAGCTTTATGACCGCATCTTCGTCCAGCCCGCCCTGCGCCTGGCGAATGTCCTCTGGAAGACCGGCGACACCAAATATATCGACGGCATGCCCAATGGCGCGGCCAGCCTCGCCGCCGGTGCGGCGCGCGGCACCGTGCAACTCCAGACGGGCAGGGTGGCAAGCTACGCCTTCGCCATGATCATCGGCCTCGTCGCCTTCATCACCATCTTCCTGCTGGGGCGCTGAGCCATGAATGCCGCTGGTTACCCGCTGCTCTCCCTGCTCACCTTCCTGCCGTTGGTGGGCGCCTTCATCATCATGATGGTGCGCGGCGATGATGAAACAATCGCCGCCAATGCCCGCTGGACGGCGCTTTGGACCTCGCTGATCGTCTTCGCCCTCTCGCTCGTCCTGTGGTTCCAGTTCGACACCTCCATCGCCGGCTTCCAATTCCAGGAAAGCCGCGCCTGGCTGCCCGATTTCGGCATTGGCTATCATCTGGGCGTGGATGGCATCTCGGTGCTCTTCGTGCTGCTCTCCACCCTGCTCACGCCCATCTGCATCCTGGCCAGCTGGGAGAGCGTGCAATCGCGCGTGCGCGAATACATGATCGCCTTCCTGGTGCTCGAAACCATGATGATCGGCATGTTCGTCAGCCTCGACTTCATGCTGTTCTACATTTTCTTCGAGGGCGTGCTGATCCCGATGTTTCTCATCATCGGCGTCTGGGGCGGCGCGCGGCGGGTTTATGCCGCCTATAAATTCTTCCTCTACACCTTCGCCGGCTCGGTGCTGATGCTGCTCGCCATCATCGCGCTGTGGCATTCCGCCGGCACCACCGATATCCCCGAATTGCTCACCAAGCGCATCGCCTCCGCCTGGCAGCCCTGGATCTTCTTCGCCTTCTTCGCCTCCTTCGCGGTGAAGGTGCCGATGTGGCCCGTCCACACCTGGCTGCCCGACGCGCATGTCGAGGCACCCACCGCGGGCTCCGTCATCCTCGCCGGCGTGCTGCTGAAAATGGGCGGCTATGGCTTCCTGCGCTTCTCGCTGCCCATGCTGCCAGAGGCGAGCGCGCAATTCGCCCCCTTCATCTTCGCCCTCTCGGTCATCGCGGTGATCTACACCTCGCTGGTTGCCCTCGCGCAGACCGACATGAAAAAGCTCATCGCCTATTCATCGGTCGCCCATATGGGCATCGTCACCATCGGCATCTTCACCGCCAATGTGCAGGGCATTGAGGGCGCTTTGTTCCAGATGCTCAGCCATGGCGTGGTCTCCGGCGCGCTCTTCCTTTGCGTCGGCGTGCTCTATGACCGTGAGCATACCCGCGAAATCGCCCGCTATGGCGGCGTGGCCAAAATCATCCCCGCCTATGCGCTGGTCTTCATGCTCTTCACCATGGCCTCGGTGGCGCTGCCCGGCACTGCGGGTTTCCCCGGCGAGTTCCTGGTCATCATGGGCGCCTTCGCCGTCTCCCCCTGGGTGGCCTTGGGGGCTGCCACCGGCATGATCCTCGGTGCGGCCTATATGCTGCTGCTCTATCGCCGCGTCGCCTTCGGCCAGATCACCCGCGAGAGCCTGCGCGGCCTGGCGGATCTTTCGCCGCGTGAGCACGCCATCTTCGCCCCCCTCATCGTGCTCACCTTGTGGATGGGGCTCTACCCCTCCTCCTTCACCCAGTTCTTCACCGCCTCCGTGGCGCAAATCGTGACACAGCACCAGGCCGCGCTCGGCGTGGCGCGCCTTGCAGGAATAGCCCCATGAACTGGACCCTGGCCCTGCCGGAAATCACCCTCGCCCTATGCGGCCTCGCCATCCTGGTCGGTGGCGTATTGCCCAAGCGCGATACCAGTTTCGCCGTCTCCATCGCCACCCTCGGCGCGCTGCTCCTCGCCGCCGCCCTGGTGCTGGTGCAAAAGGAAGGCACAGCCTTCGGCGGCCAATACATCGCCGACAGCTTCTCCTCCTTCATGAAGGTGCTCTGCCTGCTCGGCGCCGCCATGGGCCTCGTGCTGTCGATGGATTTCTTTCAAAAGCAGGGCCTCTCGCGCTTCGAATTCCCCGTGCTGCTGCTCTTCGCCACCGTCGGCATGATGGTGATGATCTCGGCCAATGACCTCATGTCGCTCTATATGGGCCTCGAATTGCTCAGCCTGCCGCTCTACGTCATCGCCGCCATCGACCGTGACAATTCCCGCGCCGCCGAGGCCGGGCTGAAATACTTCGTCCTGGGCGCCCTGGCCTCTGGCCTGCTGCTTTATGGCGCATCCCTGGTCTATGGCTTTGCCGGCACCACGAATTTTGACCGTCTGGCCGATGCGCTCTCGGCCCAGCAGGGCGTCTCGGCCGGGGTGGTGGTGGGCATTGTCTTCATCATCGCCGCCCTCTCCTTCAAGATCTCCGCCGTGCCCTTCCATATGTGGACGCCCGATGTCTATGAGGGCGCGCCCACCCCGGTCACCGCCTTCTTCGCCTCCGCCCCCAAAATCGCCGCCGTGGCCCTCCTCGTGCGCGTCCTGGCCGGGCCCTTTGGCGAGACGGTGGCGCAATGGCAGCAGGTCATCGTGCTGGCCTCGCTGGGTTCGATGGTGCTGGGCGCGCTCGCCGCCATCGGCCAGCGCAACATCAAGCGCCTCATGGCCTATTCCTCCATCGGCCATATCGGCTTCGCCCTGATGGGCCTGGCCGTGGGCGGTGAGAGCGGGCTGCGTGGCGTGCTGCTCTACATGGCCATTTACCTCTTCATGAATATGGGCGCCTTCGCCGTGCTCATCTCCATGCGCCGCGACGGCCAGGCGGTGGAGGGCGTGGATGACCTTGCCGGCCTCGGCCGCACCGACCCTGCGATGGCGCTGGCCATGGCCGTCTTCATGTTCTCCATGGCCGGCGTGCCGCCCTTGGCCGGCTTCTTCAGCAAGCTCTATGTGCTGCTGCCCGCCATCGAGAAGGGTTTTTGGGTTCTCGCCCTGGTCGGCGTGCTCTCCTCGGTGGTCTCGGCCTATTACTATCTGCGCATCATCAAGGTGATGTATTTCGACCCGGCCTTGCCCGGCTTCGATGCGCGCCCCGTGGGTCTGTCGGTGGTGCTGGCCGGCACCGGCCTCTTCACCACCTTCTTTTTCCTCTTCCCCGCACCGCTGCTCGCGGCGGCACGCCATGCCGTGGCGTCCATCCTGGGTTGAAGTTCCGCCTCGAGGTTTTCGATAGCCTGCCCAGCACCGCCACCCTCATGGCGGCGCGGGCGGCGGAGGAGGCTGCGCCAGCCGGCCTCGCCATCCTCGCTCGCCAGCAAACCGCCGGCCGCGGCACCCAGGGCCGGGCCTGGCAATCCCCGCCCGGCAATCTCCACCTCTCGGTCCTATTGCGCCCCGCCGCCCCGCTGCGCATCGCACCGCAATGGGCGCTGCTCGCCGCCGTCGCCCTGCATGATGCCGCCGGCGCCGCCACACGCCTCAAATGGCCCAATGACCTGATGCTGGGTGACGCCAAGGCCGGCGGCATCCTCACCCAAAGTGCTGCCACCGCCGATGGCATGATCGACTGGCTCACCCTGGGCATAGGCGTCAACCTCGCCCATGCGCCCGAACTCCCCGGCCGCGCCACCGCAGCCCTCGGTGCAGAACCGCCGGAAGAATTCGCCGCCCGCCTGCTCGCCGCCCTCGCTGTCCGAGCCGAAACCCATGCCAGCGCCGGCTTCGCCCCCATCCGCGCCGCCTGGATGGCCGCCGGCCCGCCCTTGGGCGCGGCACTTTCCCTCCAGCAGGGTGCAAGCCGGCACAACGGGCGCTATGAGGGGCTTTCGCCCAGCGGCAGCCTGCTGCTGGCGATAGAGGGGCGGGTCTTGGAATTTCATGCCGGGGAAGTGGTCTGATGCTGCTGGCGATTGACGCGGGCAATACCAATGTGGTCTTCGCGGTGCATGACGGCCATCAATGGCGCGGCCGCTGGCGCATCATGACCAATGCCGCCCGCACCTCGGATGAATACGCCGTCTGGCTGCTCACGCTCATGCAAATGTCCGGCCTGAGGCCGATTCAGATCACGCGCTGCGTCATCGGCACCGTGGTGCCCGCCGCCCTGTACAATCTTCGCCGCCTCTGCCGCGACTGGTTCAGCACCGAGCCCCTCGTCGCCCGCGCCGCGCTGGATTGGGGTTTTGCCATCCGCGTCGATACCCCCAATGATGTGGGGGCGGACCGCCTGCTCAATGCGCTGGCCGCCCATACCCTCTATAAGGGCCCGCTGATCGTCGTCGATTTCGGCACCGCCACCACCTTTGATGTGGTCGATGCCGATGGCGCCTATCTGGGCGGGGTCATCGCGCCTGGCATCAACCTCTCCATCGAGGCGCTGCACCAGGCCGCCGCCCGCCTGCCGCGCATCGGCATTGGCCGCCCCCAGGCCGCCATTGGCCGCAACACCGTCGCCGCCATGCAATCGGGCATTTATTGGGGCTATGTCGGGCTGATCGAGGGCATTGTCGCCCGGGTACGCGCCGAATATGGCGCGCCGCTCAAACTCGTCGCCACCGGCGGCCTCGCGCCACTTTTCGCTGAAGGCACCCAGGTGATCGAGCGCATCGATCAGGACATCACGCTCGAAGGCCTGCGCCTGCTCTGCACGCGCAACCCCGCACCCTCGCTGCCGAGCCGCATCCGCGCCGAGTTGGAATAACCCCGTGTGAAGGTTTTCCTTCGCAATTTCGCCAAACCGGCCCATATAGCCCTCTGAATTGCGCCGCATCCCTGCGCGCCGACATCGCGATGACTGCAACGCCGCCCCGGGCGGCAATAGGAAGAGTATGACCGAACTGAATAATAATGATTTGGCCTTCATCCCGCTGGGCGGTACCGGCGAGATAGGGATGAATTTCAACGTCTATCGCTGTGACGGCACATTGCTCGCGGTGGATTGCGGCATTGGCTTTGGCGGGGCCGAGATGCCCGAAGTCGATGTGATGGTGCCCGACCCCGTCTGGCTGGCCGAGCGGCGGGAGAAGCTGGTCGGCATGATCATCACCCATGCGCATGAGGACCATATCGGCGCCGTTGCCCATCTGTGGCGCAAGCTGAAATGCCCCATCTACGGAACCCCCTTCGTCATCAATGTGCTGCGGCGCAAATTGGGCGAGCATGGCCTGGCGCAGGAGGTGCCGCTGCACGTGGTCAAGCCCGGCGGCTCCTTCTCCCTCGCCCCCTTCGAGTGCCAGTTCCTCGCCGTCAGCCACTCCATCGTCGAGGCCCAGGCCCTGGTGCTGCGCACCCGCCACGGCATCGTCGTTCACACCGGCGACTGGAAACTGGACCCCAACCCCCTGGTCGGCCCGCCAACCGATGAGGCCGGCTTCGCCCGCATCGGCGAAGAGGGCGTGCTGGCCATGGTCTGCGACAGCACCAATGCCATGGTCGATGGCCGTGCCGGCTCCGAAGCCACGGTGCGTGAAGCCTTCCTGCCGCTCATCGCCGGCATCAAGGGCCGCATCGCCGTCACCTGCTTCGCCACCAATATCGCCCGGCTGGAGAGCGTGGCGCTGGCCGCCAAGGCCGCCGGCCGCAAAGTGGCGCTGTTCGGCCGCAGCCTGCGCAATTCGGTCACCTCGGCGCGTGAATGCGGCTATCTCAAAGGCGTGCCCGATTTCCTCAATGAGGATGAGGCGCAATACCAGGCCGATGACGAGCTGCTCATCCTGTGCACCGGCAGCCAGGGCGAGGAGCGCAGCGCGCTCGCCAAAATCGCCGCCGATAACCACCCCAATATCTCGCTGGGTGAGGGCGATACGGTCATTTTCTCCGCCCGCATGATCCCGGGCAATGAGCGCGCGGTGCTGCGCATGCAGGACGAGTTGGGCCGTGCCGGCGTCACCATCATCACCGCCGATGATGAGAAGGTGCATGTCTCCGGCCACCCGGCGCGCGATGAACTCAAGCGCCTCTACAGCCTGGTGAAGCCGAAATACTGCGTGCCGGTGCATGGCGAATGGCGCCACCTCTCCGAACATGCCGGCCTCGCCGAGGATTGCGGTGCGGACGCCATTCTGATCGAGGATGGCGATATCCTCCGCCTCGCCCCCGGCCGCGCCGATGTGGTGGAAAGTGCCGTCGTCGGCCGCCTCGCCATTGACGGCCCGCGCCTGCTGCCGCTCGAAGGCGGCGTGTTGGGCGCGCGCAAGCGCATGCTGTTCAACGGCGTGGTGGTGGCGAGCCTTGCGGTGGACAAGGCCGGCAAGGTGCTGGGCAAGCCGCAAGTGGCCGCGCCGGGGCTTTTCGACGCCGATGGCGAGGAGCCAGCGCAATTGGCCATCGAACTCGCCCGGGTGGTGATGGAATTGCCCAATTCGCTCAAGCGCGAGGATGATGCGCTGCGTGAGGCGGCCCGCGCCGCGCTGCGCAAATCGGTGGGCCGCCGCCTGAAGAAGCGGCCCAATGTCGAAGTCCATCTGATGCGGGTGTGAGAGATGGGTCTGGTCTCGGGCATTGTTGTCTATTTTTTGATCTGGTGGACGGCGCTGTTTTGCATCCTGCCCATCGGCATCCGCCCCGATGCCAGCGGGGCGGAAACCACCGGTGGCTGGCGTGGCGCGCCGGTGGGGTTTTCGCTCTGGCACAAGCTGGCCGGCACCACGTTGCTGGCCACGCTGCTTTGGCTGGTGGTGTATTGGCTCAGCAACCAGGAATGGGCGAGTTTCCGCGATGGCTGGCTGGCGATGCCCACGCGCTGACTCTGATATTTCCAACGATGCAGGGGGAGCGGCGGCGCAGCCGCCCAGAAAGCTGCACAAAAAATAAGCGGATCAAACCATTCCCGGCATGATCCGCTTTTCTTATAGGCAGGCTCGGACTTTCCGCCCGTTTTTTCGCCTTTGTTACGACCTTTAGGCGTTGAGCGCCCCGGCCATTATCGCCAACCTCATTGCAGAGAGAGGTTTGGTCCTCTTTCTGCCGTGTGACTGGCGTTTCCTCCCTAAACTTGGGCTGCGCGATAACTCGCGCAGCCCTTTTTTTAGCCCAGTCCAGCTTCATAGGAAAGCAATTTCTGCAGCCAAAAGCGGCGATTCAGGCAGGAATCTTGCTAAAATCGATGCTGCACTGCAGTTATATTGCTCCGATACCGAAACGGAGCGCCGTCATCGGCCCGATCAGCCCATCACCACCATGCCATGGCGCCGCAATCCTCCCCATACCATACCAGTCAATAAAGCCTAACGCCCCACCCATCACCAAGGAATTAAATCAGCGTCAGGGAGGTTCTGTTCAGCGCCCCATTAGGCTACACCACACCACACCATCTTCGAGGACCACAGCCTTGCGCCTCTCCCGCGCCTTCCTGCCCACACTCAAGGAAACCCCGGCCGAGGCGACCATCGTCTCGCATCGCCTTATGCTCCGCGCCGGCCTGGTGCGGCAAACCTCCGCGGGCATCTACGCCTGGCTGCCACTGGGCTGGCGCGTGCTCCAGCGCGTCAGCCAGATCGTGCGCGAGGAGCAGGACAGGGCAGGGGCGCAGGAAGTGCTGATGCCCACCATCCAATCCGCCGAACTCTGGCGCCAATCCGGCCGCTATGACGGCTATGGCAAGGAAATGCTCCGCCTCATCGACCGCCATGACCGCGAAATGCTCTATGGCCCCACCAATGAGGAAATGATCACCGACATCTTCCGCTCCTACGCCAAAAGCTACCGCGACCTCCCCCGCAACCTCTACCACATCCAGTGGAAATTCCGCGACGAGGTGCGCCCGCGCTTTGGCGTCATGCGCGGCCGTGAATTCCTGATGAAGGACGCCTATTCCTTCGACATCACCGCCGAGGCCGCCCAGCACGCCTACCGGCAGATGTTCTTTGCCTATCTGCGCACCTTCCAGCGCCTCGGCCTCAAAGCCGTGCCCATGCGCGCCGATACCGGCCCCATCGGCGGCAATCTCTCCCATGAATTCATCGTCCTAGCCGAAACCGGCGAAAGTGCCGTCTTCTTCGACAGCGCCTTCGAAGCCTCCGACTGGGCCGGCACCGTCACCGATTACGACGATATCCCCGCCCTCAAATCCGGCTTCGACCAAGTCACCGCCATGTACGCCGCCACCGATGAAATGCACGACGCCGCCGCCTTCGAGGCCCTGCCCGCCGAGCGCAGGCGCGAGGGCCGCGGCATCGAGGTCGGCCATATTTTCTATTTCGGCACCAAATACAGCGCCGCCATGGGCCTCTCCGTCCCCGGCCAGGATGGCAAGCCGGTCATCCCCGAAATGGGCAGCTATGGCATCGGCGTCTCCCGCCTCGTGGGCGCGCTGATCGAGGCCAATCACGATGAGGCCGGCATCATCTGGCCCGATTCCGTCGCCCCCTACGCCGCCGCCATCCTCAACCTCAAACAGGGCGACGCCAGCACCGACGCCATCTGCGAGCAACTCCACACAGCCCTGGGCGACAACGCCGTCTATGATGACCGCGCCGAGCGTGCGGGCGTCAAATTCGCCGATGCCGACCTCATGGGCTTCCCCTGGCAGGCCATTGTCGGCCCGCGCGGTGCGGCCAATGGCGTGGTCGAACTCAAGCGCCGCGCCACCGGCGAGCGGGTGGAAGTCTCCGTGGAGGAAGCCCTTGCCCGCATCCGAGGCTGACCCCCGCCGCCAGTCCTGGCGCAACCTGATCATCATGCTGGCCGCGCTCGCCGCCGGCATGTTCGCCGCCCCGCCGATCCGCGAAAGCCTCGGCTGGCCCGACGAGATTCTACGCACCATCGCCATCAGCCTGCCGATCACCATCATCGTCCACCAGGCCCTGCTGCGCCTGTTCCGGCCGCGCCGCTGATGTTCAACCCCTTCGAACGGATGATCGCCTTCCGCTATCTCCGCGCCCGCAAGGGCGAGCGCTTCGTCTCGGTCATCGCCATCTTCTCGCTCGTCGGCATCGCCCTTGGCGTCGCCACCCTCATCATTGTCATGAGCGTGATGAATGGCTTCCGCCAGGAATTGCTCGGCCGCATCCTCGGCCTCAACGGCCATATGTCCATCGCCTCCGCCCAAGCCGGCAACCTGCCCGATTACGGCCCCCTCACCGAGCGCATCCGCACCCTCCCCGGCGTCGTCTCCGCCACCCCCCTCGTCGAAGGCCAGGTGCTGCTCACCAGCGAGGGCGGCGGCGCCTCCGGCGGCCTCGCCCGCGGCATCCGCCCCGAGGACATGGCCGCGCGCCGCATCATCGCCGACAATATCCGCGCCGGCCGCCTGGCCGATTTCACCGGCGATGACGTGGTGATGATCGGCACCCGCATGGCCGCCCGCCTCGGCCTCACCATTGGTGACCGCCTGACCATCATCTCCCCCCAGGGCCGCACCACCGTGCTCGGCACCGTTCCCCGCCTGCGCGCCTATCGCGTGGTGGCGATGTTCGAGGTGGGGATGAACGAATATGACAGCACCTTCGTCTTCCTCCCCATGGCCGCCGCCCAAACCTTCTTCCAAACCGGCGACGCCGCAACCCAGATTGAAGTCTTCGTCGAAGACCCGCTGCGCGCCCGCAACGTCAACACCGCCATCCGCGCCGCCCTTGGCCGGCCCTTGCGCATCCTCGACTGGCAAGACGCCAATTCCAGCTTCTTCAATGCGGTGAAGGTGGAACGCAACGTGATGTTCCTCATCCTCACCCTCATCATCATCGTCGCCGCCTTCAACATCGTCTCCTCCCTCATCATGCTGGTGAAGGATAAGGGCCGCGACATCGCCGTGCTGCGCACCATGGGCGCCACAAGCGGCGCGGTCATGCGCATCTTTCTCCTCTGCGGCGCCTCGGTGGGCGTGCTCGGCACCGCCATCGGCTTCCTGCTGGGCCTCGTCTTCTGCCTCAACATCGAAAACATCCGCCAATTCATCCAATCCCTCAGCGGCACCGAACTCT
Source organism: Rhodovarius crocodyli (assembly GCA_945901085.1). Classification (GTDB taxonomy): domain Bacteria; phylum Pseudomonadota; class Alphaproteobacteria; order Acetobacterales; family Acetobacteraceae; genus Rhodovarius; species Rhodovarius crocodyli_A. The sequence goes on along the minus strand of CAMDJV010000008.1, from coordinate 19,554 downwards.
TCTCGGCCGAAATCTACTTCCTCACCCAATTGCCCGCCGTGGTGGACCCCAATGAGGTCATCCAGGTGGTGCTCATGGGCCTCGGCCTCTCCCTCCTCGCCACCCTCTACCCCTCCTGGCGGGCCGCCCGGACAGACCCCGTGGTGATGCTGCGCAATGAATAACCCCGCCCTGGAACTGCGCGCCGTCGCCCGCCGCTACCGCACTGAGGCCGGCGTCCTCACCGTGCTCGAACACGCCAATCTCAGCCTGCATCCAGGCGAAATCACCGCCCTCGTCGCCCCCTCCGGCACCGGCAAATCTACCCTGCTGCATTTGGCCGGCCTGCTCGAACGCCCCGATTCCGGCGAGGTCTTCGTCAGCGGCGCCGCCGCCGGCACCCTCAATGACGATACCCGCACCGCCATCCGCCGCAGCACCATCGGCTTCGTCTACCAATTCCATCACCTGCTGCCGGAATTCTCCGCCCTCGAAAATATCGCCCTGCCGCAAATGGCGGCCGGCACCCCACGCCCCGTCGCCGATGCCCGCGCCCGCGACCTTATGGCCCGCTTCGGCCTCACCGGCCGCGAAGACCACCGCCCCGGCAAACTCTCCGGCGGCGAACAACAACGCGTCGCCATCGCCCGCGCCCTGGCCAACCGCCCCCGCATCCTCCTCGCCGACGAACCCACCGGCAACCTCGACATCAGCACCGCGGAGCGCGTCTTCGCCGAATTGCTCGAACAAGTCCGCGAACAAGGCGTCGCCGCACTCATCGCCACCCACAACCCAGCCCTGGCAGCACGCATGGATCGCACGGTGACGCTGTCTGGCGGATGTGTGGTCGAGGGGTAGTGCGGGCTGCCCGGGGGAGGGCTTTGCCCTCCCCCGATACCCCCACCCACCAGGGGCCAACGGGCCCCTGGACCGCGAGGTAAAAGCCAAATTGGGGGAGGGGGGCAGCGCGCGCTGGCCGCCGGCAAAGCGTTGCGGCCCCCCTCCCCCAATTTGGCTTTCTCATGGTTTCCAAAGGCCCCCCGGCCTTTGGTGGGGAGGGGTACGGGGAGGGGCAAAGCCCTTCCCCGGGCCACCAGCACCACCCCCCGCACATTGCACCAACACGCTGCCGGCCCCATTCTAGTCTCACACACGGGAGAAACCACATGGCCAATTACCCCAATACCCTGCTCCACATCGCCGGCGCCTGGCGCGGCGGTGCCGAGGGCCGCAGCATCGAGGTGCTCAACCCCGCCAATGAGGAGGTGATCGGCACCGTCGCCCATGCCACCCAGGTCGATCTGGACGCAGCGCTGGCCGCCGCCGAGCGAGGCTTCGCCACCTGGCGCAAGATCAGCGCTTTCGAGCGCTCGAAGATCATGCGCAAAGCCGCCGACCTCCTGCGCAGCCGCGCCGATGACATCGCCCGGCTGATGACCCTGGAGCAGGGCAAGCCGCTGGGCGAAGCCCGGGTCGAGATCATGGGCGGTGCCGACACGATCGACTGGTTCGCCGAGGAATCGCGCCGCACCTATGGCCATGTCATCCCCGCCCGCGCCGAGGGCGTCTATCAGCTCACCATCAAGGAGCCGGTCGGCCCCGTCGCCGCCTTCACCCCCTGGAACTTCCCGATCAACCAGATCGTGCGCAAGCTCTCCGCCGCCCTGGCCGCCGGCTGCTCGATCATCGTCAAAGCCCCGGAAGAAACCCCGGCCAGCCCGGCCGAGCTGATCCGCGCCTTCCTCGATGCCGGCGTGCCCGGTGATGTCATTGGCCTGGTCTATGGCGTGCCGAGCGAGATCAGCTCCTACCTCATCGCCAGCCCCATCATCCGCAAGGTCACCTTCACGGGTTCCACCCCGGTGGGCAAAATGCTCTCCGCCATGGCTGGCCAGCACATGAAGCGCGTCACCATGGAATTGGGCGGCCACGCCCCGGCCATGGTGTTCAATGACGCCGATGTCGAACTCGCCGCCAAGACCCTCGCCTTTGCCAAATTCCGCAATGCCGGCCAGGTCTGCGTCTCCCCCACCCGCTTTTTGGTGCAGGAGAATGTCTATGACCAATTCGTCGCCAGCTTCACCAGCCACGCCAAGGCGCTGAAGGTGGGCGATGGCCTCGATGCCAGTACCAATATGGGCCCCATGGCCAATGAGCGCCGCGTGCCGCAAATGGAGGCGCTGATCGCCGATGCCCGCTCCAAGGGCGCCGAGATCACCACCGGCGGCAGCCGCATCGGCAATAAGGGCTATTTCTTCGAGCCCACCGTCGTCGCCGGCGCCACGCTGGATATGCGGGCGATGAATGAAGAACCCTTCGGCCCCGTCGCCCTGATGCGCCCCTTCAAGGACTTCTCCGATGTGGTGACCGAGGCCAATCGGCTGCCCTTCGGCCTCGCCAGCTATGCCTTCACCGGCAGCGCCAAGACGGCGCAGGCGCTCGCCGCCGGCGTTGAGGTCGGCATGATGACCATCAACCATCTCGGCCTCGCTCTGCCCGAAGTCCCCTTCGGCGGCGTGCGCGACAGCGGCTACGGCACCGAGGGTGGTTCGGAGGCCATCGAGGCCTATCTGAACACCAAATTCGTCAGCCAGTTCGGGCTATAAGCCGCTCGGCCTTCGCGCCATGTCCGAACTGCCTTGCGACACCGCAAGGCTTAAAAATGCTCTCAGGGGCGCTGCGGTGTTTCACCCGGCGCCCCAATGGATTGCAGGCTTCCGGCTACCCCATTAGTGTCTCCGAAAGGAGATTTTCCATGATCCGTCGCACCCTCTTCGCGGCGCTGGCCGGCCTCGCTCTCGCCGCCTGCGTGCCCGTCGATGGCTCCCAGCCCGTGGTCGTCAGCGAGACCGTCACCGGCTATGTCGCGCCTGCGCCCGTGGGGGTCCCCGGTCATTACCGCCGCCCCCAACGCTGCTGGAACGAGACCTACCGGCAACGCTATGTGGACCGCTATAACCGCGTGCATTACCGCACCACGACCCGCCGCGTCTGCCGGTAACCCTACCAGGCCGGGCGCCGCCACAGCCCGGCCAGCAGCATGCCGCTCACCACCAGCGCCATGCCCAAAAATTGCGCCGCGCTGAGCGCCTCAGCCAGCACCAGCGCCGCCAGAAGCGTGCCCAGCACCGGCACCAGCGGCGGAAAAATCGCCGCCCGCCCCGGCCCCATCACCGCATAGCAATGTGAATACAGCGCATTGGCCAGCAACCCCACGCCCAGGCCCTGATACAGCGCCTGGAACAGCGCCTCCTCCGGCGCCGCCGCCAGCCCCCCCCAGCCAAAAACCACCAGATGCACCGGCACATAGGGCAGGGAACACGCGCTGATCATGCAGGCCGAGCGCAGCCCAGACACCCCCCAGGAGCGCAGCAGCGTGCCGTAAAGCGCCCATTGCAGCCCGCTGAACAGCAGCATCCCATCGCCCAGCCAGGCCGCGCCGCCCAGGCCCGTGCCGGCAATCAGCACCAGCCCACCCAGCAGCAGTGGCAGCGCCGCCAGCGCACCGCGCCCTGGCTTGTCACGCAGCACCAGCCAGCCCAGCAGGGTGGCAAACACCACCGTGCCGCCCGGATTGAGCATGGCGGCGTGGCTGGCCGAACTCAGCCCCACCCCCACCACCTGCATGCCGTAATACGGCAGCCCACCCAGCAGCGTCAGCACCGCCACCCGCCTCCAGGAGAGCCCGCCCAAGCCAATGCGCGCCAGCACCGCCGCACAGGCCAGCCCCCCCAGCAGGTAGCGCAGCATCATCACATCCAGCGGCCCCAGCCCCGCCATCATGGCGTGCCGGGTGGCGACGAAGCTGCCTGAATAGAGCAGCATGGCCGCGAGGCCGGCGAAGATGGTGGGCATGGCGCCATCCTGCCCCAGTTCCACACGCTGTGACAGGCACCGCCCACCACCATACCGGCCAATACCCCACCTGCCGTTTCTTGTCGGGGAAGCAGTTGAAGCTTCGACTCTTTGCGATACCCCCACGCTGGGCTATGCCCATTCACGGGACTTCCTTATCGCCCCAGGATACATCAGCAGCCAGGCACGCCGCCGGGCAGGAGCAGAATAGCCGCGATGCCAGAGGGGACCACGCCGGCCGGCCAGCCCAATCCCGCCCTGCCTCTGCCCGTGCCCCATACCACCGCCGCGAGGCCAGGCGGCACGGCGCGCCTTTGGGCATGGCTGCTGGTGCTGGCCCTGGCCCTCGGGGCCGGCGTTGCGGCCTGGCGCTTTATGGGCGCGGAACCTGGGCCGGTGGCCGATGCACAGCGCATGCCCGCCGGCACCGTCGTCACCCGCACCATCCACGGCCAGGTGGTGGCGCTGGGCAAGCTGCTGCCGCGCAGCCGCATCCTCATCATCGCCCCCCCCTTCGGCGCCGGCGATGCCCGCATCGCCACCCTGCCGGTGCAGGAGGGCGAAACCGTGCCCGCCTCCGCCGTGCTCGCACGCATGGACAGCGAACCCGCACTGCGCGCCGCCCTCGCCTCGGCCGAAGCCACCCACGCCGCCCGCGTGGCGGCGCTGGAGCAAACCCGCATCGCCATCGCCGCCGCACTCGAGGAATCGCGCAGCGGCCTCGCCCGCGCCGAAGCCGCCCTGCCCATCCTGCGCCGCGACATGGAGCGCGCCTCCTCCCTCGTCGGCCGCGGTGCCGCCACCGAGCAAGTGGCCGATCAACGCCGCCTCGCCTATGAGCAGGCGGTGCAGGAGGTGGTCCGCGCCCGCGCCAACCTCACCCGCTACGCCGCGCCCAGCCTCGACGAGCAAGCCGATGTGGTCCTCGCCCGCCGCAATGCCGAGGCCGCCGCCGCCGACCGTGACCGCGCCCTCGCTGATCTCGACAAGGCCGTCATCCGCGCCCCCATGGCCGGCACCGTGCTCACCCTCTATGCCCGCCCCGGCGAACGCCCCGCCGCGCAAGGCCTCATGAGCTTCGGCGGGCTCGACCAGATGATCGCCGAAATCGAGGTCTATGAAGACCAGGTGAACCTGCTCGCCCCCGGCCAGCCCGTCACCCTCTCCGCCGCCGCCTTGCCCCGCGCCCTCAACGGCAGCCTCGGGCGCATTGGCGCCGAAGTGCTGCGCCAGACGCTCACCGATGCCAGCCCCGCCGCCAATACCGATACCCGCGTGCTGCGCGCGGTCATCGAACTCGACGCCGCCTCCGCCGCCATCGCCGCCCGCTTCGCCAATCTGCAAGTCACCGCGCGCATCCGGCTGACGCCCCCTGGGGCGCCCCAGGGGGGGGGGCAGGGGGCACAATGACCGCCCTGCTCACCCGCCTGCTCGGCCGCCTGCCCATTGGCTGGCTGCAATTGCGCCACAACCGCAACCGGCTGATCGCCGCCCTCGCCGGCGTCACCTTCGCCAATCTGCTGATCTATATGCAATTGGGCTTTCTCGGCGGCCTGCTCAACGGCATCAGCCTGCCCTATGCCAGCTTCGACGCCGACATCCTCATCCAAGCCTCGGACGCCAATACCCTGCAAGATGGCAGCCCCCTGCCACGCAACCGCATGCTCGAAGCGCTCGCCATCCCCGGTGTGGCCGAGGCAACACCGCTCTACATTTTCAAAATGGATTGGAAACAGCCCGATGGCACCATCCGCACCCTCGATGTCATGGGCGTGGACCCCCGCATGGCCAATTTTCGCGTCGCCGAAATCGAAGCCGCCCGCCCACTCCTCGCCCTCTCCAACGCTGCGCTGATCGACCGCGGCACCCGCAACGTGCCGCCCGAACTCTTCGACGAAATCGATGCCGGCCGGCCCTATCGCATCGAAACCGCCAATCGCTCGGTCAATATCCTGGGCAGTTTTCGCATCGGCGGCGGCTTTGGCGCCGATGGCGTGATGGTGGTCTCCGACCAGACCTTCCTCAAACTCTTCCGCAACCGCACCGCCGGCGCGCCCAATATCATCTTGGTGCGCGCAGCCCCGGGCCAGGCCATCGACCCCCTCATCGCCCGCCTACGCGCCGCCTTGCCCGCAGCCGATACCGCCGTGCGCAGCGTCGATGAGGCGATCCGCCGCGACCAGAATTTCCAAACCACCCAGCGCCCCGTCGGCATCGTCTTCGGCTTTGGCGTGGTCATCGGCGCCCTGGTGGGCATCATCATCGTCTATCAGGTCCTGGCCTCGGATGTGGCCGACCACATGCGCGAATACGCCACCTTCAAAGCCATCGGCTACCGGCAATCCTTCTTCCTCGGCGTCATCTTCGAAGAGGCAGTGATCCTCGCACTCTTCGGCTTCCTGCCCGGCACGGCGCTGGCCATCGCCCTCTATGCCGCAGTCAAAGCCACGGCCGGCTTGCCCCTGGAGATGACCGGCAGCCGCATGCTCTTCATGCTGCTGGGCACCATCATCATGTGCACCCTCTCAGGCGCCATCGCCACCCGCCGCCTGGCCAAGGCCGACCCGGCAGCGCTGTTCTGATGCACCCCGCCATCAGCATCGCCGGGCTGAACCACGCCTTCGGCGAGGGCGAGGCCCGGCGACAAGTGCTCTTCGATATCAACCTCGCCATCCCGCGCGGACAATTCGTCATCCTGGTCGGCGCCTCGGGCTCGGGCAAAACCACGCTGCTCACCCTGCTGGGCTGCCTGCGCGCCTTGCAGCAGGGCAGGGTGGGCCTGCTCGGCCAAGAATTGCTGGGCGCCGATGAAGAAACCCGCATCGCCTGCCGCCGCCGCCTGGGCTTCATCTTCCAGGCCCATAACCTGCACGACAGCCTCACCGCGATGCAAAATGTCCGCATGGGCCTCGATGTCCATGGCATCCGCCCCGGCGCCGATGCCGCCGCCGAACACGCCCTGCGCCTGCTCGGCCTGGGCGAGCGGCTGCACTACCTGCCCGCCAACCTCTCCGGCGGCCAAAAACAGCGCGTCGCCGTCGCCCGCGCCCTGGTGGGCAACCCCGACATCATCTTCGCCGATGAACCCACCGCAGCACTGGATTGGGAAAGCGCACAACAACTGCTCGACATCATCCGCCTCCTCGCCACCGAGCGCCGCACCACCACCCTCATGGTCACCCATGATTCCCGCATCATGGCCCTGGCCGATCGCATCCTGACCATGGAAGACGGCCGCCTGGTGCGCGATGAGGCCGTGCCGCGCGCTTGACGGGTCGCGTCAGTAAACAAGATCGAGGGGCTTTGCCCCTCGAGCACCCCAGCAGGGTCGACATGTATGTCGACCAGTTTCCTGCACCTTCGTTAAATTGTTGATATTCCAATTAATCAAAGGTCCAGGACAATCGTCGACATACATGTCGACCCTGGTGGGAGAGCGCGAGAGGGCAAAGCTCGGGCAAAGCCCTTTCGCTCTTCACCCCCGCCATAAAGCCAATAGGGATGAACCCCCAGCCCCGCTGATGCTACACAAGGCTTCATGGCCGAGTCCTTCATCCACCTGCACGCCCATTCCAGCTATTCCCTCAGCGAGGGCGCGATCAAGGCCGAGAAGCTAGCACAACTCGCCCTTGATGCCGCCATGCCCGCGGTGGCCATAACCGATACCGCCAATCTCTTCGGCGCGCTGGAATTCGCTCAGGCCTGCTCCGCCCGCGGCATCCAGCCCATCATGGGCTGCCAGCTCTGGCTTGCCCGCTCAGTCACCGACCCCAGGCCCGAGGCGGCCCGCCTGCAGCCCGATGTGCTGGTCGCCCTGGCGATGAACCCAGCCGGCCTCGAAAACCTCCAACGCCTCAGCAGCGCCGGCTATCTGGGCGAGGACCCCTCCGGCCGCCCCGCCATCTCCCTCGAAACCCTCGCCCATCACGCCGAGGGCCTTTACCTGCTCACCGGCGGCACCCATGGCCCCATCGCCCGCCTCCTGGCCGAGGGCCGCCGCCCGCAGGCGGAAAAACTCCTCGCCGCCCTCGCCGCCCTCTTCCCCGGCCGCCTCGCCGTGGAACTCCACCGCCACGGCACTGAGCGCGATGCCGCCACCGAACCCGGTCAACTCGCCCTGGCCGAAGCCGCCGCCCTGCCCATCATCGCCACCAACGACGTCTATTTCGCCCTCGCCAAAATGCATGAGGCGCATGACGCGCTGCTCTGCATCGCCGAGGGCCGCACCATGGCCGAGACCGAGCGCCGCCGCGTCACCGCCAACCATTATTTCAAGACCGCCGCCGAAATGCGCGCGCTGTTCCACGACCTGCCCGAGGCCTGCGACAATACGCTGGCCATCGCCAAGCTCTGCGCGGTGATGACGGAGACCAAAAAACCCGCCCTCCCCATCTGCCCCAAAGTGCAACCGGGCATGACCGAGGCCGAAACCGTGGCCGATATGGCCCGCCGCGGCCTCGAACAACGCCTTCAGCGCGAGATTTTCGCCGAACGCGAAACCTACCAATCCCGCCTCGAATACGAACTCGGCGTGATCGAGAGCATGGGCTTCTCCGGCTACTTCCTCATCGTCGCCGATTTCATCCAATGGGCGAAAGAGCAGGGCATCCCCGTCGGCCCCGGCCGTGGCTCGGGCGCTGGTTCCGTCGCCGCCTGGGCACTCGCCATCACCGATCTCGACCCGCTGCGCTGGGGCCTGCTTTTCGAGCGCTTCCTCAACCCCGAGCGCGTGTCGATGCCCGATTTCGACATTGATTTCTGCCAGGACCGCCGCGGTGAGGTGATCGATTACGTCCGCCGCGAATATGGCGCCGACCGGGTGGGCCAGATCATCACCTTCGGCAAGCTGCAAGCCAAGGCCGCCGTGCGCGATGTCGGCCGCGTGCTGGGCATGCCCTATGGCCAGGTGGACAAGATCGCCGGCCTCATCCCCTTCAACCCCGCCAAGCCGGTGGGCCTCAAGGACGCCATAGCCGGCGAACCCCGCCTGCGCGAATTGGCCGCCAATGACGAAAGCACCGCCCGCCTCCTCGACATCGCCCAGCAGGTGGAAGGCCTCTACCGCAACGCCTCCACCCATGCCGCTGGCGTCGTCATCGGCCGCAAGCCGCTCAACGAGATTGTGCCGCTCTACCGCGACCCGCGCAGCCCAGACCTGATCACCCAATACTCGATGAAATATGTCGAGCAGGCGAGCCTGGTGAAGTTCGACTTCCTCGGCCTCAAGACGCTGACCGTCCTGCAACGCGCCCTCGAATTGCTGGCCGGGCAGGGGGTGGTGGTCGACCTCGCCGAAATCCCCCTCGACGACCCCAAAACCTACGCCATGCTGGCCCGTGGCGACGCCGCCGGGGTGTTCCAGTTCGAAGGCCAGGGCATGCGCGACTGCCTGCGCGCCATGCGCCCCGATAGGCTCGAAGACCTCATCGCCGCCGTCTCGCTCTACCGCCCCGGCCCCATGGCCAATATCCCCGCCTATTGCGCCCGCAAGCATGGCGAGGCCTGGGCCAGCCCCCACCCCTCCATCCACGCCATCCTGGCCGAGACCTATGGCATCATGGTCTATCAGGAACAGGTGATGCAGATCGCCCAGGTCATGGCCGGCTTCTCCCTGGGCGGCGCCGACCTGCTGCGCCGCGCCATGGGCAAGAAGGACATGAAGGAAATGGAGCGCCAGCGCGCCACCTTCGTGGAGGGGGCCACCAAGAATGGCGTGCCCGCCACAACGGCCGGCGAGGTCTTCGACCTGATGCAGCGCTTCGCCGAATACGGCTTCAACAAATCCCACGCCGCCGCCTATGCCTTGGTCAGCTATCACACCGCCTGGCTCAAGGCGAACCACCCCGTCGCCTTCCTCGCCGCCTCCATGACGCTCGACCTGGGCAATACCGACAAACTCGCCTCGCATATGCAGGAAGCCTCGCGCCTCGGCATCAAGGTGCTGCCGCCCGACATCAACGCATCGGCCGCCGAGTTCACCGTGGATGGCGGCGCCATCCGCTTCGCCCTCGCCGCCATCAAACGTGTGGGCCTCCAAGCCATGAAGGACCTCGTCGCCGCCCGGCAAAAACCCTTCGATAGCGTGGCCGATTTCGCCGAGCGGGTGGATCCGCGCCTGCTCAACAAGATGCAGTTGGAAAACCTAGCCAAGGCCGGCGCCTTCGATTCCCTCGGCGCCAGCCGCGCCGCCCTCGTCGGCGGCGCCGAAACCCTGCTGCGCCGCGCCCAGGCCATGGCGGAGGAGCGCGCCTCCGCCCAGGTCTCGCTCTTTGGCACGGTGGAGCAGGGCCCGCCCATGCTGCGCCTGCCCGAGGTGCAGGAATGGCCGGTGCTCGACCGTCTGGCCTTCGAGGCCGAGGCGGTGGGCTTCCACCTCACCGCCCATCCTCTGGATGAATACAAAAAGGCGCTGCGCGCACTGGGCGTCATCCCCAGTTCCATGATCAGCGAGCAGGCCCGCGCCGGGCAGCGCCGGGTCAAACTCGCCGGCACCGTCACCGCCCGCAAGGAGCGCAACACCAAAACCGGCAGCCGCATGGCCTGGGTCTCGATGAGCGACCAATCGGGCAGCTTCGAGGTCACCTGCTTCTCCGAGGTGCTCAACCGCTCGCGCGACATGCTCGAAGATGGCCAGGCCATCATCATCACCGCCGAAGCCAAAATCGAAAACGACGCGCTGCGCCTCACCGCGCTTGATGTCGAACCGCTCGACCGTGCGGCGGCGGGCGTCCAACGCGCCATTCGCCTCGAAATCGACCGCGCCGAGGCCATCGGCCATATCCGCGTGCTGCTGGCGCGCGAGGGCAGCGGCCGCGGCAAGGTCTCGCTCGTTCCCCGGCTGGGCAATGGCCAGCATATCGCCCTGGCGCTGCCCGGTGGCTATAATGTCTCACCGCGCATGATGCAGGCCATGAAGGTATTGCCAGGCGTGCTGCATGTGGAGGAGGTATGATGCCCCAGCCCCCCGCCCCTTCCATTTCTACCTTGGCCTGAAGCAGGAAACCGCCATGCCCTCGCGCAGCATTGCCCTCGCCGCCGCCATCGCCCTGGGCATTGGCTGCCTCCTGGTCGTCCGGCCCTTCATCTCGGCCCTGCTCTGGGCCGCCATCCTGGTCTTCTGCACCTGGCCCATTTACCTCGCCCTGATGGAGCGCCTGCGCATGGGCCGCACCACGGCCGCCCTGGTGATGGTGCTGGTCAGCTTCCTGGTGCTGGTGCTGCCGCTCATCTATGCCGCCAGCAATTCCCGCGCCGAGATCGACAAGCTGGCCGAAACAATCGAGGCGCTGCTCAATAGCGGCGCCCCCGACATCTCGCCCATGCTGCTGCGCCTGCCGATGATCGGCGAGATGGCCGCCGATTGGTGGCGCGGCATCGCCTCCGACACCACGGCGCTCCTCGCCCTCATCCGCCCCTATGCCGGCACCCTCGCCCAGGCCGCACTCGCCATGCTCCTCTCGCTGCTGGGCGGCGTGGTGGAAATGCTGGTGGCCATCTTCCTCGCCTTCTTCTTCTACCGTGATGGCGAGGCCATCGCCCTGCGCATCCAGGCCATGACCAAGCGCCTGGCCGGTGGCCAGGCCGAGCACCTCATCATGCTCACCGCCAATGTCACCCGCGGCGTCGTTCTGGGCCTGGTGGGCACGGCTGTCGTCCAGGGCGGCATGGCGTTTTTCGGCCTCTGGCTGGCCGGCGTGCCGCAACCGGTGCTGCTGGGGGTCATCACCGGCTGCATTTCCATCCTGCCAGTGGGCGCGCCGCTGATCTGGATTCCCGCCGCATTATGGCTGTTCAGCCAGGGCAGCCTGGGCTGGGGCGTCTTCATGCTGCTCTATGGCGGCTTGGGCATTTCCTCGGCCGATAATGTGGTGCGCCCCTGGTTCATCGCCCGCGGTGCCGATCTGCCGCTGCTGCTCAGCCTGCTCGGCGCGCTGGGTGGCGTGCTCGCCTTTGGCCTGCTGGGGCTCTTCCTCGGGCCGGTTCTTTTGGCGGTGGGCTATTCGGTGATCAAGGATTGGGCAGATCAGGGGCTCAAACCCAACGGGCCAGACTAACCCGCCCTTTCCCGCCAGCCCCGCCCGACCTATACGGGTTGTAATACGGGAGACACAGCAATGCGCAGTTTCTGGCTCGCGGCACTGGCCGTGGCGCTTTTTTTGTCGGGCGCAGAGGCGCGCAGCATCCGCTGGGCCGCCAGTGGCGACCCCAATACGATGGACCCGCATAGCCAGAATGTCGGCACCGTCACCATGGTGCTGCAGCAGATCTATGACCCGCTGATCGCCCGCTCCCGCAGCCTCGGCCTCGAACCAGCCCTGGCCACCGCCTGGGAACAGCTGGAGCCCATGCGCTGGCGCTTCACGCTGCGCCCCGGCGTGCGCTTCCATGAGGGCGAGGCTTTCACCGCCGATGACGTGGTCTTCTCCATCGCCCGCGCCCAGGCACCCTCCAGCAATTTCGGCACCTTTGTTGACACCATCACCCGCGTCGAACCCGTCGATGCGCTGACGGTGGACATCATCACCCGCATCATCGACCCCATCCTGCCCAATAAGATCGCCTCGATCTTCATGATGAGCCGCGCCTGGTCCGAGCGGAACAACGCCGCCCGCCCGCAAAACACCCGCAACCGCGAGGAAACCCACACCGTCCGCAACGTGAACGGCACCGGCGCCTTCCGCCTCACCAGCCGCGAACCCGATGTTCGCACCGTGCTGACCCGCAACACCGATTGGTGGGGCTGGGCCAACCCCAATAACGGCAATGTCACCGAGATCATCTTCCGCCCCATCGCCTCGGATGCCACCCGCGTAGCCGCCCTCATGTCCAACGAAATCGACTTCGTGCTCGACCCGCCCTTGCAGGATTTGCAGCGCCTGCGCACCGCCCCCGGCCTGCGCGTGCTGGAAGGCCCGGAGGTGCGCACCATCTTCATCGCCATGGATGTGGCGCGCGATGAATTGCTCTATTCCGATGTGCGCGGCCGCAACCCCTTGCGTGACCTGCGCGTCCGGCAGGCGCTCTACCACGCCATCGACATTGCCGCGATCCAGCGCGTGACCATGCGCGGCCAATCCGTCCCCACCGGCGCCCTCTTCCCCGAGCAGGTGCAGGGCTATGACCCCGCCCAGGACCAGCGCCTGCCCTATGACCCCGCCCGCGCCCGCGCCCTCTTGGCCGAGGCCGGCTACCCGCAGGGCTTTGCCCTCACCCTCGATTGCCCGAACAACCGCTACATCAATGACGAACAAATCTGCCAGGCAGTGGCGGCGATGTGGGCGCGGGTGGGCGTGCGCACCGCGCTGAAATCCCAGCCCCTCGCCCCCTTCTTCGCGCAAATCCAGCGCGCCGATACTTCGGCCTATCTGCTCGGCTGGGGCGTGCCCACGCTCGATGCGCTCTATTCCTTCCAATCCCTGCTCTCCACCCGCGATGTGAGCAATAATGGCGATGGCGGCACCTGGAATTACGGGCGCTATTCCAGCCCGGCGATGGATGCGCTGATCGAGCGGATGAAAACCCAAAGTGGTCCCGCCCGCCAGGCCGCCATCAGCGAGGCGCTGCGCCTCTACCGCGAGGATGTGCCCCAAATCCCGCTGCACCACCAAATGATCCCCTGGGCCATGCGCAGCAATATTCAAATCCCGCATATGGCCAATAACCAGCCCTATTTCCGCTGGGCGGTGGTGCAATGACCGCCCCCGCACAAGGAGGGCGATAAATGTTCGCATTCATCATCTCGCGCATCCTCCAGGCCCTGCCGGTGATGCTCGTCGTCAGCTTCATCAGCTTCGCCATGTTCGCCTATGTGGGTGACCCGGTGAGCATCATGCTCGGCCAGGATTTCACCGAGGCCCAGCGCACCGAACTCGTGGCATCCCTCGGCCTCGACAAGCCCTTCTTCGTCCAGTTCCTCACCTTCCTGGGCAATGCGGTGCAGGGTGAATTCGGCCTCTCCTACCGCCTCAGCCGCCCGGTGGCGGAACTGATCGGTGAGCGCGCCCCCGCCACCCTCGAACTCGCCCTTTGCGCCGCCTTCATCGCCATGGCGGTGGGCGTGCCCATGGGCGTCTATACCGGCCTGTACCGCAATTCCTGGCTGAGCCGGTTTTTCCTCACCTTCAGCCTCATCGGCGTCTCGCTGCCCACCTTTCTCATCGGCATCCTGCTCATCCTCACCTTCGCCGTCTGGCTCGGCTGGCTGCCCAGTTTCGGCCGTGGCGATGTCCGCCCGCTCGGCTTCTGGGCCACCGGCTTCACCACCTGGTCGGGCGTGAAGGCTCTCATCCTGCCCGCCGTCACGCTGGGCCTCTTCCAGCTCACCCTCATCATGCGCCTGGTGCGCGCCGAAATGCTGGAAGTCATGCGCACCGACTACATCAAATTCGCCCGCGCCCGCGGCCTGTCCAACCGCGCGATCAATTTCGGCCACGCGCTGAAAAACACCCTGGTGCCGGTCATCACCATCGCTGGCCTGCAATTGGGCGCCATCATCGCCTTCGCCATCGTCACCGAGACGGTGTTCCAATGGCCGGGCATGGGCCTGCTCTTCATCCAATCCGTCGGCGCGGCCGATATCCCGGTGATGGCGGCCTATCTTATGCTCATCGCGCTGGTCTTCGTGGTCATCAACCTGATCGTGGACCTGCTTTATTACGCCGTCGATCCGCGGCTGAGGACACGCCGATGAGGGCTTTTTTCGACAGCGATATCTGGTTCTCCTTCACCCGCTCCTGGCTGACGATGGGCTCGGCAATCGTCGCCTTCATCTGCATCGCCGGTGCCGTGGCCGCCCCCTGGCTCGCGCCGCACAACCCCTTCGACCTCGCCTCACTGCAATTGATGGACGCCTTCAAACCGCCATCCTGGACCATGGAGGGCGACCCGCTCTACCCGCTCGGCACCGATGACCAGGGCCGCGACATGCTCTCGGCCATCATGTATGGCGCCCGCGTCTCGCTGCTGGTCGGCTTTTCGGCCACCATCTTCGCCACATGCCTCGGCGTCTCGGTCGGCCTCCTGGCCGGCTATCTCGGCGGCACGGTCGATGCTGTGCTCATGCGCATCGCCGATATCCAACTCACCTTCCCCTCCATCCTCGTCGCCCTGCTGATCGACGGCATCGTCCGCGCCGCCGTCCCGCGTGAGGTGCATGACCAGATCGCCCTCTTCGTCGTCATCCTGGCCATCGGCGTCTCCGAATGGCCAAAATTCGCCCGCACCGTGCGCGGCTCCACCCTGGTGGAGCGCAACAAGGAATATGTCCTGGCCGCGCGCGTCATCGGCCTCGGCCGCTTCAAGATCATGGTGCAACACGTGCTGCCCAATGTGCTGGGCCCGGTGCTGGTCATCGGCACCCTCAACCTCGCACTCGCCATCCTCGCCGAGGCCACGCTCTCCTTCCTCGGCGTCGGCGTCCCCCCCACCCAGCCCTCGCTCGGCACCCTCATTCGCATCGGCAATGATTTTCTGTTCAGCGGCGAATGGTGGATCACCATCTTCCCCGGCGTCGCGCTCATCATCATGGTGCTCTCCGTCAACCTGCTGGGCGATTGGCTGCGCGACGCCCTGAACCCGAAGCTGCGGTGATGCCCATGGTCAAACAATTCCTGGCCCCGCGCCCGCAGGGTGGCGACCAATGAGCCTCCTCGAACTCCGCAACCTCCGCGTCGAATTCCCCACCCGCCGCGGCACCCTGGTGGCGCTAGACGACGTCTCCTTCTCCATCGCCCCCGGCGAGGTGCTGGGCGTCGTCGGCGAATCGGGTGCCGGCAAATCCATGACCGGTGCGGCCATCATCGGCCTGCTCGAACCCCCCGGCCGCATCGCCGGCGGCCAGATCCTTCTCGAAGGCCGGCGCATCGACAATTTGCGCTACGATGATATGCGCCGCATCCGCGGCAAGCAGATCGGCGCCATCTTCCAGGACCCGCTGACCACCCTGAACCCGCTTTACACCGTGGGGCGGCAATTGGTCGAAACCATCACCACCCATCTCCCCCTCAACCCCGCCCAGGCCCGGGCGCGGGCCATCGAATGGCTGGAGCGCGTCGGCATCCCCGCCGCCGCCCAGCGCATCGACAGCTACCCGCATGAATTCTCCGGCGGCATGCGCCAGCGCGTGGTCATCGCCCTCGCCCTCTGCGCCGAGCCCAAACTCATCGTCGCCGACGAACCCACCACCGCGCTGGACGTCTCCATCCAGGCCCAGGTGATCGCACTCCTCAAAGGCCTCGCCCGCGACCAGGGCACCGCCATGATGCTCGTCACCCACGACATGGGCGTCATCGCCGAAACGGCGGACCGTGTGGCGGTGATGTATGCCGGCCGCATCGCCGAAATCGGCCCGGTGCGCGAGGTGGTGAAGCAGGCCCGCCACCCCTATAGCGCCGGCCTCATGGCCTCCATCCCGCCGATGGATCGCCGCGTCGATAAACTCGCCGCCATTGAAGGCTCCATGCCCCGCCTCTCCGCCATCCCCCAGGGCTGCGCCTATAATCCGCGCTGCCCCCGCGTCTTCAGCCGCTGCATGGTGGAGCGCCCAGACCTCATCCCCGCCGGCCCGACCGACGCCGCCTGCTGGCTCTACGCCCCCGGAGCCCCCGCATGAGCGACACCCCCACCGCAGCATCCCCCACGCCGCCAGCGGCGATGCTCGAAACCCGCGACCTCGCCCGTTTTTTCGACGTCTCCCGCCCCGCCCTGCAACGCCTGCTCAGCCGCGAAGGCCGGCGCACGCTGCGCGCGGTGGATGGCATTTCCTTCGCCATCCCCAAAGGCACCACCCTCTCGCTGGTCGGCGAATCCGGCTGCGGCAAATCCACCGTGGCCCGGCTGGTGGTCGGCCTCTATGGCCCAACCCGCGGCGAGATTCGCTTCGACGGCCAATCCCTCGCCACCGCGCGCTCAGACCCCGCGCAGCGCAGCCGCATGCAGATGATCTTCCAGGACCCCTACGCGTCGCTGAACCCGCGCTGGCGGGTGGCCGATATCATCGCCGAACCACTGCGCGCCTTCAAACTGGTCGAAGGCCGCGACGCGCAGCAAAAGCGGGTGGGCGAATTGCTCACCCAGGTCGGCCTCTCGCCGCTCGACGCGCAAAAATTCCCGCATGAATTCTCCGGCGGCCAGCGCCAGCGCATCTCCATCGCCCGCGCCCTCTCCTCCAACCCGGAATTCCTGGTCTGCGATGAGCCCACCTCGGCGCTCGATGTCTCGGTGCAGGCGCAAATCCTCAACCTGATGAAGGATCTCCAGGCCCGCCTCGGCCTCACCTTCCTCTTCATCAGCCACAATCTGGCCGTGGTCCGCCAGGTGAGTGACCGCATCGGCGTGATGTATCTCGGCCGCATCGTCGAATCGGCCGCCTCCGAAACCCTCTTCACCACCCCCCAGCACCCCTACACAAGGGCGCTGATGGAGGCGATCCCCGATCTCGACATGACCGGGCGCAGCCGCATCCCGGTGGGCGGCGAGGTGCCATCCCCCATCACGCCGCCCAGTGGCTGCGCCTTCCACCCCCGCTGCCCGCTGGCCAATGATCGCTGCCGGCAGGAGCGGCCGGAATTGCGCCCCAGCCTGGGTGCAGAAGTCGCCTGCCACGCGGTGGAGGAGGGCAGGGCGATCCTCTCCTGACCGCCCCCCGGTGATGTCATCCCAGCCCATCATGGGTTAGACACAAGCGATGACCCAGACCATCCTGTGGTTCCGGCAGGATCTCCGCCTGGCCGATAACCCCGCCCTGCACGCCGCCACCACCACCGGCCCGGTCCTGCCGGTCTATATCCTGGATGACGCCGCCGCCGGCCCCCATGCCCATGGTGGCGCCCAGCGCTGGTGGCTGCACCACGCGCTTGCCGCCTTGCAGGCCTCGCTGCGCGTCCGTGGCCTGGAATTGCTGCTGCTGCAAGGCGATGCCGTCGCCCTGCTGGCCGACCTCGCCGCCCGCACCGGCGCCCGCACCATCCATGCCGCAAGGCTTTACGAGCCCTGGGCCCGCGCGCGCGACGCCAAACTCGCCGCCGCCCTCGCCACCACCGGCCGCAGCCTCACCCTGCATAGCGGCGCCCTGTTGCACGAACCGCACCGCATCCGCACCGGCCAGGGCAACCCCTATGCCGTCTATACCCCCTTCTCCCGCGCCATTTTCGCCCTGGGCGAGCCCGCCCCGCCCCTGCCCATACCAGCCCTCACCGCCGCCCCCGCCCAACCCGGCCTGGACCTGCCCGCCCTCGCCCTCCTCCCCACCCGCCACTGGGCAGACGCCTTCCCCAAGCATTGGACTCCCGGCGAGGCCGGCGCCGCCACCCGCCTCGCCCGCTTCGGCACCGCCGAACTCGCCGGCTACGACACCCAACGCAACCTCCCCGGCCTTCCCCACGGCACCTCCGGCCTCAGCCCCCATCTGCGCTTTGGCGAAATCTCCCCCCGCCAGGTCTGGCACGCCGCCCGCGCTGGCGGCGCCGCCGGCCCGCACACCTTCCTCAAGGAAATCCTCTGGCGCGAATTCGCCCATCATCTGCTCTGGCACCGCCCGGAAATGCCCGAAGCCCCCTTGCAGAAAACCTTCGAAAACTTCCCCTGGCAGCCTAACCCCCGCTTCCTGCGCGCCTGGCAGCGCGGCGAGACCGGCTACCCCATCATCGATGCCGGCATGCGCCAACTCTGGGCCACCGGCTGGATGCACAACCGCGTGCGGATGATCACCGCGAGTTTCCTGGTCAAACACCTGCTGCAACCCTGGCAGGATGGCGAGGCCTGGTTCTGGGACACGCTGGTCGATGGCGACCTCGCGGCCAATAGCGCCTCCTGGCAATGGGTGGCGGGCTGCGGCGCCGATGCCTCACCCTATTTTCGTATCTTCAACCCCGTGCTGCAGGGCGAGAAATTCGACGCCGATGGCGCCTATACCCGCGCCTGGGTGCCCGAAGTGGCGGCCCTGCCCGCCAAATTCCTCCACCAACCCTGGGCCGCCCCCCGCCCGCCGCAGGGCTACCCCCCACCCATCATCCCCCATGCCGAAGGCCGCGCCCGCGCCCTCGCCGCCTATGCCGCGCTCAAACAGGCGGCCTGAATGCTCGCCCGCCATCTCGACCCCCTGGCCCTGCACGCCCGCGGCTTCGCCGGCCTGCGCGTGGTCGGCGATGTGCATGGCGATGCCCGCGGCTTCGAAGCCGCCGCCGCCGGCGCCGAGGCGCAAAAACTCTTCCTCCTCCAACTCGGCGACCTCACCGATGGCGGCCCCGATTCCCCCGCCGTGCTGCGCCGCATCTTCGGCCTGATCGATGCCGGCGCCGGCCTCTTCCTGCTCGGCAATCACGAACACAAGCTGCGCCGCGCCCTGACCGGCACCCGCTTTCGCGGCCCCACCGAAGGCCTCGACCGCACGCTCGAACAATTATCCGCCGCCCCCGATGGCGAGGCGCTCCGCAACCGCATGATCGACGAAGTCGCCCGCGCCCCCGCCTGGCTGCGCCGCGGCCCGGCCATCTTCGTCCATGCCGCCTTCCACCCCGCCATGCTGCACACAGCCCCCCCGCCCGATGCGGGCACCCGCAAGGCCGAACCCCCGGTCACCCGCGCCCTCTACGGCCAGGTCGCCGCCGGCCTGCAAGGCGATGGCTACCCCGAACGCCTGCTCCATTGGGTCGAAACCATCCCGCAAGGCATCATCACCTATTGCGGCCACGACACCCGCAGCACCGATGGCCGCCCCCTGCT
>CAMDJV010000007.1 GCA_945901085.1 Rhodovarius crocodyli | reverse complement strand
TTGGCCGATACCGGCTTCAGCAGCCGCTTTCCTGGCCATCTCCCGCTCATCCATCGGCGCATGCGCGCGGGCGATATGGCGATGTTGGACATGCTGCTCGCTGAGGCCTTCATCTGGCTGGACCCGATATCGATCGACAGCGATGGTGGATGGGAGGAAGCGCTTGAGGCTTTGCTCACGCCCTCCCCGCCCGCGGAAACCAAGGCAGTGGGCGCGACCCAGCCACCCGTGACGCTGGTCGCTGATACCAGATCGCCCCAGCCAGGGCAGGCAAGGCCCAATCGGAATGGCTGGATCGGACCCACCGCTACCACCCTTGCCTTGACAATCATTTTTTTGTGTCGCCGCGCGTGGTCGAAGCGCCAATCGCGCCCACGATGTCACCGCCACCTGCGGCGGTGGCGGCCATTTTGATGCCGACACAACCCGTGCCCCTGGCAGAATACCCGCCCCTGCTGAGCGATACGGCGGCGGAGGTCATCATGCCCCCATCCCCGCCGGTGCCATCAAGCCTGCCGCAAGAGGCGGGGGAACCATTTCAGCCGCCGCCCCCCTTGCCCGCGCCGACCGAAGCCATTGCAGCATCGCTGCCAGAGGCGCTCGCATCCCTCGCCCCGCCCACCGCGATGGAGGGCATTGAAATGCTGCTGCCCGCTCCCGATCCCACACCCATTGACGCGCCAAATCCGCCCATGGCCCCGCCGCCACCGATAGCGTTGCCGGCCGTCATGGCACCTCCATCGGCACCGGAGCGGCTGGTTGTGCCGCCGCTGCCGCCACTGCCGGCAGTGGCATCCGCCCCACCCCGGCCGAGCCTGCCGGCGGCCGCCCAGCCACTGGCCAGGATGAGCCCGGCCGAGACTGAGACGGCGCGCCGTCGCGGCGAGGCATTGGCGGCGCTGGGCGATATTTCCGGCGCGCGACGCTTCCTCGAGCGCGCGGCTGCGGCCGGTAGTGGTGCGGCCGCACTGGCCATGGCTGAAAGCTTTGATCCGCAAAAGCTGGCGGCGCGCGGGGTGATCGGCCTCCCACCGGATCGTAGCGCGGCCCTCACCTGGTATCGCCATGCCCTGGCCCTTGGCGTTGCCGAAGCCGCTCCCCCCATCGCCAGGCTGGAGGCCGAATAATGACCCCGCCATTCCCCGCCCTTGCCCGCCGAAGCCTTCTCAGCGGCGCTGCACTCCTCGCCACACAGGCCCCCCCCCGCTTTCGCCCAAGCGCCCGTATCACTGCAATTCACTCAGCGCATCAACGAGGCCAATGCCGGGACCGTCGGCGTCATCGCCGGTGGTGTGGACGGCACCTATATCCGCATCGCGGCAGACCTCGCCGCGGTGCTGGACAATGGCAATGCGCTGCGGGTGGTCGCCATGATCGGCCGCGGATCGCTGCAGAACATCCAAGATATCGTGCTGCTGCGCGGCGTGGATGTGGGCATCGTACAATCCGATGCGCTGGCCTTCGCCCGACGCAACCGGCTCGTGCCGGGTGCCGATAACCTGATCCAGTACATCGCCAAACTCTATGATGAGGAGATCCATCTCCTGGCCCGCCCGGGCATTAACACCATGCAGGATCTGGCCGGGCAGTTGGTCAATGTCGATCTTGTGGGCAGCGGCACAGCGATGACGGCGTCATTGATGTTCGAAGCGCTCGGGCTGGAGCTTCGCACGGCGCATGATGTGCAGGACGTGGCGCTGACCCGGCTGCGCAATGGCGAGATCGCGGCGATGGTCTTCGTCGCCGGCAAGCCGGCGCGGCTCTTTGCCTCTCTTGGCGCTGATAGCGGCCTGCACTTCCTGCCCATCACGCCGACATCGGCGCTGATGGAGACCTATCTGCCGGCCATGCTGACCACGGCCGATTACCCCGCCCTGATACCGGCCGAAGGGGTCCAGACCATCGCGGTGGGCGCGGTGATGGCGGTCTATGCCTGGACGCCGGGCAGTGAGCGGCATCGCAAGGTCGCCCGCTTCGTCGAGGCGCTGCAATCACGCTTCGAGGAGTTCCTGCGCCCGCCCCACCATCCGAAATGGCGCGAGGTGAATCTGGCGGCGCAGGTGCCCGGCTGGGTCCGCTTTGATCACAACGCGCGCCCTGCGCCGCGGCGGGTGGTCGATGGCGGCTGAACCGGCAGGCCGCAGCCAAATTGCCCGCGACAGCGCAATGAACTAACCTATTAAATTCTTGACTAAAAATAATATTT
The DNA here is from genome assembly GCA_945901085.1 of Rhodovarius crocodyli. Taxonomy (GTDB): domain Bacteria; phylum Pseudomonadota; class Alphaproteobacteria; order Acetobacterales; family Acetobacteraceae; genus Rhodovarius; species Rhodovarius crocodyli_A. The sequence continues at coordinate 112,451 of CAMDJV010000007.1, read as the reverse complement.
AGAACCAACCAATGCAGCCAAGCCCCAATGCCCTGCTCTTCCACGACGCGCTGGAACGGACGATATGCAATCCCACCTCCAGCGCGGAATGGGAGATGCTGCGGGCGCGGTATCTCATGCTCGAACCCGCCGAGATGCCCCAAGATCCATGGCAGCCACTGGCGGCCGCCATCGGTTTTTCGGGCATCGCCGGCTTCTTCCACGCCAATTTCCTCTCCGCCATCGCAGCCGACCTCACCCATATAGAGGCCGCCGCACGCATCGCGCTGGAGATACGGCCGGTGGATGCCGAGCGGCTGATGGCCTTCGCCACGCATGAATGGGGCCGCGGCCTGGTCGAAACCCAAAGCCGTTCGGATTTCCTTCGCCGATTGGCCGCAGCGCGCATCCCAGCCTTGATGGCCCTGGCGGCCAGCACGGTCGAAGCAGCCTTCGCCGCCGCCTTCACCCACCGCGTGGTCGAGGCGCCAAGGCGTATCGCCCTGGTGACGCCGATGATCGGCGATGCGCGGCACACCCCCACCGCCTTGACCCTCTCCCTGGCCCATCAACTGCGCGCGACGGGCGTCGAAGCAAAACTCTTCGCCCCGCAGGACCCGCAAATGCTGCGCATGGCGGCCTATATGGGCAACGGCCAATCGGTGGTCATCAATCCACCCGATATTCCGGCTTTGGCGAAACGCCTGCCGGAGGGGGTCGATGCCATGCTGAGCCAGGCCAGCTATTCGCTGCCATTGCGTTGGCGCGGCCTGGCGAGCGACATCGCGGCCTATGACCCGGACGTGATCTTCTTCGTCGGTTTCTTCGCGCCCTGGATGGCGCCGCTTTTCGCCCATCGCCCGGTGGTGGCGATGAGCCTGCATTCCTCGCCGCCGATCGTGCCCGCCGATGTGATTCTGAGCGCCGACGAGACATTGGCCGGCCGCCAGCTGCAGGCCTGGGGTGACGCCCTGCCACCCGGCCTGATGCATTTCCACCCCTTCCGCATTGCCGCCAAACCCCTGATATCAGGCGTGAGCCGGGCGCAGCTGGGCATCGCCGAAGAGGCCATTCTCATGATCGTGGTGGGCTTCCGCCTCAAGGACGAAATGAGTGCGGCGTGGAGCCGGCAATTGGCGGGGCTGATGCTCCGCCGCCCCGAGATGACGCTCATGGCGGTCGGCGTTGCCGACGAAAATCCACCCGGCTTTGCGGCGGTGCCATCGCATCAACTGCGCGTTCTGGGGCCGAGGGAAGATATTGGCGACCTGCTGGCGCTCAGCGACATCTACATCAATCCCCCCCGCACGGGTGGCGGCTTCAGCGTGGCCGAAGCGATGGCCGCGGGCCTGCCCGTTCTCTGCCTCGCCGATGGCGATGGCGGCGACAAGGTCGGGCCCCTCGCGGTGGCGGGCATGGCAGAATACTGGGCGCGGCTGGAAGCCTATCTGGATGATCCTCAGCAACGCCGGCGCGATGGCGCGTCTCTGCGGGGCCGCTTTACTGAACGCCTCGACATCTCCCGCTCCGGCCCATCGCTGCTGCGGGCCTGCCATTCGGCGATAGCCCTGTTCAATGCCCGGCGGGGTTTGCCAGCCGCTTCCTGACCTTGGCCGGCGCGCCGAAGACCAGCAGATTGGCCTCCACATCACGCAGGACGACGGCGCCAGCGCCGATAAAGGCGTGGTCGCCGATCTGCAGACGCTCCACCAGGGTCGCCCCAATACCGATGGTGACGCCGCGGCCTATGCGCGACAATCCGCCCAGATTGCTGCCCGGCTGCACGCGCGAAAATGGCCCGATACGGGTGTCATGGCCGATGGTGACGCCGCGATTGACGAAAACATGCTCGCCCAGGGCGACGCCAGGGGCGATGACCGAATTGGCGCCGATAAACACCCCGCCCCCCAACTCGGCGAGTGGCGAGACATAGGCGGAAGGGTGGACCAACACCGTGAAGGCCAGCCCAAACCGGCGATGAAGCTCATCGGCCATCGCCGCGCGCAAAGGTGTTGTAGGCCCCAAAATATAGCGCTCCGATGCTTGGGGCTCGAATGCGTCGATGGATTGGATGATGGGGGAATGCCCAAGCCGGCCGAAATCGGCGATCCGATCGGCGAGGGATTTGTCCCGAGGCCCCACCGTCTCCTCCATCATCAGCACCACCTTGGTGATACGAAGACCCAAAGCATGGGCGCAGTCAAAAATATCGGACAGGATATTGCTGGCGCCGAAGATCACGAGATCGGAGGCCTGCGAGCCGCTCACCTTCTAACCCGGCCCGATACCGGCAGCGCCCGATTGATCATCAGCGTCATGGCCAGGGCGTGCCAGCAGCGCGATCAGGCTATCCGCCACCAGATCCACATCGGCCAGCGTCATCTGGCTGTGCAAAGGCAAGGTGATGCATTGCCGCCCAGCCGCAATAGCATGCGGGAAGTCCTTCTCGGACCAGCCGAATGTCTCGCGGTACCAGGTCAGATCGGCGATAGCGCGGTAATGGATGGAGGCTTCGATGCCATGCGCACGCAGTTGCGGTAGCAACACATCGCGCTCGACATCGTCGCGGATGATACGAACCACCATCAGGTGGTGGGCATGGACCGATCGCGCATCGGAGGCTGACAGTAAAAGCCCTTCGACGCCGCCCAAGCGCTGCTCATAGCGGGCAACCAGTTCAGCCCTTCGGCCAAGACCATCGGCGAGATGCGCAATCTGGCCGCAACCCAGCATCGCCGCCAATTCGGTCATCTTGTAGTTGAAACCCGGCTGCAACATGTCCCAATGCTGCCAGCGCTCATGCTGATCGCCATGGCGGATAAAAGCGTCCTTCGACATGCCATGCGAGCGCAGCACCCGGGCCTTTTCCGCCACAGCCCTATCATTGGTGGCGAGCATCCCACCCTCGCCAATCGGCAGGTTTTTGGTCGCATAAAAGCTGAAGCAGGCGGTATCGCCCATGGCCGCCATGGAGGTGTTGTCATAGCGCGCCTCGGTCGCATGGGCGGCATCATGGATCAGGGCAAATCCATACTGGGCCTTGAGCGCCATCAAAGGCGCCAGATCAACCGGCAGGCCAGCAAAATGCACGGCGATCACCGCCCTCGTGCGCTGCGTGATCGCCTCCGCCACCAGGCCTGTGTCGAAATTCATGGTCGTGGGGTCGATATCAACCAGAACCGGCCGCGCGCCCACCTGCAGGATGACATTGCAGGTTGCGGCGAAGGTCATCGGCGAGGTGATCACCTCGTCACCAGGCCCGACCCCATGCGCGATCAGCGCCAGATGCAGTGCCGCGGTGCAGGAGGAGAGCGCGACAGCGTGCTCAACCCCCTGCAAGGCGGCGAAGGCCGTCTCGAAGGCCTGGACCTGTGGCCCATTGGTCAACCAGCCCGATTCGAGCAGGCGTGAGAGGGCATCGAGGTCGAGTGCCGGGAAGCTCGGACCGGCCAGGCGAACCTTCCAAGGCGCGGTCAAGCCAGGCTTTCCTGCGACGCGCGCACGGTGGGTGGCCGCATCGATTCGATCATACGCAGCAAGCCAGCCTCGAGCGAAACGGTCGGCGCCCAGCCGATGGTCCTGCGGATCAGGCCGATATCAGGCCGGCGCCGGGGCACATCCTGATAGCCCAGATAGGGGCTGCTGGGCGTCATCACCACCGGCGAGCGGCTATCTGTCAGCCGAATGATCAGATCGGCAAAATCTTGAATGGTGACCTCGGCGTCATTGCCGATATTGAAGACGCAGGGCCCCTCGCCAATCCGGGTGATCAGGCCGATCAGGGCGTCCACCACGTCATCCACATGACAGAAACTGCGGGTCTGCTGGCCATCGCCGTAGATGGACAGGGGCGCGCCCGACAGCGCCGCCCTGATGAAACGGTCGACCACGCGGCCATGCAGGTTGGGGCCATAGACATTGAACAAACGCACCACGGTATAGTTGAGGCCCTGCTCACGCCGACAGGCATCCAGATAATGTTCGACCGCCGCCTTGGAACTGGAATAGCACCATCGGGTGTTGCGCACCGGCCCGAGCACCCTGTCGGCATCCTCAGCCCAAGGCGAATTGGGGTTGATGCCATAGATTTCAGAGGTCGAGGAAAACAGCATGGGCACGCGCGCCGCGGTGCAGGCCTGCGCCACCTGGATTGAGCCCAGCAGATTGACATCCATGGTTTCGAGGGGATTGCTGCCATAGCGCAATGGCTCGGCGATGCCCGCCAGATGCAGCACCAGATCAGCTTCGCCGACCAGGGTCCTGACCAGTTCCGTATTGAGGATGCTGCTCTGGTGATAGGTCAGATCGAGGTGGGCGGGCAGGCTGGCCGGGCGCTCCGCCGTGTCCATCACGGTGACGCGCGCGCCGATTTGGCACAGCCTGGCCACCACATGCTGCCCCAGGAAGCCGGCGCCACCGGTCACCAGCACCCGAGCGTCTAGCAACTCCTTAACTATACCCGTGAGTTGCATGTATTTGACCTGTTCCCGAACGGTGCGTCACGAATAATGAGAAAGCCGGGCCGGGGCGTAGCGCCCCCCAGCTGGGTACGTAAGCGGTTGATGTAGCGAGGAGGAGCCGGGCTGGCAACCGCCTTGGGAGGTGCGCGCGCCCGTCAGCATTGCCTGCAGGGATTGAGCGCACATCAAGCAAGCGGCTTGGACTGGAGGAGGGGATGGGATTCGAACCCACGAACCGGTTTAACCCGATTAACAGTTTAGCAAACTGCCGCCTTCGGCCACTCGGCCACCCCTCCTCAGGTAGTAGCTGCCAGATAGTCGCTGGGAGTGTGAAGTCTGCACGGCATATGCAAGCAGGGGTTTAGCCTCCCTCCCCCGTTCCGTCAAACGGTCATGAGAGGGCGACTTCAAATCCCTTCGCCGTCGCCGGCCGGGCCATCATCCGCGCATACCACGCCGCCACATTGGGCAGGTCATCAAAGGGCACCTGATGCCGCTCATGCCGCCATGCCCAACCCAGAATGGCGAAATCGGCGATGCTGGGCTCACCCGCGCTGGCCACGAATTCCCGCCCGGCCAGGCGCTTCTCCAGCACGCCATAAAGCCGCCTGGTCTCCTTGCCGTAGCGCGCCAGGCCATAATCCCTGGCCGCCCCCTCAGGCTGCATCAGGAAGTGGTGCACCTGGCCGGGCATGGGGCCAAAGCCGCCCATCTGCCACATCAGCCATTCCAGCACCTCCACCCGCCCGCGCAGATCAGCCGGCATGAACCGGCCCGTCTTCTCGGCCAGATACAGCAAAATGGCGCCACTCTCGAACACAGTGATGGGCGCACCACCCGGGCCATCGGGGTCGATGATGGCAGGGATGCGGTTGTTCGGGCTGAAGGCGAGGAAGGCGGGGTTGAACTGCTCATCCTTGCTGATATTCACCGGCACCACCTTATAAGGCAGGCCCATCTCCTCCAGGGCGGCGGAAATCTTCCGGCCATTGGGGGTGTTCCAGGTCCAAAGCTCGATCATGCGGGGTTCCTCTCCACGAGACTGCCCTGTGTGGCATGCGCCCCGCCGCGCCGTCCATCACCCACCCCTTGTGACAATCCCGCGTCCCGCCTATAAGCCGCGCTCCCGCGCCGGTGCCCTGGACAGCCCGGCCGAGGAGACATGCCCCCGCCGCATGGTGCGGTCCCCGTCGCGTTTCGGGGGGCCACGGACATTCCGTGGGCAAGGTTGGGGCATGATACAGGCGTGCGGTTCCGGCCGCGCAATGGGAGTACCGAATGTCCAAGATGAAGACGACATCAAGCGCCAAAAAGCGCTTCAAGATCACGGCCACGGGCAAGGTCCTGGCCGGTCCCGGCAAGAAGCGCCACAACCTCTCGGCGCGCAGCCAGAAGGCCAAGCGGCAGAACCGTGGTAGCCAGACACTGACAGAAATGGATGCCAAGACGGTTAAGCAGTGGCTTCCGTATGGTTTGAGCCGGTAAGGGGGGCGCAGAAAAATGGCACGTGTCAAACGCGGCGTTACCGCCCATGCCCGTCACAAGAAGGTCCTCAAGCTCGCCAAGGGCTATGTCGGCCGCTCTTCCACAACCTTCCGCCCCGCGCTCGAGCGGGTCGAAAAGGCGCTGCAATACGCCTATCGCGACCGTCGCAACAAGAAGCGCGAGTTCCGCGGGTTGTGGATTCAGCGCATCAATGCCGCCGTGCGCGAGCATGGCATGACCTATAGCGTCTTCATCGCCGCCATTAAGAAGGCCGGCATCGAGATGGACCGCAAGGTGATGGCCGCCCTCGCCTATGACGAGCCGGAAACCTTTGCCGCCTTGATCGAAAAAGCCAAGGCAGCCGTCTAAACAGCCCGACAGGGACGACAAACAGGCCGCCTTCCGGTAACGGGGGGCGGCCTTTTTCTTTTGCGTGGAACACCCCGATGAGTGATGAGCTTGAAGCCCTGGTCGCCGAGGCGAAATCCGCCATGAGCCAGGCCGCCAATCTGCGTGAATTGGACGGCGTGCGTGTCGCCTTCCTCGGCAAGCAGGGCCGCCTCAGCACCCTCATGAAGGGCCTGGGCGCATTGCCGCCGGAGGAGCGCAAGCAGCGCGGCGCAGCCCTCAATGAGGCCCGCGCCTCGATCGACCTCAGCCTCGACCAGGCCCATGGCGTTCTCGCCACGGCGGATCTCAACGCCCGGCTACTGGCCGAGAAGCAGGATATGTCCCTGCCCGCCCGGCCCATCCCGGCCGGCTCCATCCACCCCATCAACCGCACCATCGAGGAACTCACCGCCATCTTCGGCGCCATGGGCTTCTCCGCCGTGGCCGGCCCGGATATCGAGAGCGACTGGTATAATTTCGGCGCGCTCAACATCCCCGACCATCACCCCGCACGGCAGGATCAGGACACCTTCTATCTCCCCGGCACCGGCGCCGATGGCCGCCCGCTGGTGCTGCGCACCCAAACCTCGCCGCTGCAGGTCCGCACCATGCTCGGCCAGGAACCGCCCATTCGCATCATCGCCCCCGGCCGCACCTATCGCGCCGATCATGACGCCACGCATTCGCCGATGTTCCACCAGGTCGAAGGCCTGGTGATCGATCGCGGCATCACGCTGGGCCACCTCAAGGGCTGCCTCACCGATTTCCTGCGGGCGTTTTTCGGCATTTCCACCCTGCCGGTGCGCTTCCGCTCAAGCTACTTCCCCTTCACCGAACCCTCGATGGAGGTGGATATCGGCTGGAACCGCAAGACCGGCGAACTCGGCGCCGGCGGTGATTGGCTGGAAATCCTGGGCTCGGGCATGGTCCATCCCCGCGTGCTGGCCAATTGCGGCATTGATGCGCGCGAATGGCAGGGTTTTGCCTTCGGCATGGGAATCGAGCGCATCACCATGCTCAAACATGGCATCGCCGATCTGCGCCCCTTTTATGAGGGCGATATCCGCTGGCTCGCCCATTACGCCTCCAGCCCGCTAACCCCCGCCTCCCTGCATGAGGGCGTGTGACATGAAATTCCCGCTCTCCTGGCTGCGCGCCCATCTCGATTTCGATGCCGATACGGCAACGCTCTGCGAGACCCTCACCCGCATCGGCATCGAGGTGGAAGGCGTGGAAGACCGCGCCGCCCCCCTGGCCAGCTTCGTCATCGCCCGCGTCATCGAGGCCCGCCAGCACCCCAATGCTGACCGCCTGCGCGCGCTGCGCGTTGATATCGGCGATGGCAGGGAATACGCCGTGGTGTGCGGCGCGCCCAATGCGCGCACCGGCCTCATCGGCGTGGCCGCCCTCCCCGGCGCCTTCATCCCCGGCACCGGCATCACCCTCAAAGTGGGCGAAATCCGCGGCGAGAAATCCGAGGCCATGATGCTCTCCGCCCGCGAAATGGGCCTGGGCGATGACCATTCCGGCATTATCGATCTGCCCGAAGACGCCCCCATCGGCCGCCCCTATGCCGAATACGCCAAGCTCGACACCATCATCGAAATCAAGGTCACACCGAACCGCGGCGACGCGCTCTCCGTCCATGGCATCGCCCGCGATCTGGCGGCGGCAGGCCTCGGCCGGCTGAAGCCCCTCCCCAACCCCAGCATCACCGCCCGCTACCCCTCGCCGCTGACCTGGCGGATCGAGGACCCGCGTGCCTGCACCTGGGTCGTCGGCCGCGCCGTGCGGGGCGTGAAAAACGGCCCCTCGCCCCAATGGCTGCAGGATTGGCTGGTGGCGGTCGGCCTGCGGCCGATCAATGCGCTGGTCGATGTCACCAACCTCTTCACCTATGGGCTGGGCCGCCCCTTGCACGTCTTTGACGTCGCCAAGGTGAAGGGCCGCACGCTCTCCATGCGCATGGCCCGCCCAGGCGAAACCCTGGCCGCGCTGAACAACAAGACCTACACGCTGACCGAAGAGGATGGCGTGATCGCCGACGAGGCCGGCGCCGAGGCGCTGGGCGGCATCATCGGCGGCGAGCATTCCGGCTGCGACGAGAACACCACCGAGTGCTTCATCGAAAGCGCCCTGTTCGACCCGGTGCGCATCGCCCTCTCCGGCCGCCGCCATGCTGTCTTCACCGATGCCCGGCAACGCTTCGAGCGCGGCCTGGACCAGGCCCTGCCGCCACGCGCGCTGGATATGGCCACCGCCACCATCATGGAACTCTGCGGCGGCGAGGCCAGCGAAATCTCCGAGGCCGGCCAGGAACCAAACTGGCGCCGCCACGCCACGCTGCGCTTCGAGCGCCTGATGGGCCTGGGCGGCATGGCAGTGGCAACGGATGACGCGGTGGCGCGGCTGGAAGCCCTGGGCTTCGCCACGCTGCAGCGCGACACAGCCTCGGTCACCGTGGCCGTCCCCTCCTGGCGCAACGACATCGCCGCCCCCATCACGCTCGACATGGACCCAGGGCTGGACCCCACGCGGGCAGCCGCCGCGCGCGAGGGCTGCGAGGCCACCGAGGCCGAGGCCGATCTGGTGGAGGAAGTCCTCCGCCTGGGCGGGCTCGATGCGGTGCCCGCCGTATCGCTGCCCGTGCCCTTTGCCGTACCGCCCCCGGCGGTGGATGCGAAGCAACGCCGCGCCATCACCGCGCGGCGCATCCTGGCCGCCCGCGGCTGCCAGGATAATGTCACCTATGGTTTTGTGGCCCAGGCCACGGCGGAGCAATTCGGCGGTGGCGCAGCGGCACTGCGGCTGGAAAACCCCATCGCCTCCGATCTCAACCAGATGCGCCCAACCCCGGTGGCCAGCCTCGCATTCGCCGCCGCCGCCAATGCCGCGCGCGGCTTTGCCGATGTGGCCTTGAGCGAGGTGGGCGGCGGCTACCGCTCCACCGCGCCCGAGGGGCAACTCGCCATGGCCTGCACGTTGCGCGCCGGCAGCACCCCGGCCAATTGGGCCGCCCCCGCCCGCCCGGTGGAGGCGCTGGACGCCAAGGCCGATGCCCAGGCGGTGCTGGAGGCACTCGGCGTGCCCATGGCCGGCGTCACCATCACCACCGATGCCCCCGGCCATTACCACCCCGGCCGCAGCGGCACCTTCCGCCAGGGGCCCAAGACGGTGCTGGCGCATTTTGGCGAAATCCACCCGCAGCTGCGCGACACGCTGGGCTTGCCCGGCGCTGCCGTGGCGGCAGAGGTGTTTCTCGACGCCGTGCCCGAGCCCAAGCGCCGCAAGAAATCCCCGCCCGACCTGCCCGCCTTCCAGCCGCTGCGGCGTGACCTGGCCTTGCTGGTCGATGCCGATGTGCCGGCCGATAACCTGCTGCGCGCCGCGCGTGGCGCCGAGCGGGCGCTGGTGAGCGATGTCGTGCTATTCGACCGCTATGCCGGCGAGCGCCTGCCCGAGGGCAAGGTCAGCCTCGCCATCCAGATCACCTTACAGCCGCGCGAACGAACCCTCACCGATGCCGAAATCGAGGCGGTGGTGGCCAAGGTGGTAGCAGCCATCACCAAGGCCACGGGGGCGACGCTGCGCGGGTAATCGCTGGGGAAAGACGAATGGCGAGGGGGGAAAAGATCGAGGGGCTTTGCCCCTCGAGCACCCCAGCAGGAAACTCAGTTTCCTGCACCTTCGTTAAATTACTCAATTTAATCATTTTTCTGGTCTGTAATTGGGTTTTAGCACCCCACTGCATTGCTGCGCCCTCACATCGGCTCAGCAATACCCCTAACCAATGCCGCGCAACCGCGCGATTCCCGCCTCAGCCTCGGCCACCATCCGGCGGATCACCTCCCCCGCCGGCGGCACGTCATGGATCAGGCCCACGCATTGCCCGGCCCAGACAAAACTTTCCTCCAGCCGCCCCTCATCCGTGCCCAGCGCATTCACCCGGCCGGCCACCAATTCCAGCAACTCGGCCTTCTCCGCCCCCGCCGCCTCGCGCGCCACGATATGCTCGGCAAAGGGCGAGCGCAGCGTGCGCCCGGGCATGCCCATGGAACGCTTGATCAGCATGGTGCCATCGGGCGCGGCTGCGGCCAGCGCCTGCTTGTAATTCTCATGCGCCCGCGCCTCGATGGTGGCGACGAAGCGGGTGCCCATCTCCACCCCCTCGGCCCCCAGCGCCAGGGCCGCCAGCAGGCCCCGCCCATCGGCAATGCCGCCGCTCGCCAGCACCGGGATTTTCACCGCATCCACGACGCGCGGCACCATGACCATGGTGGTCTCATCCGAACGCCCGATATGGCCGCCGCCCTCAAAGCCCACAGTGGCCACCATATGAGCACCCGCAGCCTCGGCCTTCTTGGCCAATTCCGGGCCGGCGGTCAGCACCAGGGTATGCACGGCATGGCCTTCACAGCGGCGCAGATAGGGTGCCGGATTGCCCGCGGTCAGCGCGATCACGCGCACACCCTCCTCCAGCGCCACATCCAGCAGCGGGTTGAGGTCATGGCGGTTGATCGGGAAGTTCACCCCAAAAGGCAGCGAGGTGAGCGCCTGGCAGCGGCGAATTTCCGCCCGCAGCGCCTCAGGGTCGAGCAGCGAGGCGGTGTTGATCTGCCCCAAGCCCCCGGCATTGGAAACGGCAGCGGCCAGCTCGGCATAGGCCACTCGTGCCAGCCCCCCCTGCACGATGGGGTAGCGGATGCCGAGCATTTCGGTGACACGGGTCTTCATTCGGCGGTTGCTCCAGAAATACGCACGGCCTCGGCCCATTTCGCCACCTCGGCCTGCAAGAAGGCGGGGAAGGCATCAGGGCCGATGGTGCCAGGGATGAAACCCATACCACGCAGTTGCCCAGCCCGCGCGGCGGTGGCGGCCAGCACCACCTCACCCACCCGCCGCAGAATGGCCGGCGGCGTGCCAGCCGGCGCCACCAGCGATTGCCAGGCCATCGCCTCAAACCCCGGCAGGGTCTCGGCAATGGCGGGAATGTCGGGGAAATCCGCCACCCGCGCGGCGGTGGAAACCCCCAAGCCACGCAGCGCCCCGGCCCGAATTTGCGGCGCCTGGGGCGGCAGGTTCTCCATCATCGCCTGAATGCGCCCGGCCACCACCTCGGTCACCGCCGGTGCTGTGCCACGGAAGGGCACATGGGTGGCCTGGAAGCCAGCCCGATGGCGAAACAACTCCATCGCCAAATGCGGAATGGTGCCCACCCCGGCGGAAGAATAGGTGATGCCAGCGCTCTGCGCCCGGGCGAAGGCAATGAACCCGGCCACATCATGCGCCGGCACCGCCGGATGCACCGAGAGCAGATTAGGCACCACGCCAATCACCGCCACCGGCGCGAAATCCCGCAGCACATTGAAAGGCAGGCTGCGATACAGCGTGGCATTGGCCGCCTGCGCTGCGGCCATAACGAGGAAGGTGGTGCCATCCGGCGCGGCGCGCGCCACCGCCTCGGCCCCCAGATTGCCGCCGGCGCCGGTGCGGTTCTCCACCACCACCGTCACCCCCAGCGCCTCGCCAATCGCCTGGCCAGCGAAGCGGCCGAGAATATCCGAGGCACCGCCCGCCGTATAAGGGCTGATGATGCGAATGGTGCTGGATTGCGCCAGCGCCGGCATGGCGAGGCCAGCGAGAAGGATCCGGCGCCTCATGCCCGCTTCGCCTCGGCCACCATGGTCTTGCCAATCAGCAACCGCTGCACATCCGATGCCCCCTCGAAAATCCGGAACAGCCGGACATCGCGGAACAATTGCTCCACCACCGTGCCATGCATATAACCCATGCCGCCATGCAGCTGCAGCGCCCGGTCCGCCACCCGGCCGGCCATTTCCGAGCAGAACAGCTTGCAACAGGCGATATCGGCCACAATCGGCCCCTGCGCCTCACCCGCCGCATCAAAGGCGCGGGCTGTCTCCAGTATCATGCTGCGCCCGGCCAGAAGCTCCGAGCGGCTATCGGCCAATTGCGCCTGCACCAGCTGAAATTCCGCCAGGGCCTGGCCGAATTGCCGGCGGTTCATGGTGTAGGATAGCGCCTCCTCCAGCAGCCGCTGCGCCTGGCCGACGCAGGTCACCGCCACATGCAGCCGGGCATGGTTGATGCCGCGCATCGCGGTCTTGAAGCCGCCGCCCTCGCGCCCGCCGATCAGCGCCGATGCCGGCACGCGCACCTCATCAAAATACACCTCCGAGGTGGCGGAACCATCCTGGCCCATTTTCTTGTCCGCCGCGCCGCAGGAAAGGCCAGGCGTGCCGGCGGGCACGATGAAGGCGGAAATGCCCGAGGCATCCCTCGTGCCCTCCACCGTGCGCGCCATCACGATGAAGACATCGGCCTGCCTAGCATTGGTGATGTAGCGCTTGGTGCCATTGATGACGAAATCATCGCCCTCCCGCCGCGCCGTGGTACGCAGCCCCCCGGCATCGCTGCCAGCCTCGGGCTCGGTGAGGGCGAAGCTGGCCGTCACCTCGCCGCTCGCCATGCGCGGCAGCCATTCCAGCCGCTGCGCCTCGGTGCCGTTATAGAGGATGGGCTGGCTGCCCAAGCCAATGGTGGTGGAGAAGCGGGCGCGAAACACGCTGGAAGCGCGCGTCACCTCGAACATCACCCGCACCTGCTGCTCCATCGTCAGGCCGAGGCCGCCATAGGCGGTGGGGATGGAAATGCCGAACAACCCGGCATCGCGCAGCAATTGCGTCAGATCCTCCGGCAGGGTCTCCTGGCCATCCAGCCTTGGTTCGGCGGGTATGAGTTTTTCGCGCACAAGCCGGCGGATAGAATCGAGGTAGGTCTCGAATTCCGCGGCGGTGGGCAGCATGGTGTCCGGCATTTTTTGGGCTCCTCCGCCGATAGCCTGGGCCGGCGGAGGGGTTTGGGTCAACTCAGGCGGAAGAAATCCCTCGCCGTGCGGGAAGCAATCTGCGCCGTGTCCTCAGCCGAAAATCCGCAGGATTCCAGCATGCCCAAGGGGTCCATATCACCCATATCGAAGGGATAATCGCTGCCCAGCATCACCCGCTCGGCACCCACCAGCGACACCAGCATGCGCAGAATGGCCGGGTCAAACACCACCGTGTCGTACCACATGCGCGTGAGATAGGCCGAAGGCGGCTCGGCCGTCAGTTTGCGCACCTCCGGCCTCCGCTTCCAGGCATGGTCCAGCCGGCCGATCAGGAAGGGGTAGAAGCCGCCGCCATGCACGATCTTGATCCGCAGCCCAGGGTGGCGGTCCAGCACGCCCCCCAGGATGAGATGATTGGCGGCGATCACCTCCTCCATCGGGTTGCCCACGGTATTGACCATGAAGAAGGGCGAGAGGCGCATGCCATCGGAAAAACCCAACGGATGCAGCATCACCGCCGTATCCAGCTTTTCCAGCCGCGCCCAGAGCGGGTCCAGCGCCGGGTCGGACAGCTCCATAGCGCCGGCGCGGGTATCGATCTGAAAACCCTTCAGGCCGAGGCTTTCCACCCCATGGGTTGCCGTGGCAATGGCCAGATCAGGCGCCGTCATCGGCAATGTGCCAAGGCCCGAAAAGGCCTGGGGATTGGCCGCGCACATCGCCGCCACATGCTCATTCTGCAACCGGCTCAACTGGTCCAGCAAAGCCGGCTCGGCCCAGTAATGCTGCTGGCCCGGGGCGGGTGCCACCACCTGGTGGGTGATGCGCATCTTCGCCATATCCGCCAGCCGGCGCTCGGCCTGCAGAAAGGCCTTCAGCAGATCAGGAAACTGGTCGTGATCCACCACCCGGCTCTCCGCCGAAAGGTCGCGCTGATAGGGAATGGCGGCCAATTCGGGCCGGCCGGCCACCAGCGGGTTCACGCCCGGGCAAAGCGTATGGGTATGGGCGTCGATCGCCATGCTCAGTGAACTCCCAGAAAACGGGTAAGGGTCTCCGCCGGGCTCTCGGCAATCGGCGCGGAATGGACGATCTGCCCGCCCTCCAGCACCGAGACACGATCCGCCACGGCCAGCGCCGAATAAAGATTTTGTTCCACCAGCAGCACGCCCAGGCCCTCATCGCGCAGCAGCGCGACGACGCCCTCCAATGCCTGCACCATGACCGGCGCCAGCCCCTCGGAGGGTTCATCCATCAGGATAAAACTCGGATCGGCCATAAGCGCCCGGCCCACCGCCAGCATCTGCCGCTCGCCACCGGAAAGCTGGTTGCCGCGATGGCTCTTGCGCTGCGCCAGGCGGGGAAAGGCCTCAAAAACCCGCGCCACCGTCCAGCCATGCCTTGCCGAGGCCGGCTTGAGGATGGTGAGATGCTCGCCTACCGTCAGCGAGGCGAAAAGCCTGCGCCCCTGCGGCACCAGCGCCACCCCCGCGCGGGCAATGCGATGCGGCGCCATGCCATTAAGCCGGGTCTCGCCCAGCATGACATCACCCGCCGTGATGCGCGGCGTGGAAAGCCCCATCATGGCGCGCACCAGGGTGGATTTGCCCATGCCATTGCGCCCCAGCAGCGCATGCACCGCACCACGGGTGATCTCCAGCGAGACGCCATGCAGCACCTGCGCCTCACCATAACCGGCATGCAGGCCACGAACGCTGAGCATCAGGCCGCCCGCCCCAGATAGACTTCCTGCACCTGGGCATTGCCGCGAATCTGGTCGGGGGCAGCCTCCAGCAGCACGCGCCCCTCATGCATCACGGTCACGCTGTCCACCAGGCCGAGTGCTAGGTCCATGTCATGTTCGATCAGCACCATGGCGATATCGCGCGGCAGGGCGCGGACGATATCGGCCACAGCGCCACGCTCCACCGGCGAGAGGCCGGCGGCCGGCTCATCGAGCAGCAGCAGGCGCGGCTTTTGCACCAGCGCCATGGCCAGTTCCAATTGGCGCTGCGCGCCATAGGAGAGATGTTTCACCTGAACCTCATCCTGGCCTTCAAGCCGTGCGGCGGCCAGGGCCTCGGCAATGGCCCCCCTGCCCGCGCCCGCCTCATCGCTGGCCCAAAAATTCCATTTCGCGGCGGTGAGGCCACGCAGCGCCACCCGCATATTCTCGGCGATGGTCAATTCGGGAAACAAATTGGTGATCTGAAAGGTGCGGCCCACGCCACGGCGGGCGCGCGCCTGCGGGCTGGCGCGGGTGCCATCCCAACCCTGTATCACCACCCGGCCCTCGGCCGGGCGAATCACCCCGGTGATGGCGTTGAACAGCGTGGTTTTACCCGCGCCATTCGGGCCTATCACGGCGCGGCGCTCGCCCTGCTCAAGGGAGAGGCTCGCCCCATCCACCGCCCGCAGCGCGCCGAAGCGCACCACGACATTGCTGAGTTCGAGCGCCTTCACCGCGGCCCCTGGAAGGCCCGCGAATAGGCCGGCTGGCGCATATAGGCTTCCGGCTCAAAACCCCAAAACTGATCGACGCGCGGATAGGTCTCGATCGGCGCATTCCACAGCTTGCCATCGGGGCGGCGCACCACGCGGCGAATAAAGGCGTCATAGACCGGGTTGCCATAGGCATCGAGCGAAACCGGCGCACCCAGCGGGCTGCCTGTCAGCGTGGTGGCGCGCACGGCAGCGAGCAGGCGCTCGCGATTCTCGGCATCGGCGCCGATGGTCTTCAGCGCCTCGGCCACCCACATCGCGCCCGAGAAATGCGAGAAACCATAAAGCGAGGGCAGCTTTTGGAAGCGCCGGTCATAATCGGCCACAAAGGCCTGGGTGATGGCATTGGTCGAACCTTCGGCAAAATGCGCCGCCGAGACGATGCCCTCGGCCTCGGCCCCCATGGTACGGATGACCGATTGATCGGAGGCATTCATCGCGCCCATCAGCGGGATGCGGCCCTTCAGGCCAAAGCTGGCATAGGCCTGGATGAGGCGGGTGGCATCGGCCCCCGTCTCCATGGCGAAGATGGCGTCCACCCCCGCATTGGCCAATTGCCCCATATAGGGCGAGAAGTCCGAGGTGTTCAGCGGATGCCAGAATTGCTGCAACACCCGCCCGCCGAGCGAGGTGAATTTCTGCGCAAAGCCACCGCATTGCTCATGGCCGAAGGTGTAGTCCTGGCTGATCGTGGCGATTCGCCGAAAACCCTGCTTATAGGCCCAATCGGCCAGCGGCCGGCTGAACTGGCTGGCGGAATAGCCGGCCACGCGCACCACATTGGGCAGGCGGCTTCGCTGCGTCAGATCATCGGCGGCGATCACCGGAATGAAATAGGGCGTGCCCGTGCCGCGCACGTAATTGGCCACCGCAAGGCCGGTATTGGCCAGCAGATTGCCGAAGAGGAAATGCACATTGCCCTGCTCCACCAGGCGCCGGGCCTTTTGCAGGGCGGTGTCGGGGTTGGAGGCATCATCCTCCACCGTCACCTCAACCGCCCGCCCGCCAATGCGGCCATTGATGGTCTCGAAATACATCTGGAAGCCTTCGACGATCTCGCGCCCGCCCGAGGCTGCGACACCGGTCAGCGGCGCCATCAGGCCGATCTTGATAGGCCCCGACGTGCCTTGCGCGCGCAGCATGGCGGGGGCTGCGAGGGTGGCCAGAACAATCCTGCGTTTCATTGCGATTTCCTTTGCAAAAGCCCGAGCAAACCTTGTGGTGCGAAGAGCATGATGGCGATGGCGGTGAGGCCCAGCACCGAAAGCCAGCGCTCAGTATAAGCGCTGACGAATTGTTCAAGCGCGATCAGCACAAAGGCGCCAACCAGCCCGCCCAGAATGTTGCCCACCCCGCCGACAATGGCCATCAGCAGCCCCTCCACCGATTGCGGCAGGGCGACCGTGGTGGGGCTGACGAAATCATTGAACAGCGCATACAGCGCCCCGGCCGCACCGGCAAAAAGCCCCGACGCCACGAAGGCGGCAAAGAGATGCGCCGGCACGTCATGCCCAAGGGCCGCCATGCGCGAAGGGCTGTCCTTGATCGCCCGCAAAGTGAGCCCGAAGGGCGAGCGGACAAGGCGCCACATGGCGAAAGTCAGCACCGCCCCCACCACCAGGATAAGCCAATAGAGCCGCTGCGAGTCAGCCAGCCAGCCCTGCCGCAAATCGCCACGCAACCCATTCTCGCCGCCGGTCACGCCCGTCCAGCGCAGGCAGATGCCCCAGATGATCAGGCCGAGTGCCAGCGTCAGCAGCAGAAAATACACCCCCGAGGTGCGCACCGCGATAATGCCAAACACCACCGAAAGCCCGCCCGCCGCCGCCACTCCCAGCAGGCAGGCAGCCCAGACCGGCACCCCCGCGGCGGCCGCGATAATCACCACATAGGTCGAGGTGCCAAAGATCGCCCCATGGCAGAGCGGCGTGCGCCCGGCATAGCCCGCCAGCAGATTCACCGACATGGCGAGCACCGAAAAGATCAAAATCTCCGAAGCGATACCAAGCTGATAACTCGGCAGCAGCAGCGGCATGCTGGCCAAAGCCACCAACCCGGCCAGGATGAACACCGCCCTCATGCCGCCCGCCCGAACAGCCCATAGGGCCGAAATGCCAGCAGCAGCGCCATGGGCCCAAACACCACGAAATAGGATAATTCGGGAAACCACACTTGGCCAAAAGTGTTCAACAGCCCAATCAACAGCGCGCCAATCGCCGCGCCCTCCAGGCTGCCTCGCCCGCCAATGATCACCACCGCCAGCGAGAAGACCAAGATCTCCGCATCCGCACCGGGATAAAGCGAGAGAAACGCCCCGCCCATGGCGCCACCCAGCCCCGCCAGCGCCGAGCCCAGCATGAAGGTGATGACAAACAACCGCCCCTGATCCACCCCCGTGGCCGAGAGCATTTCCGCATCATCCACCCCGGCGCGAATGAGCGCGCCATAGCGGGTGCGGTTCATCACCAGCCAGAGCAGAACGAAAATCGCCACACCCGCCAGCAGCACGAAAAGCCGGTATTTCGGGTAGAACACCCCCATCACCACCGCAGCCCCCTGCAAGGCCTCAGGCGTTGGCACGGTGAAGGCATCGCCGCCCCAGATCACCAGAAACAGATCATTGAGCACCAGCCCCACGCCGACGGTGAGCAACACCTGGCGCAAATCCTGCCCCTTGACGAAGCGCAGCAGGCCCCGGTCCAGCGCCAGCCCGGCCAGTGCCACCGCCACCATCGCGGCCACAACACCCGCCGCGAAACTGCCGCTGCGCCCGCCCACCTCATAAGCGACATAGCCGCCCAGCAGATACAGCGCGCCATGCGCCAGATTGACGATGCGCAACAGGCCAAAGACGAGGGTAAACCCCGAGGCCACCACAAAGAGCAGTGCCGCGAAAGTCAGCCCATTGAGCAACTGGAAACCCAGCATCAGCCCTGCTGCGCCTTCGCCCAATCGAGGATGGCGCTGCCGGTCATGAAGACCGCATCGGGGCATCCGGCAATATGCGCCACCGCCTCACGGAAATACCGCAGCCGATGCGGCGCGCCCATGATGTAAGGGTGCAGCACCATGGCCATCACCCGCGCGCCATGCCGCGCATCGGAGCGGATCTGCTCGAACTGGTCGATCGCCCGGTCACGATACTCCGATGCCTTGTGATGCTGGATCAGCATCATCGCCACATCATTGCATTCCTGGGTATAGGGCACATTGGCCAGCGGGCCATTACGCGTCTTCAGCACCACCGGCTGATCATCCAGCACCCAATCCGCCACGTAATCATAGCCGGCCGCCACCAGCCGCTCCGGTGTCTCCCAGGTCTCGGTCAGGCCCGGGCCCAGCCAGCCGCGCGGGCGCTTGCCGGTAAAACTTTCGATGGCCTCGGTGGTGAGACGGATATCCTCCACCTCATCGGCCACCTTCTGCATGTTCTTCTGCGAAAAACCATGGCCGATGAATTCCCAGCCGCGCGTATGCGCCGCCTCGGCAATCTGCGGATAAGCCGCAATCGCGCAGCCATTCACCGCCAGATTCCCCTCCAGCCCATAGTCGTCGAAGACATCAAGGATACGCCAAAAGCCCACCCGATTGCCGTATTCATGCCAAGCCCAATTGGGGATATCGGGCATCGGCGCCCCGCCCGCCGGCGGCGTCAGCACCGTGCGCGGCATGGTCTCCAGCGGGTTCCATTCCTCGATATTGACGATGATCCACACCGCCACGCGCTTGCCATCCGGCAATTCCAGCCGCCGCCGCCCCGCGATGGGATCAAAGGCAATCCGCTCCCCAGGCAGCATCCCACCGGGCGGCACCTGGTTCATGGATGCACCTTCGCCGCCGCATTGTACCAATCATACAATTCTGCGCCGTTCATATGCACCACGCCGGCATATTCCGCGACCTCGGCGTAAATTTCCTCCAGGTAGCGAATGCGATGCGGCTGGCCGGAAATATAGGGGTGAATGGCAATCGAGATGATCTTCGGCCGCTCCGCGCTCTCCTCATAGAGCCGCTTGAACTGGTCCATCACCCGGGTCTTCCAATAGGCGCTCTCATGGTGCTGCACGATCATCATCGGGATGTCGTTCAACTCCACCGTATAGGGCAGCGTCACCAAAGGTCCTTGGGCGGTGGTGATCACCGTGGGGTCGTCATCATAGACGAAGTCGCCGATGTATTTGACGCCCGCCTCGGCCAGGTTTTCCGGCGTGTCATAGGTTTGCGTCAGGCCCGGCCCCAGCCAGCCAATCGGCCGCTTGCCCCAAAAACTCTCCAACCGGTCCATCGAGCGGAAAATCATCCCCCGCTGGTCATCCACCTTATGGATCGGCATCTGCTCCCAGGCATGGCCCATGGGCTCCCAGCCCAGATCGCGGGCATGGGCGGCAACCCGCTCATAATCATCGCAAACCCGGGCGTTGATCGACAGCGTGGGGCGAATGCCCAGCCGCTCATACAACTTGAAAAAGCGCCATACCCCCACCCGCATGCCGTATTCATGCCAGGACCAATTGGGCACATCGGGCAGCAGCACCTGGCCGGTGGGGGCGGGGATCACCTGCCGCGCCATGGGGCGGGAAATATCCCACACCTCCAGGTTCACAATGCTCCAAAACGCCATGCGGGCGCCGCCGGGCAGCGGCGGCAAGGGTGCGCGGTCCACAATGGCGGAATAGGGGTTGCGGCTTCCCGGAAGGGTCGGTTCGGTCATCAGCTTGCGAGGCGCTTCAGCGCCTCCTCCCCGGTCATAACATGAGCAAAAGCGGTTTTGAGCAGCATCAAGGCGGCATCGTGATGCGCGGGGCCATCCATGGTGTCCACGCAATCCTCCACCACCACCACGGCATAGTCGCGCACATTGGCCGCGCAAGCGGTGGCCAGCACGCAGCTATTGGTATTGATGCCGGTGATCAGCAGCGTATTGGCCCCCAACGCGCGCAGGCGCAGGTCCAGATCCGTCGCCACGAAGCAATCATAGCGCTTCTTGGTGTCCACCACCGAATCATCGGCATGGCGCAGGCCGGGCATGATCTCCAAGCCCGGCATGCCCTCCAGATTGTGCCGCAGCACATTCTTGCGGGTGGCCTGCGGGTCCTCGGCGCGGGTGCGCCAGAAGGGGTTGAGGGCAATCTCATCGGCGTCGCGATAGCGGGTGACGCAATGGATCACCGGAATACCCGCCGCCCGCGCCGCATCAAGAAAGCGAAGATTGGCCGCAACCAGCCGCGCCGCCACCTCGGGCGCTGCGGGCATGGTGGCCACCGCCGGGTCGAGATGCCCGCGATGGAGGTCAATGGCGACCACCGCAGCCAATGGCATATCAACCCCGAAACCGCTCACGCTGAACCCTCTCGATCACCCCAACATTGTGAAAGCGGATGGCCATGCGGTCAACGCACATTGTACACAATCAGGCCCGCTTCGGCCGGCAATGCCGCCATCATAGGCAGAAATCTGGTTGCGACGCAGGCAAGATTGTATTCAATAGCGATGGACGGCCCCGCCCCCAATATCCCGCCCCTGCTCCCCCGCGCGTTGCGCGTGGCCGATACGCTGCGCGAGAGAATGCTCGATGGCGCGCTGGCCGATGGCGAGAAGATCAATGAGGCCCGCCTCGCCGCCGAACTCGGCGTCTCCCGCACCCCATTGCGCACCGCGCTGCATGCCCTGGCGGCCGAGGGCCTGCTCGATTACGCCCCCAATCGCGGCTTCACCGTGCGGGACTTCTCCGCCGAATTGATCGACGAAGCCTTCGAAATCCGCGCCGCACTCGAGGGCCTGGCCTGCCGCTTCGCCGCCCGTCACGGCCTCTCGCCCGACGCCCGCCGCGCCGCCGAGGCCGCCCTGGCCGAGGGCGAGGCGGTGGTGGAAACCAACCGCTGCGGCGCGGATGAATTGCAACGCTACCGCGCCGCCAATGTCGCCTTCCATGAGACCATCCTGGCCGCCGCCGGCAATCGGCAACTCGCCGATACGCTGCGCCTGGTGCTCAACCGCCCCGGCCCCTCACTGCGCCGCATCGTCGCCTTCACGCCCATCGATATCCGCAGGCGTGTGGATGACCATCGCCGCATTCTGGAAGCGATCAGCACCGGCGACCCCTGGCGGGCCGAATTGCTGATGCGCGAGCATGTCAGCGGCATTCGCGGCGGTGCGGCGAAGGGGTAAGCCCCGCTCAGCCCCGGCCCAGCACCACGCAGACATTCTGCCCGCCGAAACCAAAACTATTCGACAAGGCCGCCGAAAAACCATGCGGGCGGGCCATATTCGGTACCACATCCACGCCCAGCGCCATGTCGGTATCGGTCTGGTTGATGGTGGGCGGCAGCATCTGGTGGCGCAGCGCCAGCAGGCAGATCACCGCCTCAATCGCCCCCGCGGCCGAGAGGGTGTGGCCCAGCATGGATTTAGTGGACGAGATGGGCGGGCAGATCTCGCCGAAGACGAGATGCATCGCCATGGCCTCCATCTTGTCATTCTCCGGCGTGGAGGTGCCATGCGCGTTGATATAGCCAATGGCATCGGCATCGAGGCCGGCATCGCGCAACGCATTTTCCACCGCGCCGGAAATCGCCAGGCCATCGGGGCTGGAGCGGGTGCGGTGAAATGTATCCGCCCGCTCGCCCACGCCTAAAATTTCGCCCAGAATAGTCGCGCCGCGCGCGGTGGCATGCTCCATGCTTTCCAGCACCAGCCCCGCCGCGCCATCGCCCATAATAAAACCATCCCGCGTCAGGCTGAACGGGCGAGACGCCGTCTCCGGCGGATCATTGCGGGCGGAGAGCGCCTGCAGCAGCGAGAAGCGGATCATCGTCTCGGGCGTCATCGAGGCCTCGCAGCCGCCGGACAGCACGCAATCCGTCTCACCCCGGCGGATCGCCTCCACCGCCATCTGAATGGCCGAGGCGCCCGAGGCGCAGGCCGTGGTCACAGCCTGCGGAAAGCCGCGCGTGCCATAGCGCGCCGCGAAATGCCGCACCGGCTCCACCACCTGCTGCACCCGATGCACCTCCGGCATGCCGGTCGAGGCAATGGCAAGGTCCCTATTCGTGGTGCCCTGCGCACGAAGCATGATATCCGCCCGCGCCGGCCATTCCAGCTCGGTGGGCGGCAGGCCCAGGCTGAGCGGCCCAGGGAAGGGCTTGGGCAGGCCGGCCATGGCCAGGGCCTCATCCAGCGCCAATTCACCCAATGCGATCAGGCGCTGCGCCACCGTCAGCGGCCGGCCCGGCACATCGCCCGGAAAATCCACACAGCCACCAATGCGGCTGCGCATGCCAGTGGTGTTGAAGCGGGTGATGGGGCGAATGCCCGAACGCCCCTCCATCAGCCCGGCCCATGTCGAGGGCAAATCGCGCCCAAGCGCCGTCACCAGCCCCATGCCGGTCACCACCACGCGCGGGCGGCCGCGATGATCCTTCATGGGCAGGGCTCCACCAGGGCCGAAAATTCGCCATAGCCATGGCCAAAGCCATGCACCGCAATTGGGGGCGCACCCGCCTCCACCCGCAGCGCGGCCAGCGCCACGCCCACGGGGAAGGAGGCCTCAAAGCCCGAGCCGATCGCATCGGCCAGCATTTCCGCCCCCGGCACCATCATCGCGCGCATCGGCGCAACCGAAAGACCGCCCGATGCCGGCGCCAGGGCGGCAAAACACGCGGCACGGCCCTCCTCTGCCCCCGCATCAACCCGCACATCGCGCAGCACGGCCAGAATGCGGGCCTGCCGCGCCCGGGCATGATCCTCGCTCTCCAGCACCATGAAACCGGCCTGGCTGCCCATGACCAAGCCATCGCGCTCAGCCGTCGGGCACCAGGGCCCATGATGCAGCGCCGCACCAAAGGCCAGCATCACATCCCAGCGCTCGGCAATCACCCCGCCGCCCACCAGCACCATCTCGGATGTGCCAGCGGCGATGCGGGCGGCGGCCACGCGCAGCGCCTCCGCCCCGGCCCCCTCCTCGCCCATCAGCGTGCGCGAGGAGCCGGCGACATGATGGACAATGGAAATCGAACCAGCGAGCAGATTGGGCAATTGCGCCAGGAACAGCGTGGGCCGCAGCCCATCGGCCAGCTTCTGATGCAGCCAGGCCTCCCGACCCTGGGCCGGAATGGCGAGCAACTCGGCCTGAATCGCCTCATCCAGCCCCCAATCGCGCTCCCCACCGCCGGCGGCCACCACGAGATCCATGCCAGCCACCAGCGCGGCCGCATCGGCATCGGCAATGGCCAGCCCCGCAGCATAGGTGCCCAGGCGCTGAAAATTCTCCATTTGCCGGTATTCGCGGCGGGGTATGACACTCTCCATCCCCAGCGCCGGTAAGGGATGAATGGGGAAAGGCGCAAAATTATCCTCATCGCGCCGCGCCGGGCCCAGCGGCAGATGCGCCTGCCGCCCCACGCCCAGCGAGGAGATCAAACCCACCCCGGTGATGCAAACCCGCTTCATGCCAAAAGCCCCAACTCCGTGCCGCGGCCGCGCACCATCGCCGCCAGGCTGTCATTGGGAAAGGGCAGGATGCGTAAGGTGTATTCAGCCTCAGCCGCCATCTGGCCGCCGCTATCGATACGCCCGCTCATCACCGCATAGCCCGAGCCATCATGCACCAGCTTGGCAGAGACGCTCAGCAGCGCGCCCGGAAGCAGCATCCCGCGCAGCTTCGCCTGGCCCACCTTCGCCAGCAACGGCATCCGGGCAAATTCCTGTCTTGCCAGCATCAGCCAGCCACCGGCCTGGGCCATGCACTCAATCATCAGCACACCGGGCAGCAGCGGAAAGCCGGGGAAATGCCCCTCAAAGATCGGGCTTTCATCGGGCAGGGTGGCCTCGGCCACAAGGCTCTCCGCATCGCGCGCCACGATGCGGTCCAGCATGGAGAAATATTCGAGTTTCAAGCGGTCTTGGCCTGGACGAGTTCGTCAATCCGCTCGGCCAGCGGGCCCAGGATGAAGTACTGCTCTGCCGGCGCCTTGCCAGCATTCACCGCCTCAGTCCATGCCTCAACCGGCACCTTGATGCCGAATTCCTTGTCGATGGCGAAGACGATATCAAGGAAATCAAGGCTATCGATGCCCAGATCATTAATCACATGCGCTTTGGGGTTGATCTTCTCCGGCGCCACATTGGCCGTCTCTGCGATGATCGCGGCGATCCGGTCATAGGTGGTGCGATCAGGGCTGGACATGGGCGGGACTCCGGAAATTTCGCAGTGGGGAGGCAGGGTTTGGCGCGAGCGGACACACTTGTCCAGTTCGCCACCGCCGCCGCGCCCGCCATGGCCAGAAACGGTGGCCGTAAGCGCGCGCAAAATTCATGAAAAACGCGGGGTCGCCAGCCTAGACCGCCGGCCTCGGCCGCGCCCCCAAAAGATGCGCCACGGCATAAGCCAGGTCTGAGCGGTTCAGCGTATAGATATGGAACTCATCCACCCCATTGGCCTGCAGCAGGCGCACCTGCTCGGCCGCGACCATGGCCGCCACCATCTTGCGCGTCTCGGCATCATCATCAATGCCTTCAAAAAGATGGCCCATCCAGTCCGGCACCGATGCGCCGCACATGGCCGAAAATTTCACCACCTGGGCAAAATTGGTCACCGGCAGGATGCCCGGCACGATGGGCACAGTGATGCCCGCCTTGTGGCAGCGCTCGATGAAACGCAGATAGATGTCGGTATCAAAGAAATACTGGGTGATGGCGCGGGTGGCGCCGGCATCGATCTTGCGCTTGAGAAAATCGAGATCCGCCTCGGGCGAGAGCGCTGTCGGGTGGGTCTCGGGATAGGCGCCCACCGTGATATCGAAATCGGCCACGCCGCGCAGGCCGCGGACCAAATCCTCCGCCTGGGCATAGCCGCCCGGATGCGGTTCATATTGCGCTGCCCCCACCGGCGGGTCGCCACGCAGGGCCACGATGTGGCGCACCCCAGCCGCCCAGTATTCGCGGGCCACCTCATGCACTTCCTCACGCGTGGCGCCCACCGTGGTGAGATGGGCGGCGGGCGTGAGGCTCGTTTCGGCCACGATGCGCGATACGGTGGCATGGGTGCGGCTGCGGGTGGTGCCGCCCGCGCCATAGGTCACGCTGACAAAACGCGGCGCGAGTGGCTCCAACCGGCGGATGCATTCCCACAGATTGGCCTCCATGGTGGCGCTTTTCGGCGGGAAAAACTCGAAGCTGAGCTTGGGCGGCGCCATATCGCGCGGCGCCGGAAGCGCGGGAATGCGCGGCCCGGTGAGCCAGCGCTCCAAAGTGCCGTGGCGGATGGTGTCGTGGCTTGCCTGATCCATGGCCCGCAAATGGCCCACAGGACAGGTTCACGCAAGGGTTGCGCCGTTGCAAGCCGCAATACAGGTAACTGTTCCCGAAGCCCATGCGTTACGCTAGAACATCCGCGTTCGTCATGCGCGAACGCCGCCTCGAACCCGAAAGCTGAACCGAGCCTCATGCAGCGCCCTCTGCCCGCGATCTATTTGTGCGCAATCGCAGCACTGGTCGGGCTGCTGGCCGGCTGCGCCACGCCGCCCCCAGCCTCGGACCCCGAGGCCCTGGCAGAGTACCGCGCCACCAATGACCCCGCAGAACCCTTCAACCGCGCGATGTTCGATGTTCATCAGGCGATCGACGGCGCCATCCTTAGGCCTCTGAACGGCGCTTATCGCTGGCTGCCCGCACCCGTGCGCCATAGCGTCAGCAGCGTTCTGAACAACCTGCGCACCCCCGTGGTGCTGCTCAATGACATGTTGCAGGGCGAACCCGTGCGGGCGGGCGACACGCTGGGCCGCTTCGTCATCAACACCACGCTGGGCTTGGGTGGCATATTCGACGTGGCGGAAAGCCGTTTCGGCGTGCCCGTGCATTATGAGGATTTCGGCCAGACATTGGCCACCTTTGGCGTGGCAGAGGGGCCCTTTCTGTTCCTGCCGATTCTAGGCCCGAGCAACCTGCGTGACCTGGCGGGCCTGGGTGTGGACACCGCCGCCCAACCACTCACCTGGTTCGGCCAGGGCCTGGCTGTGGACCTGCTTGCTGGTGTGCGCGGTGGCGCTTCGATGCTGGATACCCGCGATTATTACTTCGATTTCATCGATGATATAAACCGGACATCGCTCGACCCCTATGCCGCCATGCGCAATGCCCGCCGCCAGGCCCGCGCCGCCGCCATTGCCAATCGCGACGCCGTGGGCCATCAACCGCCTTCCCGTTGAGGAGGGTTGATGTTGCTACTGAACCGCCGCGATTTCGCCGTGCTCAGCCTGGGGCTGCTTTGCACGTCGCCTTCGCAGGCCCAGATGGACACTGCGCGCGCCGCAGGCTTCATCCAGGCCGCAGGTGATGAGCTGGTGGCTGCGATCAATAATCCGGGGCTGAGCCCCGCCGCACGGCAGGAGCGCGTAGCCTCCATCCTACGCCGCAGCGTGGATATTGAGACGGTGGGCCGCTTCGTGCTCGGCCGCTTCTGGCGCATCGCAACCCCGGCCGAGCAGCAGGATTATCTGCGCCTCTTCGAGGCCAGCCTGATCCGCAACCTCGCCGGCCGCTTTGGCGAATACCAGGGCGTGCGCTTCGCACTCGGCCGCACCCAATCGCGCACCGAGGATGATGCGCTGGTCAGCACAGTCGTCACTCGCCCCAACTCCAACCCCTTCAATCTGGATTGGCGGGTGGCGGAAAGCGGCGGCCAACCCAAGATTGTCGATCTCATCGCCGAGGGCACCTCGCTGCGCCTCACCCAGCGCAGCGAATATGCCTCCGTCATCCAGCGCGGCGGTGGCCAGGTGGCAGCGCTGCTCACCGCCATGCGCGCGCAGGCGGCGCGGTAGCAGGCGACTGAAAAACGCGGGTGGCGAGGAAAAGAGCGGAAGGGCTTTGCCGCTCGATCTCATCTGCCCCCGAGAGTCCTGGTCCCGCCTCCCGGCTTCAATAACCGGCCGAAAAATCCACCAAATTGATCAGCGCCCGCCCCTGGCGCAACCGGTGGATATTCTCCACCACCTGCGGTGCGGCGCTGCGCGGAATCGTGATGGAGGAGGCATGCGGCCAGACCAGCACCTTCTCATGCCCCCAGAAGCGATGTTCCGCCGGCAGCGGCTCAGGCTCAAACACATCCAGCGCCGCACCGGCAATATGCCCGCTATCGAGCGCCGCCAGCAGGTCATCGGCCACCATATGGCCACCGCGGCCGGAATTGATCACAAAACTGCCCGGCGGCAGCAGCGCCAGCGTCTCGCGATTGATAATGCCCCGGGTCTGTGGGGTGAGCGGCAGCAGGCAGACCAGGATATCGGTCTGCCCCAGCATCGCGCGCAGCCCCTCGGCCCCGGCAAAGCAGGTCACGCCCTCTATTTGCCGCGGCTGACGGGTCCAGCCCAGCACCGGAAAGCCCACCACGCGCAGCAGCCCAGCCGCATGGGTGCCCAATTGCCCCAGGCCCAGAATACCCACCCGCCGCTGCGCGGTGTCGGGTGCGGGCAATTCGCGCCAGAGGCGCTGGGCTTGCTGGGCGCGATATTCGGCGTCCTGGCGATGGAAGCGCAGCACATTCAGCAGCACCCATTCGCCCATGGCGGTGGTCAGCCGGTCATCCTTCAGCCGCGCCACCGGCACGCCGGGTGGCGGCCCGGGGGCGCGCAGCAAATGATCCACCCCCGCCCCCATCGAGACCAGGAGCTTGAGATTGGGGTAGCGCCGCAGCTCCGCCATATCATGGCTGCTCCAGCACACCGCCACCTCAATCTCCGCGGGCTCGCCCGCATCGGGGAAAAGGCGAATATCGAGCGAGGGATCAACCGCCAGCATGGCGTCGCGCCATTCCGCCATGATTGCGGCTTTGGTGGAAAGAAGAATGGCCATCAGGGTGTTACCTCACTGCGCAGGCTGCGGACGAATTCGCGCCAATCATCCCGGCGGGTCGCAACCCGTTCGGCGCCATCGGGCAATTTGGCGTAAAGGGTGAGAATGCCGCGTGACCAGAGCAGCTGAAACTGCATCTCATTGTTCAGCACCAGCTCCGCCGTGCGGTGGAACACGCCATCCTTCACCTTGGGCTGCACCTTGGCCAACCACCACCAGCAGCCCAGGCCCAGCACCACCGCGCCGACATAGAAATGGATGAAGGCCGTGGCGCCAAAGCTGCTGAACAGGATGAGCGCCGCCGGCACCACATTCTCCCAGTAATCATAGACCGGGCTGCCCGGGCTGTTCATCTTGCGGATATGCACGCCCAGCCGCACCCGCTCGGCATTGAGCAGCGCGCGCAATTCGCCCAGTTCAGGGCTCTCAACGTCAGGATTCATGGAGAAAGGCCGCTCGCATCAGGGTTTTGGTATAGGGCTGTTCGGGATGGCGTGTCAGTGCCTCTGCCTCACCTTCCTCGACAATCACACCATCCTTCATCACCGCGATGCGATGCGCCATGGCGCGCACCACCCGCAGATCATGGCTGACGAAGAGATAGGCTAGGCCATGGCGCGCCTGCAGCCCGCGCAAAAGCTCCACCACCTGGGCCTGCACCGAGACATCCAGCGCCGAGGTCGGCTCATCGAGCACCAGCAGCCGCGGCTTGAGCACCAGCGCGCGGGCAATGGCGATGCGCTGGCGCTGGCCGCCGGAGAATTCATGCGGGTAGCGCGGCATCATCGCCGCCGAGAGCCCCACCTCAACCAACGCCTCGGCCACCCGCGCCTCGCGCGCGGCGGCGGAGAGGCCGGGCTCATGCACCGCCAGCCCCTCCCCCACAATGTCACCAGCCGACATGCGCGGCGAAAGACTGCCATAAGGGTCCTGAAAGACGATCTGCATCGCCGCGCGCAACGGCCGCAATTGCCCGCGCGAAAGCCCCTGGATGGGTCGCCCATCCAGCAGAATCACCCCCTCGCTCGGCACCAGGCGCAGCAGCGCCCTGCCCCGCGTGGTCTTGCCCGAGCCCCTCTCCCCCCCAATTCCCAGCGTCTCACCCGCACGCAGGCCCAGCCCCACCCCATCCACCGCGCGCACCCGAGACACCTCGCGCCGCAACAACCCGCGGCGGATGGGGAAATGCACCCGAAGGTCGCGCGCCTCCAGCACCGTGGCAGCGCCCTGAGGCACCGGGGCCGGCCGGCCGGAGGGCTCGGTGGCGATGAGCATCCGGGTATAAGGGTGCTCCGGCGCGGCGAAGATGCGGCCCACCGGCCCCTGCTCCACCACCGCCCCATCCTTCATCACCACCACCCGGTCGGCATGGCGCTTCACAATCGCCAGATCATGGGTGATGAGCAGCAGCGCCATGTTCAGGCTGGATTTGAGTTCGGCCAGCAGGGCCAAAATCTGCGCCTGAATGGTGACGTCGAGCGCCGTTGTCGGCTCATCGGCAATCAGCAAAGCGGGGTTATTGGCCAAGGCGGCGGCAATCATCACCCGCTGGCGCTGCCCGCCCGAGAGTTCATGCGGAAAGGCACCCAGCCGGTCCTTCATCTGCGGCAGGCCGGCACGGGCCAAGGCCGCCACAACCTCGGCCTGCAGCGCCGGGCCCGAGAGGCTTCGATGCAGGGTGATCGCCTCCCCCACCTGGCGGCCAATGCTGTGCAGCGGGTTGAGCGAGGTCATCGGCTCCTGAAACACCATGCCCGCCACGCCACCGCGCAGCTTTTGCAGCGCCGCGGCATCGGCGCTCAGCACATCCGTCCCATCCAGGGTAATCCGCCCCTCAGGATTGCTGCCGCCACTCGCCAGCAGCCGCAGGCAGGAGAGTGCGGTGACCGACTTCCCGCTGCCCGATTCGCCCACCAGCGCCACAACCTCGCCGGGATCGACATGGAAAGAGACGCCCTGCACCACCCTCTTGCCGCGAAAGGCCACGGCGAGGTTCTCGACCGAGAGCAGGCTCATGCCGCACCTCCCGGCAATTTGCGCGGGTCAAAGGCGTCCCGCACCGCCTCGCCCACGAAGATCAGCAATGTCAGCACGCCGCCCAATACCACGAAGCCGGTGAAGGCCAGCCAAGGTGCTTGGAGATTATTCTTGCCCTGGCTGAGCAATTCCCCCAGCGAGGGCGAGCCCGGCGGCAGGCCAAACCCCAGAAAATCAAGCGAGGCCAGCACGGTCACCGAACCTGAGAGGGTGAAGGGCAGAAAGGTCAGCGTGGCCACCATCGCATTGGGCAGAATATGGCGGAACATCAGGCTCGCATCCCCCACCCCCAGCGCCCTCGCCGCGCGCACATAATCCAGGTTCCGCCCGCGCAAAAACTCCGCCCGCACCACCCCGGTCAGCCCCATCCAGGAAAACAACAGCAAAAACCCCAGCAAGGTCCAAAAGCTGGGCTGGATGATGCTGGCCAGAATAATCAACAAAAATAGCTGCGGCATGCCCGACCAGATTTCGATGAAGCGCTGAAACAACAAATCCGTCAGCCCGCCATAAAACCCCTGCACCGCGCCGGCGGCGATGCCGATGAGGCTGGCTATGATGGTCAGCGTGAAGCCAAACAGCACCGAAATGCGAAAGCCATACATCACCCGCGCCGCCACATCGCGCGCCTGGTCATCCGTGCCCAGCCAGTTCCTGGCCGATGGCGGCGCCGGGGCGGGCCGGCCGAGATTGCGCACCACGGTGGAATGGGCATAGCGAATGGGCGGCCAAATCGCCCAGCCGCGTTCGGCAATGGCGCGCTCCATCTCAGGGTCATGCCAATCGGCATCGGTGGGCAGCCCATCGGGCACCACATCGCTCTCGGCATAATCCACCAGCACCGGCACCAGCCAGCGGCCATCCACATGCACCAGCAGCGGCCGGTCATTGGCGATAAATTCGGCGAAAAGCGTCACCAGAAACAGCGCCGTGAACAGCCAAAAGGACCACCAGCCGCGCCGGTTGGCCTGGAAATTCGCCAATCGCCGGCGGGTGACAGGGCTCAGCGTCATGGCCCGCACAGCGTGAAGCGCAGCATCCGGCGCGGCAGCTCCGGCCAGGCCGCGCGCATCGCCTCAGCATCCGCGAAGGGTGCTGGGATATGCAGCGCCTCGGTCGCAACCTCCAGGGATGGCGCATCAAACGGCCAAGGATCAATCCGCGCGGCAAAGGGCGCAATGCGGGTCAGCGTGCTCGCAGCCACCGAAAACCGCGCCTGCCCCCAGCACAGCGCCAGCGCGATGCTATCCACCATGCCCAGCTTTTGCGACAGCGGCGCCACCTCAGCCTCGACCATGCCCAGCCGGGCCATGATGGCCGCCCCCCTCTCCTGCTCCCGCGCCATATAGCCCTGCATGGCGGCGAGGGAGACGGGTGAGGGTGCTACCCGCCCGCCCAAAATGCCCAGGCGATAAATATGGCTGCCATGGCGCATCACCAGCAGCCCCACAAGCTGGCCGAAATTGGCGAGCGCCATGGCCACGCCCTGCTCCCACATCGGCACATGCTCCTCACCGGAGAGCGCGTTGAACGCCCGCGGCAGGCCGGTCGCCTTGTCGAATTCCGGCGCCATTTCCCAGGCCTGCCAGGGGCAATCATGCTCGATGGCCGCCGTCACCGCGGGCTCGAAAGGCTCGGGCCGCTCCGCCAGCCGGCGCATCAACTGGCCGGCAATGATGGCATGCGCCGGCTGCGGCGTGGCCAGCACCGAGCCATCGGGTTGCGGCCAGAGGATCATGCTGAGCCCTTACGGTTGCGCGGCACCGGCATCAATTCCGCCTCGCCTCAAAATCAATCCGCGGATCCACCAGCGTATAGGTGAAGTCAGAGACGATCTGCATCACCAGCCCCAGCAGGGTGAAGAAATACAGCGTGCCAAACATCAGCGGATAATCCCGCCGGATCGCCGCCTCAAACCCCAGCAGCCCCAACCCATCGAGCGAGAAGATAATCTCCACCAGCAGCGCCCCGGTGAAGAGAATGCCAATAAAGGCCGCCGGAAACCCCGCAATGATCAGCAGCATGGCATTGCGAAACACATGGCCATAAAGCACCCGCATCTCCCCCGCCCCCTTGGCGCGGGCGGTGAGCACATATTGCTTGCCGATCTCATCGAGGAAGGCGTTTTTGGTCAGCATGGTCAGCCCGGCAAAACCACCGATCACCAGGGTGATGGTGGGCAGCACCATATGCCAGGCATAATCCAGCACGCGGTCCCAAAAACCCCAGTTTTCGCTGCCCGCGCTGACCAAGCCGCGCAGCGGGAACCATTGCAAAAACGTGCCCCCGGCAAACAGCACCACCAGCATCACGGCGAAGAGAAAGCCCGGAATGGCATAACCCACCAGCACCGCCGCCGAAGACCAGACATCAAACCGGCTGCCATCGCGCACCGCCTTCATGATGCCCAGCGGTATCGAAATCAGATAGATGATCAGCGTTGACCAAAGCCCGAGCGAGATCGAGATCGGCATTTTCTGCAACACCAAATCCCAAACCGGCTGGTCACGGAACAGCGACCGGCCGAGATCGAATTGCACATAGCCGCGCAGCATCTCCCAAAACCGCACATGCGCCGGCTTGTCAAAGCCAAAGGCGCGCTCAATCTCGCGCACCACCGCCGGGTCCAGCCCACGGGCGCCGCGATAGCTGCTGCCCCCCTCGGCGCTGCCCTGGCTGCGCGGCGCGCGGGTCTCACCTTGGCCCTCGCCGGTGATGCGCCCCAGTGTCTGGCCCTCACCGCGCAACTCCGCCAGCGCCTGCTCCACCGGCCCGCCTGGTGCAAACTGCACCACGGCGAAGTTGATGGCGATGATGCCGAACAGTGTTGGGATCACCAGCAGCAGGCGGCGAAGAAGATAGCCGCTCACAGGCTGCGGCGCGCTTCGGCCAAAGCCCTCTGCCGCGCGGGGTCCACCCACCAGGTGGTGGGAAAGCCCAGCCCATAGCGCGGGTTGCGCTCCGGCCGGCCAAACTTGTCCCAAAAGGCCAGTTGGAAGCTGCGGGTGTGCCAATTGGGAATGACAAAATGCTGCCACAGCAACACCCGGTCCATCGCCCGGGTGCGGACCACCAACTCCTCGCGATTGGGCGCCATGACGATCTGTTCGACCAATTGGTCAATCACCGGGTGGCAAATACCAGGGATGTTCTGGCTGCCATTCTCATTGACCTTGGCGCAGGAGAAATAATCACGCTGCTCATTGCCGGGGGAGAGGCTCTGGCCCATCACATCCACCGTCATGTCGAAGTCGAAATTGTCCATCCGCACCTGATATTGCGCCGGGTCCACCGTGCGCACCGTGGCCTCGATGCCCAGGCGCTGCAGCCATTGCACAAAGGGCAGCGCCACGCGCTCAAAGCTGGGCGAACTCAACAAAATCTCAAAGCGGAAGGGCGCGCCCTGGGCATTCACCAGGCGCCGTTCGCGATTCACCGTCCAACCGGCGGCGCGCAGCAATTCCAGCGCTCGGCGCAGACCCTCGCGGTTATTGCCGCTGCCATCGGTCACCGGCAGGCGGAATTCCTGGGTGAACAGCGCCTCTGGCAATTGCCCACGAAAGGCTTGCAGGATCTCCAATTCGCGCCCGGTGGGCAGCCCGCTGCTGGCCAATTCGGAATTGGAGAAGAAACTCGTGGTCCGCGCATAGCTTCCATAGAACAGATTGGCGTTCATCCACTCGAAATCAAAGACATGGATGAGTGCCTCGCGCACCCGGCTATCCTGAAACAATGCCCTTCGGGCATTCATCGCGAAAGCCTGCATGCCGGTGGGGATTTCGTGGCGAATGGTGTCGCGGACCACCAACCCACGCCGCACCGCGGGAAAATCATAGCCCGTGGCCCAATCCCGCGCGACATTCTCGGTGCGGAAATCAATCTGCCCGGCCTTGAAGGCCTCAAAGGCCACCGTGCTGTCACGGAAATACTCATAGCGGATGGTATCGAAATTATTCTGTCCGCGCCGGGTGTTGAGATCCACCGCCCAGTAATTCGGCACCCGAGCATAGGTCAGGCCCCGCCCGCTTTCAAAACGCTCCAGCCGATAAGGGCCCGAGCCCAGCGGGATATCCTGGCTCGGGCGGGAGAAATCGCGCCCCTCCCAAAAATGCTTGGGCAGCACCTGCATCTGGCCCAGGATCAGCGCCAGCTCGCGATTCTCATTGGTGGAGAAGCGAAACACCACGCGGCGCTCACCCTCAGCCACCACACTCGCCACATCGGCCCAATAGGCGCGGTAAAATGGCCGCCCCTGGCTGCGCAGCGTCTCGAAGGTCCAAACCACATCGGCCGCGGTGATCGCCCGGCCATCATGCCAACGCGCCGCCGGGTTGAGCTCAAAGGTCACCCCCAACCCATCGGCCGGCAATTCGATCCATTGCGCTAAATGGCCGTATTCGGTGCTGACCTCATCGCTGCTGTCCTGCAGCAGGCTGTCATAAATATTGCCGATGCCCACCGCTGCGCTGCCGCGCAGGATGAAGGGGTTGAAGCTGTCAAAACTGCCCAGCGCCGTCAGCGCCACCTCACCACCCTTGGGGGCGGCGGGGTTGACCCAGGGGAAATGCGAAAAACCCACCGGCAAGGCGGGCTCGCCCAGCAGCGACAAGGCGTGCAACCGCCGCGGCGCGGTTTGCGCCCCAGACTGGGCCAAAGCCGGCACCGCCAGGGCAAGGGGGGAGGCGAGTATGGATCGTCGCTGCATCGCCCCAAGGTGGCGTGCCGCCCCTGCCCTGACAACAGCCATCAGGCCACGAGCGCGCCGTAGAGCAAATTCTTGAACAGCATCCGGCTATGCACCCGGGTGGATGGCGCATTGGACATCATCAGCCCCACCACGCCCAGCTCATGGTCAATGGTGAAGCTGGTGCCCCAGGCCCCGGCCCACATCGCATCGCCCACCGAACCGGCGGTGAATGACATGCCCTCCTGCCGGCGCACGGCAAAGCCCAGGCCCATGCCATAGCCCGGCCCGGTGCTGGCAAAGGTGGTGCCCTCCATACCCAGCGTATGGTCGCTCAGCATGAAGCGCACCGTGGCCGGCGAGAGAATGCGTTGGCCATTGCCCAGCCCGCCCTGCAACATCATCTCGGCGAATTTCAGCCAATCCCCGGTGGTGCCGGCAAGGCCCGCGCCACCCTTGAAATAAGTGGCATCGCCCGGGTCCTGCTCGATGCGATAATTCGTCCACATCGTCGCCACCTGCGGGTCGCTGGGCAGGCCCATCGCCAGGCGCGGCATGCGCTCGGGGCTGACGAACCAGCCCGTATCCACCATCCCCAGCGGGTCGAGAATCCGCTGCTTCAGCAGCCGGTCGAGCCGGATGCCGCTCACCCGCTGGCACAGCACGCCCAGCACATCGATGCAGATGGAATAATGGAAGGTGGTGCCAGGCTGATGCCCAAGCGGAATGGTGGCCAAACGCCGCAGGAACTCATCGGTGGTGAGCGGCCCGCGCTTCTGCTCGATATCCGCCGCCTCATACATTTGCGAAAGCCTGGGGCTCGGCGCCGCCGGGCCGGAATAAAAGAAGCCCGCGGTGTGGCGCAGCAAATCCTGCACCGTGGGCTGGCTGATCGGCGCCACATCCTGCACCGGCCGGCCGGGCTCGCGCTGCTCCACCTTCAACCCGCGCAGCTCGGGCAAGTGCTGGCCGATGGGGTCGCGCAGCGAAATCAGCCCCTCCTCCACCAGCGTCATCGCCAGGGCGGCAATCAGCGGCTTGGTCATGCTGGCCAGCATGAAAATCGCATCATGGCCCATCGGCCGCCGCCGCTCCGCATCCAGCGTGCCATGCGCGGCCATATGGACCAGCCGCCCATGGCGGGAGATGCAGGTGATGGCGCCGGCAAAGCTCTGCCGCTCAATCTCGCGCGCCATGGCGGGCGCGATGCGCGCCAGCCGCGCCGGGGAAAAACCCTGAATCAGCGTCTCCCGCTCAGGGGTGGCGGCGAGGGCGGGCAGCGCCAGTAAACCGGGCACGGCCAGCATGGTGTGGCGACGAAGCATGGGTGTTGTCCTCCAGTGTTCGGCCCAGCATGCGACGAAGCCGCGGCCCTGGCCAGAGATGACCACCCCATGGGGCCGCCCCATGCCCCCGGGCTCAGCCCAGCGCGGCCTCGATGCGCAGCGCCGTGGCCAGCGCCGCGCGGGCAATGGCCGCATTGGCCTCCACCGGGGCGGCGTGCTGGATGGAGGCGATAAAGGCGCGAAGCTCCGCCTCCAGGCTGTCATGCTCGGTCCAGGTCGCCTCATCACGGCCCCAGCCGGGCATATTCTCATCCGCCGCCGCATCCCGGGCGGGGGAGAGCGGCCGCAATGCCCGCAACTCCCGGGCCAGAAAATCGACCCGAATCTCCCCGCCATCGCCCAAAAGCCGCAGCCGGCGCTCCATGGCCACCGCCACCCGGCTCGCGGTGATCTGCGCCTGGGCGCCATTTTCAAAGCGCAGCTGCGCCACGACATAATCCGGCAATCCGCTGGCCAGCCGGGCCCCCACCGCCCGCACATCCACCAGCGGCGCATCCACCAGCGACAGCACGAGGTCGATATCGTGGATCATCAAATCCAGCACCACCGAGACATCAAGGCTGCGCGGCCGAAACGGCGCCACCCGCGTCGCCTCCAGCGCGCGGGGTGCGAAGCCGCCCATCTCGCGCCGCAGGGTTTGAATGGCGGCAGAATAGCGCTCGATATGGCCCACCTGCAGCACCAGCCCCGGCGCCTGGGCGAGTGCCACCAGCGCATCCGCCTCCGCCAGCGTGGCGGCGATGGGTTTTTCGATGAAAACATGCCTCCCCGCCCGCAGCACCTGCTCGGCCAGGGCAAAATGATGCGCCGTGGGGGCGGCCACCACGACCGCATCCGAAGCCTCGATCAGCGCCGCCAACGGCAGGGCTTGGGATTCGCACTCCGCCGCCACCACGGCCGCCCGCTCAGCCGAGGCATCGGCCAGCCCGGCCAGAACGCCGAATTTGGCCAGTTTCAGTGCGTGAAACCGGCCAAAATGGCCAACACCCGCCACACCTATCCGCAAGGCTTGCATCCCAAAATCCCTCGACGCATCTTCCGCCCGCTTCGGGCACCCTCGGGTTCCCGTCAACCCACCCGGTGTCCATGCCGCCCCCAGCGCCGGGAGGTGGGCGGGGCCCGGTCCGGATAATGGCTGCTGTCGATGGTGTGCGCCTCCAAATGATGTTCTTCTCCCGCTGGAAAACCGCCGGCATCCTGCTCGTCTGCCTCATGGGTGTGCTGACCAGCCTGCCCAACCTGCTGCCACGCGCCGCCTTCCCTGGCTGGTTCCCCGTGCGCCAGGTCAATCTGGGCCTCGACCTGCGCGGCGGCTCCTACCTGCTGCTGGAAGTGGACACGACGGCCCTGCTGCGCGACAGGGTGGAGGCGCTGGTCGAAGGCACCCGCCGCAACCTGGCCCAGGCCAACCCGCGCATCCTATACACAGGCTTGCAGGCCCAGGCGGATCAGCGGCGGATGGTGGTGCGCATCACCGACCCCGCCAGCCGTGACGCCGCCCTGCGCGCCGTGCGCGAATTGGGCCTCGAAGTGGCCCTCGGCGGCGGTGCGCGCGGCAGCGATATCGAGGTGGGAATCTCCCCTGAGGGCCTGCTCACCGCCACCGTCACCGAGGCCGGCATCCGCGCCAAGGCCTCCGCCGCCGTCGAGCAATCCATCGAGATCGTCCGCCGCCGTATCGACGAAACCGGCGTGGTCGAAGCACTCATCGCCCGCCAGGGCGCCAACCGCATCCTGGTACAACTCCCCGGCATCGACGACCCAGACCGCATCAAGCAATTGCTCGGCCGCACCGCGCGGATGACCTTCCACCTCGTCGATGAGGCCGCGAATCTTGCCGCCGCCACGCCGCCGCCTGGGGTGATGTTCCTGCCCGGCGAACAGGCCGGCCAGCGCTACGCCGTGCGCCGTCGCGTGGAGGTGGATGGCGCCAACCTCACCGATGCCCGCCCCAGCCAGGATAATCGCAGCGGCGAATGGGTGGTGAATTTCACCTTCGATTCGATCGGCACCCGCCGCTTTTCCGAAATCACCCGGGCCAATGTCGGCCGCCCCTTCGCCATCGTGCTGGATGAGAAGGTGATCACCGCGCCCAATATCCGCGAGCCGATCACCGGCGGGCGGGGGCAGATTTCCGGCAGTTTCACCGTCCGCAGCGCCACTGAACTCTCCATCCTGCTGCGCGCCGGCGCCCTGCCCGCGCCGCTCACGGTGATCGAGGAGCGTTCGGTCGGGCCCGAGCTGGGAGCGGATGCGATCCGCGCGGGCATTATCAGCCTCGCCGTCGGCGTGCTCTTCGTCTTTCTCTATATGGGGCTGGCCTATGGGCTACTGGGTTGGTTCGCCAATATCGCGTTGTTTTTCAATATCGTCATCATGGTGGCCTGCCTCTCCCTGCTGGAGGCCACCCTCACCCTGCCGGGCATTGCCGGCATCGTCCTCACGCTCGGCACCGCGCTCGATGCCAATATCCTCATCAATGAGCGCATCCGCGAGGAGGTGAAGAATGGCCGCCCGCCCCTCTCAGCGCTGGAGGCGGGCTATACCAAGGCCTCGGGCACCATCCTCGACAGCAACCTCACCAACCTCATCGCCATGGCCTGCCTTTATGGCTTTGGCTCCGGCCCGGTGAAGGGTTTTGCCGTCACCGTCGCCATCGGCACGGTGGTGCAGATGTGGACGGCCACGGTGCTGACCCGGCTGATGGTCGTCTGGTGGTACCGTGCCCGCCGGCCGAAGGAGCTGCCAGTGATGCAGCGCCCGGGCCTCACCCTGCTGCAGCGTCTGGCGCGGCCGCTCTTTCGTATCTGCCCGGACCTCACGACCATCACGTTTATGCGCGGTGCCAGAACTGGCCTGCTCGTCTCCGCGGTGCTCTCCACCCTGTCTTTGGTGGGCGCCTTCTACCCGGGGCTGGAAAAGGGCATCGACTTCAAGGGCGGCATCGTGATGGAGGTGCGCACCCCCGCCCCCACCGATCTCGCCCTGTTGCGGGCCACGGCCAGCGGGCTGAACCTCGGCGATGTCGGCATCCAGCAATTCGGCGATGCCAATACCGCCCTGCTGCGCATGCCCGCACCACCAAATGAGGCCCAGGTCCAGGTCACGGTCAACCGGGTGCGCCAGGCGCTCGAGGCCGCATCGCCGGGCATTCGCATCCTGCGGGTGGAGGCGGTGGGCAACCGCATCTCCGATGAATTGTTCCGCGGCGGCATGCTGGCACTCGGCCTGTCGCTGATGGCCATGCTGCTCTACATCTGGTTCCGCTTCGAATGGCAATTCGGCATCGCCGCCATCGTCACGCTGATCCTGGATACCACCAAAACCATAGGTTTCATGGTGCTGTTCCAGATCGAGTTCAATCTGACCTCGATCGCGGCGATCCTCACCGTCATCGGCTTCTCGGCCAATGACAAGGTCGTGGTGTTTGATCGCATGCGTGAGAATTTACGTAAATTCAAGCAAATGCCGCTGGAGCAGTTGACGGATTTGTCGATCAACGAGACGCTCAATCGTTCACTTGGCACCTCGATGACCTTGTTTCTCTCAGCCCTGCCCCTGGCCTTCTTTGGTGGTGACGCCCTTTCGGGCTTCGCCTGGGTGATGCTGTTTGGCATTTTCATCTCGGCCAGTTCCTCGGTCTTCATCGCCGCGCCCATCGTGCTCTATAGCGGGCGCAACCGGCTGCGGCGCGATGTGGCAGCCCCGGTGGCGCCGGCTTCACCGCGCACCACATGAACATTGGCCGCCGCATCGCGCTCGCCATGCCCGCCATTCTGGCGGGGATGAGCGCGCGGGCGGCACAACCGGTGACCTTGCTGGTCGGCGCACCGGCTGGCAGCGCGCCCGATCTCTGGGCACGCGGCATGGTGCCGTTTCTGGAGCGCCATTGGGCGCGTGCCACCGTCTCGGTGGTCAACCGCCCGGGCCATCGCGGCGTATCGGCAGCCCGCGCCCTGGCCGGCGCCGCCCCTGATGGGCTGACCCTGGCCGCGCTGGGCACCCCCACCCTGCTCGCCCGCGCGGTTGAGCAGGGCCAAATCGGCATCATCGAAAGGCTGCAATTCGTCGCCTCGGTGGCGGAGGAGAGCCTTTTGCTGGTCACCGCCACCAATGGCCCGGTGCACTCACTCGAAGCGCTGCGCACCCTGCCGGCCAATGCGCTGCTGGGCACGCCGCCCCCCGGCAATGCCGCCCAATTGGCCGGCAGCGCCCTCGCCGCACGCCTGGGGCTGACCAGCTTCGCCTTCGCCAATGCCCCGGCGGTGCGCCAGGCGGTGCAGGCCGGCCATGTCCCCGCCGCCATGCTGGCCGCACCCGATGCCATGGGGCTGCTGCGCGAGGGCCGCCTGAGCGCCATCGCCGTCGCATCCGATGCGCGCTCGCCGCAATGGCCCGAGGTCGCCACCTTGCGCGAATTGGGTCTGGGCTTCAGCGCTCAGGCCTGCCGCGGCTTCGCCCTGCCCGGGGGCACCCCCGAGCCCCTGGTCCAGGCCCTGGCCTCGGCGCTGGCCACCATCGTGGCAGACCCCGAATATATCGCCCAGGCGAATGCCTTTGGCTATTTGCCGCATTTCCAGGGCCCCATGGCCTGGAGCGCCCGGCTGCGCAGCACCGCCATGGAGCTGGAGGGCAGATGGCGCGCCGACCCTTGGGTGCAAGCGCCGGGTTGAATGGCCGCCGCATTTCATGCCAATGCATGACATGCAGCCTTCCGCGCGGGAGCTGACCACCCCGAGGACACCGCCCAGCCATGACCCTTCCATGCGAGGCCGCCCGGGCATGGTAAAGCGCGCCCCCAGTGAGATTCTGGTCCTGGCGCAACATCCCCAGATCATAGCTGCGGCGATGGAGGCCGCGCAGCGTGTATACGCCATGCCGCCATGCCTGATCCGCCATGGCATGGAGGCGCTGCGATACCTCTGCGGCCCTGGCCTGCCGCCGCGCCGCCTGCTGGTCGAGCCAGCCGCCGCGGGCAGCGCCTGGGCCGCGCTGCTCTCCATCCTTGATGATCCCTCCCTCACCGATACCATCATCATCGTCACGGCCGATGGCCTAGGCGCCCCAACTGGCATGGCCGCGCTGCCGGCCAAGGCCGCCGCTCTGGCAGCTGCGCTGCGGGCGCGCCCACCCAGCCCCCATCGCAGCCTGCCCACCAGCGACAAAGCCCTGGCCCGCGGGCTCGGCCGCGATGGCTTGCTGGTGCGCTACCAGCCGGTGGTGCGCATCGCCGACCGGCGGCCGGTGCTGGTCGAGGCGCTGGCCCGCTGGCGCGGCCGGCCGATGATGCATGCACCGGATCTTTTCGTGCCGGCGCTGGAACGCGCCGGCCTGGCCCGCGTATTGGCCCTGGCGGTGCTCTCACGCGCGGCGCGGGATATCGGCCCGCAGGCCCCGCGCATGGCTATCGGCGTCTCGGTCAATGTCGCGCTGGACCAGTTGCTGCTTCCGGATCTGAGCATCTGGATCAGCCAGGCATTGCGCAGCGGCGGCTTGGCGGCCCAAGATCTGACGCTCGAACTCACCGAAACCACGCCGGTGCATGACCGCGCGCTGCTGGCTCGCGCCATCCGCCGGATGGAAGCGGCCGGGCATGGCGTCTTGCTCGATGATCTGGCCATGGATGATGGCCGGCTGGGGCTGCAAAGCCTGGGCTTTGCCGGGATCAAGCTGGACAAATCCCTGGTCGGGCGCCTGCCGGCGGATGGCCGGGCGCGGCGTTTTGTCCGCCATGTGGTGGACGAGGCCAATCGCCGCGGCCAGGTGGTCACCGCCGAGGGCGTGGCCGATGCTAGGCTCTGGGCCGCGGTGGCGGCGCTGGGGGTGCATCGCGCCCAGGGCTATTGGGTGGGCCGGGCACTGCCTGCCGCCATGCTGGGCATATGGCAGCGGCGCTGGGCTGCTTTGGCGTAGAGCATCATCCGTTCAAACGGAATCGTTTGAGCGGATAAAGATGATCGACAAACAAAAGCTTAGAGCCTGTGCAGTGAGCCGAGGCGAACGGAACAGGCTCTAAACCACGCCGCTTGGTCCAGCCATTGTTGAGAGGATGATTGAGCGTTGTCGGCGATTCCGCCTCAACGCATCATGCTTTCATAGGCTGGTGAAAGACGAACATCGAGCGAGGATAAGATCGAGGGGCTTTGCCCCTCGAGCACCCCAGCGGGGTTTTTCAGCAGCCTGCTAAACCACCCGCCCCACGAGCACGCCAATCCCCGCGGTGATGCCCATGGCCAGCGCACCCCAGAACATCACCCGCAGCGTGGCGCGGCCGGCTGGCGCACCGCCTGCCCATGCCCCCAAGGCACCCAGCCCCGCCAGAAAGGCCAAGGTGGAGAGCGGCACGCTCGCCACGAGCCATTCTGCGGGGGTGAAGATCACCAAAGCCAGCGGCAGGGCGGCGCCTAGGGCAAAGCTCGCCGCCGAGGTCAGCGCCGCCAGAACCGGCTGGGCGGTGGTGATCTCGGAAATGCCCAGCTCCTCACGCGCGTGGGTGCCCAGCGCGTCATGCGCCATCAATTGCTGCGCCACCTGCCGCGCCAGCGCCGGCTCCAGGCCGCGCTCGACATAGATGGCGGCCAATTCCTCAGTCTCGAATTCGGG
Source organism: Rhodovarius crocodyli (assembly GCA_945901085.1). GTDB lineage: Bacteria > Pseudomonadota > Alphaproteobacteria > Acetobacterales > Acetobacteraceae > Rhodovarius > Rhodovarius crocodyli_A. The sequence goes on along the minus strand of CAMDJV010000007.1, from coordinate 69,266 downwards.
GTCTTCAGCCAATTCGTGCCGCTCGCGCTCCAGATCGGCGGCCTCAGAATCGGCCTGCGAACTGACCGAGACATACTCGCCCGCCGCCATCGACATGGCCCCCGCAACCATCCCGGCCGCACCTGCGATCAGAATTTCCTGCCGGTCGGCCGAGGCAGCGGCCACGCCCATGATCAGGCTGGCGGTGGAGAGAATGCCATCATTCGCCCCCAGCACTGCGGCCCGCAGCCAGGCGATGCGCGAGGTGAGGTGCCCCTCGGCCTTCATCAAAGACGGCTCTCGAAGACCATCATGGCATGGCCGCGGTTGATGAAATGGTCGCATAGCCGCATGCCGATACTCTCCATCACGGCCCGCGAGGCGGTATTGCTCTCCCGCGCGACGCCGATGATGCGCGCCAGCCCGGCATGATGGCCGAATTCGAGCGCCGCATTCGCCGCCTCACGCGCATAGCCATGGCCACGCATTTCGGGCCAGAGCGCATAGCGCAGCGCAACACCTCGCCCATCGGGCCGCTCCATCAGGCCGCAAAGGCCGAGAAACTGGCCGGTGCCGCGCAGGAACACGCTCCAGGTCCCATAGCCGCGCACCTGCCAGAAATCCATGTCATCCTCGAGCTCCTCTCCGGTGCGCGCGGGGGTTCGCACGCCATGCAGCATAAAGCCGAAGACGCGCTCATCCGCCTTGAGGCGGATCAAATCATCCATATGCTCGGGCCCCGGCGGCAACATCGACAGCCGCTCGGTGGTGATGCTGCGCGGGCTGAGCAGCCTGGTGGTCAAGACGCCCTGCCCCTGGCTACCCCCACCGGGCATCCCGCGCCCGTGACCCTCACTAGGCATTCCACGCCCGTGCCCGTCACCGGGTCAACGCCCGTGCCCGTCACCGGGTCAACGGCCGATACTTGATCCGATGCGGCTGGTCGGCGGCGGCGCCGAGGCGGCGGCGCTTATCGGCCTCATAGGCCTGGTAATTGCCCTCAAACCATTCGACATGGCTATCACCCTCGAAGGCCAGGATATGCGTGGCCAGACGGTCGAGGAACCAGCGATCATGGCTGATGATCACCGCGCAGCCGGCGAAATCCATCAGCGCCTCTTCCAGCGCCCGCAGCGTATCGACATCAAGGTCATTGGTCGGTTCATCAAGCAGCAGGACATTGTGCTCAATCTTGAGCATCTTGGCCAAATGCACCCGGTTGCGCTCACCGCCCGAGAGCACGCCCACCCGCTTTTGCTGGTCGCCGCCCTTGAAGTTGAAGGCAGCGGCATAGGCGCGCGAGGGCACCAGGCGCTTGCCGACCTGGATCTGGTCCATCCCGTCGGAAATTTCCTGCCAGACCGTCTTGGTGTCATCGAGGCTGTCGCGCGACTGGTCAACATAACCGAGGCGCACACTGTCACCCACCACCAGCGTGCCGGCATCGGGCGTGTCCACACCGGTGATCATCTTGAACAGGGTGGATTTGCCCGCGCCATTCGGCCCGATCACGCCGACAATGCCGCCGGGCGGCAGTTTGAAGTTCAGGTCATCGATCAGCAGCCGGTTGCCATAGCCCTTGCGCAGCCCCTCGGCATTGATGACGATATTTCCCAGGCGCGGGGCGGGCGGAATTTGGATTTCCGTGGGGTCCGGCGCCTTGTCCAGGCTCTTTTGCAGCAGATCCTCATAGGCGGAGATACGCGCCTTGCTCTTGGCCATCCGGGCGGAGGGGCTGCGGCCCATCCATTCCTGTTCCTGGGCCAATTGGCGTTGGCGGGTGCTTTCCTCGCGCTCTTCTTGCTTCAGGCGCTTGCGCTTCTGTTCAAGATAGGCCGAGTAATTGCCCTCATAGGGGAAGCCGCGGCCGCGATCGACCTCGAGAATCCAATTCGTGACATTGTCGAGGAAGTAGCGGTCATGGGTGACGATCAGCACCGCACCCTGATAGTCGCGCAGCGTGTGTTCCAGCCAGGAGACGCTCTCGGCATCGAGGTGGTTGGTCGGCTCGTCGAGCAGCAGCAATTCGGGCTTTTCCAGCAGCAGCTTGCACAGCGCCACGCGGCGGCGCTCACCACCGGAGAGGTTGGTCACATTGGCATCGGCCGGCGGGCAGCGCAGGGCATCGAGGGCGATCTCGACGGTGCGGTCCAATTCCCAGCCATTGCCGGCATCAATGCGCTCCTGCAATTCGGCCTGCTCGGCGAGAAGGGTGTTCATCTCCTCCTCGCTCATCTCGTTCATGAAGGCTTCGCTGATCGCGTTGAAGCGGGCGAGGTCGGCCTTCATCTGGCCGAAAGCCTCTTCCACATTCTCGCCCACGGTCTTGTCGGGGTCGAGATGTGGCTCCTGGCTGAGATAGCCCACGCGCACGCCCTCGGCCGCCCAGGCCTCGCCGCCGAAATCCTTGTCCTGGCCGGCCATGATCCGCATCAGGGTGGATTTACCGGCGCCATTGGGGCCGAGCACGCCGATCTTCACCGTGGGCAGGAAGGAGAGCGTGATGCCTTTGAACACCTCGCGGCCGCCGGGGTAGGACTTGGTGAGGTCCTTCATCACGTAAACATATTGGTAGGCGGCCATGCGGGGTGCTCCTGAGTATGGCGCCTTGTAGCGAGCGCGCCGGGCGCGGTGAACCCCTGGGCGGGGGGGCAGCAAAAAGCCCCGGCGGTGGCCCGCCGGGGCGATGTTCTGCCGCGATGCGGCTCAGGCTGCCGCTTGCTCGACCAATTGTGGCCGGCTGGCCGGTGCCGCGTTGATGGCGATGCGGCGGGGCTTGAGTGCCTCGGGCACCTCGCGCTGGAGCGAGACATGCAGCAGGCCATGGGCCAATTCGGCGCCCTTCACGACCAGATGATCGGCCAGGACGAATCGGCGTTCAAAGGCGCGCCCGGCGATACCGCGGTGCAGGTAGCTGCGCGGCGCCTCGCCCTGGACGGGCTTGCCGGTGATGGTGAGCGTATCGGCGCGGACCTCAAGGTCGATCTCCGATTCGGAGAAGCCGGCCACGGCCATGGTCAGGACATATTGGTCCTCACCCACACGCTCGATATTATAGGGCGGATAGGCCTGAGGTTCGGCCGCACGGGAACCCTCGACGAGGCGGGCCAGCCGGTCAAAGCCGATGGCGGTGCGGAAGAGCGGGGAAAAATCAGTGGCGTTCATGGTATGACCTTCTCGAAAGCAAGGTTGGCGTGAACGGCGCCTGGAATCATCTTGGGCCCAGTCGCACCCCCAAACGGGCAATGCGGGCCGAGGAAAACCCCGGGATACCGTGCCGCGGCCCCGAATGGGCACCGCTTGCAGACCACAAATAGGAAAGGGCCACCCCCCTCTTCAAGGGGATGGCCCTCATGGCGTCTGATAAAAACTCAGGTACCCTTGCGCAGGCCGATGCCGGCAAACTTCTTGTTGAACTTGGCGACCTGGCCGCCGGTGTCGAGAATGCGCTGCACGCCGGTCCAGGCCGGGTGGCTCTTGGGGTCGATATCCAGGCGCAGCGTGTCGCCTTCCTTGCCCATGCAGGAGCGGGTGGTGAAGGCGGTGCCGTCGGTCATCACGATGTTGATCGTGTGGTAGGCGGGGTGGGTATCGGGCTTCATCGGGACATCTCGGGCAAAACAGGATGGCGCGGCTCTATGCGCGGAAAGGCGGCGTATAAGGTGCGGCGGGCCGCCGTGCAAGACATGTTGCGCGGCCAGGGTGACAGCGGCGCGGGGCTGACGCACAAATTGGTTATGTCCGATTGCCGCCTCTACCTCATCACCCCCCCCAGCCTGCCGCCTGGCTTTGCCAAGACCCTGGCGCTGGCGCTTGATGCCGGCGATGTCGCCTGCCTGCAATTGCGGCTGAAGGACGCGCCGGCCGATGTGGTGGCCCGCGCGGTGGAGGAGTTGATGCCCATCGCCCAGGCGCGCGATGTGGCCTTTATCCTCAATGATGACGCGCAAACCGCCGCCCGGCTGGGCTGCGATGGGGCGCATCTGGGCCAGGGTGATGGCGACCATGCCGGCGCGCGGATGCTGCTGGATGGCAAGATCCTGGGCATCACCTGCCACGCCTCGCGCCATCTGGCGATGAATGCGGGCGAGATGGGCGCGGATTACGTGGCCTTTGGTGCCTTCTTCCCGACCGCGACCAAGGCGACCGAGCATGTGGCGGAGCTGGAATTGCTGGCCTGGTGGCGGGAGGTGATGGAAATCCCCTCAGTGGCGATTGGCGGTATCACGGCGGGCAATTGCGCGCCCTTGGTGCAGGCGGGTGCTGATTTTCTGGCGGTGGTGGGGGCGGTGTGGAACCACCCTGAGGGTGCGGCAGCGGGGGTGACGGCGATGAACCGGGCGATTGCTGCGGCCTGAGAAAAACTGCTTATTTTTCAAAAACGTCGTATTCGGACAAATTGCCCCCCGGATTGGGTTGGCGGGTGGATATGGCTGTGGCGTTGACGGGCGGAGTGTAGCGATTTGGGAAGCTACGGCGCAAGGAATATTGGCCTAGCCTCGCCAGGGCGGCTCTGGCTGCGCCGGCGGCATGGGGGTTCTCTGTCCGGACCGGCGGCCACCGTTGGATATTTGCATGGATCTTGGCAAGGCTTGTGCCAAGCGCCGGGCAGGGCTTCATGGCGGCATGGAGAACCCAGCCTGGAGCGCAGGGCCGAACGGCATCCAGCTTTGGGTGCGGCTGACCCCGCGCGCACATCGCAATGGCCTGGACGGGCTGCGACCCGGCGCGGATGGCCGCATGGTGCTGCAATTGCGCGTGGCAGCCCCCCCGGTGGAAGGGGCGGCCAATGAGGCGCTCATCGGCTTTCTGGCCGAAGCCCTGGCGATGCGGCGGGGCGATATTGCCATTGTCGCGGGGGAGACATCGCGGCAAAAGCGCCTGGCCTTGCGCGGTGACCCGGTGGGGTTGGAGGCGCGGTTGCGGGGCTGGATTGGGGGATAGCGGCCCGGCTATCCGGACGGTGAGAGCATCATTGGTTCAAACGGAATCATTTAAGAAAGTAAGGATGACAGGAAAATACAAATTTTTCGATTTTCTGAAAAACGAATAAATTAGAACACTAGATCGAAGGGCTTTGCCCCTCGAGCACCCCAGCAGGAAACTTAGTTTCCTGCACCTTCGTTATATTATTGGTTTTAAATAATATAAAAGGTCCAGGAAAATGATTTTCCCGGTGGGAGAGCGCGAGAGGGCGAAGCCCTTTCGCTCTTTTATTCTGCCAGTAGCGCTTTAAACCAGCTTGTTAGGGCGAAAAATTCAGCAGCAGGAAGGTGCCGAAAATCATCAGGTGAACCGCCCCCTGCAGCACGGTGGAGCGGCCGGTGGCCAGGGTGAGGGTGCTGACCATGAAGGTGAGCACCAGCAGAACCATGCCCGAGGGGTCGAGGCCCAATTGCAGGCGCGCGCCGGTGAGCAGCGAGAAGCAGGCCACCGCTGGGATGGTGAGGCCAATGCAGGCCAGCACGGAGCCGAGCGAGAGGTTGAGCGACATTTGCAGGTCATTGCGCGCGGCAGCCCGCAGCGCGGAAAGCCCTTCGGGCATCAGCACCAGGGCAGCGATCACCACGCCTGAGAGGCTTTTGGGCGCCTCAAGCCACGTCACCCCAGCCTCAAGCACCGGTGCCAGCTTCTTGGCCAGCAGCACCACTGCAATCAGCGCCAGCAGCATCAACGCAAAGGCCAGCCAGGCGCGTGCGGCGGAGGGTTTGGGGCCATGGGGGTCAATGCCATGGCCATGGAGGAAATCATCGCGGTGGCGCACCGTCATGACGAAGAGGAAGGTGCCGTAGGTGAGCAGGGCCATCACCGCGACGAAGATAAGCTGGCGGGACGAGAAATACGGCCCCGGCATGGTGGTGGTGTAATTGGGCAGCACCAGGCAGAGCACGGCGATGGTGATGACCACGGTGAGGAAGGCCGAGGCGCCGCGGGCGGCGAAGCCCTGCTCGAGATGCCGCGCGCCGCCCAGCACCAGGGAGAGCCCGATAATGCCGTTCAGCGCGATCATGATTGAGGCGAAGACCGAATCGCGGGCGAGTTCGGGGTGCTCGCCATCGGCCATGAGTGAGATGATCAGCGCCGTTTCGATCACCGTGACCGCCAGCGCCAGGATCAGCGTGCCATAGGGCTCGCCCAGCCGGGCGGCCACCACCTCGGCATGCAGAACGGCGGCGAAGACCGAGATTGTGAGCATGGCTCCCAGCAGCAGCCCAGCGGGGGAGAGCGCGGGCAGGCCGGCCAGCACGAGCACCAGGCCGAGCGCGGGGAAGAGCCAGGCCCACCAGGGCGTTTTGTCATGGGCGGTGGCGGCCATGGGGCACCTTTGGGGTTTTTGGGTTGCGAATCGCGCCGGAATGCCTGCACGAAGCGAGAACGGGCTTGTGGTCCATCAAGCGGTAGGGACACAAGCTGTAGTTTATGATGGCTGCCTTTTTGCGTCAGCGATTCGTTCTTGCGAATCGGGACATGCTGTTGATTCAGGTGGATTTGCTTCCACTTGTTCAGCCTCCATGTTCTTTTTTTGTTCCAGGCCCGGTGACGCTCAGCCACCAACCCAGCGCCAGCAGCGCCGCCGCCACCCAGATGAAAGCCAAGGTGGAACCCAGCAGCGCCAGCGCCACACCCATCAGCGCCGGCCCGGCCGTTTGGCCGATGAAGAAGGAAAAGGAGTGCATCGCCAGGCCCGAGGCCCGGGCGGTGGGCGAGATTTCCGAGGCGCGGACCTGGATGGTGTTGTGGATCATGAAAAATCCGGTGCCCAGCAACAGAGCGCAGCCGATGAAGATGGCCGCACTCCAGGCCAGGGCCATGCCGAGCAGGGCCAAGAAGGCCAGAAACCCGCCGAGGCGGACCATATTGGCCTGCCCCATCAGCCGCAGCACCTGCGCCACAATGGCCGCATAGATGAAGCCGCCGCAGCCGAAAGCGGCGAGGGAGAGCCCGGCCTCGGTGGTGCCGCCCAGGCCGCGCTCGGCCAGCAGCGGTGCGAAATGCGGGAAGGCGCCAAAGACCAGCCCGCCCTCGATGGCCACCGCCGCATAGAGCACCCGCGCCGCGGGTAGGCGGAACAGCCCGACATAGCGCTGCAAGGCCATCACCGGCTGGAAGCTTTGGGTGGGGGCGGGGGGCGCGCGAAGCTGCGACCAGAGCAGCACGCAGGAAGCCATGGCCGAGAAGCCGGCACAAATCCACAACACCCCGCGCCAGCCGAAAAGCGGTTCCACCACCGCCGCCAAGGCGCCGCCGGCCACGCCGCCAATGATGGTGAAGACCAAAAAGCGGCCAATGGCCACCTGGCGCCGGGCGAGCGGCACCTCATCGCCGAACACCGCAAGGGTGAGCGGCATGGTGCCGCCCGCCGCCGCCCCGGCCAGGGCACGAAAGATCATCAGCGTGGTGAAATCCGGCGCCATCGCCGCGGCGGCGACCAGCAGCGTCAGCAGGACCTGGCAGACCAGGATCACCCGGCGCTTGCCAAGTGCATCGCCCACCGGGCCCAACAGCGGCTGAATGAGTGCAAAGGGCAGCGCGAAGGAGGAGGCCAGCAGGGCGACGGTGCCCACCGACGTGGTGAGATCATCGGCGATGACCGCCACCAGCGGGTCGGTCACCCTGATGATCAGCGAGGTGGCGAAACCGGTGAGCGCGAACATCGCGATCAGGCGACGGATGGATTGAGCCTCGGGGTCCGTCGGGGTCATGCGCGATTATTGTGCGCTGCCGCAGGGGCTGGGGCAATGCCACCCGGTTGCGCGGGCGGGCCAAAGCGGGCACCACGCGGGCATGAGCCAGTCCATTTCCACCGATGTCGCCATCATTGGTGCCGGCCCTGCCGGCCTTTTCGCGGTCTTTGAATGCGGCATGCTGAAAATGCGCTGCGTGCTGATCGACACGCTGGAGGCGACGGGCGGGCAATGCTCGGCGCTCTACCCGGAAAAGCCGATTTATGACGTGCCGGCCTATCCTTCCATTCTGGCGGGTGACCTGATTGAGCGGCTGGAGGCGCAGGCGGCACCCTTCGCGCCGGTCAAGCTATTGGGCCAGCGGGTGGATGGGTTGCAGCGTGAGGGCGATGGCTTTGTGCTGACAACCAGTGCCGGCCATCAGGTGCGGGCCAAGGCGGTGCTGATCGCCGCTGGTGCCGGTGCCTTTGGCCCCAATCGCCCGCCGCTGGCGGGGCTGGAGGGTTTCGAGGCGAGTGGCGCGGTGCGCTATATGGTCACGAAGCGCGAGGCGTTTCGCGGCAAGCGCGTGGTGATCGCCGGCGGCGGCGATAGTGCGGTGGATTGGGCGCTGTCGCTCAAGGATATCGCCCAGGTCACCATGGTGCATCGGCGGGCGAAATTCCGCGCAGCACCGGAGAGTGCGGCGCAGTTGGAAGCCGCCGCCGCGCGCGGTGAGATCGAGATGGCCATTCCCTATCAGCTGCATGGGCTGGAGGGGGCGGATGGCGCGCTGGAGGCGGTGATTTTGGCCACGCTGAAGGGCGAGGAGAAGCGGGTGCCGGCGGATCATTTGCTGGCGTTTTTTGGCCTCTCGATGGAGTTGGGGCCTATTGCGGAATGGGGGCTGGGGCTGGAGCATCATCATATCGTGGTCAATCCGGCGACGCTGGAGAGCAATATTCCGGGCGTGCATGCCATTGGCGATGTCGCGACCTATCCGGGCAAGCTGAAGCTGATCCTGCAGGGGTTTTCCGAGGCGGCGATGGCGGCGCATGCGATTCACCCGCGGGTGTTTCCGGGTGAGGCGCTGCATTTCGAATATTCCACCAGCAAGGGTGTTGCCACGGCGTGATTCTGGCCCTGCTGATCAGGGCTTCGATCAGCGCCGGCATCGTGGCGGCCGCGGCGGTGGCGGCGCAGCGGCTGGGGCCGCTTTGGGGTGGTTTGCTGGCGGCGCTGCCAGTCTCGGCCGGGCCGGCCTATGCTATGTTGGGGATGAGCCATTCCGCGGCTTTCGTGGGCCAGGCGGCGACCAATGGGTTGGGCGCCAATGCGGCGACGGCGGTTTTTCTGTTTATCCTGATCCATGCGGTGCCCAGGCTGGGGATGTTGCCGGCCTTGGGATTGGCGAGCCTGGGCTGGATGGGGTTGACGGTGGCGGTGCTGGCCTGGGCGCCGGGGTTTTGGCCGGCCTCGGGGCTGAATGTGCTCTGTTATGGCCTGGCCATTCTGGGCACGCGGGGGGCGGTGGGCGGGGTTGCGGCCATGGCACGGCCAGCGCGTTGGTGGGAATTGCCGCTGCGCTCCATCGTGCTGGGGCTGCTGGTGGCCAGCCTGGTGTCGTTCAGCAGCACGCTTGGGCCGGTCTGGACCGGGGCGGGGGCGGTGTATCCGGTGGGGCTGACGACGCTGACCCTGGTGGCGGTGCCCCGTCTGGGGCGGGCGGGGGCGGCGGCGCTGCTGGCGGGCGCGCTGCGCGGCATGCCGGGTTTTGTACTCTTCGTGATGGTGGTGGCGATGGGGGCTGAGGCCCTGGGCGTGGCGGGGGCGTTGGCGCTGGGGGTGGCGGCGACGTTGGCTTGGGGCGGGGTGGTGCTGGCGCTTAGGCGGCGGCCAGCGCCTGCGCGAATACCGCCGGATCGGCATTCCCGCCGCTGACCACCACGCCGATGGCGCTGCCCTTCACCTTGCCTGCCAGCACGGCGGCGAGGGCGACCGCACCGCCCGGTTCCACCACGATTTTGAGGTGTTCAAAGGCGAAGCGCATGGCGGCGAAAACCTCGGCGCGGGTGACGGAGACGCCGCCGGCCACGCGCGGCGCATTGACCGCGAAGGTCATTTCGCCTGGGCCCTTGGAGAGCAGCGCATCGCAAAGGCCATCGCCCTGGCCGTCATTCTCCAGGCGATGGCCAGCGCGCAGCGAGCGGCCGTAATCATCCCAGCCCTCGGGCTCCACCGCCCAGACCTGGGCGTAGGGCGCCAATTCGGCCATGACCAGGGCGCAGCCGCCCAGCAGGCCGCCGCCACCGGTACAGACGGCCAGCGCATCGAGTTGCTGGCCGGCATCCTCGAGCAATTCCAGCGCCAGGGTGCCTTGGCCGGCAATGACATCGGCATGGTCGAAGGGGGGCACATGGGTGGCGCCGCGCTGCTCGGCCAGGCTGACGGCGAGGGCATGGCGGTCGGTGTTGTGGCGGTCGAAGAAGGTGATTTCGGCGCCCCAGCGGCGGGTCGCGGCGACTTTTACCGCGGGGGCATCGGCCGGCATGGCGATGAGGGCCGGCATGCCCAGGGCCGCGGCGGCGCAGGCGGTGGCCTGGCCGTGATTGCCGGAGGAATGGGTGACCACACCGCGCGGGCGCAGGGCTGGGTCGATGCGCATCAGCGCATTGGTGGCGCCGCGCAGCTTGAAGCTGCCGGTGCGCTGCAGGGGCTCAGGCTTGATGAAGACGGCGGCGCCAACGGCGGCGTCCAGCGCCGGGTGGCGCAGCACCGGGGTGCGGCGGATATGCGGTGCGATGCGGCTGGCCGCGGCCAGGACATCGGCGAAGCTGGGGGTCATGCTGCAAACCTGAGGGGGCTGACCATGGGGATGGCGGCTGCCATGGCAGCGGGCACAGCCTGGCCACGGATTTGTGCGGCTAAGAAGATGCCCGCGCCCGGCGCGGTTTGAATACCGTAGCCGCCCTGGCCGCACATCCAGAAGAAGCCGGGCAATTGGCCGGGGCCGATGACCAGTGAACGGTCAGGCGCGAAGCTGCGCAGGCCGGCCCAGGAATGCTCGACGCGGCGCACCTCGATCTCCAGCGCCTGCTGCATGCGGTCCACCGCCACGGCCACGTCAAATTCATCGGGCTGGGCGTCGAGGGGCGGGCTGTCGGTCTCATCGGCGGGGCTGAGCATGAGTTTGGTGCGGGCCTCGGGCCGAGCGTACCAGCTATGGCCGACATCGCCGACGAGGGGCCAGTCGCGCACGGCAAAGGGGGCTGGGTCGATGATGACGCCGGTGCGGCGCTTGGGTTGCAGGCCGATTTTGGGCTCGCCGGCCAATTCTGCCACCACATCGCCCCAGGCGCCGGCGGCATTGACCAAGATGGGGGCGGCGAAGGCGTCGCCGGCGCTGGTTTCGCAATGCCAGGCACCACCTTCGTGCCAGATTTTGCCGGCGCGGTGGCGCAGCGCCAATTGGCCGCCGAGGCGGCGGAGCATCCGCAGGTAGCCATTATGCAGGGCGGCGACCTCGATATCGAAGCAATCGGTCTCCAGCGCTGCATCGACGGCGAAGTTTTCCCGCAGGGCGGGCACCATTTGCTTGGCCCGGGCAGCGCCGATGCGTTCGATCATCGCCCCGCCAGCCAGCAGGGCTTCGAGGGCGGGCATTTGCTCGGGCGGGGCGAGGTGCAGCACCGGGCGGTCATGCGCCAGCGGGGTTTCGGAAAAACCCTCGGGCGGGTGCTGGAAGAATTCCTTGGAGGCGGCGGTGAGGATGCGCACATCGGCGGCGCCGTAATTGCGAATCCAGATGGCGGCGCTGCGGCCGGTGGCGTGGAAGCCCGCACTCTCCTCCGCCTCGAGCAGCACCACGCGGTGGGTATTGGCGAGGTTGGCGGCGACGGTCGCACCCGCCATGCCCGCGCCGATGATAATGGCATCTGTCGACGTGATCTGCATTCCCGAACTCTGGCATAAATGCGCTGTTGCGCAATCCGCCACACGGCGTTTAAGCTGCCACCAGCGGCGCAAGACCGCGCGGAAACCGACGGAAAGGGTTTAAGATGCCTGAGAATGTCAACGCGACATCGTGCAACGATGTCAGCCTGCCCCGGCGCGCGGCATTGCTGGGCGGCGCCGCAACCGCGCTGACCGCGCCGGCCGTCTTCGGCCAGCCCACCACCAATATTCGCTGCGGCTTTTGGGACCATTGGGTTCCGGCCGGCAACGACGCGTTGCGCCGCCTCTGCGCGCAATGGGGCGAGCGCAACCGCGCCACCGTGGGCGTCGATTTCATCACCAGCGTGGGCAACCAGAACCTGCTCACCATCGCCGCCCAGGCGCAAAGCCGCTCGGGCCACGACATCCTCTCCTTCCCGGCCTGGGAGCCGGCGTCGCATGCACGGATGCTGGTCAACGTCGATGACGTGATGGGCAGACTGACGGCGAAGTACGGCGCGGTGACGCCGGCGGCCGAATATCTTGGCAAGCAGGATGGCCGCTGGGTGGCCATTCCCGCCGTCTCCGGCACCCAGATGAAGCCGGCCTGCGTGCGCATTGACCTGATGCAACAGCACGCCGGCATCGACATCCGCGCCATGTGGCCGGCCGAGAACCGCGCCGGCCCCGGCGCCGATACCTGGAATTGGGAGACCTTCGCGGTCGCCGCCGAGAAGTGCAACCGCGCCGGCTTCGCCTTCGGCCTGCCGATGGGCAGCTTCACCGACGCGGTGGACTGGGTGGGCGCGCTCTTCGCCTCCTATGGCGCCAATGTGATGGATGAGCGCGGCGGCATCACCGTGCGCGGCAATGCCAAGCTGCGCGCCGCGGTGGAGATGTGCGTGCGCATCGCCCGGCAATTGCCCAATGACGTCTGGGCCTGGGATGACGCCTCGAACAACCGCGCGCTGATCTCCGGCCGCTCGGCGCTCGTGTTCAACCCGCCTTCCGCCTGGGTCTCGGCCCGGCGCGACCAGCCGGCGGTGGGCGCGCAATGCTGGACGGTGCCGGTGCCCAGCGGGCCGGAGGGCCGCTTTGTCGGCTACCTGCCTTATTTCTGGGGCATCTGGAACTTCTCCCGCGTGCAGGGGCCGGCCAAGGAATTGCTGGAATTCCTCTCCGACCGCGCCTCGGCCGAGGTGCAGACCAACACCAGCGCGGGTTATGATATCCCGCCCTTCCTGTCGATGAACGACTTCCCGGTCTGGTCCAATGAGGGCCCGCCGGTCGGCACCGTGTTCAACTATCCGATCAAGGCGCACCACAATGCGCGGACGTCCGTCGCCTTCGCCCCGGCGCCGCCGGCCATGGCGGTGCAGGCTTACAACCAGGCGCTGAACACCAAGCTCATCGCCCGCATCGCCCAGGCCAATGAGACGGTTGACCAGGCGCTGGGCTGGCTTGAGCGCGAGTTGAACACCATCCGCCGGGGCGGCTGAGCCCCGCATGCCCGACAGCATGACGGCAGCGGTGAGCGCGCCGCGTGGCCCGGAGAGTGGCGCGGGCGGCGGCCTTCGCCGCCTCGCCCGTCGCCGCTCGACGATCGCCTTCCTTATGACGCTGCCGCTGATCTGCGTGATTGTGGGTCTGGTCGCTTATCCGGCCGCCTACGCCGTCTATCTCTCCACGCTCAATCGCCGCATGGATGGATTCGCCGGCCTGCTGCAATTCGAAATCCTGGTCGACAACGAGACCTTCTGGCTGGTGGTGTGGCAAAGTTGCCTCTTCGCCATCAGCGCCGTGCTGGCCAAGGCGCTGATCGGCTTCTGGCTCGCCCACATGCTGCATCACATCCCCACTAAGGGGCAGCGCAAATGGCGGGGCATGCTACTCATTCCCTGGGTCATCCCGCCGGCGCTCTCCACCCTGGGCTGGTGGTGGATGTATGACCCGACCTATTCTTCGCTGAACTGGATCCTCGCCATCTTCGCCGTGCCCGCGGTGCCCTGGCTGGGTGAGCCCTGGTGGGCGCGCATCTCTGTTATCATGGTCAATGTCTGGTACGGCGCGCCGTTCTTCATGATCATGTATCTCGCAGCACTGAAATCGGTTCCCGAGCAGCTCTACGAGGCGGCGGCCATCGACGGCGCCACCTCCTGGCAGCGGCTGCGCCACATCACCCTGCCGATGATGCAGAACATCATCAGCATCACCGTGCTGTTCAGCCTGATCGTGACCTTCGCAAATTACGACATCGTGCGCGTGCTGACCAATGGCGGCCCGCGTGACCTCACCCATGTCTTCGCCACCTACGCATTCCAGGTCGGCATCCTGTCGGGCAACATCCCGCGCGGCGCTGCCGTCTCGCTGTTCATGCTGCCGGCGCTGGCGGTCTTCGCCTATTTCATCCTGCGCGGCGTGAACCGGCGCAATCGGGAGATGGCATGAACCTCGCCGCCAATATCCACGGCTCGCTGCGCGCCGAGCGCCGTTGGGCTTTGATCATCGCCTATGTTTCGCTCTGCGCGGCGGTGGTGATTTTCCTCCTGCCGCCGGTCTACATGCTGATCACCAGCCTGAAGACCAATGCCGAGATGTCCAACCTGCAGGGCAACCCCTGGCTGGTCCGCTCGCCCACGCTGGAGCATTACGGCACCATCCTGGGCAACCCGCTCTTCCTCACCTTCTTCTGGAACAGCATCAAGGTGACGGTGCTGACCGTCATCGTCACCATGGTGATCTCGGTGCTGGCCGCCTTCGCACTGGCGCGCATGCGGTTCTGGGGCAGCCAGGCCCTGGCCACCGGCGTGTTCCTGACCTACCTCGTGCCGGACACTCTGCTGTTCATCCCACTCTACCAGATCGTGGGCGGGCTTGGGCTGCTGAACTCCACCTGGGGGCTGGTGCTGGTGTACCCCACGCTGACGGTGCCGTTCTGCACCTGGATCATGATCGGCTATTTCGCCTCTATCCCCAAGGAACTGGACGAGGCGGCGCTGATCGACGGCGCGACCTGGTCGCAGATGCTGCTGAAGATCTTCATCCCAGTGGCGCTGCCCGGCATCATCGCCGCCACCATCTTCGCCTTCACCGTCTCCTGGGCGGCCTTCGTCTACCCCACCGCCTTCATCACCACGCCCGACCAGATGCCGCTGACCATCGGCGTTGTCTCCACCCTGGTGCGCGGCGATACTTTTGCCTGGGGGCAGATTATGGCGGGCGCTTTGCTGGCCGCACTGCCGCCGGTCGTCGTCTATGCCTTCCTCATGGATTATTACATCGCTGGCCTGACGGCTGGCGCGACCAAGGGATAAACATGGCTCAGGTCACACTCCGAAAAATCGTCAAGGAATACGAAGGCGGCGTTCAGGCGGTGAAGGGGATTGACCTCGACATTGCCGACCATGAATTCGTCGTGCTCGTTGGCCCATCCGGCTGCGGCAAGTCTACCACGCTGCGGATGATCGCGGGCTTGGAGGAAATCTCCGGCGGCGACATCATGATCGGCGGCTCGGTGGTCAATGACGTGCCGCCGCGTGATCGGGACATCGCCATGGTGTTCCAGAATTATGCGCTCTATCCGCATATGTCGGTCTTCGACAACATGGCCTTCGGGCTGATGCTGCGGAAATTCCCCAAGGACGAGATCAAGCGCCGGGTGGATAATGCGGCGCGCATTCTCGACATCGTGCCGCTGCTCGAGCGCAAGCCCAAGGCGCTCTCAGGCGGCCAACGGCAGCGCGTGGCCATGGGCCGCGCCATTGTGCGCGCCCCCAAGGTGTTTTTGTTCGACGAGCCGCTCTCCAACCTCGATGCCAAGCTGCGGGTGCAGATGCGCACCGAGATCAAGAAGGTGCACCAGACGGTGCGCACCACCACCATCTACGTCACCCATGACCAGGTGGAGGCGATGACGCTGGCCGACCGGGTGGTGGTGATGAACCATGGCATCATTGAGCAGGTGGGGCCGCCGCAGGAATTGTACCACAACCCGGCCACGCGCTTTGTTGCCGGCTTTATCGGCTCACCGGCGATGAATTTCCTGCCCGCCCGGGTGGAGAATGACCGGGTGCATCTGCATGGTGACGCCTGGCTGCCCATCCCCGAGGCGCGGCGGGCGCGCTATGCCTCGGCCGTTGGGCGTGACTTGTTGTTCGGCATCCGGCCGGAGCATTTGACCGACCAGCGGCTGGGCCTGCCCAACCGCGCCGATATCCTCATCACCCCCGAGGTGATCGAGCCGATGGGGATGGAGACGCTGGTGCATTTCCACCTGGGCGAGGCGCGGGATTGTTGCGCCCGCATCGAGCCCACCGTGCATGCGGCACCCGGTGAGCCGATTCTGCTCACCGCTGATATGAACAATATGCACCTGCTGGATGCGGCGACGGGGCGGGTTCTCTAACGTCTTGCGGCGCAGGGCATCAGGCCCGGAGCGCTGCAGCGGCGCGTGCCACCGGGCCGGCCCAGTCACCGGCCTGGGTCTGTCGCAGAAGGGTCATGCCTGGATACCAGGGTGTAGCCTCGCCATGCAGGCCCCAGCGCCAATCCGGGACCCAGGGCAGCAGCACCCAGCAAGGCACGCCCAGCGCGCCGGCCATATGGGCGATGGAGGTATCCACCGTCACCACAGCATCGAGCGCAGAGAGCATCGCCGCGGTCTCGGCCAGGTCTGTCATGTCCGGGCCCCAATTCATGTCCAGCAGCGCCTCTGGCGGGATGCCGCGCAGGGGCGGGCGTTGCAGCCCCACCGTCACGGCGCCCTGCCCGGCCAGCGGCAGCAGGGCCGCCGGCGGCAGCGAACGCTGGGCATCCTGCGGATGGGTCGCCCTGCCCTCCCAGCACAGGCCGACGCAGCGGGCACCGCGCGGCCGGCGGCGGCGCCAGATCGCCGCGCGGGCAGGTTCGGGGCGCAGATAGGGCACCACCGCGCCCCAGGAGGCGGGCGGCTCGCCCAACAGATGCGCGAGGCTGCCAATCCAGGCGAACTGGTCGAAGCCCAAAGGGTTGATCTGGCCAGTGACCGAAGCGATGCCATGCGCGCGGCAAAATGGCTCCAGCAGCAGGTGCAGCGGCGGGGCGCAGCCAAAGGTGACGGCCGCGCCGGAGCGTGCCGCCGCGGCCGGCAGGAAACGGACGAATTGGACCACGTCGCCGATGCCCTGCTCGCCCAATATCAACAGCCGGCGCCCGGAGATCGGTTCGCCCTGCCAGAACGGCACGGGCAATTGGGCGAAGCCCAGGCTGGGCAGCAGCCGGCGCGCCTCCCAGCCCGGCCAGCCGCCGGCGTGGTCACCCAGCAAAAGCCGCACCAGGCCGGCGTGATGCACGCCCAGATGCGGCGTGGGGTCGGCCCTGCCCGCGGCCTCGAAGGCGACCAGCGCCTGCTCCAGCTGCCGCTGGTCGTGCAGCGCCTTGCCAAGGCCATGCAGCGCCTTGGCATGCGCCGGCTCGGCGGCAAGGATGCCACGGAAGATGGCCTCCGCAGCGGCGGCGTCGCCTCGGTTGATCGCCGCGATGCCGGCTTCGATCGTCACAACCACCCAGCAAGCCTACCGAAAGCCGCAGCCTGCGGCAACGGCTTCACAGAGCCGGGAAAATCAACCAGAAAGTTGTCATGGCCAGCACCGATCTCCTGATTCCCGCCGCCCTGCTCGAAGATGTGGTGAACCGCATCTTCCTCGCCACCGGATGTTCGCAAACCGAGGCCAGGCGCATCGCCACCCATCTGCTTGGCGCCAATCTCGCCGGGCATGACAGCCATGGCGTGGTGCGCGTGCCGCGTTATGTGGAATGGCAGGAGGAGGGTTTTGTGCTCGCTGGCCAGCAGGCCTCGATCATTGCCGATGGCGGCGCCTTTGTGCTGCTCGATGGCCATTATGGCTTTGGCCAGACGGTGGCCAAGCAAGCGACCGATTTGGCGATTGAGCGTGCGCTCGCCAATGGCTCCTGCATCATGGGGTTGCGCAATGCCGGCCATATCGGCCGGGTGGGCGATTATGCCGAGATGGCGATCGCGGCCGGGTTGATCTCGGTGCATTTCGTCAATGTGGCGGGCAGCGTGCTGGTGGCGCCGTTTGGCGGCACCGAGCGGCGCTTCTCCACTGCGCCCTTCTGCGTGGGCGTGCCGCTGCCCGAGGGGCCGGTGCTGCTGGATTTCGCCACAAGTTTCGTGGCCGAGGGCAAGGTGCTGGTCGCCAGCAATGGCGGCAAGGCGCTGCCCGAGGGCGCGCTGATCGAGCCCGATGGCAGGCTCTCTTCTGACCCGCATACGCTCTATGGCCCCTATGAATCGGTGGGCCCGCGCAATCCCTCGCTGGGGGCTGGCGCCATTCGGGCCTTTGGCGAGCATAAGGGCTCGGGGCTGGCGATGATGTGCGAATTGCTGGCCGGGGCGCTGACCGGCGGCGGCACCTCGGGGCCGGTGGGTGCGCGTGGGCGGATCACCAATGGCATGTTCTCGATGTTCTTCTCGCCGCAGCATTTTGGCGATTTGGCGACTTTCCACGCCACCGCGCGCGAATATGTGGCCTGGGTGAAGGGCTGCGCGCCGGCCTCGGCCGATATGCCGGTGCTGGTGCCAGGCGAGCCTGAGGCCGCGCGGCGTGCCGATAGGCTGAAGAATGGTGTGCCGCTGCCGGCGGAAACCTGGGCCAATATCGCCGCCACCGCGCATCGGCTCAACGTCACGGTGCCGAACCAGTTGTGAGCGATATCGCCACCAACCCGATCTATCAGGCCTATGCTGCGGCGCGCAGCGCCATTCTGACCGGGGCCTCGAAGCGCATTCCCGCCGCCTCGGCCGCCAGCCAGGGCCGGGCGCTGGGGCTGTGGGATGGCAAAAACCCCGCGGTGAGCGCCGATGCGCAATTGGCCCTGCTGCTGGATCTGGGGATTTTCGCCCCGGTGGGTGAGCATCGCCCGGCGCTGGAGCGCGAGGTGCGGATGAACCAGCCCCCGCCGGGCAGCGAGGCGGCGGGGGTGCTTGAGGCCTTGCAGCACACCCGCATCACGCTGTTTCGCGTGGCTGGCCCGCATCCTGAGGGTGGCGTCTGGGTGGATGACATGCTGCGCGGCATGGCGGTGCATTTATGGGATGCCGGGCTGGCCCGGCCGGGGCAGGAGGGCACGGGGTTTGGCGGCCGCCTCATGCCCTTTGATGGTTTTGAGATGACCTGCGGTGTGCTGGCGCCGCTCTCCGATGGGGTGATCGATGCGCTGCTGGGCTTCCCGCAGCCTTTGGGGCCGCTGCCGACGGTGATGCCGCTGCTCACCCCTCCCGCCGCTGAGGATATCGCCACCCTGCGCGAGGCTGCGAAACAGCCGGATTTTCTGTTGAAGCTGTATCGGGCCTCGCTGGCCTCGGGGCTGATGGGCGAGCCGCCTAAGCGCTGAGTTCACGCCATAGCCACGGCGCCGTCATCCGCGCGCAACATGGGCAGGTCACTCGGGAGAGATGAAACGTCGCGCCCTCCTTGCCCTTTTCCCCTCCGCCGCTCTTGCCTTTCCCGAGCGTGCGATCACCCTGGTTGTGCCCTTCGCGGCTGGTGGCTCGACTGATATTGCCGCCCGGCTGCTGGCTGAACGGCTGACCGGCCTTCTCGCCACCCGGGTGGTGGTGGAAAACCGCACCGGCGCGGGCGGCGCTCTGGGCAGTGAGGCGGTGAAGCGGGCGCCGGCCGATGGCCATACCCTGCTCTTCGCCTCGGCCAGTTCGCATGGCGCCAACCCCGCGGTGTTCCGTGACCTCTCTTATGATGCGGTGGCGGATTTTGCGGCGGTGGCCCTGACGGGGGTGACGCCGCTGGCGCTGGCTGTGCCGCCGGGCGGTGCGCGGGATGTGGCGGGTTTGCGCGCGCAATTGGCCGATGGCCGCGGCGCTTATGGCTCGGCCGGGGCTGGCAGTATTACCCATCTCTCCTCGGAGCTGTTTCTGCAGCGGGCGGGGCTGCGGGCGGAGCATATTCCCTATCGCGGGGGTGCGCCGGCGCTCGAGGCCCTGGCGCGCGGCGAGGTGCCCTTCGCCATGGACACGCTGGCCGGGGTGGCGGGGCTGGCGGCTGATGGCCGCATCCGGCTGCTGGCGCTGGGCACGGCGCGGCCTGCCCCCACCTACCCGCAATTGCCCACGCTGGAATCACAGGGCCTGGGGCCCTATGACCTCTCGACCTGGAACGCCATGCTGGCACCAGCCGGCACGCCGCCGGCCAGGGTGGCGGCGCTGGCCCAGGCGGTGCATGCGGCGCTGGCCGAACCGGCCCTGGCCGCCCGGCTGGCCGGGCTGGGGGTGGAGGTGCCCCCACCCACAGGCCCGGCCGCCACCCAGGCCTTCATCGCGGCAGAGATCGCGAAATTCCGCGCGGTGGCGGATGCGGCAGGGCTGCGGCTCGAGCGCCCCTGAGGCACGTTGCGCATCACCCCCGGTTGCTGCTTTGATCTGGGCAAGAACAATTCGGGGAAATTCCTTTATGCTGCGCCGCCACCTGCCTGCCGCCCTGACCGCCATGGCCCTACCGGCCCTGGCCCAGAATTGGCCGGAGCGCCCCATCACCTTGATCAGCGGTTTTGCCCCTGGCGGCTCGACTGATATTGCCTGCCGGCTTATCTCCGAGCGCTTCGCCCACCATATCGGGGGTGGCGCACGGGTGGTTGTGGAAAACCGGCCCGGCGCCTCGGGGACGGTTGCGGCTGATTGGTTACGTCGGCAATCACCTGATGGGCATACCATCATGCTGGTCGAGGTCTCCTCGCACGCCATTGCCCCTGCCGCGTTGCAGGGCGGCACGCCATTTGACCCGGTGGGCGATTTCACCCAGATCGGCATGGTGGGCACGGCACCCATGGTCTTCATCACCTCGCCGCGCTTCCCCGCCAATACCGCGGTGGAGGCCATCGCCCGGCTGCGGGCGGCGCCGCGCGACACCTATACCTATGCCACATCGGGCGTGGGCAGCATTCCACAATTGGGCGCTGAGATGATCGGGCTGCGCCTCAACACCCGCTTCACCCACCTGCCCTATCGCTCGGGCGGGCTGATGCTGACCTCGATCTACCAGGATGAGGGCAATTTCGGTGTCTCGGTGCTGGCCAGCGCGGCCGCGCAAATTCGCGATGGCATGGTCAAGGGCCTGGCGGTGACGAGCCGCGAGCGCTTCCCCGCCTTCCCTGATATCCCCACCCTCGCCGAATCCGCGCTGCCGGATTTCGAACTCACGACATGGAACATGATCATCGGCCCGCCACGCATGCCGCCGGCCATTCTGGCGCGGCTGAATGCGGCGCTGAACCTTGCCACTGCCGAGCGGGCGCTGGCCGAGCGCTTTCTCACCGCGGGTGTGGTGATGTGGAACCGGCCCAATACGCCCGATACCACCCGCGCCTTTCTGCAATCGGAGGTGGAGAAATACCGTGACCTCGTGGCCCGCACCGGCTTGAGGCTGGAACGATGATCCGCGCGATTGCCCTGGCGCTGAGCCTGGCGCTGCCCGCCGCGGCGCAAACCCTGACCATGGGGGTGGGGGCGGCGGTGACCAGCATCGACCCGCATTTTCATAATCTCGGCCCCAACAACGCACTCACCATGCATATCTTCGACCGGCTGGTGGAACGCGACGGCCGCGCCCGCCCCCAGCCAGGCCTCGCCACCGCTTGGCGGGCCGTGGATGATACGACCTGGGAATTCGCGTTGCGCCCGGGCGTGACCTGGCATGACGGCCGGCCCTTCACCGCCGATGATGTGGTCTTCACCTTTGCCCGCGTTCCCAATGTGGCGAATAGCCCGGGCAGCTTCATGGGCTTCCTGCGGCCAATCACCCGCGTTGAGGTGATCAACCCGCTGCTGCTGCGCATCCACACCGCCGCGCCGCACCCGCTGCTGCCGCTCGACCTCGCCTCGGTCTCCATTGTCGCCCGCCACGCCGCCGAGGGGCTGGGCAGCGAGGATTTCAACCAAGGCCGCGCCGCCATCGGCACCGGCCCCTATCGGCTGGGGGCCTATCGCTCGGGCGAGCGCGTGGAACTGATCCGCAACGACGCGTTCTGGGGCGAACGCGAACCCTGGGCGCGGGTGGATTACCGGATGATCCTCAATGATGCATCCCGCACCGCGGCCATGTTGGCCGGCGATGTGGACATCATTGACCAGATCCCAACCTCCGACCTGGCACGGCTCAAGCGGGACCAGCGGCTGGTGGTGACGGAAATCGCCAGTCTGCGCACCGTCTATATGGCGCCCGATCATTCCCGCTCCGGCCCCAGCCCCTGGGTAACCGACAACCAGGGCACACCGCTGCCGCAAAACCCATTCCGCGACGCCCGGGTGCGCCGCGCGCTTTCACTGGCCATCAACCGCAACGCGCTGGTGGAACGCGTCATGGAAGGTGCCGCGGTGGCCAGCGGACAATGGCTGCCGGAAGGCGCCTTCGGCTATAATACGGCGGTGCGACCAGACCGCTTCGACCCTGAAGCCGCCCGCCGCCTACTGGCCGAAGCGGGCTTCCCCGAGGGCTTTCGCCTCACCGTGCACACGCCCAATGACCGCTGGCCGAATGACAGCCGGCTGACCCAGGCCGTGGCCCAGATGTGGAGTCGCATAGGTCTGCGCGTCACGGTGGACGCCATGCCCTTCACCGCCTTCGTCCCTCGCCGGGCGCGGGTCGAATTCGCCATGCAAATGGCCGCATGGGGCTCTTCGACCGGCGAAGCCTCGAATTTCCTGGTCAATACCGTCAATACTTTCGACCGCCAGCGGCTGACAGGAGCGAATAACAACGCCCGCTACTCCAACGCCTGGTTCGACGATATTACCGCACGCGCATCGGCCACGATGGATGACCGGGCGCGCGAGGCGCTGTGGCACGAGGCCACCGCCCGCTACGCGGAAGAACTGCCGATGCTCCAGTTGCTGCAACTCACCAATAGCTGGGCCATGCGGCGCGGCCTGACGCATGACCCCCGCATGGATGAGCGGACATTGGCAATGGGCGTGCGGTCGGGGCGATGAGGCGGGCATCCGCGCGCTTGTGATAAGGGGCGCGGCTGTCGCCTTCCTACCCTTGGTTTAGAGGCTGTTCAGTGCGCCTTGGCTCGCTGCACAGGCTCTAAGCGCCCCTGGCGGGATAGGCACTCAAACCTCTCACCACCGTGCCGAATGGTCCAAAGGCCCATGGCCTTGCCCATATCCCGGTGCGTTCAGGATCGCAGCCCGGACATAAGAGCGGGCCCGAGAGGTGGCATCCTCCAGCGCCATGCCCTGGGCGAGGCCCGCGGCCAGGGCGCTGGCCAGGGTGCAGCCGGTGCCATGGGTGTGGCGGGTGGCGATGCGCGGGCTTTCGAAGCGGGTTGTGCCGGTGGCGCTGACCAGCAGGTCCACCAATACCGGCCCTTCCATATGGCCGCCTTTCAGCAAGACGGCGCGCACCCCCAGGCTCAGCAGTTTTGTCGCCGCCGCATGCATATCCGCCTCATCGCGGATGGTGATGCCGCAGAGCACCTCGGCCTCGGGGATATTGGGGGTAATGATGCTGGCAAGTGGCAGCAATTCGGCCCTCAGCGTGGCCACCGCATCCTCGGCCAGCAGGCGATGGCCGCCCTTGGCCACCATCACCGGGTCCGCCACCAGCGGCACAGCGGGGGCGAGGGCGCGGAGTTCGGCGCAGACGGCGAGGATGGTCGGCACATCATGCAGCATGCCGGTCTTGATCGCATCGGCGCCGATATCCTCGAGCACGACGCGGATTTGCTGGCGCAGGAAGGGGGTGGAGACGGCCTCGATGCCATGCACGCCCAGCGTGTTCTGCGCGGTGAGGGCGGTGATGGCGGTGGCGGCGAAGGCGCCCATGGCGCTGACCGATTTGATATCGGCCTGAATGCCAGCACCGCCGCCGGAATCGCTGCCGGCGATGATGAGAACCCGGCCCTTCATGCCACTGTCGCCCGGCGGATGGTGGCGAGGAGGCGCTCCATGGTGGCTTCGAGCAGCACCTCATCCTCGGCCTCGGCCATGACGCGGATGACGGGTTCGGTGCCGCTGGCGCGGATCAGCACCCTGCCCCGGCCGGCTAAGGCGGTTTCCTCGGCGGCGATGGCGGCCACCACCTCGGGCATGCGGTGCGGCGCACCGCCGGCATGGCGCACATTGACCAGTTTTTGCGGCAGCGGGTGAAACCGGCGCAGCGCGGCGGAGGCGGGACGGCCCTCCTCCACCAGCACCGCCAGCACCTGCAAGGCCGCGACGAGCCCATCGCCGGTGGTGCCGAAATCGCTCATGATCATGTGGCCGGATTGCTCACCACCCAGGTTGCAGCCGGCCTCACGCATGCGCTCGCCGACATAACGGTCGCCCACCGCGGTGCGGTGGAGGGCGAGTTTTTTGGCGGCCAGATGGCGCTCCAAGCCCATATTGGACATGACGGTGGCGACGACGGCCTCGCCGGTGAGGCGGCCTTCGGCCTGCCAGCGATCGGCGATGAGTGCCAAAATCTGGTCGCCATCGACGACGTTGCCGAGTTCATCGACCAGCACGAGACGGTCGGCATCGCCATCGAGGGCGATGCCCAGATCGGCCCGGCGCTCGCGCAAGACATCGACCAGCGGCGCGGTATGGGTGGAGCCAAAGCCCTTGTTGATGTTGAAGCCATCGGGCGAGACGCCGATGGAGACCACCTCGGCGCCCAATTCCCACAAGACGGTGGGCGCGACCTTATAGGCCGCGCCATGGGCGCAATCGACGACGATGCGAAGCCCCTCCAGCGTGCGGCCGCGGGGGAAGCTTTGCTTGGCGGCCTCGATATAGCGGCCGGGGGCATCTTCCAGCCGGCTGGCGCGGCCGAGTTTTTGCGGTGTGGCGTGGGCTGGGGAGAGGTCACCCGCCATCAGCGCCTCGATCTCGGCCTCATCGGCATCGGAGAGCTTCAGGCCCTCGGGGCCGAAGAGCTTGATGCCATTATCCTCATAGGGGTTGTGGCTGGCGGAGATCATCACGCCCAGATCGGCGCGCATGGAGCGGGCGAGCAGGGCAATGGCCGGGGTGGGCAGCGGGCCGACCAGCACGACATCAATGCCGGCGGAGACGAAGCCCGCGGTCAGCGCCGCTTCGAGCATATAGCCCGAGAGGCGGGTATCCTTGCCGATGATGACCCGGTGGCGATGATTGCCGCGGTTGAAAAAGCGCCCCGCCGCCTGGCCAAGGCGCAGCGCCGTGGCGGGGTCCATGGGCGCGCGATTGGCGGTGCCGCGGATGCCATCGGTGCCGAAGAGTTTGCGGGGGCTCATGGGCTGGAGTTTAGGTGGTTTCGCAGGCGGCGTGAATGGCGGCCCAGACGGCCAGGGCCTGGCGGGTTTCGGGCACATCATGCACCCGCAGCCAGGCTACGCCCGCATCGGCGCCGGCCAGGGCGGCGGCGAGGCTGCCGGGCAGGCGCTGGTCCACCGGTGCGGGGGAGATTCCCGAGATGAAGGATTTGCGCGAAGCGCCGAGCAGCACCGGCAAGCCTTGCGCCACCAGGGCAGGAAGGGCGCGCAGCAGCGCCAGGTTTTGCGGCAGGGTTTTGCCGAAGCCGATTCCCGGGTCGAGGCAGATATCGCAGATGCCGGCCTGGCGCAAGGTTTTGGCGCGGGTGAGGAGGAAATCTCTCACCTCGGCGACCACATCGGTATAGGCGGTTTGCGCCTGCATGTGGCGCGGGTCGGTGCCCGGCATATGCATGATGATGACGGGGCAGCCGGATTGCGCCACCACCTCCAGCGCCGCTGGGTCATGCCGGAGGGCGGTGACGTCATTGACCACCCGCGCGCCGGCCGAGAGGCCGGCGGCCATGGTTGCGGCGTTGCGGGTATCGATGCTGATGGGGATGAGGGGGGCGAGGGCCTGGATGACCGGCACGACCCGGGCGATTTCCTCGGCGACCGTGACGGGTGTCATGCCCGGGCGGGTGGATTCGCCGCCAATATCGAGCATATCGGCACCGGCGGCGATCAGCGCCCTACCACGCAAAATGGCCGCCTCGACCGGGCGGCCATCGCCGGAAAAACTATCCGGGGTGACGTTGAGAATACCCATCACCCGGGGCATGCGGCCCCGGGGGAAGCCTGCGAAACTCAACCGCCCGAGGGTTGCGGCGCGAAGCCGCCAGTATCGGGCCGAGGATTGGGCCGGCCTGAGGAGGGCACCGAGCCGCGGCCCTGGTTGATAGGCTCATCGGGGCGGTTGCGCACCACCGGCTCGCCCCGCAGCACGGTGCGGATTTCATCGCCGGAGAGGGTTTCGTATTCCAGCAGGCCCTGGGCGAGCATTTCCAACTCGTGCTTATTGTCGGTCAGGATCTGCGTGGCGCGGGCATAGGCGCTGTCAATGATCGCCCGCACCTCGGCATCGATGGCGCGCGCGGTTTCCTCGCTGACATTCTTCGACTGGGTGACGCTATGGCCGAGGAAGACCTCCTGGCTGTTATCGCCATAGGCGACCATGCCGAGCTTATCGCTCATGCCCCATTCGGTGACCATCATGCGGGCCATATTGGTCGCCATCTTGATGTCGCCGGAGGCGCCGTTGGAGACCTTGTCGGATCCGAAGATCACTTCCTCGGCGACGCGCCCGCCCATGGCCATGGCCAGTTCGGCCTTCATCTTGGATTTGTGCTTGGAATAGCGGTCACCCGCCGGCAGGCTCATCACCAGGCCCAGCGCGCGGCCGCGGGGGATGATGGTGGCCTTGTGCACCGGGTCGCACTCTTCCTCATGCATCGCCACCAAAGCGTGGCCAGCCTCGTGATAGGCCGTCATGCGCTTTTCATCCTCGGACATGACGAGGGAGCGACGCTCGGCGCCCATCATCACCTTGTCCTTGGCGTGCTCGAACTCGGCCATGCCGACCGTGCGCCGGCCGGTACGCGCGGCCAGCAGGGCGGCCTCATTCACCAAGTTTGCCAGATCAGCACCGGAGAAGCCTGGAGTGCCGCGGGCGATGGTTTTCGGGTCAACATCGCTCGCCAGCGGAACCTTGCGCATATGGACGCGCAGGATCTTCTCGCGGCCATTCACATCGGGGTTGGGCACAACCACCTGACGGTCGAACCGGCCGGGGCGGAGCAGCGCGGGGTCGAGCACATCGGGGCGGTTGGTGGCGGCGATGATGATGACGCCTTCGTTGGATTCGAAGCCGTCCATCTCGACGAGCATTTGGTTCAGCGTCTGCTCGCGCTCATCATTGCCACCGCCCAGGCCCGCACCGCGATGGCGGCCCACGGCGTCGATCTCATCGATGAAGATGATGCAGGGGGCGTTTTTCTTGCCCTGTTCGAACATGTCACGCACGCGCGATGCGCCTACGCCGACGAACATTTCGACGAAATCCGAACCGGAGATGGTGAAGAAGGGCACATTCGCCTCACCGGCGATGGAGCGGGCCAGCAAGGTCTTGCCGGTGCCGGGGGGGCCTACCAGCAGCACGCCCTTGGGGATCTTGCCGCCCAGGCGCTGGAATTTCTGCGGGTCACGCAGGAATTCGACGATTTCTTCGAGTTCGGACTTCGCTTCCTCGATGCCGGCGACATCCTCGAAGGTGACGCGGCCCGATTTCTCGGTCAGCAGCTTGGCCTTGGATTTGCCAAAGCCCATGGCCCGGCCGCCGCCGCCCTGCATCTGGCGCATGAAGAACACCCAAACGCCGATCAGCAGCAGCATGGGGAACCAGGAGATGAGAATCTGGAAGAGCGGGTTCTGGTCGCTCTCGATAGGCCGGGCCACGACGCGCACGCCCTTCTCGGTCAGGCGGGCGACCAGGCCAGGGTCGGAGGGGGCGAAGGTGGCGAAGCTGCGGCCATCGGTCAGGCTGCCCGAGATGTTGGGGCCCTGGATGGTGACGTCGCGCACATGGCCAGCGCCCACCTCATTGAGGAAATCGCTATAGGCCACCTGCATTTGCGCGCGGTTCGCCGTGCCACCTGAAGGCTGGAACAGGTTGAACAGCGCCACCAGCAGCAATGCCACGATGACCCATAATGCTAAATTCCGGCCGAAATTGCTCACAGCTTCTGGTTTCCTATCACCCGCATCACGCGGGCCTTTCATATAACATAGGTCGTATTGGCGCTGGGTGAATGCCCCAAATGCGCGAAACCGGCGAAAACTGTGCCAATCGGCCCGCCTTGTGGGCGGAAAGATAAGGATGGCACGGGGCTTCCCCAGCCGAGATGGGGCGCGGCGAGCAAATTTCCATCCCGCCACAGCGCCGGCAGGCCGGCCCGCAAGGCTGCCGGCCAGGGGGGATGTTGCGGCGGGGCCTGGGGATGGCCAGGGCCCAGCGCGCCCAGCATGCAGCCGGGCCAGGCTTCGGCGAGGTGAAAGCGGCCATCCCAAACCGCGCCGGCATCGGCGGCGATGGGAGGGGAGAGCAGCGCCGGTTCGCGCAGCAGCCAGCCATCCTCGCGCCACCATGCGCCGCCCAGCGTGCCCTGGCCGGCGGCGAGAAGGCGGGCGATATCGGCCTCGGCCGGGGCATGCTCGGCGCCGCCCAGCGCGCGCAGCAGGCGGCCCAGAAGGGCCACCGCCACGGCATCACGGCCCAGCGCGGCGGCGTCGATCCGCGCCGCGCCGCAGGGCAGCAGCATCACCGCAGCGCCCAGGCGTTGCAGCAGCGCGGCCTCCATCCGGGCACGGCGGGTGGCGAAGGCTGTGGCGGCGGTGCTGAGGGCGGCCACCGCCGGGCCCTCGCCGCCTGGGTCATTGAGGCCCAGACGGGCGCGGATGCGGGCGAAGGCGGGGTTGCGGTTGCTGGGGTCGCGCACTGGGGCGAGGGCGGCGGCGGCACAGATAGCCTCCAGCGCGGCCGGGGTGCTGCCCAGCAGCGGGCGCAGCAGCAGGGCCTCGGCCATGGGGCGGGAGGCGGCCATGCCGGCCAGGCCGGATCGGCCTTGGCCGCGCCCCTGTCCGTGGCTGGCGCGCAGCAGGAGGGTCTCGGCCTGATCCATGCGGTGATGGCCGAGCAGCAGCCACGGGGCGCGCAGTTCTCGGCAGGCGGCCAGCAGCGCCTGAAGCCGCGCGGCGCGGGCGCGGGCCTGCAGGCTGGCCCCGCCGGCGAGGCCGAGGGGGATGACCCGGGTGGTGATCCCCTGCCCTGCCAGCATGGTGGCGACGCCGGTGGCTTCTTCGGCGCTTTCGCGGCGCAGGCCGTGCTCAGCGACCAGCGCGACCAGCGCCACGCCGTTTTCCTGCGCCCATTGGCGGGTGAGCAGCGCCAGCGCCAGGGAATGCGGCCCGCCGGAGACCGCCACCGCCACCCGCCCCGGCACCGGGCCGAAGCCCGCCATGGCCGTGGCGAAGGCCTCTTGCGTCATGGCCGGCGATATTCGCCCAGGGCCGGGGCCGGCGCGGTGATGGCGGGGCGCTGCCCTTGGAAGGAAAGCGGCAGGGCCACCAGTTGGTAATCTGTGCCCGGCACCGGGGCGAGCATGCCCAGGGCGGCGGTTTGCGGGTCGGCGGCCAATTCGGGGATGGTGTTGATGGGGGCGCAGGGGACGCCCGCCGCCTCCAACGCCGCCAGCCATTTTTGCCGCGGGCGTTCCGCCATCAGCACTGCGATCATCGGCAGCAATTCGCCCTGGTTGGTCAGGCGGGCGCGGTTGGTGGCGAAGCGTGGATCGGCGATCCATTCCGGCCGGTCCAGCAGGGCGGCAAATTTGGCGAAGAGCCGGTCATTGCCGCAGCAGACCAGCACCGGGCCATCGGCCGTATCGAAACCCTGATAGGGCACGAAGGCGGGGTGGCCGGAGGCGTGTTTTTGCGGCAATTCGCCCTGATTGACGAAGGCTGAGAGTTTTTGGCCCGCCCACATCGTCGCCGTTTCGTAGAGGCTGGTATTGACCACGCCGCCTTGGCCGGTGCGGGCGCGCTCGGCCAGGGCGGCGAGCGCGCCGATCACCGTCCACATGCCCGTGCCCTGATCGACCACCGAGGCGCCCATGCGGGTGGGCGGGCCATCCGGCGCGCCGGTGATGGCGGAGAGGCCGCAATAGGCCTGCAGCAGCGGCTCATAGCCGGGGCGGCGAGCGAGGGGGCCCATGTGGCCGAAGGCGCCCATTTCGCAATAGATCAGCCTGGGGTGGCGGGCGGTGATGGCGGCGCTGCCGATGCCCAGCGCCTCGGCCGCGCCGGGGCGCAGATTGTGCAGCATGATATCGGCATTGGCGAGTTCGGCATGCAGCGCGGCGATGCCTTCGGGCGATTTCAGGTCGAGGGCGAGGCTGCGCTTGCCGCGGTTGAAATCCTTGAAGATCAGCGCATCGCCATCGCGGAACGCGGCCCCCATCTGGCGGGCATCATCGCCGCCATCGGGTTTTTCCACCTTGATCACCAGGGCGCCGAGATCGGCGAAGATGGCGCCGGCGAAGGGGCCGGCCAGGACTTGGCCGAGTTCGACGATTTTGATGCCGGCGAGGGGTTTTGCGGTGAGGGGCATATGAGCAACCTCAAGCGGCGGCAAAAGATGGTCAAGATGCCCAGCCGGCGCGGCCAAGTCACTCGAAGCTGCAGAAAACTGAGTTTCCTGCCGGGGTGCTCGAGGGGCAGAGCCCCTCGACCTTCTCACCTACCGGCACTGCGCCCGGGCACGCGCCGCAGTCGCCCGCTCTTGCAGCGCGGCCGAGAGATTGGGGTGGTTGGAGCGCAAATCATTCAGCGTGTCGCAAGCTTCGCGCCGGTTGCCCAGGCCCTGGAAGGCGCCGGCCAAGCCGAGCAGCGCCTCGGGCGCGCGGGGCGAGGTGCGGGCGCGGGTATAGGCTTCGTTATAGGCGATGGCGGCATTGCCCCAGTCGCGCTTGCCGGTCAGGGCATCGCCGAGCAGCAATTGGGCATTGGCCTGCTGGGCGCCGCTGCGGGTGGCGAGGGCTTCACGCGCCGCGGCCTCGGCGGCGGGGAAGTCGCGCCGGGCGAGGGCGGCCTGGCCGTCGGAGAGCGCACGCTCGGCGGTGCGCGGGGGCGCGACGGCGGGCGGCGGCACGACGGGTGCGGAGGGGGCCGTGGGGCGGGCGACTGCGGCGGGCGGTGCGGCTGGCGTGCCGGGGCGGGCGGTGGTGCCGCTGCCCTCGATGCGTTGCAGCCGGTATTCCATATCCTCGGTCAGTTTTTGCACATCGGCGGCGAGGCGACGGTCACGGTTCTCCGCCTCATCCACCCGGCCGCGCAGGCGGCGGGTTTCCTCTTCCATATTGCTCACCCGATCGAGCAATTGGCCGAGCATTTCATTGCCTGCGCCACCGCTTCGGCTGGGGGGCGTTGCGGGGGCGGAGACGGCGCCGCCGCGGGCGCGCAATTGCTCCAGCTCCTGGCGCAATTGCAGGAGCTGGTTTTGCAGTGCGATCGCCTCACGCGAGTCCATCTGGGCATGCGCGGGTGATGGCGGGCCCGCCAGGGCCAGCAGCATCATTCCCGCCGCGATGCCCAGGCGCATCAGCGCACAACCGTGACGGCGCGGCGGTTCTGCGCCCAGGACGTCTCATCGGAGCCCAGCGATTCCGGGCGGTCCTTGCCGAAGCTGACGGTCTGGATGCGGCTGCCCGCCACGCCGGAGGCCACAAGCACGTCGCGGGCGGCATTGGCGCGGCGCTGGGCTAGGGCGAGGTTGTATTCGCGGGTGCCGCGCTCATCGGCATGGCCTTCGACGGTGACCTGGTTCTGGGCGTATTGCGCCAGCCAGCGGGCCTGGCGCTCCAGCACGGGGCGCTGATCGGCCTGGATATTGCTGCGGTCGGTGCCGAAGAACACACGGTCACCGATATTGGCGCGCAGGTCTTCCTGGCTGCCGGGGCGAATCACGCCCGCATTGGCATCGCCGGTGCCGGAGGTGGCGGCGGTCTCAGGGTCGGAGGCGCAGGCCGAGAGCAGGGCTGCGGCGGCAAAGGCCACCAGGAATTTCGGTGCGGTCATTGTTGATCTCCTTTGAGCGGCGCTGCGCGGCGCAAGTGGGCGTCGCGGCGCAAGTTATGCTGCACTGCACGCTCGCTACAGGCTGCTCGTGGCGCAATCAAGGCAAAAACTTGTCACGGATTGCAACCCAGCTTTGCAGCCCAGGCTTTGCAACCGATGGCAGGCACTAGGCACCGGCCATCGGTTGATCATCGCCGTTGCTTCAGGCGCTTTCGTAGAGCCTGGTGAGGGAGAATTCGCGATGGCCGAGGAGTTCGGCCGCCGTCAATTCACCATCCGCGGTGCGCAGCATGCAATCGAGCAGCGCCTCGCCGGCATCATCCATATTCATGGTCTTCTGCAGCAGGCCGGTCACGTCCACATCCATGTGTTCGCTCATGGTGCGTTGGGTGCGCGGGTTCGCCGTCAGCTTGATGACCGGCAGGATGGGGTTGCCGATCACATTGCCCTGGCCGGTGGGGAAGAAATGCACCGCATAGCCAGAGGCGGCGCAGAGGGTGACCATTTCGGCCGCAGCGGAGGAGCTGTCCATGAACCACAGCCCCGGATGGGTCGGGTCCTCGGCCTTGTCCAGCACGCCATCGACGAGGCAGTGCTTGCCGATTTTCTGGATATTGCCGAGCGCCTTTTCCTCGATCGTCGTCAGGCCGCCTTCGATATTGCCCTTGGTGGGCTGGCTATCGGAGAGGTCGGAGGTCTTGTTCTTTTCGATCAGCGCCTGGTAGCGGTCGAACATGAACATGAAGCGGTCGCGGATCTCGGGGGTGCGGCAGCGCGCGGCCACGAGGTGTTCGCCGCCGGTGATCTCGGAGGTTTCGCCGAAGACCAGGGTATTGCCATTGGCCCAGAGCTTGTCGAAGGCATTGCCCACGGTGGGGCAACTGGCCAGGCCCGAGGTCGTGTCGCTCTCGCCGCATTTGGTGGAGACCCAGAGCTCGACGATGTCGGTCTTGGTCTTCTTCAGGCGTGAGGCGTGCTTCACCAGCCGGTAGGCGGCGCGTGAGGCGGAGGCGATGGTGTTGATGTCGCCATTCTGCTCGATGGCGAAACCCTCGACAGGCTTGCCCGATTTGGCGATGCCCTCGACGATGGTGCCCGTCCAGCCCGGCTCGATGCCGATGACGATGACGCCCGCCACATTGGGGTTGCATCCGGTGCCGATCAGGGTGCGGAAATGCAGGTCCAGATCGGCGCCAAATTGCAGGCGGCCATAGGAATGCGGGATGGCCATCGCACCCTTGATGTTGTTCGCCACCGCCTCGGCAGCGGCGTTGGACAGATCATCGACGGGCAGGATGATGACGTGGTTGCGCACGCCCATGCGGCCGTTTTCGCGGCGCCAGCCCTCGAAGGAGGCGCCCTTCAGGTTGATACCCATGGTGTCGTTTCCCCTACCAGCGCTTGGTCTTGACGTTGTGGACGTGCAGATGCTCGCCCGCGGCGATGTCGGCGATCGCTTTGCCGATATCCACACCGTATTTGATGATGGTGTCGCCCGCCTTGATCGGCTTGATGGCGATCTTGTGGCCGATGGGGATGTCGGATTTCGCGTCGAAATCGATCATCTTGTCCTGGTCCATCACCCAGCCCTGGATGCGGTTGGAGGCGGTCAGCCCCTCCACCACCACCACGCCCACGCTGTCGCCTTCGTCGTGGACGACGAAATGTATGGTCATTGCACTTCCTCCCTATGCTGTTGGTGTAACCCAGTCTTTCGCGCCTGGGCAGCCCACCAAGTGGGAAGCCCCGCTACAGCGCGGGATTGAACCAGACCTGCACGCCATCGGCCAGCAGCAGAAAATCCTCGCCATGACCGGCGACCCGCCCCATCTGGCAGGCAAGCTCATCCTCCAGCGTCCAACCCGCGCGCCCAAAAATGGCGAATAGTTCCTGCTCGAGCCCGCGGCCATGGGTGCCGATCACGAGGCGGCGGACGCGGCGCGAGACGGTGGCGATGGCCGCCCGCATGGTGTCCGCCTCTGCACCTTGGATGTCGCAATGCAGCAGGTCGAAGATCGTTTCCTCATCGAGCAGGCGTGCCAGCCCATGGCAGGCCACGCGCTGCATCTGGCCGATATCGCCGGCCTGCGTGAAGCGCGCATGGGCGCCGTAATCCCATGCGGCATTCTCGCGGATCGGGAAGTATGCGTCGCCATCATCCCCACCCACCACACCGCCAATGATGCGGCAATTGCCGGTATCGAGTGCGTTGTCGGAGAAATGGCTGCGGATGAAGGCGAGCTTGCCGGGGTCGGCCTCGACCGCCACCGTGCGGGCGCTGGGCAGCCCCATCAGGGCGGCCAGGCGCGAGGCGGCACAGACCCAGGGGCCCCAGCCGGCGCCGAGTTCCATCAAGCTGAAGCTGCCACGCGCCCGCGCCTCCAGCGCCGCGCGCAGCAATGCCCGCCATTCCTGGGCATCATGGAACTTTATCGCGCCTTCCATGGGTGCCGGCAGAAAGGCGCCATCCAGCCAATCATGGCCGCCTGGCAGATAGCTCAGCCTGGTCCGCACACCCAGGAAGTCCGTGAAGTATCCAGGCTCGCCCAGGACCGGGCCAATCGGCAGGGTGGCGAGAAAGCCGCGTTCGGCATCACTCAACAGGGCGAGGGAGCGGCCCTCGCCAAAGCGAATTGCGAATTCCTGCGAGTGCCGCAACCCCGAGCTCAGCGCTGCCATGGTAGGAAAGGCTGCCTGGAGCACAGGGATATGGTTGTAATCCTCCAATTC
This sequence comes from Rhodovarius crocodyli, assembly GCA_945901085.1. GTDB lineage: Bacteria > Pseudomonadota > Alphaproteobacteria > Acetobacterales > Acetobacteraceae > Rhodovarius > Rhodovarius crocodyli_A. The sequence goes on along the minus strand of CAMDJV010000007.1, from coordinate 35,040 downwards.
TCGCTCGAGGATCATGCGAAACCCCCAAAGCACCATCTCCGGCGTGGTCGGCGCGTCCGGCAAATAGCCCGCTAATTGACCGACATTCATGCTCCACCCCTTGTTTCGCCGCACCAAGCCCTATCGGCAGTTATTTCCATTTCATACACTATCCTGTGATATCGCAATACATTCCATTGCCCATGTCGGGCGCATGTCCCGCTTCCAGCGCCGGGCGGGACGTGGCACATCGGGCTTTGGCAAGGAGCGAAGACAATGGCTGGCGTCTATTGGTATGGCGGCGTTTGGATGTCAGAGGAGCCCAAGATTTTGGGGCCGATGGACCATGCCTTCTGGCTGGGTTCGGTGATTTTTGACGGCGCGCGGGCCATTCGTGGCTATGCACCCGATCTGGAATTGCATTGCGCCCGCTCCATCCGCTCGGCGCTCGCGCTCAATATGCGCCCCACCCGCACGGCCGAGGAGATCGCGGCGCTGTGCCGTGAGGGCATCCGCCGGATGGGGCCGGATGCCGAGCTTTATGTCCGGCCGATGTTTTTCGTCCGCTCGGGTCTGGGCGCCGCCCGGCCGGACCCCAGCAGCACCGATTTCATCCTGGCGATCTATGATGCGCCGCTGCCTCCCTGGGCTGGTTTCTCGGCGATGATGGCGCCCTTCCGCCGCGCCGCCATTGATATGGCGCCCACCGATGCGAAGGCGAGTTGCCTCTACCCCAATGGCTCGCGCGCGGCGGCCTGGGTGCAGGAGCGTGGTGCCGATAATGCCGTGATGTGCGACCCGGCGGGCAATGTGGCGGAATTCGCCTCGGCCAATCTTTGGTTCGGCAAGAATGGCGTGGCCATCACGCCGGTGGCCAACCACACCTTCCTGGCCGGCATCACCCGCAAGCGGATCATGGGCCTGTTCCGTGAGGCCGGGGTGCCGGTGGAGGAGCGCGCCGTTTCGGTGGCGGAGTTGGAGGAGGCGGATGAGATTTTCTCCACCGGCAATTACGCCAAGGTGCAGCCCTGCACCCGCTATAATGGCCGCGAAATGCAGATCGGGCCGCTGACCACGCGCGCTAGGGAGCTGTATTTCAACTGGATGGAAACCACGCCGAAGCTGGTGTGACCCCCAAGATCCTCTTCCAGTCCGACACCGTGCTGGTGATCGACAAGCCGGCGGGGCTGGCCGTGCATCGCGGCCCGCGGGGTGGGCCGAGCCTGGAAGATGACTTGCCCGCGCTGCAACAGGGCAAGCGGCATTTGCCCCAGCCGGCGCATCGGCTGGATCAGGACACGGCGGGGTGTTTGGTGCTGGGCCGCACCAAGCCGGCGATGGCGGAGCTGGGCGGATTTTTCGCCCGGGGTGAGGCGCGAAAAACCTATTGGGCGGTGCTCGGCGGCGCCGTGCCGGGCGAGGATGGGCGCGTTGATGCTGCCTTGCTGAAGACCAGCACAGCCAAGGCAGGCTGGCGGATGGTGGTGGATGCCAAGGGCCAGGCGGCCTCGACCCTGTGGCGGGTTTTGGGCCGTGGGGCTGGGATGAGCTGGGTGGAGTTTCAGCCGCTCACCGGGCGCACCCATCAATTGCGCGCCCATGCCGCGCATTTGGGCCACCCGATTCTGGGCGATGCGCGCTATGGCGGTGGTGAGGGTGCCATGCAGTTGCTGGCGCGGCGGATTGTGTTGCCGGGGGGCATCGATGTCACCGCGCCGGTTCCGGCCCATATGCTGAGGGCGATTCGCGCATGTGGTGGCTGATGCTGCTGGTGCTCGCCGCGCCGGCCGCAGCGCAGCGGCCGTTTTGCGATTTTGGCCAGGCTGTGGGCGGGCTGCGCGGGGCGGAACAGCGCCTGGGCGCGCCGGGTGCTGGGTTGCTGGCGGGGCGGGCGGCGGCGGGTGAGGCGGCTGCGGCGCTGGCCAATGCCGAGGCCGGTTTCAGCCGTTGCCAATGCCCGCACCTCGCCGAATTGGCTAGCGAGGCGGCGCGCTGGGCCGAGATTGCCGCCGCGCATGCCCTGGCGGCCGAGGTTTCGGCCAGCATCGCCCAGGCGCGGTTTCGCGCCGGGCTGGCGCGCCAGGCGCTGGAGCGGGATGGCTGCCGGTAGGGCTCGTTGTGGGGCCTATGCCCGGCCGGCGGCACCGCTCAGCAGCAGCGGGTCAATCCGCAGCTTGGCCAGGGCCTGGCGCCAGGCATCCTCGGGGCGGGTGACGTAGAGCAGCGTGTCATCGGGTTCGACATTCAGCCAGGCATTGGCGGCGATCTCGGCCTCAAGCTGCCCCGGGCCCCAGCCGGCATAGCCCAGGGCCAGAACGCATTCGCGCGGGCCGCCACCGCCGGCTATGGCCTTGAGCACATCCACCGAGGAGGTGAGGCTGATCCGCCCATCGACCGAAACGGAGCCCTCCGTCGCCCATTCGCCGCTATGCAGCACGAAGCCGCGGCCGCCATCCACCGGCCCGCCGGAGAGCATGCGGATGCTACGCGCCGGCGGCACCGGCTCCACCCCCAATTGCTTGAGCAGCGCGTTGAAGCTGAGTTTTTGCAAGGGGCGGTTGAGCACCAGGCCCATCGCCCCATCCTCGGAATGGGCGCAAAGGCAGATCACGCTGCCGGCGAAATTCGGGTCGCTCAGGCTGGGCATGGCGATCAGCAATTGGCCGGTCAGCCATGCATCCTGGGCTACCGCGCGGGGGAGGGAGGATTTCCTGGCCATGGTGGGAACATGGCGGCGCCTTCCCGCGGGTGCAAGGATGACATGTGGGCCACCTGCGGCTACATCCCTCCCACAACCCACAGGAGATTTCCATGAGCATTCAGGTCGGCGACAGCATTCCCAGCATGAGCCTCATGCAGGGCACGGCGGAGGGGCCAAAGGAAATCACCACCGAGGCGCTGTTTGGCGGCAAGACCGTGGTGGTCTTCGGCGTCCCCGGCGCCTTCACGCCCACCTGCTCGGCCAAGCACCTGCCCGGCTTCGTGCAGCACGCCGCGGCGTTCCGCGCCAAGGGTGTGGATGCGATTGTCTGCATGGCGGCCAATGACGCCTTCGTCATGGGTGCCTGGGGCAAGGATCAGGGCGTGGGCGAGAATGTGGTGATGCTGGCCGATGGCTCGGCCGCCTTCACCAAGGCGCTTGGCCTGGAACTGGACCTGACGGCGCGCGGCATGGGTGTGCGCTGCCAGCGCTTTGCCATGGTGGTGCAGGATGGCCGGGTCAGCCATGTGGCCGTCGAGGCGCCGGGCGCCTTTGAGGTGAGCAAGGCCGAGACCATTCTGGCCGCGCTCTGAGCGACAATACCGCCGGGGCACCGCCCTGGATTCTCGACATATCCCGCCTGCTTGCCTCGGCCCGCCGTGGCAGGCCGGCGGGAATGGAGAGGGTGGAGCTGGCCTATGCCCGCCATGTATTGGCGCGGCCGGGCGGGGTGTTTTGTGGCAGCGACGCCTTTGGCCGCTTTGGGCTGATCCCGCGCGATGAGGTGGTGGCGCTATTGGCGCCGGGGGCGGATGCGGCGGGGCTGGCACGGGGTATTCAGCGGCGGCTGATGCTAGGCGGGCAGCGCCGCCTGCTGGAGGAAGCAAGCCGGCCGGGGGCGATTTTCAGCATTGTGGCGCATCAGGGGCTGCATCGCAGCGGCGCGATTGCCCGGCTGAAGCGGGAAGGCGCCCGCTTTGTGCCGGCAGTGCATGATATTATTCCACTTGAATATCCGCAGAGTACGCGCTGGCTGCAACGCCGACTGAGCCATGCCCGCATGCGGGTGGTGGGGCGCGAGGCGGATGGCGTGCTGCTGTTCAGCCAGAGCGTGCGCGGCGCGCTGGCGGCCTGGCTGACGGGCCAGGGGCTGGCCATGCCGCCAGCACTGGTGGTGCCGCTGGGGCTTGATCTGCCCTTGGCCGGCGCGGTCTCGGCCGGGGGGGCGCAGTATTTCATCTGCATCGCCACCATTGAACGGCGAAAGAACCACCGCATGCTGCTCGATGCCTGGGCCCGGTTGGGGCCTGGGGCGCCGCGACTCATTCTGGTCGGCCGTCGCAGTTTTGGCGCCGGGGAGGCGCTGGCGCTGCTCGATTCCGGTGCGCTGGGCGATAGGGTGGAGGAGCGCGGCCATGCCTGTGATGGCGAATTGGCCGCGCTGCTGGCCGGCGCGCGGGCCCTGCTGCTGCCCACGCTGGCCGAGGGGTTTGGCATTCCGGTGATCGAGGCGCTGGCGGCGGGGGTGCCGGTGCTGTGCTCGGATATTGCGGTGCTGCGCGAGGTGGGCGGGGTGGCACCGGAGTATCTGCCGCCCGACAACCCTGCCGCATGGGCGGCGATGATTGCCGCCTATACCGTGGCCGATAGCCCGGCACGGGCGGCGCAGATGGCGCGTCTGGCAGGCTGGGCGCCGCCCGCATGGTCCGGGCATTTCGCCGCGGTGGAGCGGTTTTTGGCCGATTTGGTGGCGGGCGGCCCGCATCAAGCCCAGGGGCGGGCCGAGGGGCGGGCCCAGGGGCCTGCCCAGGGGCGGGCCGAGGGGGGCCGTGCCACGGGCGGGTGAGGCCATAGTTGCGATGCGGCCCTGGCCGTCGCACAACAGCGCAGCATCCCGATGAGGCCCGCTTGACCCCGCAATCGCTTCCACCGCTGAGCCGCCGCTGGTGGGCCGCCCTGGCCGCCCTGCCGGTGCTCGTGCTGGCGCTGCGTGCGCTGGGCTTCCTGCCCTCGGTGATGGATTGGGATGAAAGCCTCTACGCGCTGCAGGCGCGGGAATGGCTGCATGGCGGCTGGCCGCTGGTCGCCGCCTGGGACATGCACCCGATTGGCGCGCCGGCCATGTTCGCCGCCACCATGCAGGTCTTTGGCCAGAGTATTTTCGCCATTCGCCTGCTGGGGGTGATGGCGGTGAGCGCCACGGGCTGGGCGCTGTTCTTCGCCGCGCGCGCGGCGGGCCTGGGGCCGGCCACTGGCTATGCCGCGGCGCTGCTCTATGCCGGCCATAGCCTGATGCCGGGTGGCATGTCGGTGAATACCGAATTGCTTTTTGCGCCCTTCACCACGGCGGCGATGGCGCTGGCCATCCATGGTGTGGCCCGGCCTGAGCTGCGGCCGGGCTGGGGGCGGCTTTGCGCCATGGGGCTGCTGGTGGGCTGGGCGCTGCTGATCAAGCCGGTGGCGGTGGCCGAGGGCTGCCTGGCCTTTGCCCTGCTGGTGGCCGCCCCCTGGCGGCTGGGCCAGCTTTCGCTGGCGCGGGTGCTGGGCTTTGCCGCCGCCTATGCCCTGCTCTGCGCCCTGCCCACGCTGGGCTTTGGCGTGATCTATGCGGCGATGGGGGAGCTCGACGCCTATCTTGATGGCACCTTCTATGCGCCTTTCCGCTACGCCCAGGGCGCGGCGGGGGGAGAGGCCGTCTGGCGCATCGCCAGCACCATCGCCACGCTGCTCTGGCCGCTGCTGCTGGCGCTGGCCGGGGTGATGCTGGCGCGGGGGGAGCGGCTGCGTGTGATAGGGCTGCTGTGGTTTCTCGCCGCCACGCTGGCAGTGGCGGGGCCGGCGCATTTCTTTCCGCATTATTTTTTAATCTGGCTGCCGCCGCTCTGCCTATTGGCGGCCTTGGGCTTGCAGGCCCTGGCGCGCCGTTTGGCGCCGGGGCGTATGGCGGCGACCATGGCGCTGCTGCTGGGGCTGGTGGCGCTTGACCCCTGGCGGCTCGATAGCGCGGCACGGCTGGAAAGGGGTGCGAATCTGCTGGCCCCCGATGTGCCGGCCCGGGTGGCGGCGCTCATTGCCGCCGAATTGCCGCCTGGCGAAGCGATTTTCGTGCCGAATTACCAGCCGATTGTCTATTTCCTGGCCCGGGCGGGGATTCCCACCCGCTTCCCCTTCCCCATCCACCTCACCGGCGCCTTTGCCAACCTCGCCGGCGCTTCCACCGATGGCGAGGTTGGCCGCATCCTGGCGACGAAGCCGCGCTTTATCGTCATCGATCGGGGCTATTGGGGCACCATGCGCCCGGCGGCGGCCAATGCCATCGCCGCCGCGCTGGAGGCTGGCTATGGGCTGGCCTATGTCTTCCCCGATGAGCGCAACATGATCGAGTTGTGGCGGGTTCGCGGCGGGGATGGCGGCGAATGATCGCGGATGGGCTGTTTCTGCTCTCAAAACTATTCTGGCTGCTACTGCGGCCCAATACCCTGGCGCTTACGCTCGCCGCCATTGGCATGCTGGGGCTGTGGCGGCGGCGGGGATGGGCGCGCTGGCCGGCCTTGCTTGGCATGGGGTGGTTTTTGCTCATTGCCGCAACACCCCTCGCCACCTGGCTGACCTGGCCGCTGGAAAACCGCTTCAGCCGGCCCAGCACCCCGCCGGCGCAGGTGGATGGTGTGGTGGTGCTGGGGGGGGCGGTGGATCAGGCGCTCACCCATGCCCGCGGCCTGCCATCGCTCAATGGTGCGGCCGAGCGGATGACCGAGGCGGTGGCGCTGGCTTGGCGATACCCCGCAGCGCGGGTCGTCTTCACCGGTGGCAGCCCCAGCCCGCTGGGTGATGCGATGACGGAGGCGGCCGTGGCGGCCCGGGTTTTCAGTGATCTGGGCCTGCCGCCGGGGCGGGTGCTGCTGGAAAGCCAGGCCCGCAACACGCATGAGAATGCCACGCTCTCACGCGTTATTGCCGCGCCGCGGCCGGGCGAGACCTGGCTGCTCATCACCTCGGCCAGCCATATGCCGCGGGCGATGGGGGTGTTTCGTGGCGCGGGTTGGGGCGAGATTATCGCCTGGCCAGTGAATTATTCCACCGGGGTGAGCCATTTCTCGGGCTATGACATGCCGTTTCCGGCCCGGCTGGGTCAGGCGGAATGGGCCTTGCGGGAGTATATCGGCATGGCGGCCTATTGGCTGATGGGCCGCTCCCCGGCGCTGTTTCCAGCCCCCTGAGACGGTTCAGCCGCCCAGCGAGGGGGCGGCCAGTGCGGCGCGCAGCAGGACCACCTCATCGAGCATATCGCCTGCGTCGATGCCATTGATGGGGGCCAGCAGCCGCGCCCTGAGCAGGCGGTGGCTGCCATGGGCCATGGCTGGTTCGATCTCGGGGAATGGCCCCTGGCCCTGCTCGGGCAGCAGCGAGACCATAACGAATTGAAAGCTGCGGCCCTGGCGCTCCAGCAGATCGGCGGTCGCGCGGAATTCGCGCGCCGGGTCATCACCCTCGGGCACCACCTGGAGCAGGATTTTGCTCGACAGGCCCTGCATGGCTTGGCGGAAGCGGGTGACGCAGCGCGTCATATAGGCCAGCCCGCCCGGCTGGGTCATATCAGCGGCGTGCAGAATGCAAGGCTGGCGGTGGCGGGCCTCGTAGCCGGTGTGTCGGCACTGGTAGAAGCGGCCATCGGGGCGGTCGGCCGTGATGATGGGCTGCCAGGCTGCGGGATCGAGGAAGCTTGCGAAATCATCGGCGATGATCTCGCGGATCATGGCCGGGGTGGCGGAGAGCCAGTCAAGCGGCCCGCTCCAGCGGCGCAGGCCAAAGCGGCGCAGCATGGCGGCGGTATAGCCGCCAGCGCCCAGGCTGAGATGGCTGGTCATCTCCACGCCGCGCTTGGGCAGGTATTCGAGGCGGATGGCGCGCTGCTGCTCGGCCAGCATGCGGTGGCGCCATTCGGGGCTGCCGGTCACCATCATGACAAAGCGGCAGATGAAGGCGGCGAGGTCGGTTTCGCGGTAATCCTGGAACATGGATTCGCGGAAGATGCGCATGCCCTCATCACCGACCGGGCGGGTCAGCAGGGCCTGAAACACCCCATTGGCGATGCCGGCAAACACCGCATCATCATCCAGGCGGCCGGGCGGTGTGGGCGGCAGCGTGATCTGGGAATTGAGGTGGGAAGCGGCCTCGGGCAGCGCCAGGAGATCGGCGATCACCTTTTCGGTCAGGCGATCCAGCGGCAGGGCTTCGGCAACCATCGCCCGCTCGGCGAGGATGAGTTCGAGGCTTGTGGCATCACGGCCAAGCAGCGCCCTGGTGGCGCCGGAGAGCACGGCCCGCGCGGTGCGGGCCTGCGGGGAAGTGGCGGCGGTGCCTGCCGCCATACCCGAAAAGCCGAAGGCCTGCCGCAGCCCGATACGCGGCTGGGCGGTGGCGGCAGGCCTCTCCCCGGTGGGGGGCTGAATATCCCCCACCGGGCTCTCGATCATCGGCTGTAGAACTCAACCACCAGGTTCGGTTCCATCTGCACCGGATAGGGCACATCGGAGAGCTTGGGGCTGCGCAGGAATTTGCCACGCATGGCGCGGTGATCGACCTCGATATATTCGGGGACGTCACGCTCGGCATTCTGCGTTGCATCGAGCAGCACGGTGAGCTGCTTGGACTTTTCCTTCACCTCGATCGTGTCGTTATCCTTCACGAGGTAGGAGGCGATGTTGAGGCGCTTGCCATTGACCAGGATATGGCCGTGATTGACGAATTGGCGGGCGGCGAACGGGGTGATCGCCAGCTTCATGCGGTAGATCACGCAATCGAGCCGGCGCTCCAGCAGGTCGATCAGGTTTTCGGAAGTGTCGCCCTTACGGCGCACGGCTTCCTCGTAATATTTGCGGAATGTCTTCTCGCCGATATTGCCGTAATAGCCCTTGAGCTTCTGCTTGGCCATCAGCTGCACGCCGAAATCGGTCGGCTTGTTCTTGCGGCGCTGGCCGTGCTGGCCGGGGCCGTATTCGCGCTTGCTGATGGGGGATTTGGCGCGGCCCCAGAGGTTCACACCCAGGCGGCGGTTGATCTTGTACTTCGACTCTGCGCGTTTGGTCATGCGCTCACCCGGCCCGGAACACGGGCACGGTCCTTCTATTGACGCCTGCACCCTTGGGGGCACTTCGGCAGGTTGTCCCGGTAGTCCTGAACAAAAGCTCAGGCGTGCCGTCGCCCCGAAGGCGCAGCCTCATTCCCAGGAATGGCGCGGCTATAGGGGGATCGGGGGCGCGTGTCAAAGCTGTGTCAGAGAAAACTGACCGGATCGACATCCACCTGCACCCGCACGGCGGGCGGCAGCTTGGCCCGCGCCAACCATTCGCGCAGCACGGGTTGCACCGCCACCCCACGCTCGGCCTTGAGCAGCAGGCGGTGGCGGTGGCGGCCGCGCAGCAGCGCCAGCGGTGCGGGGGCGGGGCCGAGCACGGTGATGCCCTGCCCGCCCGGCGCCAGCAGCCCCAGATCGCGCGCAGCCCGGGCTGCCTCTTGGGGGTCTTCGGAGGAAACGATCAACGCCGCCAGCCGGCCAAAGGGTGGCCAATGGCCAGGGGCGCGCTGGGCCTTTTCTTCGGCGAGGAAGGCGGCGAGGTCATTGGCCATCAGCGCCTGCATCACCGGGTGGTCGGGCGCATAGGTCTGCAGCAGCACCTCGCCCGGTGCCTCTGCCCGGCCGGCGCGCCCGGCCACCTGGTGCAGCAATTGCACCGTTCGCTCGGCGGCACGCAAATCGCCCCCGGCCAGGCCGAGATCGGCATCGACCACCCCCACCAGGGTCAGGTGTGGGAAGTGCCAGCCCTTGGCGACGATCTGGGTGCCGATGATGAGATCGACCTCACGCGCCTCGATCCGCCGGGCGGCTTCGGCCGCGGCGGCGGGGCCGGGGATGCTGTCGGAGGCCATGACCAGGCGCCGGGCATCGGGAAAGAGCGCCGCCGCCTCCTCCTGCACCCGCTCGACGCCGGGGCCGATGGGCACCAGCGAATGTTCTGCCGCACAGCTTGGGCAATTTGGTGGCGTGGGCATGGCATGGCCGCAATGATGGCAGGCGAGGCGGCGCTGGGCGCGATGCTCGACCAGCCAGGCGGTGCAATTGGGACATTGTATACGGTGGCCGCAGCTGCGGCACAGCGTGAGCGGCGCATAGCCGCGGCGGTTGAGGAAGAGCATGGCCTGTTCCCCCCGGGCCAGGGTGGCCTTGATCGCCTCGATCAGCGGTGGCGCCAGGAAGCGGCCGCGCTCGGGCGGGTGCAGCCGCAAATCCAGGGCGCGGACCGTGGGCAGGGCCGCACCGCCATGGCGGGCCGGCAGATCAACCACGCCATAGCGGCCGCTTTCGGCATTGAAGATGCTCTCCAGGCTGGGCGTGGCGCTGACCAGCACACAGGCGGCCTGGGCGAGGCGGGCGCGCACCACCGCCATGTCGCGGGCGTGATAGACCACGCCCTCCTCCTGCTTGAAGGCGGATTCATGCTCTTCATCGACGATGATGAGCCCCAGATCTGGAAAGGGCAGAAACAGCGCGCTGCGGGCGCCGACCAGCACCGGCGCCGCGCCCTCGGCCACGGCGCGCCAGGTGTCGCGCCGGGTGGCCGGGGTCAATTCACTGTGCCACAGCGCGGGCGTGGTGCCGAAGCGGGCGGCAAAGCGCTCCAGCCATTGGGCGGAAAGGGCGATCTCGGGCAGCAGCACCAGCGCCTGGCGGCCGGCTCTGAGGCATTCGGCGATGGCGTCGTGATAGACCTCGGTCTTGCCCGAGCCGGTGACGCCGCGCAGCAGGGTGACGCTGAAGCCGCGCGCGGCCACCGCAGCGCGCAACCGCTCGGCCGCCGCCGCCTGGTCAGGGCCCAGGCTTGGCCCGGGATGGGCGGGATCGGGCGTGGCGAAGCGGGGCGCGCGGGGCAGCAAAGCGGGGACGAGCATGCCCCGATCGGCCATGCCGCGCAGCAAAGCGGGCGTGACGGCGGCGGCCTGGGCCAGGAGGTCACCCGCCATCGCACCACCATCGGCCAGGGCAGCGAGCACCCTCGCGCGCTCGGGCGTCACGCGCTGGCCCTCAACCACGCCCAGCCGCCAGCCGGCACGGTGGCCCGGCGCCTCAAGCGCCGAGGGCGCGCTCATCGCCATGCGCAGCACCGCGCCGGTCGGGCTGAGGGTATAGGCGGCGACCCAATCGATGAAACGGCGCAGCGGGGCGCTCATTGGCGGCGCGGGCAGCACGGCGCGCACTGATTTGAGCCGGCGGGTCTCGATCGGCGCATCGGCGGGGCCATCCCACACCACGCCCAGCACGCTGCGCCCGCCCAGCGGCACTTCGACAAAATTGCCAGGCACGGCCAGGAAATGCTCCGGGAGAACGTAGTCATAGGCGGCGGCGAGTGGCAAAGGTAACACGACGCTCACCCGTGACGCCTGCGGAATGTCAATTGATTTGGCGGTTGGGGCTGTCATCGGCTATGCTTGTATAGATCGGCACGGCATGCGGGCAACGCAACGGCCAATTAGGAAGCGAAGCATAACGATGAAGTTTTTTGTGGACACGGCGGATGTGTCTGAAATCCGCGCCATGGCGCAGACCGGCCTGCTCGATGGTGTGACCACCAATCCGAGCCTGATCGCCAAATCCGGCCGCAAAATGGCTGAGGTGATTGCGGAAATCTGTGCGCTGACCAATGGCCCGGTTTCGGCCGAAGTGACGGCGACGGATTTTGACACCATGCTGGCCGAGGGACGATATCTGCGCGCCATCGCGCAGAATGTCTGCGTCAAGGTGCCACTGACGGAGGCGGGCCTGCGCACCTGCCGCGCCTTGGCCGATGAAGGCACCAAGGTGAATGTGACGCTATGCTTTTCCGCGGTGCAGGCGCTGCTCGCGGCCAAGGCTGGCGCCGCCTTCATCTCGCCCTTTGTCGGCCGGCTGGATGATATCGGCCAGGATGGCATGCAGTTGATCGCCGATGTCGTACAAATTTACCGCAATTACGCGTTTTCGACCGAAGTTCTGGTGGCCTCGGTGCGCCATCCGGTGCATGTTCTGACCGCAGCGAAGCTTGGCGCACATGTCGCGACCATGCCACCTGCTACGATTCGTGCCTTGTTCAAGCATCCATTGACCGATCGCGGCCTGGAAGCATTCCTGGCGGATTGGCAGAAGACAGGACAAAGCATCCTATGAAACCGCCTCGCGGAAGCACGTTGAACCGGCAGGCGGTTGACGCCCAGGCGGTTGAGGCTTGGTTGCGCGATCATCCCGATTTTCTGGCCCAACGCCCGGACCTTTATCTGGAATTGGAACCTCCGCAGCGCGTGCATGGCGAGCGGATGGCCGACCATATGGCAGCCATGCTGGCCGCGGCCCGGGTGCATGTGCGCGAAGTGGATGCCGATATGCAGGCGGCGCTGAGCACCGGGCGCGCGGGGCTTGGCCTGGCCTCACGCGTGGGTGATGCGGTGCTGGCGCTGATGCGGGCACCCGAGCCGCTGGAATGCATCCGCCACGAATTGCCCGCCTTGCTGGGGGTGGATTGCTGCCATCTCGGCTGCGAGACCACGGCGCGCAAGAATGTCTCGCGTCTGCCGCCGGGCACGCTCAACCAATTGCTGCCGCCGGGGCGTGATGCGGTGGTGCGGGCCACGCCCATGCATGCGGAGTTGCTCCATCGCGAGGCCGCGCCGCTCATCCGCCGCGATGCGCTCGCGCGGGTGCCCGCACCGGGCGGCCAGCCGATGCTTTTGGCGCTTGGTGCGCGCGACCCTGATGCCCTGCCGAGCACGGGTGCTGAGAGCCTGGCCTTCCTGGGCCGCGCCGTGGGGGCCGCGCTGGCGCGGTGAGCCCCGATGTGCTGGCCTTCCTGGCCTGGATGCGTGACGAACGCCGTGCCAGCCCGCACACCATTGAGGCCTATGGCCGCGATATTGCCGATTTTCTGGGTTTTCTGACCGGCTACCAGGGTGCTGAGCCGGATGTGGCGGCGCTGGCGGCGCTGCGGCCGACCGATTTGCGCGCGTTTTTGGCAGCGCGTGGTGGCCAGGGTGCGGGGGCAGCCACCCGGGCGCGGCAATTATCCACCATTCGCAGTTTTCTGCGTTTCCTCGCGCGGCGGCATGGCTTGCAGCCCCTGGCGCTGGCCGGGTTGCGCGGCCCTCGCCTGCCCCGCCCGGTGCCGCGGGCCATCGCGGCCGAGCAGGCCATCGCGCTGGGCCAAGAGGTGGGACTGGTGCATGCCACGCCCCGGGCGGAGCGGGGGGGGTTCCAGGCGGCGCGGGACATCGCGCTGTTTACCTTGCTCTATGGCTGCGGGCTGCGCATTGCCGAGGCGCTGGCGCTTGATATTGGCGATGCGCCACGCCCCGGTGAGGACGCGGCGCTGCGGGTGCTGGGCAAGGGGGGCAAGACGCGCCTCGTGCCGGTGCTGCCGGCGGTGCGCGCGGCCATGGCGGGATGGCTGGCGCATAGGCCCGATGCCGCGCCGGAGGAGCCGCTTTTCCTCGGTGCCCGCGGCAAGCGGCTGGACCCGGCCATCGCGCAGAAATCCATGCGCGATTATCGGCGGCTGGCGGGGCTGGCCGAGCATGCCACGCCGCATGCGCTGCGCCATTCCTTCGCCACCCATCTGCTGGGGGGCGGTGCCGATTTGCGCGCGATTCAGGAATTGCTCGGCCATGCCAGCCTCTCCACCACCCAGCGCTACACCAATGTGGACGCGGCGGCGCTGCTGGCGACATGGCAAAAAAATCACCCGCGCGCCGGGCGGGCTTAACCTTTGCTTCAACCCATCGGCCGCAGAATGCGGCTATGGACGCCATGCTTTATCCCGCCGGGCTGCTGACGGCCCTGGCTTTTTTCGCAAGCCTGATCGCGGCCGGCCTGGGGGGGTGGGCCCTGCGCGGCCGGGCGGGCGTCAGGCAGCCGCCACCGGGGCCGCGGCGGCTGCTCAGCCAGGCGGCGATGGAGACGCAATCCATCGGCCTGGCACTGCGCCGCATTGCCGGCACGCGCGGCCGCTGCGCGGTGGAGACCCATGCGCTCGCGCTGCAATTGCTCGATGTGTCGGACCAACTGGACGATATGCTGGCCAATAGCCATGGCCCGCGCCACTTGCATGAGGAAAGGGTGGCGCTGCTGCCGCTGGTGGAGGATTGCCTGGCCACGGCGCGGGTTCAGCTTGGGCCCGATGCCCGGCACTGCCGGATCCATGCCTCGCTGGAGGGTGTGGCGCTGCATGGCGATGGCCGGGCGCTGCGCGGGGCTTTGGTGCAGGTGCTGCTGCGCGCCGCCCGGCTGACGAATGCCGAGGACGTGATCGAGATGCGCTTTGGCCGCCTCGGCGGCCTGGTGGCCATCATCATCGAGGATGAAGGGGTTGGTGCGCCGGCGGGTGATCTGATGGCGCAGGCACCGGCGCGGGGCACGCGCGGGGTGGGCTTTGGCCTGGGCCTGGCGCGCAGCCTGCTGCAGGCGCATGGCGGTGATCTGGTGTTCGAAAGCGCCTCGGGCGTGGGCACCCGGGCCTGGCTTACCCTGCCGGAGAGCCGGTTGCTGAGCGTGGTTCAGCCGGCCCAGGCATAGAGCATGAACAGGCTGCGCTGAAAGGCGTTCTCATTATCGTCGCTGATCAGGCCGATCCAGAGCGCGCCGCCGCGGCGCAGCACGGTCACACCCTCCCAATTCTCCGCCGGGCCATCGGGGGGCAGGTTGAGCAGGGTCTCGCCGGCGATCGGCTCCGCGCCGCGCAGCGCCGCCGCATTCACCCGCACCAGACGGGCGGAGAAGCCGCCCTCGAGCAGTGCGAAGCGGCGCTCAAGCACCAAGGCGCCGCCATCGGGCAGGCCGGCGGCATCGGTCACGGCAAAGCCAGCCGCTGGGCGGTAGCGAATCGGCCGCCAGGCGCCCGGGCCGCCAATCCAGCCCTGGCGCAGCGAGGCATCCGTCGGGTCGTTGAGAAATTCGGTGATGGCGAGAAGCCTGCCATCGGCCAGGAAAGCCAGTGCCTCCAGCCCGCCATTGGAGGGGGCATTGGCCAGGCCGGGCGGGGCCTCGAAATAGGCGCCGGGGGCATCGAGGCTGCGAAAGGCGCGAATGCGATGCCAGCGCTCGAAGCCCACCAGCCAGGAGCCATCAGGGCGGCGGGCCAGGGCCTCGGCATCGGTAGGGCGGCCGCGATTCAGCATTTCGCCGCTGCCATCGCGCAGCAAGCCGGTGGTGGCCGGGCCCAGGCCGGCTGGGGTTTCGCCGCGCAGCAGCAATTGGGCGCGGAACCAGCGCCCGGTATCGCTGATGGCGGTCAGCACCAGGGCATCATCCAGATGGAGCGCGGAAAGCCCGCCAAAGCCGAGCGCCTTGGTGTTTATTTCCAAAGCACCCAGCGGGCGGATTGGCCCTGGCAGCGCGGCGAGGCTGAGCGGCACCGCGAGTGGCCCGCCCGGCCCTTGGGCACAGGCGCTGCCGGACAGGGCGCTGAGCAGAAGGCCCCGCCGGCGCATCTTCAGCCCGCCCGGCGGGTCACAGAATGGAGGGTGCCCGCTCGGCGGCGGCGCGCTGCCAAGCGGCGGCGGAATCTTCGTCGAAGAGTTCCGTCAGCTTTTTCATCATCGTGCCGCCCAGTTCCTCGGCATCGACGATGGTGACGGCGCGGCGGTAATAGCGGGTGACGTCATGGCCGATGCCGATGGCAATGAGTTCGACCTGATCGCGCGCCTCGATGTCCTTGATCACCTCGCGCAGATGTTTTTCGAGGTAATTGCCGGGGTTCACGCTCAGGGTGCTGTCATCCACCGGCGCGCCATCGGAGATCACCATGAGGATGCGGCGATGTTCGCGGCGGGCGAGCAGGCGCTTATAGGCCCAGGCCAGCGCCTCGCCATCGATGTTTTCTTTTAGCAGACCCTCGCGCAGCATCAGGCCGATATTCTTCCGCGCCCGGCGCATCGGCGCATCGGCCGGCTTATAGACCACGTGGCGCAGGTCATTGAGGCGGCCGGGGTTGCGCGGCTTGCCCTCCTGCACCCAGCGCTCACGGCTTTGGCCGCCCTTCCAGGCGCGGGTGGTGAAGCCCAGGATTTCGACCTTCACCGCGCAGCGTTCCAGTGTGCGGGCGAGGATATCGGCGCACATGGCGGCGACCGTGATGGGGCGGCCGCGCATGGAGCCGGAATTATCGATCAGCAGGGTAACAACGGTGTCGCGGAAATCGGCCTCACGCTCGCGCTTATAGGAGAGCGAGATGGTGGGGTTGGCGACGACGCGGGCGAGGCGGGCGACATCGAGGAGCCCCTCCTCCAGGTCGAATTCCCAGGCGCGCTGCTGTTGCGCGAGGAGGCGGCGTTGCAGGCGATTGGCCAATTTGCTGACCACACCCTGCAGATGCTGCAATTGTTGGTCGAGCTGCTGGCGCAGGCGGGTCAGTTCTTCAGGGTCGCACAGGTCATCGGCCTCAACCACCTCGTCGAAATTGGTGGTGAAGGCGCGGTATTTGCTGCCGTCATCGACATGGGGGATTTCGCGGCGCTGCTGCGGGCCGCCGGGCTTGTCGTCGCCCTCGGCGGAGGCGCCTTCTTCCTCGGATTCCTGGGCCTCTTCCTCGGAGGCATCGCCTTCCATGGTTTCGGGCTCGGCGCCCGACATGGCTTCCTGTTCCTGGGCCTGGGCCTCGCCCTGGCTGGACTGGTCCTGCTGGGTCTGGTCGTCGCCGCCCTCGTCGCCCTCGTCATCCTGCTCGGCTTCGCTCTCCAACTCGGCTTCGGCCAGGTCGAGTGCTGTCAGCAATTTGCGGGCGGCGCGGGCGAAGGTTTCCTGGCTATCGGTGGAGGAGACGAGTTCCTCCATCGCGGCTTCGGCCTTTTCGTCCAGCGTGCCGCGCCATTCGTTGAGAATGCGCTGCGCCGCCTGGGGGGCGGGCTTGCCGGTGATGCGCTCGCGCGCCAGCAGGCTCAGCGCCGCATGCAGCGGCAACTGGTCCTTGCGGGTCATGCGGTCATAGCCCTCGGCCTCGCATTCCTCGTTCAGCCGGACATGGAGGTTATGGGCGACGCCTTCCATATGGGCGGCGCCGATATGCTGGACGCGCACATCTTCCAGCGCGTCGAAGACCTCGCGGGCTTCCTTGCGGGAGGGCATGCGGGCGGCATGCGCCCCTTCATTGTGGTGGCGCAGTTTCAGGGCCAACGCATCGGCAGCGCCGCGCAGCTTGGCCATTTCGGCGGGGGGGAGGGAGCGGGTGGGCAGGGGCAGGCGGGCGCGCTTACCGGCCAGGCCGGCGGGGCCGGGCTGGAAGGCGACCTGCACCTCCTGCTGTTGCGCGATGGCGCGCAAGGCGCCGGCGGTGGCGCGCTTGAATTCTTCCTGACGGGTTAGGTCTTGCTTGCCGCTCATCAGCTGAAAAACGTCTTGCCGAGGACGAGCAGGGTCAGCGCGATATTGGCGCCAGACATCCATTTAAGGACGGACATATCAGCTTCGATTTTGCCGAAGCGCGTCTCATAGGTCGCCACTTCCTCGGCGGCCTTGCGCGCCAAATCGGCCGATGCGCCGGCTTCGGCCAAGGCATCCCGTAGTGCTCCGAGTTGCAATGCCATTAGACTACCTCGCTTTCGACTTATTGTAGCGCAGCGCGCGGGCGGCGGCACGCTTGAATTCTTCCCAACGGATCAGGACCTGCTTGCCCCTCATTCGCCATCTTCAATGCCTGCACGGCTCATTATTTCATTTGCCCACAACTGACCTTTTACCCGGGAGAATTCTCGGATAACCAGGTGAGTAATTTCATCACTCGCAAAACCAGGGGTCACGGAAATTTCCGCAAAAAGCCCCAAAGGTGTTTCCAGAACGTCGCCTGACATCCAACCTGCACAACAGGCACCGCGGCTACTGAGCATTCTATGAGACCATTTTGGTTGGTCGGAATACGGAGCAATCATAAATTCGCAAATCTTGCCCGAGTCATCTTCGTTCCAGAGAGCAATCATCTCATTGGGCAACACTTCAGGCATCTAACCTACCCCTCCAAACTGCTTGCCAAGGACGACAAAAACCTAAGCTATGATGGCTCCTTCCATCCATTTGGCCAGTACACCGTAGCCCTTTAACTCGCCCAAGTCGAGCTTTAGGCCGCCAAAACTCTCGGACAAAAAATTTTCCGCACATCTGACGCATAGAGGGTTTCAACGACCTGCCTCGACCTACGGGTGCCGCAATGCCAGGAGGTGTAGCACCATAAGCCTATCCCGCCTTGCGCAGCGTGGTCCCCATCGGCAGCTCCTCGTTGAAGCAGCGCTGATAGTATTCGCCCACCGTGCCGCGCTCCGCCTCGTCGCATTTGTTGAGGAAGGTGACGCGGAAGGCGAAGGCGAGGTCACCGAAGATCCGGGCATTATCGGCCCAGGTGATGACGGTGCGCGGTGACATCACGGTGGAGATATCGCCGGCGATGAAGCCGGCGCGGGTGAGGTCGGCCAGCGCCACCATGGCTTGGACCTGCTTTTTCATCGCCGGGTCATTCTCAGCGCCCAGCTTGGCCAGCACGATCGCCACTTCCTGGCCATGCGGCAGGTAGTTGAGCGTGGTGACGATGTTCCAGCGGTCCATCTGGCCCTGGTTGATCTGCTGCGTGCCGTGATAGAGGCCGGTCGTATCGCCCAGGCCCACCGTATTGGCGGTGGAGAAGAGGCGGAACATCGGGTGCGGGCGGATGACCCGGCTCTGGTCGAGCAAGGTAAGCTTGCCCTCCACTTCGAGCACGCGCTGGATGACGAACATCACATCCGGCCGGCCCGCGTCATATTCATCGAACACCAGGGCGCAGGGATGCTGCAGCGCCCAGGGGAGGATGCCCTCGCGGAATTCGGTGACCTGCTGGCCATCCTTGAGGACGATGGCGTCCTTACCGATGAGGTCGATACGGCTGATGTGGCTATCCAGGTTCACCCGGATGCAGGGCCAGTTCAGCCGCGCCGCCACCTGCTCGATATGGGTGGATTTGCCGGTGCCGTGATAGCCCTGGACCATCACCCGGCGGTTATGGGCGAAGCCGGCGCAGATCGCCAGCGTCGTTTCACGGTCGAACTGATAGGTGGGGTCAAGCTCGGGCACGTGTTCGGTGCGCAGCGAGAAGGCGGGCACCATCATGTTCACGTCGACGCCGAAGACATCGCGCGCATTCACCGAGGTGTCGGGCATATTGATCATGCTGGTGGGGCTGATGTCGGACAATGCGGCTACCTTGTTCATCGGGACGTTGGAAGTTTTGTAAGCCAGGGTTCTATCGGGCGGAAGCCTGCACCCCGGCCAGTTTGTGACGCAAGAGCGAATAGGCGCGATTGATGTCCTTCAGGCGGTCTTCCGCGCTGCGGTCGCCGCCATTGGAATCGGGGTGATAGCGCTTGGCCAGCTCCTTGTAGCGGGCTTTGAGGGCCAGGCTGTCGGTTGGCCAGCGCAAATCCAGCAGGTCGAGCGCGGCGCGCAGTTCGGGCGGTGGCGCATCGGGGTTGGGGGCGCGCTTGGTGGGTTGGGCGGTGCCGTTGAGGATGCCGAAAGGGTCGCGCAGCAATTCAGGGTCGAGCCGGCCATGGCCCAGGCGGCCAAGCGGCCAGGTGGGCCTTTGCCAGCCGGTGTCCTGGCGAAGAGATGCCTCGATCTGGTCGGGCGCCATGCCCTTATAGAAATCCCAGGAGAGGTTATAGGCGCGCACATGGGCCAGGCAGAACCACCGATATTCGCGCAGCCGCGAACGGTCCTTGGGCGCGCGGTATTCGCCGGGCTCCGGGCAATCCGGGGCTTCGCAGGGGCGGCTCGGTGCGGAAGGGTCGGGGCGGCTCTTCGCCCTGGGTCGCGCCATGTCGTCGTTATGGGGCTGGTGCGCCGGCCCGACAACCCGGGTCCGGCGGATCCGCCCTGCCCTGGCGGCGGCCAATCGCCGCTCAATCGGCCAGCAGGCCAAGCCGGGCATGCAGCGCGGCCAGCCGCGTGGCATAGCGATCAGGGCTGAAAAACTCGGCCCGGCGCGGCCCCGCAGCGGCGAGGCGCGCGCGCAATTCTCCATCGCCATCCAACGCGCGCAGGGCCTCGGCCAGGGCAGTGACCGAGTAGGGGTCGGCGCATAGCGCGGCATCGGCCACGATCTCGGGCATGCAGGATGCGGTGGAGGTCAAAACCGGCGTGCCGAGCGCCATGGCCTCCATCGCCGGCAGCCCGAACCCCTCATAGAGACTCGGGAAACACACGGCGCGGGCGCCGCGCACCAGGGCCATCAGATTGGGCCGCGGCACATGGCCGAGCAGCCGCACCCGCCCCTGATGGCTGCTCTCCCGCCCGGCAAGCGCTGCGAGTTCTGCCTCCCACAGCCAGGCCTTCTTGCCGGCGATGATCAGCGGCGCGGCTATGTCGGTCGACAAATAGGCCTCGATCAGCCGACGGAGATTTTTTCGCGGCTCGATGGCCGCATAAAACAGGAAATAGCCCTGCGGCTGCAGCCCGAACCCGGTCATGAGCCGCGCCGCCAGGGCCGAAGGGGAGAGCGCCAGGGCTGCCACGTCAGGCGCGACGCCGAGCCAGGTATTGGTCACCCGCTCCGGCGCGATGCCCATGATGCGAATGATATCGGCGCGCGACCATTCGCTGATGGTGACGATATGGGCCGCATGCTCGCCGATCAGCCGGGTCATCGTCGCATGGGCGGCTTGGTTGGTCAGTGTCGTCTCGGGCATGACGAGCGGGATGAGGTCGAGCACGGAATAGAGGTTGGGCACGCCTTGCAGGCGCAGCGGGGTGGGGAAGGTCCAATGCATCACCCGCGGCGTCAGGCCGGGCGGCGGGCGCAGCGGCAGCAATTGGCCATGCCGGCGCAGATGGAGATGGGCGAGGCCCACGCAATCGGGAGCATCAAAACCCAATGTGGTTGGCGGCAACCCAGGCAGGGCGGCGGGGGTCGGGCGCAGATTCACCACGCCGCCACGCAGCCTCACCCCGGCATGGGCAGCGAGGCGCCGGGCCAGGCGCAAACCCGCGCCAATGCGCCCGGGCGAAGCGGGGCGGCCGTAATCCGCCCCGCTGATCACCCCGGGCACAAAACCCTGCCCAGCAACCGCCTCGGCCATGCCGCGGGCATAGGTCGCGATGCCAGTGCCTTGCGCCATGGCAAGGTTGTGGCCATCGAGCAAATAAATGCCGCGATCTGTTTGCAATCTTGCCATGAACAGGCCCTAAGCGAATCGTCGGTGAGCCTACTGCTCTTCCAGCGTCAGGCAAAATGCTGCAAAAACCCATGGAATTTCCCCCGACCGTTCAAGCCCAGGATAGAACGACCGCATATGAGCATCTCCAGCACGAAGATTATCCCGGTCATCCTCTCGGGCGGCACGGGCAGCCGGCTATGGCCCTTGTCGCGGGAGACCTATCCCAAGCAGTTCTGGCCGCTGGTGGGCAGCGAGACCATGCTGGCGGCGACAGCGCTGCGCGCAGCAGGGCACGGCTTTGCCGCCCCCATTGTGGTCTGCAACGAAGCCCATCGCTTTCTCGCCGCCGAGCAATTGCGCGCGGCGCGGGTGGAGGGTGCGCGGATTTTGCTGGAACCCGCCGGCCGCAACAGCGCGCCCGCCATCGCCGCAGCCGCCTTTCTGGCGGAGGAGACAAGCCCCGGCGCCATGCTGTGGATCATGCCGGCCGATAGCGCCATTGGCGATGTGCCCGCACTGCATGCGGCCCTGGCACAGGCGGTGACCGCCGCTCAACTCGGCCGGATCGTCACCTTCGGCATGCGCCCCACCGCGCCTGAGACCGGTTTTGGCTATATTGAATCGGGGGCGGCGCTGGATGGCGCGCCCGGCGTGCTCGGCTTGGAGCGCTTCGTCGAGAAGCCCGATGCTGCCACCGCGCAGCGCTTTCTCGATGGCGGCAAGCATCTGTGGAACAGTGGCATGTTCGTCGCCCAGGCGGCGACGCTGCTGCGCGAATTGCAGCATTTTGCCCCCGAACTGCTGGGCGCGGTGCAGGATGCGCTCACCAAGGCCACGCGTGACCTCGATTTCGTCCGGCTCGACACCGCAAGCTTCACCCGCGCGCCTTCGATTTCAATCGACTATGCGGTGATGGAGCGGACCAAAAACGCCGCCGTTGTGCCGGCCTCGCTGGGCTGGTCCGATGTCGGCAGTTGGGATGCGCTGTGGCAGATCGCCGAGAAGGACGTCCAGGGCAACCACGCCCAGGGGCCGGTCCATCTCGTGAACGCGAAGAATTGCTATATCCGCAGCGAAGGGCTGCTGACCGGCGTGGTCGGCCTCGAGGACGCAGTGATTGTGGTGACCGATGACGCCGTTCTGGCGCTGCATCGTGACCATGCGCAGGATGTGAAAAAACTGGTCGAGCAATTGCGCGCGGCCGGCCTCAAGCAGGCCACTGAGCATCGCCGGATGTATCGTCCCTGGGGCCATTATGAGGGGCTGATCCAGGGCAACCGCTTTCAGGTCAAGCAAATCTCGGTTCGCCCCGGCAGCAAGCTGTCGTTGCAGAAACACTTCCATCGGGCCGAGCATTGGGTGGTGGTGAATGGCACTGCCATCGTCCAGCGGGATGATGAGCGCATCATGCTGCGCGAGAATGAGAGCGTGTATCTGCCGCTGGGCTGCGTCCACCGGCTGGAAAACCCCGGCATGATCCCTCTGACCCTGATCGAGGTGCAGGTGGGCAGCTATCTGGGCGAGGATGACATCGTGCGAATCGAAGACACCTATGGGCGGGCTTGAGTAGCCCGCTGATGGGCCTGGCCGCTTATAAGCCGGGCCTGCACGGCTAGATGCCCATTGCCGCCGATATCACTGATCTGCTGGCGGGGTTTCGGCATAGCCGTTCGCCCAGCGGGGTGACACGGGTGCAGACGCGGCTGCTGGCTGCGGGCGAGGGGCTGTTTGATCTGGTGGCGGCGGCGCCGGGCGATGGCGTCTGGCGGCGTTTTCCGCGGCTCATGCTGGAGCGGCTGCTCGCCGCCACGCTGCGGCCTGGCGGGCCGAAGGAGCCCGATTGGCAGGCCCTGGTCGATGACGCCGAGGCAGCGCTGGCTGCGGGGGAGGCATGTGAATTCACCGCTGGTGACTGGCTGTTGGGCGCCGGCACGGCCTGGTGGTTGCCCGGCCATGCCGCGCGGATCATGGCGCTGAAGCAGCGGACGGGCCTGGGCTATGCCAGCTTTGTCTATGATCTTCTGCCATTGCTGGTGCCTGAGCATTGCGAGGAATTGCTGGTGCGCAGCTTCGCCCAGCATTTCGCCACGCTGTGCCTATTGGCCGACCATGCGGTTTGCATCAGCGAGAGCGTGCGGGTGGATTTCCAGCTCTGGCAGAAGCGCCTGCTGCCGGAGCTTGCCATTCCCGCCAGCGTGCTGCGGCTGGATGCGCGGTTTGACGTGGCAGCGCAGCAAGCGGGGCTGGTGCCGGCAGAGCGCTTTGTGCTGGCCGTGGGCACAGTGGAGTCGCGCAAGAACCAGTTGGGCCTGCTGCGGGCCTGGCTGCAATTGATCCGCCACCATGGCGAGGCCGCGGTGCCGCGGCTGGTCGTGGTCGGGGTGCATGGCTTCCTGGCCGATCAGGTGCTGCAACTGCATCGCGCCGCGCCGCAATTGCGCCGCAAGGTTGAGTTGCGCCCGCTGGTGCCCGATGGCGAATTGCAGGGGCTTTATGCCGGCTGCCTCTTCACCATCTTCAATTCCCATGCCGAGGGCTGGGGGCTGCCGGTGACCGAGAGCCTGGGCCAGGGCAAGGTGCCGGTGGTGGCCGATATTGCCGTGCTGCGCGAATCGGGCGGCGCGCATGCGGTTTATGTCGAACCGGAGAATGTCCCTGCCCTGGCGGCGGCGGCGTGGTCGCTGATCAGCCAGCCACAGGCCCTTGCCGCGCGGGAGGCGGCGTTGCGCGCCACGGTCCGGCTGCGATCCTGGCGCGAATTGGCCGAGGAATGCGCCGCCTTCCTGGCCCCCGGCCCACCGCCCGCCCCTGCCCTGCCGCGTGACCGCGCGAGGCTGGCTGAGGACATGCTGGTTTATGGCGGCCTGCCGCCCATGCCTGATCTGCCGCAACTGCACCCTGCCGCCGCCAGCAGCGGCGCGCTGCAACGGCTGGGTCAGGGTTGGTCGCATCAGGAGGAATGGGGAAGCTGGGCGGTGGCGGATGGCCCGGCCCTGCTGCGCCTGCCGCTAGACCCCGGCTGGCGCTGCCCGGAATTGAGCGTGTTGCTGGTGGTGATGGCACCACCTGGGGGCCATGCCGGCCGCGCCCGGCCGCAGGGCGGGGCATGGTGCGACTGGGTGCTGTCGGGCTCGGGCATTGGCGAATTGCGGGTGGATGCGCCCTGGCCGGTGGATGACGTGCTGGTGCTCGAATTCGAGGTGGGCGCTGGGGTGATTGTGCCGCCGGATGAGCGCAGGCTCGGCTTTGGTATCATGAGCCTGCGGGTGGTGCGGCAATTGCCCGCAGAGGCGGGATCGCCGCCGGGCGCCGACGCTCCGCCAGTCTGGCAACCACCCAGGCAGCCGAGCATCTCAGACCGGTTGCGATTTACCCGGGAGGATTGAGCTTCAGCGCCAGGGCATGCAAGCCGGTGGTGAATTCATCAGCCAGGGCCTCATTCACCATGCGGCTGCGCGCCACCCGGTTGAGCCCGGCAAAGGCGGCACTTTCCATCACCACGGTGTAATGCGTTTCACCACCCGGGGCTGCGCCGGCATGGCCGGCATGCTGGGCGCTGTCATCCTGCACCACCAGCCTTGTGGGGGCGAAACGGGCGGTGAGGGTGGCGTGGATGCGTTCGGCGCGGCTCATACGTCGAGATTCGCCACTTTGAGCGCATTGCCCACGATGAACTCGCGCCGGGGTTCGACCACATCGCCCATCAGGGTGGAGAACACCGTCTCGGCATCCTCCACATCATCGACCCGCACCTTGAGCAGGGTTCGCGCCTCAGGGTTGAGGGTGGTGTTCCAAAGCTGCTCGGGGTTCATCTCGCCCAGGCCCTTGAAGCGCTGGATGGTCAGGCCGCGGCGGCCCTGGGCGATGATGCGGTCGAGTGCGGCCATGGGGCCGCGCGCCACCACCTCGGTGCTGTCGAAGAAGAGCTTTGCCGGTTCGGCAAAATCGGTCTCGAAGATTTTGCGGCGCTCATCCAGCCAGCGCGCATCGCCGGTGTGCAGCAGGGCGGCACTCAGCGAGAAGCGCTCAGTCACGCCGCGCACCACGCGGGCCAGGTTGATCGCCCCGCCATCGATGCTGGCCATCCAGCCACGCTCGGCGGGCGGCGCCATGGCATCGAGCCTCGCTGCGAAGACCTGCGCGAGGGCCAGATCGGGCTCGGCGCGCAGGGCGCCGGCCATGGCCGCCTGTTCGATATATTCCGAGGGCAGATTGCCGGAGAGGCGCTTGATACGGCCCGACATCTGCCGCAGCACCTCGACCTCATCGGCCAGCGCCGCACCTTCGAGCAGCCGGCCATCGGCAAAGGCCAGCCGGGCATTGGACAGCGCCTTTTCGAGGAGGAAATCCTCCAGCGCGCGGTCATCCTTCAGGTATCGCTCATCATTGCCGCGCTTGGCGCGGTAGAGCGGCGGCTGGGCGATATAGAGATAGCCGGCCTCGATCAGCTGCGGCATCTGGCGATAGAAGAAGGTGAGCAGCAGGGTGCGGATATGCGAGCCATCCACATCGGCGTCCGTCATGATGACGATGCGGTGATAGCGCAGCTTGTCGAGTGAGAAGCCGCCCCGGGAGGGCTCGCCCGGGCCGATGCCGGTGCCCAGTGCGGTGATCAGCGTGCCGATTTCGGCCGAGGCCAGCATCTTGTCGATGCGCGCCCGCTCCACATTCAGGATTTTGCCCTTCAGCGGCAGGATGGCCTGATTGGCGCGGTTGCGGCCCTGTTTGGCGGAGCCACCGGCGCTGTCACCCTCGACGATGAACATTTCGCATTTGGTCGGGTCCCGCTCCTGGCAATCGGCCAGCTTGCCGGGCAGCGTGCTGAATTCCAGCATGTTCTTGCGGCTGACCTTGTCCTTGGCCATTTGCGCCGCCTTGCGGGCCACGGCCGAGAGCACGACCTGATCGAGCACGACCTTCGCCTCTTTCGGATGCGTCTCGAACCAATGGCTGATGGCATCGGCCACCGCCATATGGACCACCGGCTGCACCTCGGAGCTGACCAGCTTGTCCTTGGTCTGCGAGGAGAATTTCGGGTCCGGCACCTTCACCGAGAGCACCGCAGTCAGGCCCTCGCGCATATCCTCGCCGATCAGCTCGACCTTTTCGCGCTTGGCCAGATCCTCGGCGAATTTCATCACCACCCGGGTGAGTGCCTGGCGGAAGCCGGCCTGGTGGGTGCCGCCATCGCGCTGGGGGATATTGTTGGTGAAGCAGAGCGCCAATTCGCGGGGGGAATTCGTCCACCACATGGCCAGCTCGACGCGAATGCCCTCGCTCTCCTTCGAGATCAGCGAGATGGGCTGGCGGAACAGCGGCTCCTTGCCCTTGTCGAGCCATTCGACGAAGGCGACGAGGCCGCCATCGAATTTGAATTCCGCCCGCTGGGCCGGCACTGAGCGGTCATCCTGCACGGTGATGGCGAGGCCGGAATTGAGGAAGGCCAATTCGCGCAGCCGGCGCTCGAGAATTGCGAAGTCGTATTCGACCTTGGTGAAGGTGCCCGAGCTGGGCTTAAAGGTGACCTCGGTGCCATTGTGGTGGTCGGACGGGCCAACGATGCGCAGCGGCTGCACCGTCTCGCCATGCTCGAAGCGGATGAAATGCTCGATACCGGCGCGCCAGATGCGCACCTCCATCCATTCCGACAGGGCATTCACCACGGCCGCGCCCACGCCATGCAGGCCGCCGGAGACCTTGTAGGAATTCTGGTTGAATTTGCCGCCGGCATGCAGCCGGGTCAGCACCACTTCTGCGGCAGAGACGCCTTCTTCAGCATGCATATCCACCGGGATGCCGCGGCCATCATCGGTGACGGTGACCGAGCCATCGCCGTTGAGCAGCACATCGCAGCGGCTGGCGAAGCCGGCCTGGGCCTCATCCACCGCATTATCGATGATCTCGAAGGCCATGTGGTGCAGGCCCGAGCCGTCATCAGTGTCGCCAATATACATGCCAGGGCGTTTGCGCACCGCCTCAAGCCCGCGCAGCACGGTGATGGAGGAGGCGCCGTAATCCTCGCCGGCGGCGGCGTTATTGGCCTCTTCCGGGGTGGGACCGGGGGTGGGGGTGGAGTCACTCATCTGTGGCGAAAAACCCTTGGAAAAAACGGCCCTCGGGCCTGACTGTCTTATAGCTGAAACCGGGGGCTTAAGGCAGGGGTAAATCGCGGTTTTCCGCCACCGCGCCGGGCGCGATGAGGAAGCCCTGGGCACGGCCGCGCAGGGGGGCGAAAACCTCCCATTCGGTTCCGGTGAGCCAGGCCTGGGCGGGCAGTGCTACCAGGGCCTCGAAGAGGGCGGCGCGGCGGGGGGCATCGAGATGCGCCGCCACCTCATCAAGCAGCAGAATCGGCGCAAAGCCGCGCGCGGCATGGATCAGCCCGGCATGGGCCAGCACGGTGGAGACCAGCAGCGCCTTCTGCTCGCCGGTCGAGCAAAGTGCCGCCGGGACTGATTTCTCGCGATGGACCATCTCAAGATCGGCGCGGTGCGGGCCTTCGACGGTGGCGCCGGCGGCGCGGTCGCGGTGGCGGGCGGCGCGCAGGGCGGCGCGCAGGCCATCCTCGGCGGCCAAGGCGGGGCCGGCATCCAGCGCATCGGCCGTGGCGTCGCGCAGGGTGAGGCTGGCAGCGGGGAAGCCGCCCAGGGCACCGGCTGCCAGCACCGCATCCAGCCGGGCCACCAGGGCGCGGCGGGCGGCGGTGGCGGCCACGCCGTGCCGGGCCATGGCATCCTCCAGCCCGGCCAGCCAGGTGGCGTCCCCGCCCTGCGACAGCAACCGGTTGCGCTGGGCCATGGCATTGTCATAGGCCGCCACCTCGCGGGCATGGCCAGGGTCCAGCGCCCAGGCCAGACGGTCGAGGAAGCGACGGCGGCCGGAGGCACCTTCCTGGAACAGCCGGTCCATTTGCGGCGTGAGCCAGACGGCGGCAACCCGCTCGGCCAATTCGGCCTGGTTGCGGGCGGGGGCGCCGTCGAGGCGAAACACCCGCTTGTCGGCCGGGCCATCCGGCGGCGTGCCGGTGCCGATCTCGAAATCGCCCCAGGCGCCGGAAAAACGCCCGGCCACGCCCCAGGCGTTCTGCCCCACCCGCGCGAGTTCCGCCACCCGCGCACCGCGCAGGCCGCGGCCGGGGCCGAGCAGGCTGATCGCCTCCAGGATATTGGTCTTGCCCGCGCCATTGGGGCCGGTGAGGACGAGCATGCCCCCGCCGCTCTCCAGCGTGGCGGCCGGATAGCTGCGGAACCCGGTGAGGGTGAGGCGGTGGAGGCGGAGCTTATCCGTCACCTTGGGTCTAATCGGAGGGATACCCCCAGCGGCCCTGCCATGGCCGGAACACCGCGCAGCATGGGAAAATGATGCCCGAAACTCACACCCGCATGGGCATGAGGACATAAAGCGCCTCGGGCCGGGCCGCATCCATCACCACGGTGGGCGCCGAACCATCGGAGAAGCGGAACTCCACCTTGTCACCGATCTGTTCGGTGATGTCGGCGAGGTAACGGGCCTGGAAGCCGATCTCGAGCGGGCCGGCGCTGTATTCCACATTGCCCCCATCCAGCTCCTCCTGGGCGGAGCCCTGTTCGGCGCTGGAGGCCTCCAGCCTGAGGTGGTTGCGGTCGATGGAGAGTTTGACGGGGCGGGATTTCTCATTGGAGATCGCAGCCACACGGGCCACCGCCTCGGCGAATTCCTTCTTATTGACGCGCAGAATCCTGTCATTGCCGCGCGGAATCACCCTTTCGTAATCGGGGAAGGTGCCGTCGATCAGCTTGGAGGTGAGCACGATGGTGCCGATGCGGAACTGCACCTTGGTCTCGGAGAGGCGAATTTCGATCTCGTCCTGGGTGTCCTCTGCCAGTTTGCGCACTTCGCCCACCGTCTTGCGCGGCACGATCACGCCGGCCATGCCGGCGGCACCCTCGGGCATAGGCTCCTCGACGCGGGCGAGGCGGTGGCCATCCGTCGCCGCAGCGCGCAGCACATGGACGCCATCGCTCTCGGCGACGTGCAGGTAAATGCCGTTGAGGTAGTAGCGCGTCTCCTCGGTGGAGATGGCGAATTTGGTGCGGTCGATCAGGCCACGGAGCAGATTGGCCGGCAGGGAAAAGCGGGTCGGCAACTTGCCCTCGGTCATGGAGGGGAAATCCTCCACCGGCAGGGCCAGGATGGAGGTGACGAAACGGCCCGCGCGCAGCACCAGCGGCGCATCACCGCCCGGGTGGTCGAGTTCAATCTTCGCCGAGTCGGGCAATTTGCGCACGATGTCATAGAGGGTGGCGGCCGGGGCCGTGCTGCGGCCGGGGCGGGTGACCGCGACGCCGGCCACCTCCTCGACAATGGCGATCTCCATATCGGTCGCGGTCAGGCTGAGGGTGCCCTCCTTCGCGTCGAGCAGCACATTGGCCAGGATGGGGATGGTGTTGCGGCGCTCGACCACGGATTGCACATGGGCCAGGGCCTTGAGCAGGATGGCGCGGTCAACAATGAATTTCATGGCCTCAGCCCCCAAATGTCGCAGCGGAGCGATGGCGCGCGAATCGCAGCACCCCATCGGACGCTCATAGGTATCAGCAGCGGCGGGCGCGGCAAAGCGCTGCCTGTTTCAACGCCGCCCCGAGGGGGGCGGCGTGACGTTGGGCGGGGGCGCGGCGCGCCCGGCTGCGGGCATGCTGGGTGCCGCCGGTGCGGCGGGCGCGGGGCTGGAGGCCGGCGCGGCGCGGGGGGGAGCCGGCATGCTGGGCTGGGCTGCTGGTGCGCCCTGGCCAGGCCCGAAGCGGGCAGGACTGGGGACAGCACTGGGCGCAGCTCTGGGCGCAGCACTGGGCGCTGGCGCCGCAACGCCACCCGAAGCAGCGCCTGCCCCTGGATTTGCACCTGGCCCCATGGGCGCGCCCGCCGCGGAAGACCCGCTTGGCCCAATTTGAGCACCCTGGCCGCCTTGCAGACCCTGACCTCCGGGCGAAGTCTGGCCGCCCGGGCCAGCCTGCAGGCCTTGGCCGAGCTGGGAGCCTTGGGTAGTTTGGGAACCCTGACCACCCTGGAAACTCTGGGAACCTTGGGAGCCCTGGGAACCTTGGGAGCCCTGAGAACCTTGGGAACCCTGAGAACCTTGGGAACCTTGACCGCCCTGACCACCCTGGGAACCCTGGCCGCCCGGCGAGCCCTGACCACCTTGGGAGCCCTGGCCAGCCTCTCCTCTTGGCCCTGGCTGCGCGGCTGCCTCTGCCGGCCCACCAGCCCCCTGGGGCGAGGTTGAACCGGAAGACCCACTCGAAGCGCCAGAATTGGACTGCGTCGCGCGCCCCCCTTGGCCGCCCCCTTGGCCGCCCCCTTGGCCGCTGCCTTGTGCCGCGCCACTCCGCGCAAAGCCGCCGCGGGGGAGTTCACGCTGGCCAATCGCCGGGGCCGGCGCAGCGTCGACACCGGTAAGCCCGCCGGCCTGCCCAGTGACGCGCGCGGCATAGACCACCCGCGCATTCGCCTCACCCATGGCGTTGGCGGGAGCCCCCAAAACCGTGGGCGCGCGGCCGGCAGCGTCGAGATAGGTTTCCACCAGCACCCGCCCGACATTGCCGCCGAAGGGATTGGCCGGCTCCACCCGCAGGCTCTCGGCCAGCAGCGCGCCAGTGGACATGCTGCCCTTGGCAACCAACTCCTTGCCCTGGGCATCATCGGGAAGGCGAAGCCCCGGCGCCAATCCAACCGGCACCCCGGCAATGGCCCCGCCCGCCTCCAACCTGCCGCGCAATAGCCAGCCCGCCTCGGGCGACCATGGGTCAAGGCGAGAGGCGATAATGGCACCATCGGCCCGGCGCAGCCCGCTCACCGCCACCACCCGGCCGGGTTGGGGATCACCAAGGCCCGAATCCGCCACGGCCTGGCCAATGCTGCAACGCTGACCCAGAACCCAGATCGTGTCTGCCTCACGCCGCTCCACCAGGCCGGCCACGGCAATACGCATATCAAGCGCCAGCGCCTCGATGGCGCTATCGCCAAATCCGCCGGCCCGGGCCACCACGACATGGCCGAGCTTGATGTCCTCGGCCTTGGCCGCAATGCCCTCGCGGGTGACGCGCAGCCCCTCGGGCAAAGCGAGTCGCACGCCATTCACCCAGATACTGCCGAAAGCGGTGACCGTGCCGATCAGCCCAAGGCCGCCAATGCCGGTGCCGCCAATGCCCCCTGCGGCCAGGCCACCGGAAATGCCGGTGCCGCCAATGCCGCGATCGGCGATGCCGCCCGTGCCGCCAATGCCGCGATCAGCGCTGCGCTGGCCGGCACAGGCGCTCAGCAGCGAAAGCCCGAGGGGGCCGAGGGCCCGCTTGCCGACGAGGTATAGCATCAGTCCGGCTCCTGGCCGTTGTCCTGGGTAGAGAACACATAAAGTCCGGTCATGAAACGCTGCGCGGCGGCTGGATCGGGTGGATCTGCCTCGGCCAGTCTCACGGCCATGGCGTTGAGTTGGGTTAGCATGGCCATGCCAAGCCGCCCCGCCTCTTCGGTCAATTGGGCGATGGCGGCCTCGGAGAGGCCATCAAAGGCCAGGGCACGCTCCATATAGGGTGGCCGCTCACCAATAAGATTATGGCCGGCGGCGGCAATATGGTCACCCAGATTGCGGCCGAAATAATAGGCCAGCCGGTCCAGATCACCGCTGGGGATATCGGCGGCGCCCAGCAGTTCCAGCCGCTCATCGGCGCGTTCGCGCACCACGCCCAGGCGGAGCAATTCGTCGAGCAGGGTGCGGCTGCGAACATCGCGGCTGATGCTCACGACCAGCGCCTCGAAGCTCGGCCCGGTTTCGGCCGCGCGGGGCAGCACCATCGGCCGGCCCGCGGCATCGGCCCAATCGGGATGGGCCAGCCAGCGGCTCAGCACCCGGGCCGAGAGCGTACCGGGGCGCGTCTTGGCTTCCTCCGGGCGATGGCGCAGCACACTCACATCCTTGCGGTGCAGCCCGGTGAGCAGGGCCACCCGGCTATCGCTCAATTCGCGATCGGGCAGGGCGAAATGCCGGGTGGCCGCATCCACATAGCCGCGCTTGAGCAGGGTGCCGAGCATGGGAAAGGTCACGCCGAAATGGATCAGCACCCGCAGCAGCGGTGCGAGCAGGCGCTCCACCGCGGCGGTGAGCGCCGCGGGCGGGCCTGAGGGAGGTGCAGCTCCTGGAAGATCGGAGGGCATGAACTGGCTTTCCTGACCGTTTCGCGGCGGTTTTACCATTGCGGGTCCTGGGTGTGGGAAAATTCCCCCCGCACCCTCCGCCTATGTCGCCCAGAGGAAAAAAAAACACAAGCGCTTGACGTGGGTAAATTTCCCACATAAAAGCAGCCCAGGAGAAACGTCTCTCCGTTCGGAAAAAATCTTCAAAGGAGTGATCAATCATGGCTCTTGCACCAGCACGGCGTGGCCCGCAGCCCACCCCCAATATGCCGGCCCCGCCGGCGACCAATGACCTCCTGCAGGGCAACGCTGCAGATAACGTGCTGGTCGGCGGCACCGGCAATGATACCATTGACGGCGGCGCAGGCATCGACACCGCCGATTACTCCGCACTGCGCAACGGGGTGACCCTGCTCAGCCAGGGTGTGGTCGGCAAGGGCGCTGCCGGCACCGACCTTCTGATCGGCATCGAGCGCATCATCGGCGCAGTCGGCAAGGCCAACCTGATCGACGGAACTGTCACCAATCCGGCCACTCAGACCACCAGCTTCAAGGTCGACCTGGGTGCCAATACCCTGCAGGTGAATGGGATTCCCGGTCTCGGCTCGTTGAATTTTGTCGTCGAGAACTTCAACCAGGTGCGAGGCACCAATAATGCCGACGCCGTCATCGGCGCTGCGACCAATGACACCTTCTTCGGCAGCGCGGGCAACGATACCTATAATGGTGCCGCCGGTACGGATACCTTGGACTACTCAACCCTGGGCACGGCGGTGACACTGCGCAGCCAGGGCGTGATCGCCAAGGGCGCCCTGGGCCAGGACACGATCCTCAATGTCGAGAAGATCATCGGCGCGACTGGCCAGGCCAATCTGATCGACGGCACCGTGGCCAACCCGGCCGCGCAGACAACAAGCTTCGCCATTGACCTCGCGCTGGGCAAGCTGGTGGTCAATGGTGTGCCGGGGCTGGGCAGCTTTACCTTCGACATCGCCAACTTCCCCAATGTCACGGGCACGAATAATGCCGACAGCATCCGCGGCGATGACCGGGCCAATACGCTGATTGGCGGCGGCGGCGATGATACGCTCTCTGGTGGCGGCGGCGGCGGCGACAAGCTCATCGGCGGCCAAGGTGCCGATACCATCTCGCTGGGCGCGGGACGTGACCTCGTTGTGTTCAACAACGCGGCCGAGGGTGGCGACATCATTCGCGACTTCCGCGGCCGCGAGGATGATGTTCAGATTTCGGCCTCGGGCTTCGGCCTTGATGCCGGTCCGCTCACCAGCGGTGAATTTGCCGCCAACAGGGCCGGCGTGGCCACAGCGGCCGAGGCGCAGTTCATCTACGACACTGATGGCGGGCAATTCTACTTCGACGCCGATGGCACCGGCGCCGGGGCCTCCGTGCTGCTGGCCACCTTCCAGGGCGCACCCGGGCTGAGCCTGTCAGACCTCGTGGTGATCGCCTGAGCATGGGTCGGAGGGGGGATATCGCATGGGGCGAGCGGGGGGTGAACCTGCTGGCAATGGGCCTGGCCCCCCTTCCGACGCTGCTACTCCTGGGGCTGGTCATATGGCCTGGGCTTTACTACGGCGCCCGGCTTTTGGCCTGGCCCAGCCCCTCCCATGCTGCGGCCACATTCTGGCCGGATGAGGAGGAGGAGGATGTCTACGCCTGTACCGATGGCTTGTGCTGCCCCGAATGAGTGGCCTTCACCGGGGCGGGACAGAAGGCGGGCCTTGTTGTGCCGCAGAACATCACACTGCGTGAGTCTCCGGCCCGACGCGACGCCATCGCCCGGCCGGAGCCTTGGCATATAATTCCTTATCCAAATGCGAAATTTTGATCCCGCCTGCCCGCGCCCCTGACGATCATGCCGCATCGGGCTATCATCGCGCACTCACAGAAAGCGAGACACACCATGCGGCTTCGCACTCCCCTCCTCGCCCTCGGCTCGCTGGCCTTTCTCGGCCTGGCCGGGGCGCAGACATTGCCGCCAGCACCGGATGTGATCATCGATGCGATGGAGGGCGCGCTGGGGCGCATCACCACCTATCGCCCCAGCCATGGCAAGGGGTATTGCGCCACGGGGCATTTCGTCGGCACGGCCGAGGGTGGCCGGCTTTCCGTCGCCCCGGTGTTCAATGGCCAGCGCGTGCCGGCCATTATCCGCTTTGGCGTGGGCGGGCCCAATGCCCGCGTATCAGACACCGCCCGCAGCACCCGCGGCCTTGCGATCCGCATGGAGACGCCCGCCGGCGACATATGGGATTCGGCCAGCATCTCGGTGCCGATTTTCGGCGCACCCACGCCTGAGGCTTTTGTCGGGGGATTGCTGGTGCGCAGCCGAGGGGCCAATGGCGCGCCGCCCGACCCGGCGGCGGTGGCGGCCTTTGTGGCTGCCAACCCCACTACGCTCAACCAGGGCCGCTGGCTGGCCGCCAACCTACCCCCGGCCAGCTTTGCCACCACGCCCTATTTCGGGGTGAATGCCTTCCGCTTTCAGGGTGCGGATGGCCAGGTGCGGATCGCGCGCTGGGTATTCGAGCCGCGCGCGGGGCTGGAGCGGCTGACGGCCGAACAATTGACCACCATGCCGGCTGATTTCCTGGCTGACGAGCTGCGCCGGCGCCTTTCCAGCGCCCCGGTTGAATTCGACATGGTGCTGCAATTCCCTGGCGAAGGCGATGATGTGAACAACCCCACCATCGCCTGGCCTGATGAGCGCCCGCGCATCATTGTGGGCCGGCTGAGCGTGACCGAGGTGGCCGCCGGCCCGGGCGGCGCCTGTGACCCGATCAGCGCCTTGCTGCTCGACCAGGAGCCAGGGATCGCGCTCAGCGACGACCCGACGCTGGCGGTGCGGGCCGGGGCCTATGCGGTGTCGCTGTCGCGGCGCACGCGCTGAGGCTGGCGCCGTTCCGCTATAAGGCCACACTGAGGGTGAGGCGGATGGCCACCGGCTCCACCGGGTGGAAATGCCGCCCCGCCAC
>CAMDJV010000006.1 GCA_945901085.1 Rhodovarius crocodyli | reverse complement strand
CAGGTCGCTGGGAAAGCCACCGCCAGACTGGCGATACGTCGCCCGGTGTTCGTTCGTCCACATCCTATGCCACCATGCAGCCGTTGATCTGCAGGGTGAACCACTCAACACCGAGCCGCGGCAAGGACTTTTGGGTCAGGCTCTAAGGCGTTGCAGTCGTAAATGATCTGTATATAGTATTTTTATATTACGTTCTGACATAACATACATCCGATTGCATGCCAAAACAAATTGTGCGAAAGAATTAAAGTCATGGGTTCAGGCTACGAAATTGCCTATACTGGCAATCTGGGCAAGGATCTGACCGGTAAATTGGTAGTCTATTTGGATGCCGATCCCAATCCAATGAGTGCTGAGGCATGGGCGACCTATGTTCCGCCAGCTGGGTATAGTTTGAACACGCCGCGCACAACTTGCTTTGATGTGCTGGACCTGCTGGGCAGCCCGGATGTTCCGGCGGGGCAATACACGCCTCTCACAACCTTTGATGGTTATACATGGATCAGCGTGGCCGCTTTGGCCCGAAGCGTTTATCCGTATCTGCCGCTCACGGTGGATGGGGTTACGCTGTCACCGCAGCAAATAGCCTATTCGCTTTCGACCCCACCCCCGGGGGTTATTATTGTGGATAGCAACGATAAAAACCATTCCAATACCCATTGGGGATTGGATGGGGCGCATGCTGGCGCGGCCCATTTACAATATTTCATTATGGACCCTTGGGATAATAAATATATATTGAAATCGGTTAATTCAAAATACGATACACCTGAAAAATTTGCTGAAGCCGTTGCGGCTGCGGTTTTGCCGAAAGGTTGGGTGAAACTCGCCCCGGAGTTTTTCAGGCAAGATGTGGCCTATACACCGATTTACAGCGGCCTGAATGATGGCCTGGCGCATGCCAATGAATTTCGCGACAGCGCCGATAGTGCCTGGACGCAAATCGAATGGGGTGCTGCGGGCATAACCCTCAATGCCATGACGGCCGGGGGGTTGCCGATTTGGGGCGGGCAGGGTGGCGGCCGCTTGTTGGGCAATGAGCAGAGCAATGTGATTTATGGCGGGCAGGGGGCCGATTCCATCTTCGGCTTGACCGGTGACGATGCCATTTATGCTGGCGGCAGCAATGATGTGATTGATGGTGGCTTGGGCTCGAATTTCCTCTCGGGCGGTGCGGGGATGGATTCATTCTTCGTCGATGGCCGGGCCACCAATGGCCCCAGCACCTGGTCCACCATCGCCGATTTTTCGCCCGGGGAGCATGTCACGATCTGGGGCTATCAGCCTGGGGTGAGCCAAGTTTTTTGGGTCGCGAGCGGTGGCGCTGCGGGCTATACGGGTGCCACGTTGCATGGCGACCTCGATGGCAATGGCCAGGTTGATACCTCGATCACTTTCAGTGGCCTGACCCAGGCGCAATTGCCGACGCCGAGCTTTGGCTCCTCCAATGGTTACGACTATATTCATATTGGATAGGTGGGGCGGCGCTGGTCTGGACAGGTGCCGCAAGCGCCTTAACCTGCCCCCATGGCGGCGGAACCCAAGCACCTATGAGCATCGCCGATTGCCATTGGCGCGAGATCGAAGCCTGTCTCACCGTTGATGACCGCTGCCTGCTGCCCTTTGGCAGCCCCTGGCAGTTGGATGATGCGGTGTTGGACAGAATCTGCCAGGCCGGTGTGGCCGAAACCCAAGCAGCGCTGGAGGGCCCATGGCCGAACCGATAGTCATTTGGGGTGCTGGCGCCATTGGCGGCACCATCGGCGCGCATTGGGCGCGCGCAGGCCATGAGGTGCTGCTGGTCGATCAGGTGGCGGCGCATGTCCAGGCTTGCCGCAGCACCGGCCTTGTCATTCGCGGCCCGGTGGAGAATTTCACCCAAATCATCCCGGCGGTAACACCGGCCGAGTTGAAGGGGCGCTTCGGCCGCATCGTGCTGGCGGTGAAGGCGCAGGCCACGCGCGAGGCGCTCACCATGCTGGCGCCGCATCTGGCCGAAGATGGCTTCGTGCTCTCGGCGCAGAATGGCCTGAATGAGATCGCCATCGCCGAGGCGCTGGGCGCGCACCGCACCATGGGCTGCTTTGTCAATTTCGGTGCCGATTGGCATGGGCCGGGCGAAATCCTCTATGGCAATCGCTCCGCCCTCGTCATCGGCGAGATCGATGGCAGCATCCAACCGCGCACGCGGGAGATCTTCGCACTCGCGCAGATCTTCGAGCCCGATGCGGTGCTGACCACCGATATCTGGTCCTATCTCTGGGGCAAGCTGGGCTATGGCGCCATGCTCTTCGCCAGCGCGCTGAACCATGACAGCATGACGGAGAATTTCGCCGACCCCGCCCGCCTGCCGGTCTGGTTGGCTTTGGGGCGTGAGGTGGTGGCAACCGCCCTGGCGCGCGGCGTGACCCCGCGCGGCTTTGGCGGCTTTGACCCCATGGCCTTCGCCCCCGGCCGGCCGGATGGCGATGGTGAGGCCATCATCCATTGGCTGCGTGACTATACCGCGGTGGGCGCCAAGACCCATTCTGGCGTCTGGCGGGACCTCGCGGTGCGCAAGCGCCAGACCGAGGCTGAGGCGCAGATTGCCATCATCGCGCCCCTCGCGGCCGAGCATGGCATTGCCACACCTGCTATCCATGCGATGTGCCGGCTGATCGGCGAGATCGAGGCCGGCCAGCGCGAGCAATCGCCCGAGAGTTTTGCCGCCCTGATGGCGGCGCTCTGAGGCCCCAGCGGTGGCTTAGGCCACCGCCAGATCGCTTGCCAGATGGAACAGGCAATCTCCCCGCTTGGTGCGGGCGGGGCGGCTGGGCTGGAATGAGCATATCGGCAATTATAACAGCTTGATGCGGGCAGGGCCCGAAGCGCTTTTCCTGATCAACCCCCGCGGCTTCCTGTTCCAGGAATTGCGCGCGAGCGAGCTCATCGTCTGCAACCTCGCGGGGATGTGCTGCGCGGCAAGGGCGAATGGCGTAAGTTTGCCTTCCATATCCAGCCCCGCATCCATATGGCCAATCCCCAGGCGGCTTGTGTGGTGCATGTCCATCCGCGCTACCTCACCGCCTTGTCGATGATCGAGGGGGCGGAATTCTCCCTCTCGCACCATAATAGCCTGCTGCTGAATGAGCGCACGGCCTATGATGGTGATGGCAATGAGCCGGTGCATGATGACGCCGAGGGCGACCGTATCGCCCGCCTCATGGGCAATAAGACCATCATGCTGATGCGCGGCCATGGCGTGACGGTGGTGGGCCCGCGGTGCATGAAGCCTTTGATGAGGCCTATATGGCCGAGGGCAGCTGCATGTATCGGATGACGGCCATGCAAACCGGCCAGCCCCTGCGCAAGCTGCCCGAGGGCTTGCGCCGCAACCATACCGGCCCCTGGGGCGAGCGGCTGGATGCCCGCCTGCATCTGAACGCCTGGCGGCGCGTGCTGGACCGTGAGGAGCCGGATTATGCCCGGTAAGCGCGGCCCTCTCAGCGCGGCCTGACCGGCAGGCCCATGGCGCGGAACCGCGCTTCCACCACATCGTGGTCATGCAAGCCGGGCGGATTGGCGCGGCTGGGTTGCTCATGCATGCGCGGTGCCCGGTGGGTCCGCCACAGCTGCAGCAGCCGGGCGAGTTCGGTGAGCGGCGCCTGATGATCATCCACCCGCAGGTCGATATCGGAGAAATCCTCGGTGGTGATCAGGCGCAGCGCCGCTGATTGGCGGCCGCGCCGGTCACCACCCGCCGCCTCGCCGGCATCAAGCGCCGCCACCATCCGCTCGGGCAGGGCAAGGGCGTGGCCCTTGGCAAAGGCGGCGGCCGTATCGGCCACCACCGCCTCGCCCGAGAGCATATTGCCAGCAACCGACCATCCGGCCTGGGTGATATGGCCGCACCATTCCACGCAGCGCTCCCCCGTCCAGGCGGCAGTGCGGCCTTGGCGGTCAATGGCGTGAACTTGGCGCAGCGCGCGGCCCTCATCCATGGCGAGCGCACCGGCGATGGCAAGGTCGGGCGCCACGCCACGCGCCATGGCATCGAGAATGGCGGGGCCGAGATAGCGGTTGGTCATGCTTTGGGTGGCCACGGCCCCCACGCCGGCGCGCAAATGCGGCACCGCCGCCCCCACCGCGAGATTGCATGTCGTCACCGCGACGGCGAAGGCCCCGGTCTGGGGGTCATGGGCGAGGATGGACCAGGTGATGGCGCGCACTCCGTTATGAGCCCCCAGTGTAACCCGATTCGCCGCGTTGCGCGCGGCCAGCGTCTGGGGCATGCAGGGGCCAAGGAGAAACGCCATGATCCATCGCCGAAACCTGCTTGCCGCCCCAATGGCGCTGGCCGCACCCGCCTTTGCCCAAGCCGCCTGGCCGCAGCAGCAAATTCGCCTGATCGTGCCTTTTGGGCCCGGGGGGGCGATTGATACGCTCAGCCGCACCATGGCCGCGCGCTTCGCTGAATTCGCCAATGGGCAGAACCTGGTGATCGAGAATCGCGCCGGCGCAGGCGGCACCATCGGCGGCGCCTATGCCGCGCAGCAGCGCCCCGATGGCAGCACGCTGATGATGGCCGATGTGGGCGCCAATGCCATTGGCCGGCTGCTCTACCCCGCCTTGGCCTATGATCCGGTGACCGCCTTCACCCCCATCATCCATCTGGTGAACCTGCCCGGCTGCCTCATCGCCCATCCCGATGTGCCGCAGCAGACCATGGCCGAGATCATCGCCGCCGCCCGCGCGCGCCCCGATGGCTTCACCTTCTCTTCGGCTGGCACCGGCAATGGCAGCCATTTGTTCATGGAACTCTTCCTCAAGCGCGCGGGCATTCGCATGGTGCATGTGCCCTATCGCTCGGGGGCGGAGATGGTCACCGCCCTCATCCGCGGCGATGCCCAATTTGGCTTCCCCACCGTCTCCTCGGCGCTGGCCATGATCCGCGAAGGCCGCGCCAAGGCGGTGGCCATCAGCCTGCCCGGCGGCACGCCCGTGCTGCCCGGGGTGCCGGCGGTGGATACAGTGCTGCCCGGCTTTAATGTCGCGGTCTGGCACGGCATCGTGGCCCCTGCCGGTATTGAGCGCTCCATGGTGGAGCGGATCAACGAGATCTTCGGCAAGATCGCAGCCCTGCCGGAGGTGCGCGAGCGCATCGCCGCCGGCCAGGCCGGGCGCGTGGTCGGCGGCACGCCGGCGGATTTCGCCGCCCATATCCGGCGCGAAGTCGAGACCTGGGGCCCCATTATCCGCGAAGGAAACATCCGTGCCGAGTGAAGCCGCCACACCCCGCCCAGCCTCCACCATCCTGTTGCTGCGCGATGGCACGGCGGGGCTGGAGGTCTTCATGGTGGTGCGCAACCAGGCGATTGATTTCGCCGGCGGCGCGCTGGTCTTCCCTGGTGGGCGGGTGGAGGAGGCCGATGCGCGGCTGGGCGAGGCATTTCGCATTGCCGCCATCCGCGAGGCCTTTGAGGAAAGCGGTATCCTGCTGGCCAGGCGCGGCGATGCGCTGCTGGCCGAGCATAGCCTGCCGCGCGAGGGCGATTTCCACGCGCTGCTCACCGAGCATGAGCTGGAACCGGCCATTGATACGCTGGTCCATTTTGCCCATTGGATCACGCCTGAAGATATGCCCAAGCGCTTCGATACGCATTTCTTCGCCGCCCACGCCCCCGCGCAGCAAATCGGCAGCCATGATGGCGGCGAAGCGGTGGAAAGCTTGTGGATTCAGCCCGGCCGCGCAGTGGAGGAGGCCGATGCCGGCGAGCGCACCCTGGTCTTCGCCACCCGGCTGAACCTGCTGAAACTGGCCCGCTTCGAAACCGCCGCCCAGGCGCTGGCAGAATGCGGCCCGGTGGTGACGGTGCGTCCCGAGCCTTTCAGCGATGAGCGCGGGCGTTGGATTCGCATCCCTGAGGAAGCCGGCTATGGCGGCAGCGTCTTCAAGGGGGTGGGGCGGCCTATGAAACCCATTGGTGACTAAGGCGGGGGGCTGGCTGCCGGAACACGAGTGTGCGGCAGTAAGATGGAGGGGCTTTGCCCCTCGAGCACCCCAGCAGGAAACTTAGTTTCCTGCACCTTCGTTGGATTATTAGTTTCAATAATTTTGTGGGAGAGCGCTAGAGCATCAGCCGTTCAAACAGAATCGTTTGAGCAGATAAAAATGCTCTACAAACAAAAACTTAGAGCCTGTGCAGTGAGCCGAGGCGAACGGAACAGGCTCTAGCGGGCAAAGCCCTTTCGCTCCTATTCCCCGCCATGTGCCTGTGCAGACACTCCTTGCCAATGCAACAGGCTCAAAGCGCGGCCCTCAGCAATCCAATTGCTGCGCCAGGTCAATAAAATCCTGGCAGATCCAATCCCAAGGGTCCTCGGCCGTCATATCCGTCGCCTGGCCCGGCCCATGCTCGCCGCGGCGGAAGACAAAGGCGGTGGCCAGCCCTGCACCCCGCGCTGCCCGCAGGTCGCCATTATGCGCGGCCACGAGGCAGAGTTCGGCGGGCGCGATGCCCAGGATTTCGGCCGTGCGGGTATAGGCCTCGGGCTGCGGCTTATAGGCTTGCACCGTCTCGGCCCCCAATATCGCATCCCAGGGAATGCCTGCGCGCTTCGCCATATTGGCCAGCAGCAAAATATTGCCATTGGAGAGCGGTGCGACAAAGAACTTCCGCCGCAGCCGATGCAGCCCCAAAATCACATCCGGCCAGGGGTCGAGCGCATGCCAGGCCAGGTTCAGCGCATCGAGATCAGCCGCCGCGGCGCTGACGCCATGATCGGCGAGCATGGTTTCCAGGTTTTCGCGGTGCAGCACATCAAGCCGGGTGAAGGGGCGGCGGCCGGCGCGGCATTCCTCCATCGCTGGCTGGTAGCGCTTCCGCCAGGCATCGGCCAGGGCGAAGGGGTCGAGATCCGCCCGGCCATGGGCGAGCAGGAAGGGGGCCAGCGCGCGGGCAATCCCGCTGCGCCAATCCACCACAGTGCCGAAAGTATCGAAGACCAGGGCTTTGACGGCGGTCATTCGGCGGCATCCTTTTGGGCCCAGCGCTTGTCGAAATCCCAGACTTCGGGAAAGCCCATCAATTCGCAAATCCGGCCAAAGCCGTAGCTTTCCTGCGCTGGCAGGGCGTTGGAATCTCCCATGGCCTTCAGATGCGAGAAGGCCCGCTCATAGGCCGCAGCGGCTGCCAGAAAGCCCAGGGCGGGGTAAATGGCGATGGCATAGCCAATCTCCTGCAGCCTTGCGGCGGGCAGGATGGGCGTGCGGCCGCCCTCCACCATATTCGCCAGCAGCGGCTTATTGGGGAAGGCGCGGCCGATGGCGACCATTTCCTCCTCGCTCTCCGGGCTTTCGATGAAGACGATATCGGCGCCGGCCTCATCGAACATATGACCGCGGCGGATCGCCTCCTCCAGCCCCAGCCCGGTGCGGGCATCGGTGCGGGCCACGATGAGGAAATTCGGGTCGCGCCGGGCCTCCTTGGCCACGCGGATCTTCAGCACCATCTCCTCGGCCGGGATGACCCGCCGGCCAGGGGTATGGCCGCATTTCTTCGGCACTTCCTGGTCTTCGAGCTGAATGCCGGAGACGCCTGCCGCCTCATAGCCCATCACCGTGTGGCGCACATTCAACAGCCCGCCATAGCCGGTATCGGCATCGGCGATGACCGGCGTCTTGGCCATCTGCGCGAAGCGGCCCACCCGGCCCACCATATCGGTATAGGTGGCGATGCCGGCATCGGCCACGCCCAGATGCGAGGCCACAGTGCCAAAACCCGTGGCATAGAGGCAGTCAAACCCCATGCCATCGGCGATCAGGGTGGAAATACCTTCGAAAATACCCGGGGCGACGATGAATTTCTTCGCGTCAAAGGCGGCTTTGAGGGAGGGTTTGGGCATAGGGCTTTTCCTATTGGCGGGTGATATGGCCGGCGGCACTGGCCGCGGCCCAGATACGGTCCTCGCGCTGCATGGCGGCCAGCAGCGGCGCTTGCGGGCGAAGATCGGGCTCAATGCCCAAAGCGGCAAGCCGGGCGAGAAATGCCTGGTTCCGGAAGGCGCTTTCCATGGCGGCGTAGATGCGCGCGCTGAGCGCGTCGGCCATGCCGGCGGGGCCGAGCAGCGCCACCCAGCCGGCGAGGTCAAACTCCGCCAGCCCCTGCTCCTGGGCGGTGGGCACATCGGCAAAGAATGGTGTGCGGGTGGCGGTGGAGACGGCGATAATCCGCGCCCGCCCGGTGGCCATATGCGGCGTGGCCGAGGCCGTGCTGGTCCAGCCCAGCGGCAGGTGGCCAGCGACCACATCGGTCATCAATTGCCCGCCGGAGCGGTATTGCACATCGGGGATGTCGAGGCTGAGCCGCCGGGCCATTTCCTGGCCAATGAACTGGCTCAGCGCCTCGGTCGAGCCGGTGGAGAGCGCGCGGGGATTGGCGGCGGCAAAGGCGCGCAGCCCGGCGATATCGGTGAAGGGCAGGGCCGCACTCGCCGCCAGCACCATGGTGTTGCGGGTGAGCATGGCGATGGGCGTGACGTCACGGATAGGCTCGTAAGGCAGCGCCGCCATGGTGTGGCGGTTGAGGATATGGGTGGAGACGACGGCGGTGAGGGTATGGCCATCCGGCTCGGCGCG
Source organism: Rhodovarius crocodyli (assembly GCA_945901085.1). Classification (GTDB taxonomy): domain Bacteria; phylum Pseudomonadota; class Alphaproteobacteria; order Acetobacterales; family Acetobacteraceae; genus Rhodovarius; species Rhodovarius crocodyli_A. The sequence goes on along the minus strand of CAMDJV010000006.1, from coordinate 106,598 downwards.
GATCATCGCCTCGGTGCCGATCACGCCATTACCCCCGGCGCGGTTTTCGACCACGATGGGAAAGGGCAAAGCGGGGCGCAGCGCCTCGCCGAGCGCCCGGGCCAGAATATCGGTGCCACCGCCGGCAGCATAGGGCACGATGATGCGAATGGGCCGGCTGGGCCAGGGCGTTTGGCCGAGGGCGGGCGCGGCCAATAGGATGGGCGCTGCCAGAATGGCGCGGCGGTGTATCGGCATGCTTACTCTCCCCTTTGTTTGATTGTGCGCCCGCCCGGGGCGGGCATCAACCCAAGCCCCGGCATTGCAAACCAGCCAGAATCAGGCGCAGCCTGTCCCACTCATAAGGACAAACCAGCACCATGCCCGATACCCATATCCAAAACCCCGATACCACCGCCCTCGCCGCCATCGAGGCGGTGGTGCAAACCTATCTCGATGGGCTGCATGAGGGTGACACGGTCAAACTCGCCGCCGCCTTCCACCCGGCCTCTGAACTGCGCAGCGAGAAGGATGGCCAATTGGCCGAACTCAAGCGCGATGCCTGGCTGGACGCGGTGCGCAGCCGCCCCAACCCCAAGGCGCAGGGCCTGGCCCGGCATGATCGCATTCTGGCCATTGACCTTGCTGGCCCGGAATTGGCGGTGGTGAAGCTGAACTGCGCCATTCCGCCGCGGTTTTTCACCGATGTGCTGGTGCTGCTGAAGCTCGAAGGCGGCTGGCGGATTGTCAGCAAGGCCTTCCGGACTGACATTCGCTAAACTGGGCTTCCCGGGGGATGGGCTTGCCCTCCCCCGGTTTGGCTTTCAGCCGGACTTTGCCAGGCTGTCAAAGGCTTTCAGCCGGGCGATCAAAGCCGGCATCTCCCGCAGTGGGATCATATTCGGCCCATCCGAGGGCGCGGCATCGGGGTCCTCATGGCACTCGATGAAGACTGCCGCCACGCCCACCGCCACCGCCGCGCGGGCCAGAACGGGGGCGAATTCGCGCTGCCCGCCGCTGCTACTGCCCTGGCCGCCCGGCTGCTGCACCGAATGGGTTGCGTCATACACCACCGGATAGCCGGTGCGCGCCATGATCGGCAGGCTGCGCATGTCAGAGACCAAGGTATTGTAGCCAAAGCTGGCGCCGCGTTCGCACAGCATGATGCGGCTATTGCCGGTGCTGGCGATTTTGGCGGCGACATTGGCCATGTCCCAAGGTGCGAGGAACTGGCCCTTCTTCACATTGATGGCGGCCCCGGTCTCGCCGGCTGCCAGCAGTAGGTCGGTCTGGCGGGAGAGGAAGGCGGGGATTTGCAGCACATCCACCGCCTCTGCCGTGGGGGCGCATTGCTCGGCGCTATGCACATCGGTGAGCACCGGCAGGGCGGTGCTGGCCCGCACCTCGGCCAGAATATCCAGCCCCTGGGCCATGCCGATGCCGCGCGCGGCATTCACGCTGGTCCTATTCGCCTTGTCGAAGCTGGATTTGAACACCATCGGCACGCTCAGCGCGCGGGCCATCTCGGCCAAAGCCGTCGCCACCTCCAGCGCATGCGCCCGGCTTTCGATCTGGCAGGGCCCGCAGATGAACATCAGCGGCAGGTCATTGCCAACCGCGATGTCGCGAATGGTGATGCTCATACCAGCCGCGCCTGCTTCACGGCTGCCGCAACAAACCCGGCAAACAGCGGATGCGGCTCAAAGGGCTTGGATTTCAATTCGGGATGATATTGCACGCCGATGAACCAGGGATGGTCCGGGATTTCAACAATCTCCGGCAAAACCCCATCCGGCGACATGCCAGAGAAGCGCAAACCTGCTGCCTCCAGCCGGTCACGATAGGCGACATTGACCTCATAGCGGTGGCGATGGCGCTCCGTCACCACCGGCTTATCGCCATAGACCGCGCGCACCAGCGAATTCTCGGCCAGCGCGGCAGGATATTGCCCAAGGCGCATGGTGCCGCCGAGATCGGCATTGGCATCGCGCTTTTCCAACTGATTGCCGCGCGACCATTCGGTGAGCAGCCCCACCACCGGCTCTGCACAGGGGCCGAATTCAGTGGAGGAGGCAGCAGCAATACCCAGCAAATTGCGCGAGGCCTCGATCACCGCCATCTGCATGCCAAAGCAAATGCCAAAGAAGGGGATCTTGCGCTCCCGGGCAAAGCGCACGGCTTCGATCTTGCCCTCGGTGCCGCGCTCGCCAAAGCCGCCGGGCACCAAAATGCCATGCACGCCCTCCAGCCGGCGCACCGCGTCCTGGCTATTCTCGAAAATCGCGCTATCCACCCAATCGAGCTTCACCCGGGTGTTATTGGCGATGCCGCCATGCGCCAACGCCTCATTGAGGCTTTTATAGGCATCCAGCAGGCCGGTGTATTTGCCCACCACCGCGATGGTCACCTCGCCCTCGGGGGCGGTGATGCGCTCGACGATATTCTCCCAGCGCGAGACATCGGGCTCGCCATAAATGCTGAGGTTAAAATGCCTTAGCACCTCACGATCCAGCCCCTCATTGTGATAGGCCAGCGGCACCTCATAAATGCTGCGCGCATCCAGCGCGGGGATCACACTTTCGGGCCGCACATTGCAGAACAGCGCAATCTTGCGGCGCTCATTCTCCGGGATGGGCCGGTCACAGCGGCAGAGCAGGATTTGCGGCTGGATGCCCACGCCGAGCAATTCCTTCACCGAATGCTGGGTCGGCTTGGTCTTCAACTCGCCGGCCGAGGGGATATAGGGCACCAGGGTCAGATGCAGGAACAGCGAGCGGGTGGAGCCCAGCTCATTGGCGAGCTGGCGGATGGCCTCGAGGAAGGGCAGGCTTTCAATGTCGCCCACCGTGCCGCCCACTTCCACCAGCACGAAATCATAGGCCTCGGTATTCGCCTGCACCGCTTCCTTGATGGCATCGGTGATATGGGGAATGACCTGCACCGTGGCGCCGAGATAATCACCCCGCCGCTCCTTGGCGATCACCTCGGAATAGAGCCGCCCCGTGGTCCAGTTATCGGCCTTATTGGCCGCCACACCGGTGAAGCGCTCATAATGCCCCAGATCGAGATCGGTCTCTGCCCCGTCATCGGTGACGAAGACCTCGCCATGCTGATAGGGCGACATCGTGCCCGGATCGACATTGAGATAGGGGTCCAGCTTGCGCAGCCGCACCCTATAGCCGCGAGCCTGCAACAGCGCCCCGAGAGACGCCGCCGCGATGCCCTTGCCAAGCGAGGATACCACGCCACCGGTGATGAATACGAACCGTGCCATGGGAGCCCCTCCTAGACTGCCGACTCGACCGATGTAACCCCCCACAAGACGCAGGGCGGCATGCGCATCACGCCCCAGCCATGGGCCGCGGCGGGCGAAGGATGATCAGCACCGCCATGCCATAGAGCACCGACATCGCGATGGTCAGCAGGCGGTTGCCCATGGCGGCCCAAGCATCCGTGCCGATTTGCGGCAGCAATTGCCCGATCAGGACGATGAAAACCGTGAGGCCGAGCTGGGTGAGCATGCCACGCCAGCCAGGCGCGGCATGGCCGGCGGCGATCCATAATCCAATGCCCAGGGCAAGCGGAATGACCGCGACATTTTCCGGCCGCAAAATCGCCACCAGCAAGACCGGCAGCACCAGCAGCGCGGCCCCCAGATTGGCGAAAACCAGCCAGCGGCCAAAACGAAGTGCTGCCATGTCTTGCGGCAGGCGCAGCATATTCACCAAGGTGATGGCCACCAGCAGGCTATTGGCCGGGCTGATCACGGTGCAGGCGGCCAGGGCGCCGACCAGCGCCATGGCCTTGGCCAGCGCCCGCAACCCCGGCGCGCTTTGCGCCGGCACGATCATCGGCGGTGGCCGCGGCGGCGCTTGTGAGGGCAGCACCGCATGCGCCAGGAATGTCACCACCACAGCCTGGCCCGCGGCGATGCCCATCAGGGCTGGCAAGGGCTCGGCCTGGGCGGGATCCGCCTCAATCAAGGTGGTGACCAGCACCGAGACCATCAGTGCGAGTAAGGTGGGAATATGCTGCGGCTTGGCCGCCAATTGGCCAAAGCAGCCGCAAGCCACTGCCAGCAGCAGCACCCACACCGCGATGGGGCTATCCGCCACGGCCAGAAAACTCCGGGAGAGCAACCAGGTGATGGCGATGACGAGCAGCAAAATCTGCAACATCTGCCGCCCCGTCGGGCGCGCACCGCCCGGCATCAGCAGAAACACCGCCATGATCGGCCCGATATAGGCCAGCGCCAGGCCAGACATCATGTTCCAGCCCAGCAGCAGCAGCGGTGCCAGCCCCAGGCGGATAACCGCGCGCCAATCCGCCATATCAGGAGAGATAGGCCAAGATGCTGCGAATGCGGATCACCGCAAAGGCGATGGCATCCATCACCGGGTGGCTGAGCGCATAGGCCACGATGCTGGCCTGGCTGCCATATCGCAGGCTGCGTGGCGGGGGCTGCTCGTTGAGCAGGATTGTCACCGGGAAACGGCGGGTGTCGTTATTGGGTTTGGTGGGTGCCAGCAGCCCCGTCGCCTGATCCACCGGCGCGGTGCCCCCCAGACCCCAGCCGATGCTCTCGACGCGGCCGGAGAAAACCCGGCCGGGCAGGGCGTCAAACACCATCTCCACCCGGGTGCCAGGGCGCATATGCTCGAGATTATTCTCCCGCATCAGGGCTGAGACCCAATAGGCACGGGCATCGATGAAGGTCAGCGCCGGCTGGCCGGGCGCCACATAGCTGCCCGGTGAGAGGTTGAGATTGGTCACGACCCCCGTGCTGGGGGCGACGACGCGGGTGCGCAGCAGGTCAAGCTGGGCGCGCTCCAGCCCCGAGAGCGCCTCACGCAATTGCGGATTGGCCGCCCCGGCCGGGCCGAGATTTTGCCGCGCCCGCTCGAGTTCGGATGTCGCCCCCTGCAAACTCGCATCGGCACGGGCCAAGGAGGCCTGGGCATCTTCGCCCCGCGCTGGCGGATAGACCCCGCGGCGCACCAATTCCAGCACGCGGGCCGTTTGCTCACGGGTATTGCTGCGCGCGGCCAGCGCCTCGGCCACCCGGGCCTGCGCTGTCTCCACCGCGGCGGTGGAGGCGCCCAGCGTCTGGCCCACCTGGGCGACGCGCGCTTCGGCCTGGGCCACGGCAATCTCATAGGGGCGGGGATCGAGGCGGAAGAGGGGCGCGCCTGGCTGGACGATCTCATTGTCACTGACATCGACCGAGATCACCCGCCCGCCGACCTCGGGCGCCATGCGAATCAAAAATGCCTGCGCCGTCGCCTGGCTGCTGCCCGGCGTCATCCTATCGGCCACCAGGGTATAGGCGAATAGGGCGATGGCCAGGCCAATAAGGCCCAGCACCAGCGCCCGCACCGGGTCCCGCTGGGCTGTGGTGGGGGTATCGCTCATGGTGAATGCGCCATCATCGAGGGGAATCGGGCCTTTGCAGGGGCTCGCCGCGGATGGCGAGAGAATTGCGCGCAAACTCGCAACGGAATGCTGGCACCGTCAAGCCGCGAAACGCGATGTGGTGGATGAATTTCGCCCGGGCGGCGCCAGGATAGGATAAATATTAAATCCGTTCAACGGCAATTAGTTCAATAATTTGTTATGAATTTTCCTGTATGTCGGTATGATGATAATTGAATAATTAGCATAAATATTGGTTAATATCGCTCAATAATTGAAAACAATTGCCTTGGAGGCCAAGACAAACGGAGTAATATCCCCGAATTATTCCTATTAAATCTGTATGTATGTTACTGTCGGTCAGTGCTTCGAGCATGCAAAACAGCCAAGCTTCATGAATTCATTCGCTTTGGGCTTGGGGCAGCGGGGTAATTCGTCTAAAAAACTTCTCCTGGCGAGGAGGTCTGCATGAATCGGCTGGATGGTTGCCGCGTATTGGTGGCTGAGGACGAACCGCTCATTGCCATGCTGCTGGAGGATGCGCTGTTGGAAGCCGGCGCGATCATTCTTGGCCCTGCCGCCACCGTCCAGCACGCGCTGGATCTGACCATGACGGCGCGGCCGGATATCGCGGTGCTGGACCTCAACCTCTCTGGCGAGAGCTGCCTGCGGGTGGCCGATGCACTCGCCGCTGCCGGCGTGGCCTTCATCGTCGCCACCGGCTATGGCGATGCCATTCCGCTGCCCCAGCATCCCGCTGTCGAGAGCCTGCAAAAACCCTATGACCCGCAGGCGCTGATCGACACGCTGGCCAAAATCCGGCCGCGGGCTTAACGGCGCTCAGGCCCAGGGCTGGGTTTTGCGCCCGTAGCCGGGTGACGTTCCAGCAGGCCCGGTGAAGAATTTCGCCCCTGGCAGTTGCGCGAAAGCGCCAAATGGGGCGCCCTGATCAGGGCGAGACATATCCGCGCGGGCTGAACCCCGGGCGGCCAGTTCAGATGGGGAAGAAACATGACCTATACAGTGGGCGATCTGGTGGCAGAATTTCTGCCGGCGGTGGGGGTGACGACGGCTTTTGGCATCGTCTCGGTGCATAATATCCCAATGCTGGACGCGCTCAGCCAGCGCAATGCGGTGCGCTACGTCATGGCGCGCGGCGAGATGGGCGGTGCCCATATGGCCGATGCCTATGCGCGGGTGACGGGCTCGCTCGGCGTGGTGTTCACCTCCACCGGGCCGGGTGCGGCCAATGCGGTGCCTGGGCTGGTGGAGGCCCGCTTCGCCGGCTCACCGGTGCTGCACATCACCGGCCAGACCGCGACGCGCCATATCGACCGCGACATGGGCACGGTGCATGACGTGCCGGGCCAGACGGCGATGCTGGGGGCAGTGTCCAAGCAGGCGTTTCGCCTGCGCTCGGCGCAAGAGGCGCTGGGCGTGCTGACCGCCGCCGCCACCGCCGCCCTCACCGCGCCCACCGGGCCGGTCTCGCTGGAAATCCCCATCGATCTGCAGCGCACCGAAGTGGCAAGGCCCGATTGGGCTGCCTTCAGCCTGGCCCTGCCACCCGCCCTGCCGCCCGAGCCCCAGGCGCTCGCCGCCGCCATCGCCATGCTGCGCGATGCCAAGCGGCCCATGCTGTGGCTGGGCAATGGCGCCAAGGGCGCGGGTGCGGCGGCGCAGCGCCTGCTTGATCTGGGCTTCGGCGCGGTGACGAGCTGGAATGGCCGGGGCATCATCGCCGAGGATGACCCCCGCACGCTGGGCGGGCTGAATGGCAATGGCTCTGCCTTGGTACAGGAATTCTATCGCGGTTGCGATGCGATGGTGGTGGTGGGCAGCCGGCTGCGCGGGCATGAGACGCAGGATTTCACCATCGGGCTGCCGCAGCCGCTGATTCATATTGATGTCGATGCCGCTGCCAATGGCCGCACCTATCCCAATGCGCTCTTCGTGCAGGGCGATGCTGCCCTCACCCTGCATGCCCTGGCCGATGCGCTGGCGCCGAGGGAGGCGGAATTCCAGGCCGAGCTCGCCGCCCTCAAGGCCCGCGCCACCGCCGCCTATGCTGCGGGGCTTGGCCCTTATGAGAGTTTCCCGGCCACGCTGCGCGCCGTCATGCCGCGTGATGCGCTTTGGGTGCGTGATATCACCATCAGCAATTCATCCTGGGGCAATCGCATCCTGCATGTATTGGGTGCGCGGGATGCGGTGCATCCGGTGGGCGCCGCCATTGGCCCTGGCCTGCCGCTGGGCATTGGTGCGGCCCTGGGCGGAGGCGGCCGAAAGGCCATTGCCATGGTGGGTGATGGCGGCTTCGCGGTGAATATGCCCGAGCTCTTCACCGCCGTGCAGGAGCAGGCGGAGCTGATCATCATGGTGATGAATGATGCCGGTTATGGCGTGATCCGCCATATTCAGGATTTCGCCGCCGGCCGGCGCTTTTATCACGATCTGCGCGGGCCGGACCTGATGGAACTGGCCAAGCTGGCCGGGCTGCCGGGGATGCGGGTCTCCGCCGTGGAGGATTTCGGCCCCACCCTGGCCCGGGCCTTCGCCACACCCGGCCCGGTGCTGGTGGAGATCGACATGGTCTCCATCGGCGAACACCCGCCCTATGCGCCTTATGATAAGGCGCGCCCAACGGGGTAAAAGGGCCGGGTAAGCGGGCGGGGTAAGCGGGCGGGGTAAGCGGGCGGGGTAAGCTCGGGGCCCCGCTACTTGCTGGGCCGCGGCGGTGGTGGCGGCGGCGGTGCTGCCGGGGCGCCGGCCGGAGGGGCATTGGGCCCCTTCACCGGCGGGCGCGCACCGCCACGGCCGCCACCAGGTGGGTCATTGGGGTCTGAATCCGAGGGGCCTTGCGGGCGTTGGGCACCGCCACGGCCGCCACCGGGTGGGTCATTGGGGTCCGAATCCGAAGGGCCTTGCGGGCGCTGGGCACCGCCACGGCCGCCACCGGGTGGGTCATTGGGGTCCGAATCCGAAGGGCCCTGCGGGCGTTGGGCACTGCCACGGCCGCCACCGGGCGGGTCATTGGGGTCGGAATCCGAAGCCCCTTGCGGGCGTTGGGCGCCGCCCCTGCCGCCACCGGGCGGGTCATTCGGATCAGCATCCGAGGCGCCTTGTGGACGATTGGTCGAGGGGGCAGCGCTGGGCGGGGGGCTACCGCGGCCATTACTGGGCTCATCATTGGGGTCGGCATCGGTCAAGCCGCTGCGCGGGCGGCCGGATTTAACCCCCTGCGCCAAGGCAGATGAACCGGCGATGGTGCCGCTGAGGCCCGCCACGCGCAGCGCGAGAAGCCTGCGGCCGGGGGGCTTGGGATCGTCCATTCTGCGCATGCCTTGCTGAGTTTAATCGCATCATTGCAATGACCCATCATGGGAAGCAAGCGGCAAGGCGGTGGCCTTGACGTCACCCACGGTGATGTTTTCGCCCTGCAGCCGCAGCAAGGCGGCGCGGATCAGCCCTCGCCCGGCCAGCCGCTCCGCCACCCGCGCGCCGCGCTCCAGCGCCAGCAGCACTTGCAGCTTGGGCAGCGCGTGCACCGCCACCGTCACCTCCAGCGCACCCATTTCGCTATCGGGGTCCAGGCTATTGGCCGGCTGGCGCAGGATGGCCGGATGCTGCACATCCACCGCATTGGCGATCATCATCGCTGCCGCATCAGCATCCGCGGCGCGGCCGGCCAGCACCGTCACCGCATCGGCGATACCGCGCGAAAAGCGCCGCCCCGCCCAGCCGGCCGTGACCACACCACCCACCCCATCGGCCGCGTGCAGCAGCACCATGCCATCGGGCCTGCCGGTGGCGAGGTCCCCGCAAAGCCCGACCCGCAGGCTGGCCCGCCCGGTGAGGTGGATGGCGATATCGCCAGCATGATTGACATGGGCGGCCTGCACGCCGGGCTGCGCCATCATCGCTTCCAGCACATGCTCGGCCAAGGCGCCGGCCATGGCCGCCATCGGGGTAATATGGTCCAGCCGATGCGGCCAGCAGGCCTCGGCCATGCGCTGCGCCACGGGATGACGGAAGCTGGGCATGGGGTCGCTCAGCGCCTGGCGCAGCATGGCCCATTCCACGCGCAGCGCCGGCCAAAGCCCCAGCATGCGCTGCCCGGCCGCCGCCTGCGCCGCGCGCACCCCGCCCGGCGTACCCTCCACCCCGATCAGCAGATGGATCGGCCCATCCTCCAGGCTCAGTCGCCCATCGGGCAGGTTTTGCGCGTTCAACGCGCGGCGCCAGGCCATGGCTGCACTCCCGGCAATATCGCTCTAACACCTAGTATCGGGCAGATCGCGCCGCACTCAACCCATCCAGCGGCTGAGAGCCTGCGCCAAAATGGGCTGCGGCGCGATGGGCTGGGTCTTTCGGGGCAGGCGCTGCGTGTGGATATTGCCATGGCGCGGCAAGGGCCTGGCATGGCCCATCCCAAGGAGAGTGCCATGAAAATCCGCAAACTCGTCACCTGGGTTGAGGAATGCCTGGTCGAGATGGACCAGGATATCCACCCGCCAATCCGCCGCGCCCTGGCCGCCGCCGTTCTAAAAAACCCCTTTGCTGGGCATTTTAACCCGGACCTCACATGGCTGATCGACACCGGCGAGGCGCTGGGCGCTCTGCTGGTTGAAAAGGCGCTGGCCGCGCTGGGCGCCCCGGCCCAGAGCTATGGCAAGGCCGCCATCGTGGGCGAGGGGGGTGAGTTGGAACACGCCGCAGCCCTGCTGCACCCCAAGATGGGCGCGCCGATCCGCCGCGCGCTGGGTGGTGGCGCGGCCCTCATCCCCTCGGCCAAGAAGCGGGCAGGGATGGGCGCCACCATTGATGTGCCGCTCGGCCATAAGGACGCCGCCTATGTGAGCAGCCATTTCGATGCGATCGAGGCCCGCATCACCGATGCGCCCATGGGTGATGAGATTGTGGTCTGTCTGGCCCTTGCCGCTGCCGGCCGCCCGCTGCCGCGAATCGGTGGGCTGCAATTGGGCGATATCGCTGGGCGCGACGGCCTGCGGTGATGGCCGCAAGCCCGCTTTGCCTATGCGCCGCTGCCATGGCGGCGGCGAAAACCGCAACCCCGCGAAAGCTGCTTTTCACCGCTTGCCACAATCCGGCCACATCGCCATAACGACGCGGTAATGCGCGGGATTGAACTACCGCGATGATAAAGCTGGGAGAAGCAACCGGGTGAGCGATACCATCCTGGAGACCGAAGGGCTGACGAAGGAGTTTCGCGGTTTTGCCGCCGTCTCCGGCGTCAATCTGCGCGTCCGGCGCGGCTCCATCCATGCCCTGATCGGGCCGAATGGCGCGGGCAAGACAACCTGCTTCAACCTGCTGACCAAGTTCCTGCCCGTTACCCGCGGCACCATCCGCTATGATGGGCGCGACATCACGGCGTTGAAGCCGGCCGAGGTTGCTCGGCTGGGGCTGGTGCGCAGCTTTCAGATCTCGGCGGTCTTCCCGCATTTGACCGTGCTGGAGAATGTGCGCGTGGCGCTGCAGCGCGCGCGCGGCAATTCCTTCGATTTCTGGCGCCCCGCCTCGCTGCTGTCGAAATATGATGATGCGGCGATGGCGCTGCTCGAGGATGTGGGCCTCACCGAATACGCCAGCCTCTCCGCCGGCCAACTCCCCTATGGCCGCAAACGCGCGCTGGAGATGGCGACGACGCTGGCCATGCAGCCGGCGATGATGCTGCTTGATGAACCCACCGCTGGCATGACGGCCGAGGATGTCGATCGCATCGTGACGCTGGTGAAGCGCGTCTCGGTGGGGCGCACCATTTTGCTGGTGGAGCATAATCTGAAGGTGGTGGAGGGGCTTTGCGACACCATCACCGTCCTCGCCCGCGGCCAGGTGCTGGCCGAGGGGGATTACGCCTCGGTCTCCGCCAATCCCGAGGTGATCGCTGCCTATCTCGGCACCGATCCCGCCTCTGTTGGTGTTCCGGAGCAAGCGCATGGCTGAGCCGATGTTGAGCGTGAAGGGCCTGGAGGCCTGGTACGGCGAATCCCATGTGCTGCACGGGGTGGATATCCACATCAATCAGGGCGAGGTGATCACCCTGCTCGGCCGCAATGGCGCGGGCAAGACTTCGACCCTGCGCGCCATTATGGGCCTGACCGGGCGGCGCTCCGGCTCGATCAAGTTCAACGGCACGGAATTGGTGGCCGCGCGCTCGGACATCATCGCCCGCGCCGGCATCGCCTATTGCCCGGAGGAGCGCGGCATTTTCGCCTCCCTCGACGTGACCGAAAACCTGATGCTGCCGCCGCAGATCGCACCGGGCGGGATGAGCGTGGAGGAAATCTACACCCTCTTCCCCAACCTCAAGGAGCGCGCCCGCAGCCAGGGGACGAAACTCTCGGGCGGCGAGCAGCAAATGCTCGCCATTGGCCGCATTCTGCGCACCGGCGCCAAGCTTTTGCTGCTCGATGAACCTTCCGAGGGCCTCGCCCCGGTGATCGTGCAGCAAATCGGCGTGACCATCCGCGAGTTGAAAAAGCGCGGCTTCACCGTGCTCCTCGTCGAGCAGAATTTCCGCTTCGCCCAGACCGTGGCGGATCGGCATTATGTGATGGACCACGGCGTTGTCGTCGATCATGTGGCCAATCATGAACTCGCGGCCTCGATGGAGCGCCTGCACAAGTATCTCGGTGTCTGAAGGTGTTTTGGGGAAGCCTTGTATGAGCATGAACCGACGCCATCTTCTCGGTGCTGCCGCTGCAACCCCATGGCTGGCGGCGCTCCCCGCCCGCGCGCAAGGGGCCAATACCATCCGCATTGGCGTGCTGAGTGACCAATCGGGCCCCAATCGCCACATCTCCGGCCTGGGCTCCGCCCATGCCGTGCGCCTCGCCATCCAGGAGAGTGGCCTGGCCGCGAGCGGCATCAATGTGGAGGTGGTGCAGGCCGACCACCAGAACCGCTCCCATGCAGGCTCCGCCGTGGTGCGGCAATGGATCGACCGTGACGGCATTGACGTGGTGGTGGATGTTCCAGGCTATTCGGTGGCGCTGGCCGTGCAAAACCTTGTGCGTGAGAAAAACAAGGTCTTGCTGAATTCGGGTGCTTCCACTTCGGAACTTACCGGTAAGTCTTGCTCGCCCAATACCGTGCATTGGACTTATGATGATTGGATGCTGACGCGCTCAACCGGCGCCGCCATGGTGCGGGCCGGCGGGGAAAGCTGGTTCGTGGTGACGGCCGACAATAGTTTTGGCCGCAGCCTGGAGCGCGATATTACGGACTCCATCCGTATCGCCGGTGGCCAGGTGCTGAGTTCGGTGCGCACCCCTAGCCAGGGCGTGACCAATTTTGCCTCCTTCCTGCAGCAGGCCCGCGACAGCCGCGCCCAGGTGGTGGCATTGGCCAATCCTGGGGTTGATACGATGAATTTCATCCGGCAGGCGGCGGCTTCTGGCCTCACCGGCGGCGGTCGGGTGAAATTGGCCGGGCTTTTTGCCTTTATCACCGATGTGCATGCCCTGGGGCTGGAGACCGCTCAGGGCCTGGTGCTGAGCGAGACCTTCTATTGGGATCTCAATGAGCGCACCCGTTCGCTGACAGAGCGCCTGGGCGCCATGCCGGGCGGCAATAAGCCCAGCATGGTTCAGGCGGGCTGCTATGCTGCGGTGCTGCATTACCTCAAGGCGGTGGCCGATATGGGGGCGGCCGAGGCCAAATCCAGCGGCCGCGATGTTGTGGCACGGATGAAGGCCATAGCTTGCGATGATGATGCCTTCGGCCGCGGTCGCATCCGCTCCGATGGGCGCAAGCTGCACCCCTCCTATCTTTTCGAGGTGAAGTCGCCGGCCGAAAGCCGTGCGCCTTGGGATTACTACAAGCTGCTTGGCACCACCGCGGCAGCTGATAGCTTCCGGCCCTTGGCCGATGGCGGTTGCGCGCTTCCGCGCGGCTGAGTTTCGTCTTTAACAACAACTGGTTTACCAACCACTTTATCAACCATTGGGGGCAGAGCGGCACAAAAGACCGCCGGCCCCTAGCAACAGGGAGTAGAGGTCCATGATGAATATTGATCGCCGTGCCGTTCTGGGTGCGGCCGCAGCAGGGGCGCTGCCCTTCCGTTCGGCCCGCTCCCAGGCGGCGAACACCATCCGCATCGGCGTGCTGAACGACCAGTCCGGCCCCTATCGTGACCTCTCGGGCCCTTATGGCGTGATGTGCACCCAGCAGGCGGTGGCCGAGTTCGGCCAGCGCGGCTTCAACGTGGAAGTCGTCAACGCCGACCACCAGAACCGCCCCGATGTCGGCGCCAATATCGCCCGCCAATGGTATGACCAGGGCGTGGATGTGATCGTCGACGTCCCCACCTCCTCGGTCGGCCTCGCCGTCAACAACGTCGCGCGCGAGAAAAACAAGGCCTATCTCAACACCGGCTCCGCCACCTCGGACCTGACGGGCGCGCAGTGCAGCCCCAACACCATCCATTGGATGTACGACACCTATATGCTGGCCAAGTCCACTGGCGCTGCCATGGTGCGCGCGGGCGGTGACAGCTGGTACTTCATCACCGCCGATTACGCCTTCGGCCATGCGCTGGAGCGTGACACCGGCAATTTCGTGCGCGCCGCCGGCGGGCGGGTGCTGGGTGCGGTGCGCTACCCCTTCCCGGCGACGACCGATTTCTCCTCCTTCCTGCTCCAGGCCCAGGCCGCGCGGCCGAAGGTGATCGGCTTCGCCAATGCGGGTGCTGACCTCATCAACAGCATCAAGCAGGCCTCCGAATTCGGCGTGACCCGCCGCGGCATCAAGCTCGCCGCGCTGCTGATGTTCCTGCCCGATGTCCATTCCATCGGCCTCGAGACCGCCCAGGGCCTGGTGCTGACCGAGAGCTTCTATTGGGACCTCAATGACCGCACCCGCGCGCTGACCGAGCGGCTGCGCCCGCGCCTGCGCGACCAGGTGCCGAATATGGCCTCTGTCGCCAATTACTCCTGCACCCTGCATTACCTCAAGGCGATTGCCGATATGGGTGTGGCCGCCTCGAAGGCCTCGGGCGTGGATGTCATCAACCGCATGAAGGCGATGCCCTGCGATGATGATGCCTTCGGCCCCGGCACCATCCGCGTCGATGGCCGCAAGCTCTGCCCCTCCTACCTCTTTGAGGTGAAGTCCCCGCGCGAGAGCCGCGGCCGCTGGGATTACTACAAGCTGGTGCAGACCACCCCGGCGGCAGAGGCTTTCCGCCCGCTCAACGAGGGCGGCTGCTCTCTGGTGCGGAGCTAAGCCCATGGGCCGCCGCAACCTGGGTGGCGCCGCCGCCGCGGTTGCGGCGGCACCATTTCGTGCCCGCCATGATGGCGGCATTACCCATCTCGCCCCGCTTTGGGATGTGAAGCCCCCCGCGCAATCGCGCGGTGCTGGGGACCATGACACACTTGCCGCCACCACCCTCGTCACTCGGAGCTGAACCAGCACATGGATTTCTTCGGCATACCGGCGCCGCTGCTCTTCGGGCAGTTGCTTCTCGGCCTGATCAACGGGGCGTTTTACGCGCTGCTCTCCCTGGGGCTCGCGGTGATCTTCGGCATGCTCAACGTGATCAATTTCACGCATGGCGCGCAGTTCATGATGGGGGCTTTCGCCGCCTGGATGCTGTTGAATTTTTTCGGCATCGGCTATTGGGGCGCGCTGCTCCTCGCGCCCATCATCGTGGGCATCACCGGCATCATCCTCGAGCGGCTGATGATCGCCAAGCTGTATAAGCTCGATCATCTCTATGGCCTGCTGCTCACCTTCGGCATTGGGCTGATCATCGAAGGGCTGTTCCGCAACGAATTCGGCTCCTCGGGCATGCCCTATCGTATTCCGGCGGAATTGCAGGGGGCTTGGGATCTGGGCTTCATGTTCATGCCGGTATATCGCGGCTGGGTGGTGGTGGTGGCCTTCTTCGCCTGCCTCGCGACTTGGCTGGTGATTGAGAAGACCAAGATAGGCTCCTATCTGCGCGCCGCGACGGAAAACCCCGCCCTCGTCCAGGCCTTTGGCATCAATGTGCCGCGGATGATGACGCTGACCTATGGCGCGGGCGTGGCCCTTGCGGCCTTTGCTGGCGTGCTGGCTGCGCCAATCTATTCGGTGAACCCGCAAATGGGTTCCAACCTCATCATCATCGTCTTCGCCGTGGTCGTGATTGGCGGCATGGGCTCCATCCTGGGCTCGGTGCTGACCGGCTTTGGCCTGGGGGTGATCGAGGGTCTTACAAAAGTGTTCTATCCGGAGGCGTCCTCGACCGTGATCTTCGTGGTGATGGCCATTGTGCTGCTGGCGCGCCCCGCCGGCCTCTTCGGGAGGGCCTGAACCATGGCCGCACCCGCCGCCGCTGGCGCCTTTGAGGGCATTGATGCAGAGCGCGAAGTGATCTGGGGCTTTACCCGCCCGCAGCTCATCACCTTCGGGCTCATGCTGGGTTTCATCCTGGTCGCACCCTTCTTCCTCTACCCGGTCTTTTTGATGAAGGTGCTGTGCTTCGCGCTCTTCGCCTGCGCCTTCAATCTGCTGATCGGCTATGTCGGTCTGCTCTCCTTTGGCCATGCCGCCTATTTCGGCATGGGTGGCTATCTGGCCGGCCATGCCGCCAAGGTCTGGGGTGCGACGCCCGAGGTCTCCATCCTGATCGGTGGCCTCGTCGCTGGTATTCTGGGCTGGCTGATCGGCATGCTGGCCATTCGCCGGCAGGGGATTTACTTCGCCATGATCACCCTCGCCATGGCGCAGATGGTGTATTTCTTCTGCGTCCAGGCGCCCTTCACCAATGGTGAGGATGGCATCCAGGCCATCCCGCGCGGAAAATTCCTCGGCACGGTCAGCCTGAGTGCCGATATGTCGATGTATTGGCTGGTGGCTGGCATTTTCATCGCCGCCTTCCTGTTCATCCACCGCGTCATCAACTCGCCCTTCGGCCAGGTGATGAAGGCGATCCGCGAGAATGAGCCCCGCGCCATTTCCCTCGGCTATCGGGTGGATGATTATAAGCTGATGGCCTTTGTCATCTCGGCCGCCATTTCCGGCGTGGCCGGGGGCACCAAATCCATCGTCTTCGGCATCGCCACATTGACGGACGTGTTCTGGTCCATGTCGGGCGAGGTGGTGCTGATGTCGCTGGTGGGGGGGCTGGGCACGCTATTCGGCCCGGTGGCTGGCGCTGCCATCATCATCACCATGCAGAACTACCTGGCCGAGTTCGGCGCCTGGGTCACGGTGATCCAGGGCGTGATCTTTGTGCTTTGCGTGCTGGCCTTCCGCCGCGGTGTGATTGGCGAGATCGGCCGGCTGCTGAAGGTTCGACTTTAAGAGACTGGGGCGCGCGAACCTGCGCGCCCCGCGCATGACGGCCACTTCATCACGCGCAGTTGTGACGACACGACCGGCGCTGGCAGGCTGATCCCATGAATCCCGACACGCGCAAGGCCCTTTGGGTTGCCCTGATCTCCGCGGCCTTCACTGCCTCGCTGGCCATGGGCACCCGGCAGACCTTTGGCCTGCTGCTATTGCCCATGCAGATGGAAAATGGGGTGGACCCCTGGGCCTTTGGCCTGGCGGTGGCGCTGCATAATCTGATGTGGGGCCTGGCGCAGCCGGTGGCGGGCTCGCTGGCCGATAAATACGGCACCGGGCGGGTGATGGCCTTTGGCGGTATTTTCTATCTGCTGGGCTGCGGCATTCCGGGGCTATGGCCGAATAATGCCTCGGTTCTGCTGGGCATTGGCTTCTTTTCTGGCCTGGGCGTGGCCTGTGCCGGCACCGGCATGGCGCTTGCCGCCATCGGCCGCATGGCGCCGCCGGAAAAGCGCGGTGAGCTGATCGGCATAGCCTCGGCCGGTGGTTCGATGGGCCAGGCCTTCATGGTGCCGCTGGTCTATCAACTCTCCGGCGCTTATGGCGCGGCGGCGGCGCTGGGCACGGCGGCGGTGGCCTCGCTGCTCATCATTCCGCTCTCGCGCAATATCGAATGGAACCCCCAGCCCGGCCGCAAACCCTCGGGCGGGCTGCGCGCATTGCCGGGGCTGGCGCGGATGTCGCTGGCGGATCGTGATTTCGCCCTGCTGACCGGCGGATTTTTTGCCTGCGGCTTTCAATTGGCCTTCCTCACCACCCATTTGCCCTCCCATTTGGCGCTCTGCGGCATGTCGGCTGGGCTGGGGGCGACGGCGCTGATGCTGATCGGCCTGTTCAATATCCCCGGCTCCTGGCTTTGCGGCTGGCTGAGCGGGCGGATGCGCCCGGAGATGGCGCTGGGCGGCATTTACCTGCTGCGCACCCTGGCCATTGCCATTTTTGCCATGGCCACGCCGACGGAATTGGGCACCATGGTCTTTGCTGCGGTGATGGGCTTTGTCTGGCTGGGGACAGTGCCGCTGACCTCGGCCGCCATAGCGCAGCGCTTCGGCACGGCTGATCTGGGCGCGCTGTATGGCGTGTGCTTTTTCAGCCATCAGATTGGCGGGTTTCTGGGCGCCGCCTCGGGGGCGGTGCTGCTGCAATTCACCGGCAGCTTCGCGGCCTTCTGGCCGGTGATGGTGGTGGTGGGCGGTATCGCCGTCGTGCTGAATTGGATGTGCCGGCCCCCAGCGCAACGGGCCTTGGCCTGAGGCGATGCGCCAGGGCATTCGGATGTCCAGGTTTGCGATCGCGGCTTGGGCTATCTCCGGCCGCGTTGACAATCGGTTGCTGTGCTATAAGCCAAGCCATCACCGCTGCATCCAGAAGGCCACGCCATGAGCATCCGTCGCGTTCTTCTCGCCACCATCCTCGCCGCAGGCTTTGCCGCAAGCGCCCAGGCGCAATGCGACACGCGCTTCACCCTGGTCAATCATTCTGGCTCGACGATCCAGGAATTCTATTTCGGCTCCAGTGCGCAATCCAGCTGGGGCCCAGACCGGCTGGGGCAGAATGTCCTGCCGCATGCCCGCACGATGAATTTCACAGCCCGCTCTGCCGGCGCCAATGATTTTAAGGTTGTTTGGGCCGGCGGCGCTTCGGCGCAATTGATGGGTGTGAACATCTGCTCCACCAATGAGATCGTGGCCACCCGATCGGGCCTCATCACCCGTTGAAACGGCCTAGCTCATGCTGCAGTAATGATTGAAGATTCTCTAAGGCAATTTTTCGCTTATTGTCGCAGAAATGTCGCTTATGATGATGTTGACAATCAGTGGCCGTGCTCTAGGCAGAATCCGCTATGAGTCTTCCAGAAAGGTCCGTCATGTTCATTCGTCGTATTCTTCTCGCCAGCATCCTCGCCACAGGCTTTGCCGCCAGCGCCCATGCCCAATGCGATACCCGCTTCACGCTGGTGAATAATTCCGGCGCGACGATCCAGGAATTCTATTTTGGCTCCAGTGCGCAATCCAGCTGGGGCCAGGACCGTTTGGGGCAGAATGTGCTGCCGGCCGGCCGCTCGATGAATTTTTCTGCCCGCGTTGCCGGTGCGAATGACTTCAAGGTGGTGTGGGCTGGTGGCGAGACAGCCGAATTGATGAGGGTGGATATCTGCGCCACCAGCCAGATCGTGGCGACCCGTTCGGGCATCGTCGCCCGCTAGAGCATCACCCGCTCAAACGGAATCCATTGAGCGGATAAGGTTTTCCGATAAACAAAGTCTCTAAGTCGGGAAGGGGGGGCGCTCTGAGCCCCCTCGGCGATTTGGCCGGCGCGCGGTGCAGAAAGACAGCAGCGTTCCTGCGGTGGCCATCGTTTGTTTTTGGCCTCTGAAACGCCCAACAAGGCACCCGAGTAAGGGGCTGACCCATTTGCTCGTCCTATGCTTCTGGCCAGCATCCTTGCCACCGTCTTGGGTGGCAATGCTTCCGCGCAATGCGATGCCCGTTTTACCCTGGTGAACCATTCTGGCGAAAAATCCAGGAATTCTATTTTGGCCCCAGCACGCAATATTGGGGTGCGGACCAGTTGAGCCCAGCTGTTCTGGCCGATGGTCTTTCCAGGATTTTTACCGCCTGGGTTGCCGGAGCCAATGACTTTAAGGTGGTATGGGCCAACGGCGCCTCAGCGCAGTTGAGGGGGTGAATATTTGTGCCACCAATCAGATTGTCGCGATCCGCTCGCGCATCATTGCCCCGTAAAATCTTGGCTGCGGCGCCAACCTCGCCAGGCGGCCCGCCATGGCTTGGGCACAAGGATGATAGGCTTTTGGCCCAGCAAATTGCTCTACTGAATATTCAGCAACGCGTGGCAATTTATTGAAAATTATAAATACCAACTCAAGTCGCGCCGGTGATATCGTCGAAAACTCTTAAGACATCACTTTAATAACCCCTCGCCCAATTGTGACATTATCCCAACACCGAGCAGCGCAGCGCCGCCAAGCCAACAAATTCATCTGGTGCTGCAGGGTGTTTTGCCGATACTCACCCCCGCGCCGCCTAGAAGGCACGCAGCTTTGCCATTTAACGGTCGGGGGGCCGAAGAATGGGTAAGAAAGTTGAGACTAAATCGTGCCTCTGGGGGATAGAGGGATGTTCTTGTTGAATATAGATCGCGCCACCCAAGCCAGCACCACGCATGGCGAGCCTGCTGGGGCCAGCATATCCGCCGGCTTGCCGACAGGCGCCAATGACACCGCCATCGGCCCCGTCGTCATGGTCGCCGATGACGAAACCGACCTGACCGACGAGATTTGCAGCTATCTCGGCCGCAACGGCATCCAGCCCATCGCCGCCCATAATTTCGCCGATGCCATCAAGATTCTCACGACCCGCCATGTTGATGCCATCCTGCTCGACCAGCGTTTTGGCCCGGTGGATACCCTGCCGCTGCTGCCCACGCTGCGCATGGTCACCCAGGCCCCCATCCTCATCCACACCGGCAATCGTGATGAGGCCGATCGGGTGCAGGGCCTCGAGCTCGGCGCCGATGATTTCCTGCTCAAACCCGTCTCGGGGCGCGAATTGGTGGCAAGGCTGCGCGCCTGGCTGCGCCATGTGCCGCCGCAAATGCCCCCTCCCGCCAATGGCGCTCAGCCCGCCCCGGTGCAAATGGCCCTCGCCATTCCCCACCCGCCTGAGGCCGGCTGGCGCATCCTCACCAATGCGCGGCGGCTGCATCGCCCCGATGGCACGGCGCTGCGGCTCACCAGCGCCGAATTCGATATCCTCGCCGCCCTTGCCGCCAAACCCGGCGAGGTTCGCTCGCGCGAAGAACTCACCCGGCAGGTCTTCCGCCGCAGCTGGCGGCCGGGCGACCGGGCGGTGGACAATGCCGTGCTGCATCTGCGGCAAAAACTGGCCGAGGAGTTCTCGGATGGCTGCATCGTGACCGTGCGCCAGATTGGCTATGTCTTCACCGGCTTCTCGCAGCCCTGACCCTTCCCATCGCTTCGCCCCCCCGGCGTGCCCGGCCCCGCTGCGCGCCTTTCGGCGCCGGCGGGGCCGGTTCAGTTTGAGAGCCTATTCGGTGTGCCGCGGCTCGCTGCACAGACTTTAGAGACGCTCATGGCAGAGGAAAAAAGCAAAAAGGCTTTGCCCCTCATCAGCGGCACCCCATCACCCGCAAACGCCTATGCGCGCTGAAAGGTCAGCACCGCCTCGGCGCCCTGGCCATGGCCCAGATTGCGCAGCGCGATATGGCCGCCAAAGCGCAGCATGATCGACCGGCAAAGTGCCAGGCCAAGCCCCATGCCCTGGCGCGCCGGCTTCGTGCTGAAGAAAGGCTCAAACACCCGCTCCAGCGCCTCGGCCGGAATACCCTCGCCGGTGTCGCGCAGCAGCAGCCGCACCTCATGCGCCGCCAGACCCGGCTCGCCAATAATGCGCAGCCGGCGCTGCCCCTGTGGGGATGTGGCCATGGCATCGCGCGCATTCAGCGCCAAATTAACCACCAATTGCTCCACCAGCACCGGCTGCCCCCGCACCGCGGCAAGCCCCGGCGCCATATGCAGCGCAACCTCAATGCCCGCCTCCGCCAGCGTGCCACCCACAAGGCCAAGCGCCCCGCGCAGCGCAGTGGCGAGGCATACCGGCTCGAGCGCCACCGCCTCCAGCCGGCCAAAGCTGCGCAATAGGGCGGCGATGGCCTGGGCGCGCTCGGCCTGGGCGGCGATGCGTCGCAGCCGCAGCAGCGCCTGGGGAATGCCCGCCTCGCCCTCCTCCAGCGCCTCCAGCGCATTTTCGGCGGCGAGCGCCATCACCGCCAGTGGCTGGTTCAATTCATGCGCCAACCCAGCCGCCATGACGCCCCGCGCCTCCATCTGCCCCCGGTCATCACCCAGGCCGGAAGCCTCGCGCTCTCCCGTCACATCGGCCAACCAGCCCAGCACATCCACATGGCCAGGCCCGCGCCCCACCACCCGCGCCCGCTCACGCAGCCACATCCAATTGCCATCAGGCCGACGCAGCCGATACGCCACCTCGCCCTCATCCAAAGCTTCCCCACCGGGGGCGGCGAGGCGTTCGAGCAGCGGCGGGCCGGGCGGATAGCTGCCCCAGTCGATGCCGCGCTGCCACTTCGCCACATCCTGGAAATCCGCAACCTCCCAGCCCGTCACCTGGAGCATCGCGGCATTGGCCGCGGTGATGCTGATCTGCCACCCCATGCCCGCCCGGGCGGGGGTGAGGCGCGCCGCATAGGCCACGCCTGGCAGCAACGTGCTGCATTCGCTGCCCGCAGCCGCCGCCACCCCATCTCGCGGAATAAGCCCAAAGAGCCATAGCAGCCCCAGCACAACAAGGCAGGACATGCCGATGGCCAGCCCATAGACCAGCAGCGCCAGCCGATGAGCGGCATCACCACCCGCCATATCCTCTACCCTCGCCTGCACGCTCAGTTCAAAGCCCGGCACCGAAACCGTGGCCACGGCCATGGCGCTGCCATCCTGGGCCGCCGGGCGGAACACCCCCCGCCCGGCATGGCCAGCAGGCAGCGGCCCAGGCGCCACGGCCTGCTCCAGGTGCTGCAGCCCAGCGCCGCTCATCGCTGGACGCCCTCGCGCGAGCACCTCCCCTTCGGCGTCAAGGATCAGCACTTGCGGCTCGCCGGGGCCGGTGGCGCCGGGCAGGGCCTGGGCCAGGCGCTGCGGGTCGATCAGCGCCAGCGCCAGCCCGGCAAAGCCGCCTCGCCCCAGCGGCCCGGCCGGGCCAGGTATCGGCGCCGAGAGCACCAGCCCCCCGGCCGCCAGGGCCGTCAGCAACGGCGCCATCCGCCCCTGGCGATGGGCCAAAAACAACCCGCTGCCGCCCAGCGAGGCGGGCAACGCCCCCGGTTGCGGCTGCCAGATGAGCACGCCATTGGCATCGCTCACCGCCACCGCGCGCAGCCCATCCTGGCCGTGATGCACCGCAGCGAGCAGGTTTTTTTCAATGGCATCCACCTCGCCCTGCGCGAAGCGGGCCTGCGCGAGGGCGCGGCTTTGCAGCGCGGCCAGGGCGCGTTGCGCAGGCTCCAGCGCGCGGGGCAGGGCATCGCGCGCCGCCCGGGCCGCCGCCATGGCGCGGGATTGGGCGGCGCTTTGCCGCATCGCCGTATCCTCGGCGATGAGCGCGAGCGCCGCAAACCAGGTGAGGAACAGCAGCAGCGCCCCGGCCATGCTGCCCAGAAGCAGAATCACCCGGCCGGCCCCATCCCCACCCGGCCCCTTGCGCCCTGGCGTGGCAGGCAGCCCGCCCTGTCGCCGCCAAGCCCATGGCCTGCCCAATGGCCGCTCTCCCGCATGCCGAATATCCATATGCAATTGATGCAAATCCAGGTGATTCGCTACCTCGGCGCAGCCCGTCTATAAAAGGGGTAGGTCAACACGCCCTGGGTGGAACAACATGGACAATATCGCCGCCAACCCCTGCATCATCGGCTGGGCGCATAGTCGCTTCGGCAAACTCGATGACGCCCCCGATACCGAGGCGCTGATCGGCCTCGTCGCCCGCGCCGCCATTGAAGATGCGGGGCTCGACCCCGCCGATATCGATGCCGTCTTCCTCGGCCAGTTCAATGGCGGCTTCGTGCGGCAGGATTTCCCCGCCTCGCTGGTCTTCCAGGCGGTGCCCGAACTGCGCTTCAAGCCGGCCACCCGGTATGAAAACGCCTGCGCCACCGGCTCGGCCGCCATTCACGGCGCGCTGGACTTCCTCGGCGCCAAACGCGGCCGCTTCACCCTGGTGGTCGGCGTCGAGAAAATGACCGCCACACCTGGGGCGCGCATTGGCGAAATTCTGCTCAGCGCCTCCCACCTCAAGACCGAGGGCGAGGTGCCGGCTGGCTTCGCCGGCATTTTCGGCCGCATCGCCGAGAGCTATTTCCAGCGCCATGGCGACCAATCCGACGCCCTGGCCGCCATCGCCGCGAAAAACCACGCCAATGGCGTGGACAACCCCTATGCCCAGATGCGCAAAGACCTGGGCTATGCCTTCTGCCGGGCGGAGAGCGAGAAAAACCCCTTCGTCGCCCCCCCGCTCAAGCGCACCGATTGCTCGCTGGTCAGCGATGGCGCGGCCGCGCTGGTCATCGCCTCCGGCGAGGCCGCTGCCGGTTTCACCCGCGCCGTGCGCTTCCGCGCGACCGCGCAGGTGAATGACTTCCTGCCCATGGCATCGCGCGACATCATCAAATTCGAGGGTGCGGCACAGGCCTGGCGCCAGGCCCTGGCCACCGCCCAGCTCGGCCTTGATGACCTCTCCCTGGTTGAGACTCATGATTGCTTCACCATCGCCGAGCTGATCGAATACGAGGCCATGGGCCTGGTGCCGGAAGGGCAGGGTGCCCGGGCGGTGCTGGAGGGTTGGACCGCCAAGGATGGCCGCCTGCCGGTCAATCGCTCCGGCGGGCTGAAGGCCAAGGGCCATCCCATCGGCGCCACCGGCGTTTCCATGCATGTGCTCACCGCCATGCAACTCACTGGCGAGGCTGGCGATATGCAATTGTCCCGGGCCGATCGCGCCGGGGTTTTCAACATGGGCGGCGCGGCAGTGGCCAATTACGTCTCCATTCTGGAGCGGGCCGGCTAACATTGCTGCACCGCAACAGCTAACGGATTCGCAATTTTTTGTAAAAAACCTCTTGAACGTTTCGCGAGATGATCTATTTCCGACTTGTCAGGTGCGGCATTTGCCGCGTGCAACGCCCTCCTGGCAGCTTTGCCTTCCTCAACCTAGACTTGGCCGCCCCCGCAAGGGGCGGCCGTTTTTTTCGCCGCCCGGTTAAGCTTGGCTTTGGGGCTGGCATGGCGCACAAGACGCGCTTGTAAAGGTTTTCTCACCCGTGCTCCCCATTGTTGCCATCCTTGGCCGGCCGAATGTCGGCAAATCCACCCTGTTCAACCGGCTCGCCCGGCGGCGAATCGCGATCGTCGATGACCGCCCGGGTGTGACGCGCGACCGGCGCGAGGTGGAGGCCGAAATCGGCGGCCGCGATGTGCGCCTGATGGACACCGCAGGCCTGGAGGAGGCACCGGTGGAAAGCATCGCCGGGCGCATGCGGGTCAGCTCCGAAACGGCCCTCGGCATGGCCGATCTCGTGCTCTTCGTGGTCGATGCCCGCTCGGGCATCACCGCGACCGACCGCGCCTTCGCCAACCAGCTGCGCCGCACCGCGGTGCCCGTGCTGGTCATCGCCAATAAGGCCGAGGGCCGCGATGGCGGTGCCGGCGCGCTGGAAGCCTATGAGCTGGGCCTGGGCGACCCCATCGCCGTCTCCGCCGAGCATGGCGAGGGTTTTGGCGAATTGCACGACGCCGTGCGCGACAACCTGCCCGAACCCGACCCCGAGGCCGAGGAGAAGGAGAGGCCGCTGCGCCTGGCCATTCTCGGCCGCCCCAATGCCGGCAAATCCACCCTGCTGAACGCCCTGCTGGGCGAAGAGCGCATGATCGTCGGCCCCGAACCCGGCCTCACCCGTGATGCCATCGCCAGCGAATGGAATGATGGCGAGGGGATGGTGCGCCTCGTCGATACCGCCGGCCTGCGCCGCAAGGCCCGCATCGAGGACAAGCTGGAGGCGATGAGCGCGCAATCCTCCATCGCCGCCCTCAAGGAATGCGAGGTGGTGGTGCTCGTGCTCGATGCCCTGCTGGGCATGGAGGAGCAGGATCTGCGAATCGCCCGCTTGGCCGAACGCGAAGGCCGGGCTTTGGTCATCGCGCTGAACAAATGGGATGCGGTGGAAGACCGCGTGGACACCCGCAAAAAACTCGATGATGTGCTGATGGCCAGCTTCGCCCAGATGAAGGGCATTGCCATCGTCACCATGAGTGCCGCCACCGGCCGCGGCGTGGACCGGCTGATGCCCACCGTGCGCGGGGTGCTGGAATTGTGGAATAAGCGCGTGCCCACCGGCGCGCTGAACCGTTGGTTCGAAGAGGCGCTGGAGCGCCACCAGCCACCCCTGGTGCAAGGCAAGCGCCTGAAGCTGCGCTACGCCACCATGCCCAAGGCCCGCCCGCCCACCATGGTGGTCTTCGGCACCAGGGCGGAATTGCTGCCGGTGGAATACCAGCGCTATTTGGTCAATTCCTTCCGCGAGGCCTTCCACATGCCTGGCGTGCCCATCCGGCTGCAAATGCGCGGCACGGAAAACCCCTTCGCCGACCAGGAATAGCCCCTCGGCTCAATCCGGCCGCAGCCCGGCCTGGCTGACCAGAAGCTGCCAGCGCCTGGCATCATCGGCCATGCGCTGGCCCAGCGCCTCCGGCCCCGCCTCGCTGGGTGAAATGCCCAGATGATCCAGCCTTATGCGCAGCTGTGGCACCCGCAAGGCCTCCAGCACCGCCGCATAAAGCCGCGCCACCACGGCCTGTGGCGTGCCCCGCGGCGCCACCAGCCCATGCCAGCCCACCACCTCGGCATCGCCCAGGCCCAACTCCGAAAAGCTCGGCACCATGGGCAGTGCCGCCACCCGCCCGGGCGAGGAGACGGCCAGCCCGCGCAGCATCCCCGCACCAACCTGCTCGGCCACCGCGCCGATATTGCCCATCATGGCATGCACCGTCCCCGCCAGCAGGTCATTCAAAGCGGGCGCGCCGCCGCGATAGGGCACATGGCTCCATCGCCGCCCGGTCAATTCCTGCAGCAGCGCCTGCAACAAATGCGCGAGGCTGCCATTGCCGCCAGTGGCCACCGCCAGCGGCTCGCACCCCGCGCGCGCCAGAAAGCCGGCGAGGTCCGCGCTGGGGCTATCCGCCCGCACCACCAGAATTTGCGGCACCTGGGTGCCCTGCGCGACGGGCGCAAAATCCTCCACCGGGTCAAAGCTGAGTCCTGAAAACAGCGCCTTGTTGATGGAGAGATTATCCGAACCGGCGGCGAGGATCAGGCCATCCGGCCGGGCGCGGGCCACGAATTCAAAGCCGATATTGCCCGCCGCCCCGGCCCGGTTTTCGATGATGATGGGCCGGCCCAGCGGTGCTGCCATGAAGCGGGCCAGCAGCCTTGCCACGCTATCCTGGCTGCCGCCCGCCGCCGCCGGCACGATGATCCGCGGCGGGCGCTCAGGGAAATCCACCTGCGCCAAGGCAGGTGAGGTGAGCACGGCCGTCAGAATATGCCGCCGATGCATGGGAGGGATATGGTGCGCCGCCCGGGCCTGGGCAATGCGCTCAATCCGGCCTCAGCCCGGCACGGCGCACCACAGCGCCCCAACGCTGGGCATCGGACACCATCCTCGCCCCCAGCGCCTCGGGCGGCGCATCGGTGCTCTCAATGCCCAGGGCGGCCAGGCGCTGCTGCAATTCGGGCACGGCCAGCGCCTGCACCACCGCAGCATGCAGCCGCGCCACCATATCGGCCGGTGTGCCACGCGGTGCCACCAGCCCATGCCAACCCACCGCCTCGGCATGGGCGAGGCCGGATTCGTGGAAGGTCTTCACCTGCGGCAAGGCTGGTGTGCGCTGTGGCGAGGAAACGACAATCCCGCGCAACCGCCCCGCCCGCACATGCTCGGTGACGGCGCCGATATTGATCATCACCCCCTGCAGCGCACCGCTCATCAGGTCATTGACCGCCAGCGCCCCGCCCCGATAGGGCACATGGGTCCATTCCACCTCGGAGGCATCCTGCACCACCTGCTGGAGCAAATGTGATAGGCTGCCATTGCCGGGCGTGCCCACCGCCAATGGCTGCCGCTTGGCCAGTTCTACAAACCCCGCCAGCCCTTCTGCCGGGCTATCGGCCCGCACCACCAGAATTTGTGGCACCTGGGTGGCCTGCGCCACGGGGGCGAAATCCTCCACCGGATCAAAGCCCAGCCGTGGAAACAGCGCCTTATTGATCGACAGGCTGTCCGAGCCTGCGGCCAGGGTCAGCCCATCCGGCCGGGCGCGGGCCACGATCTCATAGCCGATATTGCTGCCCGCGCCGGGATGGTTCTCCACGACGATGCTCTGGCCCAGCGGGCCCGCCATATGCCGCGCCAGCAGGCGGGCGACGATATCCTGGCTTCCCCCCGGTGCGACGGGTACAATCAGCCGGATCGGCCGATCCGCCAATCCTGGTTGCGCAGAGGCGACCATGGGCGCGGCGAGGGTGAGTGAGAGGCTATGGAAAAACGATCTGCGCTTCATGCGTTGTAAATACTTCTATTGCACGTATTGTCAACGTGAATTCCATTTGGCAATTCTGCCACCACAGCGCAGCCGCGCGCGCCATCCCAGGAGACCACCCCATCTCACTCCAACTCGGCCAGATTGTCCCTGATTTCGAGGCGCAAACCACCATCGGCCCCATCCATTTCCACCAATGGCTCGGCGATTTCTGGGGCGTGCTGTTTAGCCACCCCAAGGATTACACCCCGGTCTGCACCACCGAACTGGGCGAGGCCGCCCGCCTCAAGCCGGAATTTGACCGCCGAGGCGTGAAAATCATCGGCCTATCGGTCGATACCCTCGAACGCCATGGCGGCTGGGAGGCTGATATCGAAGAAACACAGGGCCAGACCGTGAATTTCCCGATGATCGCCGATACCGACCGCAAAGTCTCCGAAGCCTATGGCATGATCCACCCGCTCGCCGACCCCACCGTCACCGTGCGAACCGTCTATGTCATCGATCCAAACAAGAAACTGCGCCTGTCGCTGACTTACCCGCCCAGCACCGGCCGCAATTTCCTCGAAATCCTGCGGGTGATCGATAGCCTCCAACTCACCGACCGACAGAAAGTCGCAACCCCGGTGAATTGGCAGCCCGGCGAGCGCGCTATCATCCTGCCCAGCCTCTCAGACGCGGACGCCAAAACCCGCTTCCCCCAAGGCTGGGAGACGAAAAAACCCTATCTGCGCTACGTCACCATCAGCGAGTGATCGGCGAGGTCACCGTCTTCGCTTGCGGTGACATGGGTCTGGCTGGCTGCTGACAAGAAGATCGAGGGGCTTTGCCCCTCGAGCACCCCAGGAGGAAACTCAGTTTCCTCCACCTGCGATCAATTTATTGATATGGAAAATTAATCAAGGGTCCGGGAAACCGTCTCTATATGTGTCGAGCCTGGTGGGGGAGCGTTTCACCACCCTGCCAGGGCTAGGGCCTAACCCGCCATCAGATCACAAAGCTGATCACATCACTCGGCGCGCTGGCCAGGCCCGCGCCGGCAGCGCGGCGGGCCAGCATATCAAGGCTGATGGTATCAAGATGCTTCAGTGTCATCTCGTTGATATCCAACCAAAAGGGCTGCACCACCAAGGTGAAGAGAGGGTTGCTCTCACCCTCGGCCGGTGGGGCGGCCTCCTGGCTCACCGCGCGGATGATCTCGCCCAGGGTGATGCCTCGCCGGGGCCGCGCCAGCCTATACCCACCCGTCGGCCCGCGCGTGCTGCTGAGCACGCCCTGCCGCGACAATGGCTGCAAAATCGGCTCCAACCCGCGCCGCGCCAGCCCCAGCCTTTCGGCGATATCGGCCGCACTCACCGTGCCGCGCCCGGCATGCAGGGCGATATCCAGCACCACCGCGAGCGCCAGGGCTGGTCGGGCTTGCAGCAGCATATCGGGGGCTCCCTGTAAAACGTCACCGGCTTATCCCATAATACACGCCAATGATTCGTGATACTGGAAACGCCAGATGACGCACCCCGCCATTTCCCATGGGCTTTTGGGCTCTATCGGCCAAACCCCGCTCATCCGCCTGGCCCGCGCCAGCGCGGAGACGGGCTGCGAGATTCTCGGCAAGGCCGAATTCATGAATCCCGGCGGTTCGGTCAAGGACCGGGCAGGGCTCGCCATCATTCAGGCGGCTATGGAAGACGGCTCCCTCAAACCCGGCGGCACCATTGTCGAGGGCACGGCGGGCAATACCGGCATTGGCATCACCCTCGTCGCCAATGCGCTGGGCTTTCGCACGGTGATCGTGATGCCCGAGACCCAAAGCCAGGAGAAGATCGATTTCCTGCGCATGATCGGCGCCGATCTGCGCCTGGTGCCGGCCAAGCCCTTCTCCGACCCGGGCAATTACGTCCATGTCTCGCGCCGCCTGGCCGAGGAGAGCGGCGCGGTCTGGGCCAATCAATTCGACAATCTGGCCAATCGCGAGGGCCATCGCCTGACCACCGGCGCCGAAATCTGGGCGCAGACCGGCGGCCATATCGATGCCTTCACCTGCGCCTGCGGCACCGGCGGCACGCTTGCCGGCATCGCCATGGCGCTCAAGGCCCATAAGCCCGATCTGCGCATCACCCTGGCCGACCCGATGGGCAGTTGCCTCTATAATTGGGTCACCCATGGCACGCTGGAACTCGCCGGCTCCTCCATCACCGAGGGCATCGGCCAGGGCCGCGTCCCCGGCAATCTTGCCGGCGCGCCGATTGATGACGCGGTGCAGATTTCCGATGAACTCGCCCTCGAACAGGTCTTTGACCTCACCATCCATGAGGGTATTTCGGTGGGCGGCAGCGCGGGGCTGAATGTCGCCGCCGCCATCGCCGTCGCCCGCCGCCTCGGCCCGGGGCACACCATCGTGACCATCCTCTGCGATGGTGGCGCGCGCTATCAGTCGAAACTCTTCAACCCCGAATTCCTCCGGGGGAAAGGGCTGCCCACACCGCCATGGATGTCATGACCCCCCAATTCCGCGGCCGCATCCATGCCTCGGTGCTGGAGACCATCGGCGCCACGCCCTTGGTCCGCCTGCCGCGCATCGCGGCCGAGGACCGGCTGGTGGCCGATCTCTGCCTGAAACTTGAATTCTTCAACCCCATGGCCTCGGTGAAGGACCGCATCGCCCTCGCCATGGTACGCGCCGCCGAGGCGGAGGGGCGGATCAGCCCCGGCGTCTCGGTGCTGGTGGAGCCCACTTCGGGCAATACCGGCATTGGCCTCGCCTTCGTCGCCGCCGCCCTCGGCTATCGGCTGATCGTCACCATGCCCGAGGGCGCCTCCATTGAGCGGCGGCGGATGATGCGCCTGCTCGGCGCCGAGCTCGTCCTCACCCCCTCCAGCCGCGGCATGGCCGGCGCCATTGCCCGCAGTGAGGAGATCGCCGCGCAAACCCCACACGCCTGGCTGCCCCGGCAATTCGACAATCCCGCCAATCCGGATATCCATGCCCGCACCACGGCCGAGGAGATCTGGGCCGATACCGAAGGGGCGGTGGATATCATCCTGGGCGGGCTTGGCACCGGCGGCACCATGACCGGCATCGCCCGCGCGCTGAAACCCCGCGCCCCGACCTTGCGCGTCATCGGCATAGAGCCGGCAGAATCCGCCGTGCTGCATGGCGATGACCCCGGCCCGCATGGCATTCAGGGCATAGGCCCCGGCTTCCGCCCCTCGGTGCTGGATGTCAGCCTGCTCGATGGCATCGAATTGGCCAATGAGCGCGATGCCATCGCCACCGCCCGGCGCGCCGCCCGCATGGAGGGCCTCGCCTTGGGCATTTCCTCCGGTGCGGCGCTCAGTGTTGCGCTGCGCCTCGCCGCCCTGCCGGCCAATGCCGGCAAGCGCATCATCTGCATCGCGCCCAGCTTTGCCGAGCGCTATATGTCCACGGCACTCTTCGCGGGGCTCGACTGATGGAAATTTTCGAAATGGGCCGCACCATCCGTGACCGCGACCCAGCGCGCCCGACCTGGGCCGAGGTCCTGCTCTGCTATCCCGGGCTTTGGGCCGTGCAATGCCACCGTGTGGCGCATGCGCTCCACGGGTGGGGCCTGCCGGCCCTGGCGCGCTTCGTCAGCCAGACCGCCCGCTTCCTCACCGGCATCGAGATTCATCCCGGCGCCAAGATCGGCCGCCGGCTCTTCATCGATCACGGCATGGGCGTGGTGGTGGGCGGCACCGCCACCATCGGCGATGACGTCACCATCTATCAATGCGTGACCCTGGGGGGGCTGTCGCTCAAGCCCGGCAAGCGCCACCCCGATGTGCTGGATGGCGCGATTATCGGCGCGGGCGCGCAGGTGCTCGGCCCCATCACCGTCGGGCGCGGTGCGCGGGTTGGTGCCAATTCCGTGGTGGTGGATGATGTGGCCGAGGGCCTCACCGTGGTGGGCATTCCCGCCCGCAGCCCCAAAGGCTGCGATGAGGAGGCGACGGTGGGTTATGGCATGCCGGTGCGCGCCGGGGCGGACCCTCTGGGCGAGGAGGTGGCAGCGCTGCGGGCGGAGGTGGCCGCCCTGCGCGCCATGCTCCAGGCCCATTCACTGGACCGGGCAGGGTAGGGTGTGAGGCCCCCTTAGAGCCTGTTGCGTTCGCCTCGGCTCACTGCACAGGCTCTAAGCTTTTGTTTGACGAGCATCTTTATCCGCTCAAACGATCCCGTTTGAACGGATGATGCTCTTAGCCCCGCCGCAAATCCTGCCGGTGATGCCAGGCCACAGCCAGTGAGACGGCCAGTGTCACAATATTGAACGGCAGCACCAGCAGGGCATAGGCCGCGCCATCGACCAAAAGATTGGTGACCATCGACATCATCATATTTGCCGCAGCGGCGATGGCACCAATTGCCCGTGTCCGCGGCAGCAACACCAGCACGGCAATCAGGACACATAGCAGGTTGGCGCCGGCATTGATCCAATTCGGCAAGGGCTCAACCGTCGCTGGATTGCCCGAGCCCGATGCCGCGAGCCCCATCGCCGCGGCAATCAAGCCAGATAGGACCCAATAGATCCGGCGCGTCGCGGGATTATCGCGCTGCATCGACGCGGTATTGCGGAATAGCGACATCATTGGTTCACTGAACCGGGCTGAGCTGGCCGCGAATATCGCCAAAGAACATCTGCCCCTTGGTGTGCAGGTTGAAATACAATTCCCCCCGCTCGGCGATCAAGGCCATGCCGGCGATGGTGCGCACCCGATCCGTCGGAATACTGGGAATAATCGGGCAACCCGCCGTCAAAATTCCTAAAATGCCGTGGCCATGATCGATCACCGCCACCAGATCCTCATTGGTGATCTCCACCGAGAATTCGCCATTGGCGAAGGCCGCCGGCAGGTTACGCGGGCCAGTTTGGGTGCGGCCGAAATCCACCAGAATGGGCCCCAACTGCCCCGGCCGGCCGCAATGGATATGGAACAAGGTGATATCCTGCGGATTGATGCCCTCGATACGCAGATGCGCATAGGCGCGGCCCTGGTCACGGGTGAAGGCCAATGTGCCATGGCCGCGCGACTGACGGGCATTGCGCGGCACGGAGGGCGCGGTTGAACGAAACGCGCGCGGGATGGCCGCTGGCGTATCCTCCTCTTCGCCGCCCTGCTGCAGCGGGCTCAGCCAGGCCTGATAAATCCGGCCAATCTCCCGCCCGGCATCGGGGCGCAGCACCATGCCATCGCGCGGCGGCACGCTCTGGGCCATGGCTTGGGTAATGCCCAGCACCAGCATGACAAATATCTGCGCGATGAACCGCAACTTGACCATAAGAGCATCCTATCGCAATAAATTGAAAGGACTATGCTGATCGGGCGCGGCGCAATTCGTCAAGAATTCCAACATCGCGGCACCAATAACCCGCAGCACCAACAACCCGCAGCACCAATAACCCGGGCGCGGTCAGGGCCATCTCCGGTCAGACCGGCAGCCTCACCCTTGCCCGCAACCCGCCCATCGGGCTCTCCTCCAGCATAATCTCGCCACCATGCCGCCGCACCGCATCGCGGGCAATGGCCAGCCCCAGCCCCGTGCCGGTGGCCGAGCCCGAGGCGAAGGGCTTGAATGCCGCCTCGCGCTCCGCCGCGGGAATGCCCGGCCCATCATCATCCACCGTGATCTCGGCCCATCGGCCATTCAGTTGCATCGCCATCCGCACCTGGCTGGCATGGCGGCGGGCATTGTCCAGCAAATTGCCCAGCGCCCGGCGCAGCCCATTCTCGCGCAGGCGCAAGCGCAAACTCGCCGGCGCCACCAGGGTGACATCACCGCCGCTGCGCCGGGCTGTGGCACAAATATCCTCCAGCAACGGCACCGCATCCATCTCCCGCGCCGCCTCCAGCCCCTCGCCCCGGGCAAAGGCGAGATAGGTCTCCACCAGCCGCTCCATCTCCTCAGTGTCCTGCACCAGGCCGGCAATATCCTCGGCACTCGCCTCATCACGCGGCAGCATGGCCAGGCTGAGCCGCATGCGGGTGAGCGGGGTGCGCATATCATGGCTTATACCGGCCAGCATTTCGGTGCGCTGGCTGACGAAGCGGCGGATATTCTCCTGCATCTGGTTGAAGGCGATGGCCGCCTGGCGAACCTCAATCGCCCCCTCAGGCTTGATCGCACCCCCATCGCGCCCCTGGCCGAAATCCTCCGCCGCCGCCGCCAGCCTGCGAATGGCGCGCACCTGGTTGCGCATGAACAGCACGGCAATCAGCGCCAGCAACCCCGCCGAGCCCACCAGCCAGATCACAAAGAGATAGAGCGTGGCGCTGAACAGCCGCTTGCGCGGCACCTCCACATCGAGCAGGCCGCCTTCCAACTGCACCCGCACCACCACATTCTGCGCATCGCTCAGCCAATCGGCATCAAAGGGCAGGCCCACCAGCCGGGTAAGCGCCTGGGCCAGATCTGTCTCCAATGGCAGCAGCGGTGACCAGGGCGGCCGGGCAGGGATGGCGCCCAGCTGAATCCCCGGCTCAAAGGCAATGCCCAGCCCCAGCCGCCAGGTGGCCTCGCGCAGGATGGCGGGATGCGCCTCCTCGGGCAATTGTGCGAGCAATTGCGTGACCATGGCGATCTCGCCCGCGAGCGAAGTGGCCAGCCTGCGCGAGATCACATCCACATGCCCGCCATAAAACGCCGTCAGCGCCACCGCCTGCACGATCAGCAGCGGCCCCAGAATCATCAGGAGTGAGCGGCCCAGCAGCCCGCGCGGCGCAAAGCGCTTCAGCCCACGCAGTGCCAGGGGCGGCTGCGGCGCCGCCCCGCTCAAGGCCCGGGTCTCAGCACATAGCCCTTGTGGCGGATGGTGTGCAGAAAGCGCGGCTCACGCGGGTCGGGCTCGATTTTGCGGCGCAGCCGGGTGACCTGCACATCCACCGCGCGCTCCCCCGCCTCGGGCGTGCCCAGCGCCTCGGCGATGAACTCGCGCGAGAGCACCTCGCCCGGCCGGCCAGCCAGGGCGGCGAGCAGCGCGGTCTCCCCCCCGGTCAGCCGCGTGGCGCCGCCCGGCCCGCGCAGCTCGCTGCGATCGGGGTCGAACCAAAGCTGGCCCAGTTGCACCGGCCCCGCCTGGGTGGTGGGCAATGGCGGCGGCATGGCCCGCTTGAGGATGGTGCGAATGCGAAAGGCCAGCTCCCGCGGATCAAACGGCTTGGCCAGGTAATCATCCGCGCCATGCTCGAAGCCGGCCACACGGTCATCAGGGTCACCGCGCGCGGTGAGCATGAGCACCGGCACATCGCGCCCCTGTTGGCGCAGGCTCTCCACCAGCTCCAACCCGGTTTCGCCGGGCATCATCACATCGAGCACCAGCAGGTCAAATGCCAGCACATTGAGTGCGGCGCGCGCCTCCTGCGCATCGGCGGCGGCGGTGACGCGAAAGCCATTCTCGGCGAGGTAGCGCTGCAGCAGGCTGCGCAGCCGCGCATCATCATCGACCACGAGAAGATGTGGGTTGTCGCTCATCCCTGTGCCGCCCTTTCCAGCCGTTCCAGCTCAGCCCTTGCATCCTCGCCCATCAGCCCGCGCATGACGCGGCGAAACCCCTCCACCGCGGCAGGCCCGGCCTCACGATAGGCGCGCATCACCCATTCACGCTGGCAATCATAGAGCCGGCGCTCCAGCCCCGCACCCTTCTCGGTCAGGCTCAGCAGCCGCTGGCGCTTATCCACCCGCCCGGCCGCCTGGGTCACATAGCCATCCTCGATCATCGGCTGCAGCACCCGGCCCAGCGATTGCTTGGTGATGGAGAGTATCCCCAACAGATCACCCACCGTCATGCCCGGCGCGCGGCCGACGAAATGCAGCACCCGGTGATGCGCCCGGCCCATATTCAGCTCCGCCAGCAGCCTGTCCGGCCCGGCGGTGAAATCGCGATAGCCAAAAAACAGCAGATCCTGCGCCAGCCGCAGCTCGGCTTCGCGCAGGAACAGCAAATTGCTCCCCGCTGCCTGCTCCCGCGGCGTGGCCGGCATGGCTGCCATACCGGGTTGTTTGGTCAGCATTGTTGACGCTTCTCCGCGCGATGTTCTAAAACCGTCTCAGTGAACGCAAGATTCTTACGCCAATCATAAAGCAGGAGACACGAGATGGCACTGATTCCCTTTGATGACCGCGACGGCTTCATCTGGCTCGATGGCCATATGGTGCCATGGCGCGATGCCAAGCTGCATGTGCTCTCTCATGCCCTGCATTATGCCTCCGCCGTCTTCGAAGGCGAGCGCTGCTATTCGGGCAATATCTTCCGCCTGCGTGACCATACCAACCGTCTCATCGAGTCCGGCCGGATTTTGGGCTTTGACATCCCCTGGACCGCGCAACAGATCGATGATGCCTGCGATGCGGTGGTGAAGGCCAATGGCTTCACCGAGGCCTATATCCGCCCCATCGCCTGGCGCGGTGCTGAGGAGATGGGCGTGGGTGCGAAGGCCACCAAGATCCACCTCGCCATCGCCACCTGGGAATGGGGCGCCTATTTCGGCGTGGAGCAGCGCATGAAGGGCGTGCGCCTCGACCTTGCCAAATGGCGCCGCCCCGCCCCCGACACTGCGCCCACCGCCTCCAAGGCCGCCGGGCTCTACATGATCGGCACCATGAGCAAGCACGCCGCCATGGATGCCGGCTTTGATGACGCCTTCATGCTCGACCATAAGGGCGATGTGGCCGAGGCCACCGGCGCCAACGCCTTTTTCGTGATGGCCGATGGCCAAATCCACACCCCCACCCCCACCTGCTTCCTCGATGGCATCACCCGCCGCACCGTCATGGCCCTGGCCAAGAAGCGGCAAATGCCCATGGTCGAACGGGTGATCCGCGCCGAAGAATTGTCCCAGGCGAGCGAAGTGTTTTTGGCCGGCACCGCAGCCGAGGTGACGCCCGTGGCCTGCATCGGCAGCCAAAGCTACACCCCTGGCTACATCACCAAGACGCTGATGGAAGACTATATGGATTTGGTGCGCAAAGGGCCGGATGAGGTGATGAAGCTGGTGGGGTAGGGCGCCTCGCGGCGGGCCAGCGCCTGGCCCGCCATTGCCGCTGCAAGACGGGCAGATCCTCGGCGGTGGTGCGGATAGCCTTCGCCAGAACCAAGGGCGGCCCGAACCCCAAACCGCACGCGGTCGGCGACGAGCGTGGCCGTCCCCGCGCCATTCTGCTGACCGAAGGTCAGATGAGCGACGTCAAAAGTGCCCCCCTCATCTTCGACGCCATGCATCAAGCCCCGCTGCCGCTCGGCCACCGTGGCGACGAAGCCGGCTGGCGCCCTCAGGCGCTGGCTGCGCGCGGGACCATCGCCCACGCCTCATCTCCGCCATCGCCCCGGCCGCCATCATCATCTTCTGGATCAATGAGGCCTGGCCCCTCACGGTTGCGCCGCCTATCCGGTCGAAACAGGGGCCGCCCCAGAAGGTCTTAGGCTTCAGCCGGCAGAAACTGCTGAAAATTTTCAGCGTTGACGTAACCACCTTGGCCATATAGTCTAATTTCTTGCAACTTCATTTAAAATTTGGACATGCCCACACAAAACTCACAGCCCACAATGCCCAGTATCCCAGACCTGATTGCGGGCGATGATACGGGAAGTTCCAATACCGACAACATCACATCCAAGACCAGCACGACCTTCATCGGCACCGGGTGGCCTGGCGAGCGCATTTATTTATATGATCCTTATGTGCCCGCTGACCCTCCTTCTGGTCGACTAGGCTACACGATCGTGGATGCCAATGGCAATTGGTCCTTCACCACGACCCTGTCGCCCGGCGTGCATTCTGTGAGTGCGGAGGCCCAAGTTTATGATTATAATACCTGGAGCGGGCCTACTTCTCCTATAACAGTCACCATCGATAACACCGCGCCAGCCGCGCCGACTTCTCTGGACATGTCATCCGGGTCCGACACTGGCACCTCTAACAGCGATGACATCACAAAAACCACGACACCGATCTTCACCGGCACCAGTGAGGCCAACAGCGACGTTACCCTTTACGACACCGATGGCACGACCGTACTGGGCAGCGCGACGGCGAGCGGCGCCGGCACCTGGTCGATCACCAGTTTCATGCTGTCCGGGGGTGCCCACACCGTCACGGCCAAGGCGGTCGATGTGGCTGGCAATGTCAGCCTGGCCAGCGCCGGCTTGACGATAACCATCGACAACACCGCGCCCGCTCTGGCGTCGGCTATCACCATTTCCGATACCGTCCTGCAGATAGGCGATACCGCGACGGTGACCTTCACCTTCACCGAGCAGGTGAGCGGTTTCACCACCGCCGATGTCACGGTGGCCAACGGCACATTGAGCAATCTTACCACCGGCAATGGCGGCACAACCTGGAGCGCGACGCTGACGCCGAATGCAGGCGTGACCGCAGCCGTCAACAATTTGGTGCTGAACAATACCGGCTATACCGATCTGGCCGGCAATGCTGGTGTGGGCAGCTCGAATTCGCCCAATTACGTGGTGGACACCTATGTTTTCGTCGACGGGGCACCAAGAATCACCTCCGGTGGCACCGCCAGCTTTGCCGAAAACGCCACCGGCACCGTCTATACCGCCACCGCCACCGACCCCGATGCCGATAGGTTGAGCTTCACCCTGGGCGGCACCGATGCCGCCCTGTTCAATATCAACACCACCTCCGGTGCCGTCACCTTCAACACCGCGCCCGATTTCGAGGCCCCGGCCGATGCCGGGAAAAACAACGTCTACGACATCACCGTCACCGCCTTCGATGGCAGCCTCAGCAGCACGCCCCAACCCGTGGCCATCACCGTCACCAACACCAACGAAGCACCCACCATCACCTCTGCGGCTGCGGCGAGCTTCGCCGAAAACGCCACCGGCACCGTCTATACCGCCACCGGCAGCGACCCTGATGCCAATACCACCCTGACCTTCGTGCTGGGCGGCACCGATGCCGCCCTGTTCAACATCAACACCACCTCCGGCGCCCTCACCTTCAAGACCGCGCCCAATTTCGAGGCCCCGGCCGATACCGGCAAAAACAACGTCTACGACATCACCGTCACCGCCTTCGATGGCAGCCTCATCAGCGCGGCAAACGCTGTGGCCATCACTGTTACCGATGTCGTGGATTATAATATCAAGCAAGGCGATGGCACAGTCATCGGAGTAACACCAGAGATCTATACCGGCCCGGTTGCCGGTATCGAGTATCAAATGATGCTCGGCGCCACCAATGACATCATACTAGGCACCGCCATGGCGGATTTCATCAATGCTGCGGCAGGCAACGATGCAATCGATGGCGGGGCCGGCAATGACGTGATCGATGGCGGTTCGGGCTCGAATTTCCTCGCCGGCGGCGCGGGATGGGATAGATTTTTTATCGATGGACGCTTGGCTGCAACCTCCACCACCTGGTCCTCCATCATCGATTTCTCCCCAGGCGAGCAAGTCACGATCTGGGGCTATCGGCCCGAGGTCAGCAAACTCAATTGGGCCGCGAGCGATGGTGCACCCGGCTACCAGGGCGTAACCCTGCATTGTGACCTCGATGGCAATGGCGTGATCGACACCTCGGTCACCTTCTCAGGCCTGACCCAGGCGCAACTACCTGCAGCGACCTATGGCAGTGTTGAAGGGATTGGCTACTGCTTCTTCGGATAACCCCGCGTGCCGCCCAGCGCCGATCTGGCCATGCATTTCTGGTGGCGCGCCGCGCAGGAGGTGGCCCAGGGCCGCAGCTGCCGCTTTGGCTTCATCACCAGCAACTCCATCCGCCAGGTGTTTTGCCGCAGGGTGGTGGCCGTGGCACTGGAAGCCGCCAATACCGCCGCCCCCGCCTGGCCCCGCACCGATGCCATCGGCCAGATCACCATGATCAGCCGCGCGCTGCGCGCCCGCCCTGCCGCGGCGGCTGACCTGCGGAAACAATTCCGCAACCCGCCGCAAACCGCCACGGTGCAACACATCCTCGCCAGCCTCGCCAAGGCCGGCCAGGCCCGCGCGCTGCCCGATGGCCGCTACGTGATGTAACCCCTTCCGCTTGACAAATCAAGCATAAAATCCTAATATCCGCCCGCTGTCGCTGTTTGAAAACGCCATCCCGATCCCTCGCCAGCGCCCCTCAAGGCTGCCCGGCCGCCAAACCGCAATTTGTCCGTAAACCCATTTCTGGCAAAACCCCGGGGGGCACCCCACCACGCCCAGGCGCGTTTCAACCCCGCCCGAGGCATCGCCCTCGCACGCCCAAAAGGCAATTTGTCCGAATACAACCGCTTTTGCAGAAACAGGCCTAAGTGATTGATAAAGGCCCACGCGTCAGCGCACTCAACCCCGCCACCGCAGTCCGATACGTGGCCGTAATAGGCCCAATCCCCTGCCGCTCCAGCCGCGCCGCATGCATGGCGTGATACGCCTCCGCCGCCGCCCGGCTGGCAAAGAGGTAAATCCCCCCCGCCCGGCCACCCGGCACATCCTGCGTCCAGATCTTCCAGATCAGCCCAGGCTCCACGGCAATACTCTCTGCCAGCGCCCGCATCGCCGCCGCCTGCTCCGGCCCGCCATCGCGGCGGGCCGGAAAATCCATGATGACCAGAACCGGCTCCTCAGCCGGCATAGGCCACCGTCTTCTGCGTCTGCGTCCCCAAGCCCTGCACGCCCAGATGCATCACCTGGCCCGGCTTGAGGAACACCGGCGAAGGCTTCTTGCCCAAGCCCACCCCCGGCGGCGTGCCGGTGAAGATCACATCGCCCGGATGCAACGTGATAAAATGCGAGACATAGCTCACCAGGGTCTTCACCCCGAAAATCATCGTCCGCGTGCTGCCATTCTGCTGCCGCACCCCATCCACATCGCAGAACATATCGAGGTTCTGCGGGTCCGGCACCTCATCACGCGTCACCAGCCAGGGCCCGACAGGCCCAAACGTATCGGCCCCCTTGCCCTTATCCCAGGCACCGCCACGCTCAATCTGCCATTCCCGCTCGGAGACATCATTGCCCACGGCATAACCCGCCACATGGGCCAGCGCCGCATCCTCGCTCACACACGTCGCCTTGGTGCCGATGATAATGCAAAGCTCCACCTCCCAGTCGCATTTGACCGAGTTCTTGGGAATAATCACATCATCATTCGGCCCCGAAATCGCACCATTCGCCTTCAGGAAGACAATAGGCTCCTTGGGAATAGCCGAGCCAGTCTCCGCCGCATGGTCAGCATAATTGAGGCCAATGCAGATCAACTGGGAAAACCCCGAAACCGGTGCGCCCAAGCGCGGATTGCCAGCCACCGCCGGCAGGCTCGCAGGGTCCAGGCTGGCCAGCTTGGCCAGCCCCGCATCCGAGAGCACATCGCCTGCAATATCGGGCACCACGCCTGACAGATCACGAATAACGCCAGCGGCATCGAGCATGCCCGGCTTTTCCTGGCCCTTGGGGCCATAACGCAGCAGTTTCATGAGGCTTTCCTCTCCGATAGGGCGGCAGAATGTCAGCCAGCCAGCGCCACGTCCAGCAGGCGGGCCAGCACTTCTGGCTCCTGCGCCCCGGCAATCGCATTGGCGCCATCCATCACAAAGCAGGGCACGCCATTAATCCCCAGCCGATGCGCCCGAAGATTTTCGGTATGCACCGCCTCCACATCCTGGCTGGAGGCAAGAAAAGCCCGGGCTGCGGCCGCATCCAGCCCCTCCATCGCGGCGATGGAGGCCAGCACCTCATGATGGGCAATATCGCGCCCCTGACAAAAATGCGCAGCGAAGAGCGCCAAGACCATATGGTCCGCCGCACCATGCCCCGCCGCCCAGCGCACCATGCGATGCGCATCGAGCGTATGCGGCACCCGCCTTATGGCATCAAAGCGAAAGGCCAGCCCCTCGGCCCGGCCCAATTCGGTGATGCTGCCATGCAGCCGCCGCGCCCGGTCCTCACCGCCGAATTTACGAACCATGTAATCCTGCCGCGGCACCCCACCCGGCGCGATATCCGGGTTCAACAGAAAGGGCCGCCACTGGATGGCCACCACCACCTCCGGCCGATGGTCCAGCATCCGCATCAACCGCGCCACGCCCAGGTAACACCAGGGACAAACCAGATCGAAGACAACCTCGATCAGCAGACCCTCGCCATCCTCACCCGGGTGCGACGCGATATGGTTCACGCAAACATCGCCACCGCGCGGATCGGGCTCGCGCTGCCGCCACGGATCTTGAGCGGGAAGCCGATGAAGGTGAAGCGCCCGCGCCCGATCAGGCTGTGCAGATTGGCCAGGCATTCCATATGCGTGATGCCCAATTCGCCGCAGGCCATGTGTGCCAGGAAATTCGGCTCGCCCTCAGGGGCTGGCGAAATCGCCTCCACCCCGAACATGCCAATGCCCTGTTCCGCCAGCCAATGAATCGCCGGCAGCGACAGCCCCGGGAAATCATGCAGATAGCCCGGCTTGCCCAGAAGGCGCTCATTCGTCGCCATCCAGATCAGCACCGTGTCGCCCTTCTGGATGGTCTGGCCCGAGGCTGCGACGGCAGCCTGCACCTCCTCCAGCGTCGCCGCAGTCTTCAGCGGCACATGGCTGAGGTCGATACAAAACGCTGAGGTATAAAAGTTCTCGAGCGGCATCTGCTCCACCGACAGCGCCCCCGGCCGCGGGTCAAAATGCACCGGCGCATCGACATGGGTGCCGGCATGGTCGCTCATCGACAGATAGACGGCCTTGGAGGTGAAGACCGTATTGCCGGCATATTTCTTCTCATCATGGTCACCCCAGACCGTCATCACCACCGGCGGATGGCTCGGATGGGTCTGGGTGCGATGGAAAATCTCGCGCGAGAGATCGACAAATTCAGGCATGGTTCTTCAAATCCCGTTGTTCGGAGCGTCACACATATAGCGGTTGAGATGGTAGGGCTCCATCGCCAGGCCGGGGCAGAAGCTCTCGATGATCGGCCGCAGCCGCTCATACAGATCGTGCATGCCAGCACTCAGCCGCTCGAGCCTCTCGCGCGCCTCCTCGGCATCGCGGGCCAGTTTGGCGATGTCGAGCCTGGTATGGCGGCGGTCATAATAGACGAATTCGCCGCCGATCATGGTGTGGCGCACACCGCAGCTATCCTCGGCATGGACAAGCTGGTTCACCGTCCAATTATGCGGGATCCAGCTCATCGCCGTGAGGTCGAGAAAGACGATATCGGCCTTCATGCCCGGCGCGATGGCGCCGATATCCTTGAAGCCCAGCGCCCGGGCTGAACCCACGGTGGCGGCATTGTAAACCTCCTCCACCGAGGCCCAGCGGCTCGGATCAGGGGTTTGCACCTTGCTCAGCATCGAGGCGTAGCGCATCGCCTCATACATGTTGATGTTGTCGGAGCAATTCACCCCATCGGTGCCGATGCCGATATTGACGCCCAAATCGAGCGCCCGGCGCAGCCGGAACATGCCATTGCCCAGCCGCATATTGGAGCCGGGATTATGCGCGAGCGAGGCGCCACGGTGGCGGATGATCCGCAGATCATCATCATCGAGCCAGATGCCGTGGGCTGCGGTGAAATGCTCATCGATGAGGCCCAGCGCATCGATGTGCTGGACCAGGGTCTTGCCGTATTGGCGCATGCCGACCACGGCCTGCACCTTGCTCTCGCCAACATGGCTATGCAGCGCCACGCCATGCTTCTTCGCCAGATCACGGCAGCCGCAGAGGAAACCATCCGAGCAATGATGCGGGATGGTGGGTGCGACGGCGGCGCGGATATCCTGGCCCGCCCAGCGCCAATGGTGCAGAATTTCGCCAATCGCGCCGAGCGTTTCCTCGGGCGGGCGCAGGCGCAGCTTGGCGACCTCGGCCTGCAGCGGTGCGGGCATGGAATCAACGAGGCCGGGGATGGCCTCATACATCGTGCGGTCGGCCACCATGGGGGCGACCACGGCGCGCATGCCCAACTCGCTATAGGCTTCGGCCACCGCATCCATCCCATCACGCGAGGGGAGGGGGAATTCGTAATAGAGATCATAGGCGGCGGTGCAGCCCTTGCTCACCATCTCGGCCGCGCAGATCAGGGTGGTGAGTTTCTTATCCGCGAGGTTGCGGCCACCGCCCAGCCAGGGGGCGGCGGCGAGCAGCAATTCGAGGGTGAATTTGTCGCCCTGGCCGCGGCCCAGCCCGCCATGGCCATGGGTATGGGCATTGATCAGGCCCGGATGCAGCAACAGGCCCTCGGCATTGACCACCGCGGCACCTTCGGGGGCGGCAAGCCCCAGGCCCATCTCCACGATCACCCCATCCTTGATCAGGATATCGGTGGGGGCGGCGCGGCGCATTGCCGTATCGGTCAGACGGCCGCCACGGATGAGGCTGACGCCTTGTTTCTGGGTGGCCATTGTCGCGTTTCCTCTCAGGAAGAAGTCACAGATGCTGCCCTGAAGGGGGCTGTGCCCTGAGGCCGCCGCCAGGCCTTCAGTGAAAAAACCGACCCGAATCGATCACCACGGTTTGCCCTGTCATCGTCTCAGTGCGGCACATGGTGAGCACCATCTCGGCGCAATCATCCTTATCGGCCGCGCGCTTGAGCAGGGCTCCGGCTGCCGAACGCTCGACCTGTTCGGGGCGCAGATTGGCGGTGGCGCGGGTGCCCTCCAGCAGGCCCGGGGCCACGCAATTCACCAGGGCCTCGGGCGCCATGGCCACTGCCATGCAGCGGGTGAGGTGAATCAAGCCAGCCTTGGAGACGGCATAGGCGATGGAGGAGCCGGTGGGGCCAAGGCCTGCGACGGAGGCGATATTGACCACCCGGCCAGCCCCTTGCGCCTTCATCACCGGCGCCACGGCGCGGGTGAGGCGCATGGGGCCGGTGAGGTTCACCGCCATCACCTTCTCCCACACCGCATCGGTGAGGGTTTCGAGCTCCGCGAAGGGAATGGCTATATTATAGGCGGCGTCATTGACCAGGATATCGAGCCGGCCGAAGCGGGCGATCACTGCGGCCACCAGCGCCTCGGC
This sequence comes from Rhodovarius crocodyli, assembly GCA_945901085.1. GTDB lineage: Bacteria > Pseudomonadota > Alphaproteobacteria > Acetobacterales > Acetobacteraceae > Rhodovarius > Rhodovarius crocodyli_A. The sequence continues at coordinate 61,726 of CAMDJV010000006.1, read as the reverse complement.
GGCGGCCGGGTCCTCCAGGTCACAGGGCAGGGCAGCGGCTTGGATTTGATGGCGGTCGGCCAATTCGCGGGCCACGCCCTCGGCCTGGTCACGGCTGCGGGCATAGACCACGGCGAGGTTCACGCCCTCGCGCGCCAGGGCATGGCATATGCGCTGCCCCAAGCCGCCATTGCCCCCGGTGACCACGGCCACCTTACCCCTGAGTTCCATGCGTAACCTCCTGCCTTATCACGAAGGTTGCGCCCGGAACGGCACGGGCCGCAAGCCGTGCTTCAGTAGGTCTCCGGCACGTAGAGTTCGACTGGCAGGGTGCGGCGCTCATAATTCGGGTCAAAGACGCGCTCTGGCAGGCAGATCGGTTGGTGCGGCACCTCCTCATAGGGAATGAGCGAGAGCAGATGGGCGATGCAGTTCAGCCGCGCCCGCTTCTTGTCATTGCCTTCAAGGATGTACCAGGGCGCTTCGGGAATATTCGTGCGCTCAAACATATCCTCCTTCGCCTTGGTGTATTGCTCCCAGCGGATCCGCGATTGCAGGTCCATGGGCGAGAGCTTCCACTGCTTGATGGGGTCGTGGATGCGCATGAGGAAGCGGTATTGCTGCTCCTCATCGGAGATCGAGAACCAGTATTTGATGACGATGATGCCGGAGCGGACCAGCATGCGCTCGAATTCCGGCACGTCGCGGAAAAAATCCTCAACCTCGGTCTCACTGGCGAAGCCCATCACCCGCTCGACGCCGGCGCGATTGTACCAGCTGCGGTCGAAGAGCACGATTTCGCCGGCCGCGGGCAGATGCGAGATGAAGCGCTGGAAATACCATTGCTTCTTCTCACGATCCGAGGGAGCGGGCAGGGCGACAACCCGGCAGGTGCGCGGATTCACCCGTTGGGTGATGCGCTTGATGGCGCCGCCCTTGCCGGCGCTGTCACGCCCCTCGAAGAGCACGACGACCTTGAGGCCCTTATGCACCACCCAATCCTGCAGCTTCAACAGCTCGGATTGCAGCCGCAGCAATTCGCGGAAATAGAAGCTGCGGTCGATCCCCGGCGCCTTGCGGGCCTGCTGCAGGGCGCGCAGCTCGGGCGGGATGCGACTATCATCGATCTCCTGCTCCAGCTCCTCATCGAAATCATCCTGCAATTCGAGGTCGAGCCAGGATTTTTCGGTCGGATCATTCATCGGTTCAGACATTGGTCATTCTCCCTCGCCACGCGAAAAGCACATAGGGCCGCATGGCTGCCCCAGATATTCTGTGATTGTTGATGCCCGGCCTCGGGGTTGTTGTCATCCCCGGCGATGATGACAAATAGGCGCAAGCGGGGTTCAGCCCGCGCCCAATGCGAGGGCGGCGGCGACGCGGCGGGCGAATGCGGCCGGGTCGCGCGGGCCATCGCCATCCTGAATAAGGGCGAGGTCGAGCAGCACGCCGGCGGTCTCGGCCAATTCGGCCTCGGGCAGGGATGGCTCGGCCAGGCGGCGGATCAGGCTGTGGCGGGGATTCACCTCAAGCACCGGCAGCAGCCCCGGCGTGTCACGGCCGGCGCGGCGCATCATCCGGCTCATTTGCAGGTCTGGCCCGTATTGCGGGGCGGCGAGGACGGCGGCGCTTTCCACCAGGCGCTCGGTCGCGCGTGCATCGGAGATATGGTCTTTCAGCATCTCCTTGAGCAGGGGCAAGAGGCGCTCCAGATCGGCCGCCTCGCCCTCCATGGCCGCGCCCTCGATCTTGGAGAGATCGACAATGCCCTGGGTGATGCTGCGGATGGGCTTGGCGTCAAACATCGCCAGCCGCTCGGGCCAGAAGGCATCGATGCTGTCGCCGAGCAGCAGCACCTCCACCCCCTTGGCGCGGAAGCCTTCGAGTTGCGGCGATTTGGCCAGGGCCGCTGGGTCCTCACCCACCAGGATATAGATCGCCTCCTGGCCCGGTTTCATCCGGGCGACGTAATCGGCGAGCGATGTCCAGCCCGCAACCGAAGAGGAACGGAAGCGCAGCAGGGCGGCGACATCCTGGCGATGCTCGGCATCCTCCCAGACACCCTCCTTCAGCACCGGGCCGAAATTCTCCCAGAAGCTGGCATAACGCTCGGCATCCTTGGATTGGGTCTTGAGTTCGGAGAGCACGCGGTTGGTCACCGCCTTGCGGATGCGCGCGAGCACCGGGGTGGCTTGCAGCATCTCGCGGCTGACATTGAGCGGCAAATCCTCGGTATCGACCACGCCATGCACGAAGCGCAGGAAGGGCGGCAGCAGGGCAGCGCTCTCGGTGATGAACATGCGCCGCACATGCAGGCGCAGCCTGCTGTCACGCTCACCTTCGACCGCCTGGAAGGGTTTCATGCCAGGGATGAAGAGCAGGGCGGTGAATTCCATCACCCCCTCGGCGCGCCAATGCAGCGTGGCCCAGGGACTGTCAAAGGCATGGGCGACGTGGTGGTAGAAGGCCTTGTACTGCTCTTCCGTCACCTCGGATTTGGCTTTGCGCCACAGCGCAGTGCCCTCATTGGCCGGCTCGTCCAGACCATCGCGCGCAACGGTGATGGGGATGGTGATGTGGTCCGCCCATTTGCGGATGATGGCTTGCAGGCGGCTGGGTTCGAGGAATTCTTCGGCATCGGCTTTGATGTGCAGCACGATATCGGTGCCGGGCTCGGCGCGGCTGGCGGGCGCGAGCGTATAGGCGCCCTGGCCCTCGCTGGCCCAGACCCAGGCTTCCTCGCTGCCGGCGCGGCGGGAGGTGACCTCCACCCGCTCGGCCACCATGAAGGCGGAGTAGAAGCCCACGCCGAATTGGCCGATCAGGCTGGGCTTTTCCGCCGCCGGGGTATCGGCGAGGGATTTGGCGAAGGCCAGCGTGCCGGAGCGGGCGATGGTGCCCAGATGCGCGGTCAGATCGGCCTTGGCCATGCCGATGCCGGAATCGCTGATGGTGATGCTGCGGGCTGCCTTATCGGGCAGGATGCGCAGCCGCGGCTCGGCGGGGAGGGCGAGGGTGGGGTCGGTCAGCGCCTCGAAGCGGCGGCGATCCACCGCATCGGCGGCATTGGCGACGAGTTCGCGCAGAAAGATCTCACGCTCGGAATACAGCGCATGGACGACCAGATCGAGCAGGCGGCCAACCTCGGCGCCAAATTCATGTCGTTCCAGGCTCTCTTCCATTGTCTTCTCCTGCAATGATGGCAACCGCCGATATGCGGGCCGCGCTGCGGCGTTTCAACCTTTTGGCCATGCGCGGCGATAGAGGCTGAGCGGGTCGGTCTCGATTAGGGCGGCGGCGGGGGCGGGTTCGGCCTGGGGCAGGGCGAGAATAGCCTCGGCCAGGGCCAGCGGGTCCCGCGGGGTGAGCAGAATGCTGCCAGGCAGCGCGCGTAGCGCCTCGCCCAGCCCGCCCAGATCGGCGCCGATGACCCGCACCCCGGCGGCGGCGGCCTCCCGCACCACCAGGGGCGCGTTTTCCCACCAGATGGATGGCACCACGACCGCATCGCAGCCCGCCATGAGCCCGCCCACCGCTTCATTGGGATAGGGGCCGCAGAGCGTGATGTTGGGTGGCTGCGCGGCCAGCAGCCTCTCTAGGCGGCGGCGGAGAAGCTCGGGTTGTTCCTCCTGGCGGCCATGCATCTCGATCACGCCCGGCCAGCCGCGCGCGGCGAGGATGTGGGCGGCGGCAAAGAGCACGCCCAGGCCCTTCAATTCCGAGATTTGGCCGAAAAAGCCGATGCGCGGCGTGCCAGGCGGGCGGGGTGAGGGTTTCTGGCGCGGGGCTGGCGGGGGGAGGGGATTGGCCTGCACCAGCATGCGCGCCTCGGCCAGGCCCCAGGCCAGAAAGCGCGCGCGCAGAAAATGGCTGGGGGCGATGAAGCGATCGACCGCATCAAGATGCCGCCGCAGCCACAAATCGCGCATGAAGAAGGACTGCGGTGATTGTTCCGGGAAGCAGCCATGGCAGGCTTGCGGGCTGGCTTCAGTGCAAAGGGTGAGGTCTGGGCGGGTGACCATCTGGCCGTGATGGTGGCAGATCAGCAGGTATTCATGCAGGGTGAGCATCACCTCCACCCGGGGCAGCACCCGCCGCGGCATGGCCAGGGCTTCGATGCCAATGCCGATGAAGTGGTGGAAATGCACGATATCGGGCTGCAATTCCGCCAACAGCGCCTCGAATGCGCGGGCGAAATTCGGGTCGGGATTGGCGAAGAGGAAATGGTCGAAACTGCGGCCGCCATAGAGGTATTCGCGCGGGCCGAAGGGCTGGGTGAAGGCGGCACCGGCCCGCACCGGCAGTTTTTTGGCATCGTGGCTGAGCAGAAAACCCTCAAATCCCGGCGTGGCGTTGAGGCGGCGGAAGGTTTCGAAGGCGACGATCTCGCCACCGCCCTGGGTGAGTTTGGGATGGGTGTGGCTGACAACCAGCACGCGGCGGCCATCGGCCTTAGCCTTGCGCATCGGGATTCCAACGCGCGGCGAAGTGGCTGGCATTGACCAAGGTGGCCCCGCTGCGCCAGGGGGCGTGGCTGCCCGGGGTTTGTCGCTCCAGGTGATAGAGCACCACATCGGGCTGCAGCATGATGCGCAGGCCGCGCGCGCGCAGCGCCTCGCACAGCGCCGCATCTTCGAAATCGGCGATGATGCAATCCTCATCGAGCCCGCCCAGCGCCTGCAGATCGGCCCGGCGGATGGCGAGGCAGGCGCCGGTGAGCGCGCTCACCTCCCGCAAGGCGGGCCGGGCTGGGCCGGGTTTGGCGCCCTTGCCGGGATGAATGGGGAAGGGCCAGGGCGGCAGGCTGGCCACGCGCTGATATTCCATGCCGCCATGTTGCAGCGTGCCATCCTCGAACAGCAAAGTCGCACCCACCGCACCCACCGCCGGCTTGCCGAGCGGGGCGCAGAGGCGGGGCAGCCAGGCCATGCCCTCGCCCTGGCGGGGGAAGACATCGGCATTGAGCAGGCATAGATGCGCCGCGCGGGCGGCGGCTAGGCCGGCATTATTGGCCGGCGCATAGCCCAGATGCGCACCCAGATCGAGCAGGCTGAAGGGCAGGCGAAAGCGCATCCAGCAGGATTGGGCCATGCGCTCGGCCTCTTCGGCGAGGCGGGGATCGTCGAGAATGTAGAGAATCTCACAGCCGGGATCGGGCCTGGCAGAGAAGAGCGCGAGTTGCAGCGCCATGAAATCCACCCTGCCATGCAACGGGATGATCAGCGCCCTTTCGGGCGAGGCAGGCAGCGGGCCGAAATCCTGCCGCTGCGGCGTGGGGCGCAGTGCGAGGCGGGCGCGGTTGAGGCCGCGTGCAATGGGGCCGATGGTGTGGGCCAGCACGGTGGAGATGCGGGCGAGCGGCGGGCGTGGCAGGGCGAGAATCTGCTCGATCACGGCCAGCCCCGCGCCCTCGGCCGGGCGCGGCAGGGGCAGATGGGCGATGGTGCCATCGCGGGTCTCAACCTCAAGCCAGGGTGGGGCCGCGGCAAGGAAGGGCCCCTGAGCATAGGCGAGGAAGCCGGTGGTGCCGCCATGGCGGATGGCATCCTCGGCGCTGCCGGGCGGGGCCAGGTCGGGGCGCGGCATGAGCGCCCAATGGTCGCGCTCCAGCACCTGGCAGGTGGTGCCCTGGCGCAGGGCCAGCCGGGTGACCAGCCGCATGGGGTCAACCAGCCCGCCCTCGATGGCGATGCCGGCGGGGGGGATGCGTATCACCGCATCGATGGCAATGCGCAGCGGCAGGCCGAGCGGGGTGAGGCTGTCATTGCCGGTATAGGCCGGGACGGGCAGGGCGGCGCGGATGGTATTGGCGATGTCGCTGGCTTTGGCGGCGGCATGCAGCATGGCCCGGCAGCGCGCGCCGGCAGCTTGGGCATCCTCAAGCCGGGCATCCTGGGCTTGCAGCCTCAGCCCCAGTCCGTCGGCAAGCTGGCGCAAGGGGCCGACCGGCGGGCGGGGGGCCTGGAAAAGCGCGATGAAGCGCTGGCCTTGGGTGTGATCATCGGCGATGAAGACGCTCAGCAGGGTGCCTGTGAGCACGCCATGCTCGAACACCGCCTCAACCGCCTCAATCCTGGCCGGCCAGGGTTGGGCGGCGCTGCCGCAGAGCAGCCAACCTTCCGCACCCTCGGCCGGGGCATAGGATTCAACCAGCCCTGACCAGCTTTGCGGTGGAGGCGAGGGGGCCGGCTTGCGGCTATCAGCTGGCCTTCTTGGCACGGCGTGTCTTGCCGGCGGGGCTGGCGGCTGTGGACTTGGCGGGCTTGGGCCTGGCCGGCTTTTTGTGTTTGGGCGGTGGCATGGCGGCAGGCTGGGTGCCGCCGAGGGGTTCGAGGGTGATGTTCAGGGCGGCCAGGGGCGTGAGGTCGGCCGATTCGCAGGGCATGCCGTTTTCAGCCTCGGGCAATTCCCTGCCATCGACGCATCGTCCGGCATAATGCAGGCGCCATTGCTGGGCGGCCTGGCCCAGCAGCCGGGCGCGGAAGCCCAATATGGGCAGGCCCATGCCGCGGCTGCCGCAGAATTCGCCAGCCTGCACCCAGGGGGAGAGCCAGCCGCGGCCCAGAACCACCTGATATTCCAGATCGGCGGGCTGAAGCGGCGCGGGGGCGAGCAATTCAACACCTTCGATCCAACTATCATCGCCCAGGCTGCCCACCCATTGGCCGAAGCCTGCGGGCACATCGCCCTTGCGGCTGAAATGCAGGGTGTAATCGGCTTTTGGCAGCGCGGGGTTGGGGCGCAGGCTCTCGGGCAGGCGGCCATCATCGAGGCGTTGGATTTGGATTTGTGGTGGCTTGGCGCCGGGGGCGCGGGATTCGTCGTAGCTGGTGAAGAGCACGCGGGAGCGTTCACTGGCGACGCGCAGCAGCACGGCATCGCCCAGTTGGCGCAGCCAACCATCGCCAGGCAGGGCGGCCACGGCCACGGTGGAACTGCCGGGCGAGCTGGAGATGCGCAGCGCGGGCAGATCACGCTCGGTGAGGCCTTGGGTCACGCCGGTGACGAAAACGCAATATGTGCCATGGCTAAGAACAATCGAATGAGCCGAGATTGGCACTTCGGCGACAAGAACAGATGCGGATTCACTCATAAAGGCACTTCCTCTCACCCCATTGATGGGGTTATGCGCGGATCAAGTGAAATGATCGTAAAGAGGCCGGCAGGAGGCTGGGCTGGTTGCGGCGCAACCACATGCGGAGCGGGCCAAGCATGGGCGGGAGGGTGATGATCCTCCCCCGCCCATGGCTGCGACAGAGATCACCCTGTCGGATCAGACGCCACCAGCCGTCAAGGACACGCCGCTCAGGATGATCTTGGTGCCATCGGGCAGGGTAAGGGTGGTGGAACCGCTATCCTGCTGCGGCAGCGGCAGGGAGACATTGCTGTAGCCATCGAAGACCAGCTTGTCCTTACCGACGGTGAAGTCACCAATCACCACCGTGTGGTTGGGGTTGCCATCCATCTCGCTTTTGAAAAAGGCGAAGACATCCGCACCCTCGCCACCGAAGACGGTGGATTCGCCGCGGCCGGCGAAAATCGTGTCATTGCCAATGCCGCCGCCTATCAGCACATTATCCCCCTTGCCGGCAAAGAAGACGTTATTGCCGGTGGAGTTGCCGCCGCTCAGCGTGGTGTTGCCGGCGCTGGCGACCAGCGTATCGGCGCCCGCACCGGCGGCGAAGCCGGCCGAATAGGCGCCGCCGGTGAAGACCGTTGACTGCCCCTCAGCGGCGGTGACGGAGTTTTGGCCGGCATCGCCGCCCCAGAAGGAGCCGGTGCCCGCGCCGCCGAAGATGGTGGCGCTACCAGAGCCGGCGGTGACGGTGCTATTGCCGGTGCCACCAACGAAGGTCAGACGGCCCGAGCCACCCACCACCGTCGCGCCATCCTCAACGCCGATGGTGTCATTGCCGCCACCGGCCCATATGATGTCCTTGCCCTGTGAGTATACCAGGTTATTGCCGGTACTAAAACTCAAGGCAATTTGGTTTGTCCCGCCACCAGCCATAATGGTGTTATTACCGGTTGACGATATGATCGTGTCATTTCCGGCGCCTGTGCCAAAAAATGAGTTGGTTTGTTGACTTGAAGCATTGGCGCCGATGAGATTATCGCCGCCACCGGCGAGAACAGTGTCGTTGCCGCCGCCGGAGTCATAATCACCGCCGGTGTTGTACACGATACCGGCATTGCCAGCGACCACCACGTCATTCCCACTGCCACCCACGACGGATACCGCGGAGGAGGCGTTGATGAGGACCTTGTAATAATTTGCGGTCGAAATCGCCTCGGTTGGCGTGCCGGAGACGAGCAAGGGGGTATCGGGCGTCGCAGGTGCCGGGGTTTGTTCGCCCGGGCCGCGATATTGCGTGGGGGTCTTGCTGCTCGCGGCAAAGGCCTGGGCGGTGTCTTTGGTGCCACCCCAGTCGAATGGGATCACAACAGGATCGCTGGAACCCCCGCTCAGTGTCACCGACATGTCTTAACTCCTCGCCAATCTGCGAGCGCCAAGGCGGCACCCGTTAGCGATTTGTTTATCGCCTGGCGCGGAATGCCGCAAGATTGAATGTAATTCTAGAGATGTTTTTTTCAGGGAATGTGATTTGGGGGAGTTTCTGACATCCCATGGGGCAAATTTTGCCTAATGAGAAAAAGCCAAATTTCGCATCCAACATCGCAGATTTGCCAGAAAAGCCAGAAATTTCAAATCTTGGGCGGCCGGCGCGCGCGACAGGCCCCCCCCCGCGCGGGCAGGAAGAGGCGTGACATTTGAGCTAGCCGTTGGCAACAAACCGGCCCCCCCCCGCGCGGGCAGGAAGAGGCCACCACAGCGCATCACCGCCTCAATGCATCGGCATCCGTGCACCGGCCGCTTGCACCGCGAGTTGCAATGTCACCGCGCCGGCCTGTTCGAAGACCAGTGTCAGCGGCACGCTCTCGCCCACCACCAGCGGCCGTGTCAGGCCCAGCAGCATGATATGCAGCCCGCCAGGGGCGAGGCTCACCGCGCCATTGGCCGGCACGGCGATGGCCTCAACCTGGCGCATGCGCATGATATCGCCATCGCGCAGCATGGTGTGCAATTCGGTGCGCCCTGCGGCCGGGGTGCTGGCCGAGAGCAGGCGGTCAGCCCCACCGGTATTGCGGATGGTCAGAAATCCAGCCCCCTGGCCGCCCTGGCCGGCAGCGCGGGTCCAGGGGGCTTCCAGCGTCAGGCTGCCATGTTGGGTGGCGCTGCCATGCGCCTGGGCCGCCATGGGCAGAAGGGCGGTGGCGAGGAGAAGGCGTCGGTTCATCGCGTGCTATCCTTGCTGGTCAGCCGGGCCTCAATTCGGGCGGCGAAGCGGGCGAGATGCACCGATTCTGCCGCCGCCAGGCTGGGGTCTCCATTGATACAAATATGCCTTGCATGGGCGAGCCGGGCGGCCATCGCCGCCGCCTCCTCGCCCTGTGCCAGGGGGGTTGCGGCCTGCACCACCTCGGCCGCGGCGGCGGTGGCGGCGGTGCAGATCTCGCTCATGGCGCGATCCATCTCATCGGGGTCGCAGGCGCTGGCGCCGAGCGGCAGCATGGCCAGGGCCAGAAGCAACGCGCGCATCAGCGTGCCACCAGTCGCAGCGTGGCGGCGGGGCTTCTGGCCCGCATGCCCTCGGCTGGTACCTCCACCCAGGCATGCTGGGCACCGCCCTCGCAACGCTGGATGATGGGGAAGATCAGTGTGTTGCCGGGCCGGTTAGGGGTGGCGATGAGCATGACGAATTCCTCGTAATGCTGGTCCGGCAGCGGGCCGCCGGTCCAGGAAATGGTCGCCGGGGCCTCACGCACCAGGCCATGGGCGGTGGGGGCGGGACGTTCCAGCGGGCGCGTCTCCACCGTGATGTTCCAGCCGGTTTTCGGCTGCGGCCGGGCAGCCGAAAGCCCCTCGGGCAGGGTGACTTCGATGCCGGTGGTCGCGGCACCGGCGCAGCCATGGCCGACCATGAAGGCGATGCGGGTATAGGAGCCCGCCGGCGCCTCGGCCGGGGTGATGACCACATGGGCGCTGGCCGGTGCGGCCAGCAGCGCCAGGGCGAAAAGTCTTTTCATCAGAACCTCACCTGCAGGCCGGCGAAGACGCTGCGGCCGAAGCCCGCCTCAAACACCGCCGAATTGGCCACGGCGCGGGGCAGCACCGAGGCGGAAGAGATATAGCGTGTATTGCCCAGGTTGCGGGCGTCAAAGAACGCCGTGACCCGGCCGGGGATCAGCTCCACCCCACCGCGAATGCCAAACAGGGTATAGGGGTTGCTGCGCAGAGTATTGGCGTTGTCGGCGTAAAAACCCTGCGGCACCACCTCGATATTCGGCGCGATCCAGGCGGAGGAGGCGTGGCGGTAGCGCAGCTCCTGGCGCAGCACATGCCTCGGTGCGCCGGGCAATTGGTTGTCGTGGTAAGTGGCATTGTCGGAGAAGCGGAAATCCGAGAAGGTCCAGGCGGCGCGGGTGCTCAGGCGGTCACCATCGCTGATCAGGTTGTCGGCGATGCTATAGTTCAGCGCCACTTCCACACCTTGGTGGATGGTGCGGCCTTGCAGGTTCTGCGCCAGGCTGCTGCCGGGTGTGGGGCCTTGCAGCAATTGGATTTCATCGCGCAGCCAGGCGCGATAGGCCGCAACCTCCCAGGCCACCCGGCCATGCTGGCCGCGGGTGCCGATCTCGGTGGTATAGGCGCGTTGGGCATTGAGGCGCGAAAAACCGCCGAGTGGCACGAGGGCAATGAGGTCCGACAGCGTCGGTGGCTCGGTGGACCAAGTGAGGTTGGCATAGGCCTGGATCGCGGGCGTCACCTCATACAGCACGCCCAGGCGCGGATTGGCCCATTCCCAATTGCCAGCACCCGACAGCGCGGGGTTGAGGATGTTGCGGCTGGAGCGATAGGCGAAGCCGCCCTGGAAGCCTGCCACCAGCGCGATTTGGGGCAATATATAGAGTGCGTTCTCGGCATAGAGCGTGGTGGTGCGGGCGAGGTCCTCCGATTGGGAGGTCCGGTTGCCCTGGATGCCGTAATTGTTGATGAAACGCTTATTATCGGTGCTGCCCTCGGCGAAGGTCACACCAAAGCTCGTGCGGTTGCGCAGGCCGAAGAATTGGCCGTCATAGCTGCCGCGGGCGAAAAGATTGACGTCACCCGTTTGGTTACGGACGATTTGGAAGATCGGGTGGTAGACCCGGCGCTCGACATAGCTGCCGCCCAACTCGAAGCGCAGTTCCGGCGTGGCCTGGATGGCGGTGATGGTGCCCAGGCGGGTGGTGTTGATATTGCGCTGGTAATTGTTGTTTTCGTTCGCGAAGGCCGTGGTGCGCGGCGCGTTCAGCGCGGAAACCCGCGTCACCGCGCCGGGAATTTGCTGCCAGATGGTGTTGGAACTGACGATGAACCGCGTCTCGACCTGGTCGTTCCAGCGATAGGCGGCATTGGCGTTGAAGCGATTGGCCTGGCCGGCGGAATTGTGGCGGTAGCCATTCTGCTGCGTCCAGCTGTTGCTGACATAGGCCTCATAGGGGCCGACGGCCACGCCATAGGCAGCCTGACCGCGGAAGAAGCCATCGCTGCCGGCCTCCAGCCGCGCCGTGCCGCCGGGCGCGCTCACCCCCGAATTGGTGACGAAGTTGATGGCGCCACCGAGTGTGGTCGAGCCCAGCGAGAAGGCGTTGCCGCCGCGCAGCACTTCCACGCGCTGATAGGCCAGCGGGTCGATCTCCTGCAGGTCGCCGCTGCCATCGGCCTGTGTGAGCGGAATGCCATCCTGATAGACCGCGACGCCGCGCAGGTGGAAATTCCGCGCAAGCCCCGAGCCGCGGATGGAGAGCCTGGCATCCTCGCCCCATTTGGGGGCGGCAAAGACGCCGGGGGTATATTCCAGCACATCGCGCACCGAGGTGGCGCCGGCGCGCTCCTGGAAGTCGCGCGCCTCCACCACACTATTGGCGCCAGGGGAGGACCACAGCCGCGTCCGGGCGGCCTCGTTGCTTTCGGTGGTCAGCCGCTCACGCTCGCCAATGACGGTGACGGGGGGCGTTGAGGGTATGCTATCCTGCGCGAAGGCGGGGATGGCCAGCAGGCATGGCGCGGCGAGAAGCGCGCGACAAAGATTCGACATGGTGATGATCCGACAAGGCGTGAACACATGCGCGCCGAAGCGCGCGGCGAGGGGTTCAGGCCAGGGCGGGTGGGGCGCGGGGTTGCTGGGGTGGTGCGCGTGCCTGGGGTGGCAGCGCGGCGGGGTTGGAGCCGGGCCAAGTGATGACAATGGCCAGCCAGGAAGGCGCGGGCAGGGCAGGGGTCAGCGCCTGCGCACCCTGGGGCATGGCGGCGCAGACGGCGCAAAACCCATGCGCCTCGCCGGGTTGGGCGGGGGCTTGATCGTCCAGGGCGAGCGGCATGCTGCGCATGCCCTCGGGCCCGCAGATCTCCATGGTGATGACATGCCCCTGCGCCCGGCCAAGGCACAAAGCCGGCGCCAGCGCGGCCTGGAACAGCAGGACCAAAGCCAAAATTCGCGCGATAGGGGCGGGGATCCGTCTCACGTGGCCGTTGTAACGGCGGCCGCGCGCAAGTTCAAGCCAATGGCCAAGGCCTGTCACCGCAGAGGCCCCCAATGCTCCGCCTCCGGGCTGCGCCGGGCAAAAACGGCGGCCCGGCTGACAGCCAAAAGGCAGCTTTCGGGACTTTAATCTTGCCCTTGCGGTTCGCCTATCCAGGCTCTAACTCTCCCGCCCGAGGGAGCAGGCTCTGCCGAGGGGACCACCAGCACCATGAGCCTCGACCACCGGTCAGGCTGATATGGTGCCATGGCATTCTGGCGGTCCATGCCCCCATCACTGGTCAAGGCCCGCAAGGGCTCCATATGCAAATTCTTCTACCAGAAACGGAGAGACACATGGACGGAAATAATGGCCCGAGCGCAGGCAAATGCCCGGTGCTGCATGGCGCGCCCAAGCATGCGACCTTCGGCGTGCGCTCGAACAAGGATTGGTGGCCCAACCAGCTCAACCTGAAAATTCTGCATCAGCATTCCGCCCTGTCGAACCCGATGGACCCCGGCTTTGACTATGCCGCGGTCTTCAAGACCCTCGACCTGCAGGCGCTGAAGCAGGATCTCTTCGCGCTGATGACCGATAGCCAGCCCTGGTGGCCGGCGGATTACGGCCATTATGGCCCGCTCTTCGTCCGCATGTCCTGGCACAGTGCCGGCACCTATCGTATCGCCGATGGCCGCGGTGGCGCCTCGAGCGGCACGCAGCGCTTTGCGCCGCTGAATTCCTGGCCTGACAATGCCAATCTGGACAAGGCGCGCCGCCTGCTTTGGCCGATCAAGCAGAAATACGGCAATGCCATTTCCTGGGCCGATCTGATGGTGCTGGCCGGCGATTGCGCGATGGAATCCATGGGCTTCAAGCCTTTCGGCTTTGCCGGTGGGCGCGTTGATGTCTGGGAGCCCGAGGAGGACATCTATTGGGGCACCGAGGATACCTGGCTGGGTGACACCCGCTACACCGGTGACCGCCAATTGGAAGACCCCTTGGGCGCCGTGCAGATGGGCCTGATTTACGTCAACCCGCAGGGCCCCAACGGCAAGCCTGACCCCATCGCCTCCGGCCGTGACATCCGCGAAACCTTCGCCCGTATGGCGATGAATGATGCGGAGACCGTGGCGCTCGTGGCCGGCGGCCACACTTTTGGCAAATGCCATGGCGCGGGCCTCGAATCGCATGTCGGTCGTGAGCCTGAGGCGGCCTCGATCGAGCTGCAGGGCCTGGGCTGGATGAACAGCATGGGCAGCGGTGTGGGGGTGGATACCATCACCTCCGGCATCGAAGGTGCATGGACCACCAACCCGGTGAAGTGGGACAATAACTATCTGGAAAACCTGCTCGACCATGAATGGGAGCTGACCAAGAGCCCCGCTGGGGCCTGGCAATGGGTTCCGGCCAATGGTGCCATGGCCGATGCGGTGCCCGATGCGCATGACCCCACCAAGCGCCATGCGCCGATCATGACCACGGCCGATATGGCGCTGAAGCTCGACCCGATCTACGCGCCGATCTCCAAGCACTTCCGCGACAACCCGGCCGAATTCGCCGACGCCTTCGCCCGCGCCTGGTACAAGCTGATGAGCCGCGATATGGGCCCGCGCACCCGCTGCCTCGGCGCTTTGGTTCCGGCCGAGGAATTGCTGTGGCAGGACCCTGTGCCCGCCCTCACCCATCCGGTGATCGGCGCGGCGGAGATCGCAGCGCTGAAGGGGCAGATCCTGGCCTCTGGGTTGAGCGTGTCCGAATTGGTGGGCAGCGCCTGGGCCTCGGCGGCGACCTTCCGTGGCTCTGATCGCCGTGGTGGCGCCAATGGCGGGCGCATTCGCCTTGCCCCGCAGAAGGATTGGGCGGCGAACCAGCCCGAGCAGCTTGCCGGGGTTCTGGCCAAGCTGGAGGCCATTCAATCGGCCTTCAATGCCGCCCATGCGGGTGGCTGCCAGGTCTCCATGGCCGATCTGATCGTGCTGGGTGGTTGTGCGGCGATTGAGCAGGCGGCCAAGGCTGCCGGCCATGCGGTGAGCGTGCCCTTCTCCCCCGGCCGCACCGATGCGACGCAGGAACAGACGGATGTCCATTCCTTCGCCGTGCTGGAGCCCACCGCCGATGGCTTCCGCAACCATCTCAGCTCGAATTACGCCCTGCCGGCTGAGGAATTGCTGTTGGACCGCGCCCAGCTGATGACGCTGACCGCACCCGAAATGACGGTGCTGGTCGGTGGTATGCGCGTGCTGGATGCCAATACTGGCCATTCGCAGCATGGTGTTTTCACCAAGCGTCCTGGCGCGCTGACCAATGATTTCTTCGTCAACCTGCTGGATATGGGCGTGACGTGGAAGCCGGTTTCGGACAAGGCCGAGCTGTTTGAAGGCCGCGATGCCCAGTCGGGCGCGCTGTGCTGGACCGGCACCCGGGTGGATCTGGTTTTCGGTTCAAACTCGCAATTGCGGGCCTTGGCCGAAGTCTATGCCTGCGCCGGCGCCGAGGCCAAGTTTGTGGCCGATTTCGTCGCCGCCTGGACCAAGGTGATGAATCTCGACCGGTTTGACCTCACGGCCGGCTAAGCCTCGTTCGGGGAAGGCGAGAGCCTTCCCCGGCAGCGCCTTGCCTACAGCACCCGCAACTCAACCTTGCGGAAACGCACCACGCCGCGGTCATTGACCACGCCCGCGGCCTTCGCAATGCCATCAGCCTTGCTGAAGCGCGATGCAGCCGGTTGCGACACCGCGAACCCCCGGGGGAACCCCATGGCCACACATCGTTTCAGTCCCACCCGTTACTATAACGCCATTGGCACCGCCGAGCCCTGCTTCAGGCTCGCAGATGGTGACACGCTGGTGACCGATACGATCGACGCCTCGGGCCTCGATGCGCGCGAAATGGCCGTGGCCCCCCGGCCCAACCCGATGACCGGCCCATTCTTCATCGAAGGTGCCGAGCCCGGCGATACCCTGGCCGTGCGGATCGACCGGCTGACCCCCAGCCGCGCGACGGGCTGGACCTATTCGCCCCTGGCGGTGACGGTGCTGGACCCCGCCGCCATTATTGAGCGCCCGGCGGTGGAACGCGCGGTTTGGGCCATCGACCAGTCCGCCGGGACGGTGCGCCTGCAAAACCCGCCGCCGGGGCTGGAGGGTTTTGCGCCCGAGATCGCGCCGATGATCGGCTGTTTCGGCGTGGCGCCGGCGGGCGGGCAGGCCTTCTCCACCGCCACCAGCGCGCAGAATGGCGGCAATATGGATTATCGGCTCTTCGCGCCGGGAACGACGGCGTGGTTTCCGGTCTCGGTGCCGGGCGCATTGTTCTATCTGGGCGATGGCCATGCCTGCCAGGGCGATGGCGAGATTGTGGGCACCGGTATCGAGACCTCCTTCGAGATGCAGGTCACCTTCCAGGTGCTCAAGCGGCGCATCACCTGGCCGCGCGGTGAGACGGCGGAGGATATTTTCACCATCGGCAATGCGCGGCCGCTCGACCAGGCCTTGCAGCACGCCACCACTGAGATGATGCGCTGGCTGGGCGAGGATTACGGGCTGGACCAGCGCGCGGCGAGCCATCTGATGGGGCAGGTGGTGCGCTATGATGTGGGCAATGTGTTCAACCCGGCCTTCACAGTGGCCTGCCGCATTGCCAAGCGCTGGCTGAAACGCGCCTGACTGCCCGATAGGCGGGCAATGAGGCGGCGCGGGGCGATGAATTCCGCCCCGCGCCCATTCCCAAGTGACGCGCCGCACCTCTACTGTCAGCGCCAATGGCTTCCTTCCTCCTCCGACGTCTGATTCTGGCGGCCTGCGTGGCACTCACCGTGCTGACGCTGGCCTTCACCCTCACCAGGCTCTCGGGCGACCTGGCGATCTCCATCGCCGGGCCCTCGGCCACCGATGCCGATATCGCCATCATCCGCACCGCCTATGGGCTGGACCGGCCGCTGCCGGAGCAATTCCTGGCCTGGGTGGGGCGCGCCGCGGTGGGGGATTTTGGCGAGAGCTTCTTCTTCAAGGCCCGCGTCTCCTCGCTGATCGCCGAGCGCATGCCCATCACCTTGTCGCTGGGCCTGACGGGGCTTGGCATCGCGCTCCTTGTGTCAATTCCGCTGGGCATTCTGGCCGCAGTGCGCGAGGGCTCCTGGGTGGACCGGCTGGTGCAGCTCTTCGCCATGATCGGCCAGGCGATGCCCAGCTTCTGGCTCGGCCTCATCATGATGATCTTTTTTGGCCTGCAGCTGGGCTGGCTGCCGGTGAGCGGCACCGGCAGTTGGGAGCATTACGTGATGCCCGGCACGGTGCTGGCCTTCTCGGCCATTCCGGCGCTCACCCGGCTCACCCGCTCGGGCATGATCCAGGCGCTGGCGAGTGATTATATCCGCACCGCCCGGGCCAAGGGGCTGTCGCGGTTTTCCATCCTCTTCAAGCATGCGCTGCGCAATGCGGCGCTGCCGGTGGTCTCCATCGCCTCGGTGCAGCTGGGCTTCATGCTGGGCGGCTCTATCGTGATCGAGACCGTCTTCGCCCTGCATGGTGTGGGGTTTTTGGCCTGGGAGAGCATCACCAAGAATGACTTCCCGGTGGTGCAGGCGGTGGTGCTGGTGCTGGCGGTGATTTACGTCGTGCTGACGCTGCTGGCCGATTTGTTCAATGCGGTGCTGGACCCGAGGCTGCGCGGATGAGGCGTTCTGGCATTTGGATCGGTGGCGCGATTCTCACCTTGGTGGTCCTGGCCGGGGTCTTCGCGCCCTGGATTGCGCCGCATGACCCCTATGCGCAGGACCTCACCCGCCGCCTCGCGGTGCCCTTCTGGATGGAGGGCGCGCTGCCCGAGCATCTGCTCGGCACGGATCAGCTGGGGCGGGATTATCTCTCGCGGCTGATTTTTGGCGCGCGGGTGTCGCTCATCATCGGCGCGATGGTGGTGGTGGTCTCGGGTGCTATTGGCATCACGCTGGGCGTGCTGGGCGGGTTTTTCGGCGGGCGGGTGGATGATGTGGTGCTGTTTCTGATCACCTGCCGGCTGTCGATTCCGGTGGTGCTGGTGGCACTCGCCGTGGTGGGGCTGCTGGGCTCTTCCACCACGCTGGTGGTGGCGGTGCTGGGGCTGCTGTTATGGGACCGTTTCGCCGTGGTGGCGCGGGCGACCACCATGCAGGTGCGCAATCTCGACTATGTCGCGGCCGCCTGGGCGGCGGGCAGTTCCACGCCGCGGATTTTGATCTCCGAGGTGCTGCCCAATATCATGACGCACCTCGCCGTTGTCGGCACGCTGGAGATGGCCTTGGCGATTTTGCTGGAGGCGGCGCTGTCCTTCCTCGGCCTCGGCGTGCCGCCGCCGCTGCCCAGTTGGGGGCTGATGATCGCCGAGGGGCGGGATTTCATGTTTTTCTCCGCATGGGTGATCTGGATCCCCGGCATCGCGCTCTTCACCCTCGTTCTGGCGATCAACCTGCTGGGCGATGGCTTGCGGGATTTGTTTGGGGCGGCGCCGTCATGAGCCTGCTGGAAATTGAGGGGCTTGAGGTCACTTTCGGCCAGGGTGAGGGGCGGGTCGCGGCGGTGCGTGGCGCCAGTTTTTCCCTTGCCCGCGGCGAGACGCATTGCATTGTGGGTGAGAGTGGCTGCGGTAAATCCGTCACCTCGCTGGCGATTATGGGGCTTTTGGCGCGCGGCGCGACACGGCAGGCCAAGCGCATGGAATTCGATGGGCGGGATATTTCCCGCCTCACCGAGCGCGAGATGTCACGCCTGCGCGGCCATCGCATTGCGATGATCTTCCAGGAGCCGATGACCAGCCTGAACCCGGCCTATACCATTGGCAGCCAGATGGCCGAGGTCCGCACCCGGCATTTGGGCGGCACCAAACAGGCAGCGCTGGACCGCGCGGCGGAGCTTTTGGGCCGGGTGGGCATCACCGCGCCGGGGATGCGGCTGGGGCAATTCCCGCATCAGCTCTCGGGCGGGTTGCGCCAGCGGGTGATGATCGCCATGGCGCTGATGAATGACCCGGAATTGCTCATAGCCGATGAGCCGACCACGGCGCTGGACGTCACCATCCAGGCGCAGATTTTGCGGCTTTTGGCCCAGTTGCAGGCCGAGTTGGGCCTGGGCCTGCTGCTGATCACCCATGATCTGGGGGTGGTGGCGCGCGTCGCCCATCGCGTCTCGGTGATGTATGCCGGCGAGGTGGTGGAGAATGCCGCCACGGCGGATCTCTTTGCCGCGCCGCGCCACCCCTATACGCGCGGGCTGCTGGAATGCCTGCCCATTCCGGGCAAGGTGGCGCCCGGGGCGCCGCTGGGGAGTATTCCCGGCATGGTGCCCAAGCTGACCCCGGGCTTTACCGGCTGTGGCTTTCGCTCGCGCTGTTCGCTGGCGCGGGCGGAATGCGCCGCACCGGTGGCGCTGCGCGGCGCGCCGCATCTCTATCGCTGCGTGGTGGATGCATGAGCACGCCCGCCATTGAAATCCGCGATCTGGAAAAGCGCTTTATCGTCAAGCAGGGGCTTTTCGGCACGCCGAGGCATGTGCGGGCGGTGGATGGGGTGACGCTTTCCATCCCCACCGGCGCCACGCTGGGCATTGTGGGGGAGAGCGGCTGCGGCAAATCCACCCTCGCAAGGCTGATCCTGGGGCTGCTGCCGGCTTCGGCCGGGTCGGTGCTGGTGGAGGGGCAGGATTTGTCGCGGCTGGACCGCCGCGCCCGTGCCCGCCTCATCCAGCCGGTGTTTCAGGACCCGTTTTCCTCGCTCAATCCGCGCCGCAGCATTGGCGATATCGTCGCCATGCCGCTGGTGGCGCAAGGCGTGGCGGGCCGCGAGACCCGCAGCCGGGTGGCCGAGATGCTCGAGCAGGTGGGCATTTCCCCCGATATGGCCAGCCGCTACCCGGCGCAGCTCTCGGGCGGGCAGCGCCAGCGCATTGCCATTGCCCGGGCCTTGGTGCTGCGCCCGCGCATTCTGCTCTGCGATGAGCCGACCTCGGCGCTCGATGTCTCGGTGCAATCGCAAATTCTGAACCTGCTGGCCGATCTGCGGCGCAGCCTGAACCTCACCACCATCTTCATCAGCCATAATCTGGCGGTGGTGGAGCATATCGCCGATACGGTGGCGGTGATGTATCTGGGGCGCATTGTGGAGGAGGCGCAGGCCCAGGCGCTGTTTGCCACGCCTCGCCATCCCTATACCCGCGCGTTGCTAGCCTCGGTGCTGACGCCTGAGCCGGGCCTGGGCGTGCCCGATGTCGGCCTGGGTGATGTGCTGCCCGACCCCTCGAATATCCCCCCTGGCTGCCGCTTCCATCCGCGCTGCCCGGTGGCTATCGCGCGTTGCAGCCTGCAGACGCCACCCCGCGTGGATGGCGCCGAATGCCACCTGCTCAGCGCGTAAGCACCGCGGGCATTGTGCTGCTGGTGGCCACGGCCTGTGGCTGGGGCAGCAATTGGCCCATGCTGAAATTGCTGCTGGCCGAGGTGTCGCCCTTGCAGGCGCGCGGCTTTGCCGGGGTGGCGGCGGGCATGGGTTTCGCCCTCGGCGCCTGGGCTTTTGGAATTTCGCTGAAGGTTCCCGCCGGCATGTGGCCGCGGCTTTTGCTGGCAGCGGTGCTCAATGTCACGGCCTGGATGGGCCTGGCCACGTATGGGCTGACCTGGATGGGCGCGGCCGAGGCCGCCATCGTGGCCTATACAGTGCCGGTCTGGACGGCGATTTTCGCCTGGCCGGTGCTGGGGGAGCGGCCGAGTGCGCGGCGGCTGCTGGCGCTTGGCCTGTCGCTCAGCGGCGTGGTGCTGTTATTCGGCGGGCAGGGGCTGAATTTGGGGCTCGCCAAATTGCCGGGCTATGCGCTGATGACGGTGGCGCCACTGCTCTTTGCGCTCGGCACCGTGCTGGGCAAGCGGAATGTGCTGGCCATGCCGCCGGTTGCCACCGTGGCCTGGCAGGTGGGGCTGGGCAGCCTGCCGCTCTTGCTGCTGGGGCTGGCTTTCGAGCCCTGGCGCTTTGATACGCTGTCAGATCAGGGCTGGTTCTTTATGGTTTGGATGACGGTGGTGCCGCTTGGCCTCGCCTATCTGACCTGGTTCGAGGCGATCAAGCGGGTGCCTGCCACCTTCGCCACCATCGCCATGCTGCTCGCCCCCATGGTGGGGGTGGCGGGGGCGGCGATGTTTCTGCCCGAACCCTTTGGCCTGCGCGAGACGGCAGCGCTTTTGCTCACCCTGGCTGGCGTGGTGCTGGCTTCGCGCGGATAAGGGGGGATGCTCCCCACCGTCAAACTCCTGCCCGGCCGCGATGCCCGCGCCAAAACCGGCCATCCCTGGATTTTCTCCAATGAGGTGGCGATGAACCACGCCCTGCGCAGCCTGCCGCCGGGCAGCGCCGTGCAGATTGAGGGCGATGATGGTGCGCGCCGGGGCATCTGGCATTTCAACCCCCATAGCCTGATGGCCGCCCGCCTGCTGGACCGCAACCCCGCCGCCACCCCCGATGCCGCCTGGTTCGAGGCGCGGATTGCCCAGGCCCTCACCCTGCGGCAAAAGCTCTTCAGCAGGCCGCATTACCGCCTGGTGCATGCCGAGGCCGATGGCCTGCCGGGCCTCGTGATCGACCGTTATGGCGATGTTCTGGCGCTGCAGGCCAATACTGCCGGCATGGAGCGCGCAACGCCGCTCATTCTGGCAGCGCTGCAAAACCTGATCGGCCCGCGCAGCATCATCGCCCGCAATGACAGCCCGGTGCGCAAGCTGGAGGGGCTGGAGGAGCAGACCGGCCTGCTGCTGGGCGAGGATGCCACCGCCTTTGTCGAGGAGGGCAGCCTGCGCTTTGAAATGGACCTGCTGAATGGCCAGAAGACCGGCTGGTTCCATGACCAGCGGGAGAATCGCGCAAGGGTGGCCGCGCTTTGCGCCGGCGCGCGGGTGCTGGATGCGTTTTGCCACACCGGCGGCTTTGGCCTGGCGGCGGCGGCGGCGGGGGCGGCGCATGTGACGCTGCTGGACCGCAGCGAGCCCGCCCTGGCGCTTGCCAGCCGCACCGCCGCCGCGCATGGGCTGGCGCAGGTCACGGTGCAGCGCGGCGAGGCCCTGGCCATGCTGGAGAAATGGCATGGCGAGGGCCAGCGTTTCGATGTGGTGGTGGCCGACCCGCCCGCCTTCGCCAAGGCGCGCAAGGATAACCCCAATGCGCTCAGGGCCTATGCCCAATTGGCGCGGTTTTGCGCCGGGATGGTCAATCCGGGTGGGTTTCTCTTCATCGCCAGTTGCTCGCATCATGTCAGTCCCGGCGAGTTTATCGACGCGACCGCGCATGGCATTTTCCGCGCCCGGCGGGAGGGGCGGCTGCTGTTTTCCGGCGGCGCGGGCGCCGATCACCCAGTGCACCCCATGCTGCCCGAGAGCGCCTATCTCAAGGGGCTGCTTTACGCGCTGTGATGCGCCCGGCGCTGGAGAGGGTTTTTCGCGCCAGCGCCTATCATGTGGATGGGAGGCTGCTGCGGGTGGGGCGCCGGCCATTATGGCCCGGGCCGCCCGCAGTGCTGCTGACGGCGCATAACCCACATTCCCGCCGCCATCCGCCGGGTTGGAATGCCAGAATGCTGCGCGCGCTGGACGCGGCATTGCGCCGCAACCCCTGGCGCGAGGCGCAATCGGGGCAGGGCGCTTGGCTGGAAATACAGCGGCTGGTGGAGATGGATGCGCGGGCCGGGTTAGTTCTTGCCCGCCGCTTCCGGCAGAATGCGGTGCTGGTGCTCAAGCGGCACCAGCCGCCGATTCTGGTTATTTTGGTGCGAGCACCATGATCATCTGACGGTTTTCCAGGCGCGGCATGGATTCAACCTTGGCCAGCTCGGCCAATTCCGTCTTCACCCGCTCCAGCACCTTCACGCCCAGCTCCTGGTGCGCCATTTCGCGGCCGCGGAAGCGCAGCGTGACCTTCACCTTGTCGCCATCAGCAATGAAGCCTTTCATTTGCTTCATCTTGGTATCATAGTCATGGTCATCAATGTTCGGGCGAACCTTGATTTCCTTGATCTCGACAACCTTTTGCTTCTTGCGGGCCTCGTTGGCCTTCTTCTGCTGCTCGTATTTGAACTTGCCGTAATCGGTGATCTTGCACACCGGCGGAACGGCATTGGGGGAGATCTCCAGCAGGTCCAACCCCACCGAATAGGCCCGGTACAGCGCATCGCGCGAGGTCATCACGCCCAGCATTTCGCCATTCTGGTCGATGAGGCGGACCTGCGGCACGCGGATATCTTCGTTCACGCGCGGACCGTCTCGGCTGGGCAGTTGGGGCGCAGAAGGCATGGGACTACGAGGTATGGGAGTTTCTCCTGTTGGTGTGACGGCTCTGTTATGGCGATTCGCTCAGGCAACTGCAACCGGGTTGGCGCTTGACAAGTCCGGCGGCGTCGCCTCAGCGGCCAGAATTCGCACCGCCTCGGCCAGATCATGGCTTTCCTGCTCGCGGCCGGGCAGGCGGCGGAGCACCAGCTTGCGCTCTTCCGCCTCGCGCCGGCCCACCACGGCCAGCACCGGCACCCGAGTCTCAATATGATCGACGACCTTGCGGTTGATCTTCTCGTTGCGGGTATCGGCCTCGGCGCGGATGCCGGCCGCGTTCAGCGCGGCCACCACCTCGCGCGCATAATCGGCCGCGTCATCGACAATGGAGGCCACCACCACCTGGCGCGGCGCAAGCCAGAGCGGGAAGCGGCCGGCATATTGCTCGATGAGCATGCCCAGGAAGCGCTCGAAGCTGCCCAGAATGGCGCGGTGGAGCATGACCGGGCGTTTACGGCCGCCATCTTCTGCGGTGTAGAGCGCGTCCAACCGTTCGGGCAGGACGAAATCCACCTGCAGCGTGCCGCATTGCCAGTCGCGGCCAATGGCGTCGCGTAGGACGAATTCCAGCTTCGGGCCGTAGAAGGCGCCCTCGCCGGGGTTGAGTTCATATTCCACCCCGGCGATGCGGCAGGCCTCTTTCAGCGCGCCCTCGGCCCGGTCCCAGGTCGCGTCATCGCCGGCGCGGGTGGCCGGGCGGTCGGAGAATTTCACCCGGAATTCGGGGAAGCCGAGATCACGGTAAATGCTGGAGAGCAGCGCCACGAAGCGCACCGTCTCATCGGCGATCTGATGCTCCTCGCAGAAGATATGCGCGTCATCCTGGGTGAAGGCGCGCACCCGCATAATGCCATGCAGCGCGCCCGAGGGTTCGTAGCGGTGGCAGGCGCCGAATTCGGCCATTCGCAGCGGCAATTCACGATAGCTGCGAATGCCCTGATTGAAGATCTGCACATGGCAGGGGCAGTTCATTGGCTTGAGGGCGTGAATTTTATGCGCCTCGTCCTGATCCTCGACGGTGGCGATGAACATCGCGCTGCGGAATTTCTCCCAATGGCCCGAGGCCTCCCACAGCCGGCGATCCACCAACTGCGGCGTCTTCACCTCCTGATAGCCCGAGGCGTCGAGGCGGCGGCGCATGTAATCCTCCACCGTGCGGTAGAGCTTCCAGCCCGGCGCGTGCCAGAACACCGAGCCTTGCGCCTCCTCCTGCATGTGGAAGAGGTGCATCTCCTTGGCGATGCGGCGGTGGTCGCGCTTTTCTGCCTCCTCGAGCATGTGCAGATGCGCATCCAGCTCCTTCTGGTCGCGCCAGGCGGTGGCGTAGATGCGGCTGAGCATGGCGTTGCGGTGGTCGCCCCGCCAATAGGCGCCGGCCACTTTCTGCAGCTTGAAGGCGGTGCCGACGGCGCCGGTGGTGGGCGCATGCGGGCCGCGGCAAAGGTCGATCCAATCGCCCTGGCGATAGATCGAGATCGGCACATCCACCGGCAGGTCGGAGATCAGCTCGGCCTTGTAGTTCTCGCCCCGTTCTTTGAAGAAGGCGATGGCCTGCTCGCGCGGCCATACCTCGCGCTCAAAGGCGGCATTGCGGGCGATGATCTCGCGCATCTTGGCCTCAATCGCCGGGAAATCCTCGGGCGTGAAGGGCTCGTTGCGGGCGAAATCGTAGTAGAAGCCGTTGTCGATGGCCGGGCCGATGGTGACCTGGGTGCCGGGGAAGAGCTCCTGCACCGCCTCGGCCAGCACATGGGCGGCGTCATGGCGGATGATGTCCAGCGCCTCGGGGTCACGGCGGGTGATGAAGCGCAGGCTGGCATCGGCGCTGATGCTCTCCGAGAGATCCTTCTGCACGCCATCCACCACCATCACCATGGCAGCCTTGAGCAGGCCCGGGCCGATGCTGGCGGCGATCTCGGTGCCCGTGACCGTGCCGGGGAAGTGGCGAACGGAACCGTCGGGCAGGGTAATGGCAGGCATGGTGAACCTTCAAAAGGAAAGGGGCGGACCATCGCCGCGCAGCATGGCAGGGTCAAGAGTGCCTGAGCGGGCCTTGCCGCGGAACGGACCAGCGCCCATTGCTTGCAGCCATGCAGCAGCACGATACTCTCCGCTCGGCGGTCTTCCTTGATTTCGACAATGTCGTCTCTGGCCTGGCCACCGGGGCTGGTCCTTCCGTCGCCCATCGCTTTGCCACCGACCCCGAGCCCTGGTTCGATTGGCTGACGCATGACCTACCGCGCCGGGTGCTGCTGCGCCGCTGCTATATGAACCCAGCCGGCTATCTGCTGGATGAAAACGGCAACCGGGCCTATTTCAGCGCCTTCCGCCGCGCCTTTCAGGCCTTGGGCTTCGAGGTGGTGGATTGCCCGCCACTGACGCGGATGAAAAACGGCGCCGATCTTCGCATGGCGCTTGATGTGATGGATGCGCTGGCAGCCTCCACCCATTTCGATGAATTCATCCTCATGTCCACCGATTCGGATTTCGTGCCGCTGCTGCTGCGCCTGCGCGCGGCGGATCGGCGCACCAAGCTCGTGGCGCATCCCGATGTCGGCCGGGTGGTGCGCGCGGCGGCGGATAGTGTGGTTGGGCTCGATGCCCTCGCCCGTGGTCTGGGCTGGGAGGCGAGCCCGCTTGATGAGGCGCTGTTCGGCCAGGATGCCGGCGAACAGGTGATTGCGGCGATGGGGGAGATCATGGCCGAGGCGCAGGGCCCGGTGCCGCTGGCCGCGCTGGGCGCACAGGTGCGCACCCGCACCGGCATAACGCTGCGTGAGAGCGATTGGGGCGGCACCGGCTCCATTGATGCCCTGGTGGCGCGGGTGGGCGGGATCGTGCGGCAGGAAGGCCCGGCGGGCGGCTTCGTGGTGCGTCAGGAATGGCTGCTGCCGCCGGCGACCGAGGCGCCGAGCGACTGAAGCACCGCCTCGGGCGTCAGTTCCGCCAGCGGGATATGGCGCAGCCAATGCGCCGCCGGCCCGCGCGGGGCGCAGCGAAACGGCTCGCTCTCGGCGCCGAACAGCGCCCAGGTGGGGCAGCCCGCCACGGCGGCGAGATGGGTGGGCCCGCTATCATTGCCCAGGGTGAAGGCCGCCCGCCGCGCCAAGGCGGCCAGTTGCGGCAGGGAGGTGCGGCCGACCAGGTTGATCAGTCCGCCAGCCTCCAACTCGGCACCCAGCAGCGCCTCGGCCGGGCCGCCGCAGATGATGGCGGGAAAGGGCAAGGCGCGGCCCAGCGCGGCGAAATGGCCGAGCGGCCAGCGTTTGCCGGGCCGATGCGGCGAGGCACCGGGCAATAGCAGGGCGAAACGCGGCGGCAGCGGGCCCAGGCTTGAGAGATCACCATCCAGCCAATCCAGCGCGGGGGGAGGGAAATCCGCAATGCCGGCCATCATCAATTGGTCCCGCTGGCGCTCGACCGTGTGCATGGCATCGCGCTGCGGATTGGCATGGGGATGCGAGGCGGCGGCGATGACGCCCGACCATTCCGCCGCGCGGCCGACGAAAAGCCGGTAGCGCGAGGAGCGTGGCGAGGTTTGCAAATCATAAACCCGCTCGAAGCGCGCAGCGCGCAGCCGCCTGGCCAGGCGCGCCAGCGCGGCGAGGTCCAGCCAGGAGGGCCTGCCATCATGCCACACCGCATCGAACCATGGGCTGGCCTCGGCCAGGGCGGCAAAGGGGCGGGTGGTGAGCAGGGTGATATGGGCGGTTGGATGATGCGCCCGAATGGCGGCAAAGGGGCCAAAACCCTGCACGAAATCGCCCAGCGCGCCGAGCTTGATGATCAAAACCCGCCTCATGCCAATTCCCGATAGACATCGAGGGTGGCGGCCTGCATGGCGGCGGTGGAGAAGCGCGCCAGCACATCGGCGCGGGCGGCGGCGCCGATGGCGTCTCGGGCCTGCGGGGGCATGGCCAGCAGCATGGCCAGGGTTTGCGTCAGGGCGGTGGCGTCGCCTGGGGGGGTGAGCCAGCCGGTGCGGCCATGGGTGATGGTCTCGCGCGGGCCGCCGAGATCGGCAGCGATGACCGGGCGGCGCATGGCCTGCGCCTCGATCACCACGCGGCCAAAGGCCTCGGCCTCGGTGCTGGCATGGATGATGATATCGGCGGCCAGCAGGGCTGCGGGCATATCGGCGGTATGGCCGGCCAGCACCAGGGGCACGCCCTGGGCTGCGGCCAGGCGGGTGAGTTCGGCGGCATAGCCCGCCCTGCCATCGCCCAGCAGCACCGCCACGGGCGGGCTGGGCAGGCGGGCGAGCGCCGCGATCAGCACCCCCTGGCCCTTCCAGCGGGTGAGCCGGGCGGGCAGCAGCAGGGTGGGCTGGCCGGGGCTGAGGTTCCAGGCGGCGCGCAGCGCGGCCACCCGCGCGGGGTCTATGGCATCGGGGTCAAACAGGCTCGGATCCACACCGCGATGGATGGTGCGCAGCCGCGGCTGCACCTGAGGATGGCGGGCGAGAATATGGGCGCGGATGAAATCGCTGATGGCAATGACCCGCGCGCCGCGCGCCATCACCGAATTATACAGCGCCTTGCCCGGGAAATTCTCATTATAGGTGCCATGCCAGGTGGTGACCAAAGGCAGACAGGTCAGCCGCGCCGCGCGCCAGGCCGACCAGGCTGGGGCGCGTGAGCGGGCATGGATGATATCCACCCCCTCGGCGCGGGCCAGTGCCGCCAGCCGCCCGCCATTGCCCCAGATGGCCGCCTTGCTGGTGAGGGGCAGGGTGAAATGCTCCGCCCCCAAGGCCTGCAGCGCAGGCACGAGGCGCCCGCCCGCGCTGGCCACAAGGGCGCGGCCGCCAGCTTGGATGATGGCGGCGGCGATCTCCAAGGTGCCGCGCTCCACGCCACCCGCATGCAGCGCCGGCAGAACCTGGAGGATGGTGGGAAACATTCTGCCGGTGTGCCCTGTGCCGCGCGGCGCATCAAGCGCCCCTGTGGGCTTTGGCGCCTCAGCCGCAGCGCCTGGGGATGGTGTACATGGTGTTGAAGGCGCTGGGATGGCGCCGCCGCGGCCTGCCTGGGCGCGGCTCTGCCGCGGCATGGGGCGCGGTGGGTGGCGGCTCCTCGGGCGGAATCTCAGGCAATTGCATGAAATTGGCACCGGCCGAGGTGCGGGCCATCAGCGCGCGCATGGCCGGGTTCTTGTCGCCCTCGGGCTGCATCAGCGCCTCCATCGGGCAAAAGAATTCATGCGCGGCGGGCATCTGGCTTTCGCAGAAGCCCTGATAATGCTCATCGCGCAGGCCATAGACCACCCGAATATCGCGCACCGGCAGGACGACAGGGCCAAGCGGCTCGGTGGAGAAGAGCGCGATCAGGCGCCAGCGCGGCACCGTGGTTTCGGGCAGGCTCGGCCCCAAGAGCCAGGGATGCGGACAAAAAACCTGCATGCAGCCGGTGCTGGGGGCGAAGCGGCTGCGCTTGTCGAGCAGGTTGGTGAGCGAGGCGCAGGCCTCGATGCAGAGAATATCGGCATAAGGGTCGCCCGGGTCGTGGCTGAAATGCAGCCATAGCCCATCGGGCAAGGTGCGCAGGTGCCGGCTGCCGGGGAGTTTGAGGAATGGCTGGGTTCCGGTGGTCCAATTATCCGGCCGCGCGCGCAGCCAGGTGCCTGGCTGCTTGATATTGCGTGGCATTCCGGGAGGCCGCTGCGGCCATTTGGCCAAAGACCGGCGAACACGGGCATCTAGCGACGCAGGACCGGGGGGAGTCGGCAAATCGCCCATAAGGAGAATATCACCTTCGTAACACAACCAATGCGGGAGTGAACACGACACGCGCCAAGCGCTCAAGTGATTTATTACCCAAAACTAAAGAAATTTACCCTTTGGGGCCGCCTCACCCGCCGGCCACAAGCCATTCGCGCGCAAGGAAAATTCAACCTTGCGCGCGAAATCAGAGGGTTTCAGCCGCGATTGGAGATGGGCTGATAATCCCGTGCCGGGGCACCGGTATAGATCTGCCGCGGGCGGCCGATGCGCTGGCTGGGGTCTTCCACCAGTTCCTTCCACTGGCTGACCCAGCCAATGGTGCGCGCCACGGCAAAGATCACCGTGAACATCGAGGTGGGAATACCCATCGCCTTCAGAATAATGCCCGAATAGAAATCCACATTGGGGTAGAGCTTGCGCGAGACGAAATAATCATCCGTCAGCGCAATCCGCTCCATCTCCATCGCCATATCGAGCAGCGGCTCGTTTTTGACGCCAAGTTCGGCCAGCACCTCGTGGCAGCTTTCTTTCATGATTTTGGCGCGCGGGTCGAAATTCTTATAGACGCGGTGGCCAAAGCCCATGAGCTTGGTGTGGCTGTTCTTGTCCTTCACCTCGGCGATGAATTGCGGAATTTTGTCCGGCGTGCCGATATCGGCCAGCATCTTCAGCACCGCCTCATTGGCGCCGCCATGCGCGGGGCCCCACAGCGCCGCGATGCCGGCCGCGATGCAGGCAAAGGGATTGGCGCCGGTGGAGCCGGCCAGGCGCACCGTCGAGGTCGAGGCGTTCTGCTCATGATCGGCATGCAGGACCAGGATGCGGTCCATCGCCTTTTCCAGCACCGGGCTCACCACATAGGGCTCTGCCGGGACGGAATTGAGCATATGCAGGAAATTGGCAGCGTAGCTGAGGTCGTTGCGCGGATACACGAAGGGCTGGCCGAGGGCATATTTATAGGCCATGGCGGCGATGGTCGGCACCTTCGCGATCAGGCGGAAGGCGGCAATCTCGCGCTGGCGCGGATCGGTCATGTTGATATTGTCATGATAGAAGGCGGCCAGCGCGCCGACCACGCCGCACATGATCGCCATCGGGTGGGCATCACGGCGGAAGCCATTGAAGAATTGGCGAATCTGCTCATGTACCATGGTGTGATAGGTCACACCCTTCTTGAACTCGGCCAATTCGGCGGCGTTCGGCAAATTGCCATACATCAGCAGGTAGCAAACCTCGACGAAGTCGCTGTGCTCGGCCAATTGCTCGATGGGGTAGCCGCGATAGAGCAGCACGCCGGCATCGCCATCGATATAGGTGATCTTGCTGTCGCAACTCGCCGTCTCGCCATAGCCGGGATCGAAGGTGAAGATGCCCAGATCATTGTAAAGTTTGCGGATATCGGCGACCGGCGTACCAAGCGTGCCCTCCAGCAGCGGCAGGGAGGCACTTTTGTTGCTGCCATCCAGGGTCACCGTCACGGTGCCGGTCTTGCTCAGGATTGTCATCGTCGCTGCGATCCTCAGTCGGCCCGGTTGCCCGGGGCGTGTTCATGTTGCGTCGCAGCTTAATCCAGCCCTTGCCGATGTCCATGGCGCTGGCCTGGGCAAAGACGCAAAACTTGGCGCCTGTTCCAGGCAGGACGGCCGCATGCCCAGGCTCTATGCTTTTGTTTGTCGAACATCTTTATCCGCCCAAACGATTCCGTTTGAGCGGTTGATGCTCTCAGCGCCGCAAGGCGGCCGCTTCAGCAGGGCGGCTGGGCCCAAATGCCGCGGGCCGTTGCACGCGCCGCCGCTTCGATCGGAATCAGGCTGGGCAGAGCTTGCTCATCGACGGTGGCCCAACCGGCGGCCACCAGAGAGGCATTGATCTCAACCCCCCCGGCCCGGCAGCTGCCCAGCGCCCGGCCGAAGCGGTCCTGGCCCTGGATGCGGCATTCCACCGCGCGGTCACGCACCAGGGAGGCCAGTTCATTGGCCGCCATCCGGCCCCAATCAGCGCCAATACCGCAGACTTGCCGGCGCGCAGGCGCAGCCACGCCGTAAAGGCGCAGCACCCTCTCACCCAGCAGCAGCGTCTCGCCATCCACCACCCGCACCTCGGCCGGCAGCGCGCGCCAATCCTGCGCTTGCGGTGCCGAACCCAGAAGATCTACCGGCCGCAACACCGCAGCCAGCACAGCGATCATCCCCAGCGAGGCGAGGATCGCCACGGCCCTGCCCATGCGCTTTTGGTCACGAGCGGGCTTGAAAATGCGTCGGGTTTGCATGCCCAGCAAACTAGACCGGGCAAAAACCTCCTGGCAAGGTGGGTTATTACAAAATATTTCTGTAACGTGATATCGCAGTGGCTTAACGGCGCTGCTTCAACCATCCTGCCAAAAGCGCTTGGCCGCCTGCCAGCCGGCCCAGGCCTCCAGCGCCATATCGCGGCTGCCGGCAGCGCCGGCCAGGGCAAAACCCTCCGCCACGCCCAAGGTCCAGCCGGTGATGCGCAGGCCACGGACCAATTCGCGCGCCACCTCGGCGTCATTGGCCAGGCCCAGAGCCTCTTGCAGCGCCATCAGGCGCTTGAGGTAGCGCCGCGCGTGATGGCCCGGCCAAAGTGGTACCAGCAATTCGGCGGCGTAGCGCAGGCGCTTGGCGTCCAGGCGCAGCGCATGAAGTTCTGCCGGCGGAAGTAGCTCGATCATCGCCCCAGCACGCTTCAGCCGGCGGTGGCGCCGGGCCAGCACATGGGCGGCGAAGCCCATGAGGTCATCCTGCGGCGGCACCGCCTCCAGCGCCTCGATCAGGCCGAAACCCATCCAGATGGTGGCGCGAAACTCGGTGCCGGTGAGCAGGGCGGGCAGCGGCTTATAGGCATCGAGCCGGGCGCGGCGGGCGGCGGCGATCAAGGGCCGCAGGCGTTTGTCATCGGGCAGGGCGGCCTGCAGGCGCAGCGCCATGCCGCCCAGGAAAACATCAAGGTCACGCGCCGGCCCCAGCGCCGTGGCCAGGGCCTTGAGCCGGGCATCAAAGGCGCCCAAGGCACCGGGGGGCAGATGCGCCATCACCGCAGGGTAGAACATTTTCAGCACCGAACGCATCCGCCGGATCGCCACGCGGGACTGGTGCACCCCCAGCGGCGGGGCATCGGCACGGCATTGCGGGGCGTGGCGCATGAGCCCGGCCAGCCCCTCACGCAGGGCGAGGGCGAGGGCAGGGGGCGTTGATGCCTGCCCCGCCAGGCCCGGCGAGGCTGGCTTGCGCCCCCCCGCCAGCACAAGGGCGGCATCCTCCAAGCTGGTGGTGGCGGGCAGCAGCGGCAGGCTCGTGGCCAAGGCCCCGCCCAGCGCCGCCGCCCCCGGCCCCTCGATCATCAGCCGGGCGAAACCCTGCTCGAGCGGGCCGGCCTGCAGGCTGCCCTGGATCAGGGTGATGGACAGCGCCGCCTCGGGCGCGCTGAGGCGGCGTTGCCGGCCCACCAGATGGTCGCTCTCCAGCAACTGCCATTTGGCGCGCGAGGGCCCATGCCCCCGCAGCGCCGGATGGCGCAGGAGCCGGTTGATCAGCGGGGTGGGTATCTCGATATCCACTGCACTTATTTCCATGCTGTGATGCAAGCGCCGGTCAGGCCGGGCCTTCTTCCGCCTCGCGCAGCATATCCCCCCCAGGCAGGTCCCGCGGTGCGATGAAGGCCATCAAGCGGCCGCCGCCATCGGTCAGGTCATGCCAGGGCTTGGCGATGGTGAATTCGGTGAGCGCGCCGGTGGGGTAGCCCTCCTGCAGCCGGAAGAGCATGGGGGTGGGGCCGGTGCCCGGGGTCAGCAAATTCAGCGCCAATTCGTGCAGGCCGGGGTTGTGCCCGATCAGCAGCACCGAGCGCACCGTATCGGGCACCTTGTTCAGCGCCCCCAGCAGCCCCTCCCAGGGTGCGAGGTAGAGCGCATCGCTGATGGTGATGATGGGGCTGCCTTCGAGCGGTTTGAGTGCCTCGAGGGTTTGCAGGGTGCGGCGGGCGGAGCTGACCAGCACCAGATCCGGCGTGAGCCCCAGATGCTGCATTTCCGCAGCCATCAGCCGGGCCGCAGCGCGGCCGCGACCATTCAGCGGCCGGGCATGATCGGCCAGGGCCGGGTCATCCCAGGCGGATTTGGCATGGCGGAGGAGAAGGAGTTGGCGCATTGCTGCGAGCATCATGGCATGGACGGTGCTGGCTTGTCATTGCCGGCAGCGGCCCGATATGCGCCGGCGGACGAAAAGGAGTTCTTATGCAGGGCAGGGTGGCGATTTTGGGGGCAACGGGGGGCATCGGTGCCGCCCTGGCGAGGCGGGTGGCCGCACGCGGCGCCACGCCGCTGCTTTTGGCGCGTGACCCCGCGAGGCTCGCGGCGCTGGCGGCCGAATTGCCCGGGGCCGAGAGCCAGGTGGTGGATGTGACCGATAGCGCGGCACTCAAATCCGCCCTGGCGGGCCCATTGAGCGGCCTCGCCTTTTGCGTCGGCTCGATCATCCTCAAACCCTTCGCCCGCACCAGCGAGGCGGATTTTCTCGACGCTTTTCGCCTCAACACCCTGGCTGCCGCGATGGCGGTGCAGGCGGCAGCACCCGAGCTGGCCCGCGCGCAGGGTTCGGTCGTGCTGTTCAGCAGCGTCGCCGCCCGGGCGGGTTTTGCCATGCATGCCGCCATCGGCGCCGCCAAGGCGGCGGTGGAGGGGCTGAGCGTGGCGCTCGCGGCTGAGCTCGCACCCGCGGTGCGGGTGAATTGCATCGCCCCCAGCCTCACCCGCACCCGCATTGCCGAACCGCTGACCAAAAACCCCGCCATGGCCGAGGCGATTGCCAAGCTCCACCCCATCCCACGCCTGGGCGAGGCGGATGAGGTGGCGGCATTGGCTGAATTCCTGCTCGGGCCCGATGCAGGCTGGATCACCGGGCAGATCATGGCGGTGGATGGCGGAAGGTCGAGCCTGCGCGGTAAGGGTGGCTGATGCACCCCAGACGTCTGCTGCCCAAGCTCTTTGCCCCTACGCTTACGGCCCTTCTGCCGGGCACCGGCCGGGCGCAGCAGCCCAGAAGCGGGCGCGGTGAAGCGCCGGCCATCCCCCAGGCGGTGCCGCCCATGCGGGCAGATTATCGCTGGCGGGTGATGCGCAATGGCAGCGAGATTGGCAGCCACAGCGTCACTTTCAGCCAGCGCGGGGCCGAGCTTATTGCCATCTCCGATGTGTCAATCATGCCAAAATTGCTGGGCGTGGTCGTGTATCGGTTTGAGCATCGCTATACCGAGGTGACGCGGGCGGGCGGCTTTGTCGCGGTGCAATCGCGGCAGAACCGCAATGGCAGCATTGTCGAGGTCAGCGCCGAGGCCGCCCCCGGCAGGGTCGCCATTCGCGGGCCGGAAGGCGCGTTGAACCTGCCGGCCAATGCCGCGCCGCTCTCCTGGTGGGAGCCGCAGCGCTTTGGCGGTGCGGTGCCGATTTTTGGCACCACCACCGGCCGGCTGATGGATTTGCGCTGGAGCCGCCTGGCGCTGCCCGGTGGCGGGGTGCAATGGCGCTGCCAGGGCGAGGTGGATGCCACCTTGGCCTATGACGCCAATGGCCACTGGGTGGCCTATAGCGTGATCGGCGATGATGGCTCGACGGTGAGCTACACAGCCTCATGAGCGGCATGTTGCGGGTGGTGCTGGGCGACCAATTGTCCCGCAGCCTCTCGGCCCTTGATGGGCTTGATGCGGCGCAGGACACCGTGCTGCTGATGGAGGTGATGGGCGAATGCGAATACGTGCCGCATCACCCGCAGAAAATTGCCCTGGTGCTCTCGGCGATGCGGCATTTCTCGGCCGCCTTGGCGGCGCGTGGCGTGGCGGTGCGCCATATCCGGCTCGATGACCCTGACAATACCGGCACGCTGACCGGCGAGGTTTTGCGCGCTGTGGCGGCGCTTCGGCCGAGCGGCGTGGTGGCGACGGAGCCTGGTGAATATCGCGTGGCGCAGGCCATGGCGGGGTGGGAGGCCGCTTTGGGCCTGCCGGTGGAGATCCGTGCCGATGATCGCTTCTTCTGTTCGCTGCCCTGGTTCCGGCAATGGGCGGGCGGGCGGAAGCAATTGCGCATGGAATTCTTCTACCGCGAGATGCGCCGCGCCACCTCCCTGCTGATGGAGGCGGACCAGCCCGCTGGCGGGCAATGGAATTTCGATGCCGAGAACCGCCAGCGCCTGCCCAAGGGCCTCAACCCGCCAAAACCGCTGCAATTCACCCCCGATGCCATCACAACCGAGGTGATGGCCCTGGTGGCGGAGCGCTTCGGGGGGAATTTCGGCCGGCTGGAGGGCTTCAACTGGCCGGTGACGGCGGCCGAGGCGGCTTTCGCCCTGGCCGATTTCATCACCCATCGCCTGCCGCTCTTTGGCGATTATCAGGATGCCATGGCCGAGGGGCAGGATACGCTGTTCCATGCCCTGCTTTCCACCAGCCTCAATCTGGGGCTGCTGCTGCCGGCGCAGGTCTGCGAAGCGGCCGAGGCAGCCTGGCGGGAGGGCCGCGCGCCGCTCAATGCGGTGGAGGGGTTTATTCGGCAAATCCTCGGCTGGCGGGAATATGTGCGCGGCCTCTATTGGCTGAACATGCCGGGCTATGCCGGGCTGAACGCGCTGGGCGCGGCGCGGCCCCTGCCGGCGATCTATTGGGGTGCGCCCACCTCCATGGCCTGCATGCGCGCGGCGATCGGCCAGACCGAGCGGCTGGCCTATGCCCATCATATCCAGCGGCTGATGGTGACGGGGAATTTCGCCCTCCTCGCCGGGGTGGCGCCGGAGGCGATCAATCGCTGGTACCTCGCCGTCTATGCCGATGCGTTTGAATGGGTGGAATTGCCCAATACCCATGGGATGGCGATTTGGGCCGATGGCGGCATCATGGCCTCCAAGCCCTATGCGGCGAGCGGGGCCTATATCAACCGGATGGGCGATCATTGCCGGGGCTGCGAGCATGATGTGAAGGCGGCGACGGGGCCGAAGGCCTGCCCGTTCAATTTTCTCTATTGGGATTTCATGGCGCGGCATGCCGAGAGTTTTGCCACCAATCCGCGCATGGCCATGCCGCTGAACACGATGCGCAAGATGGACCCGGCGCGGGTGGCGGCGATGCGGGCGGAGGCTGCGGGGTTTTTGGCGCGGTTGGCGTGAAGCCTGGGCCGGGAGGCGGCAGGCTCTACTCGGCGCTCAGCTCCGCCATTTCCGGCACCACCGCTGTATCCAGAAGCTGCCACACCCCACCGCGCAGCACCTCAGCTGGGCGGAACGCCGCCTTATAGGCCATCTTGCGCGATTGCGGCACCCAATAGCCCAGATAGACATAGGGCTGGCCGCTGCGCTGCGCCTCCTCCACCAGCCAAAGAATGGCCAGCGTGCCCAGCCCCGCCATCTCCGGCGCGTAAAAACTATAGACGGCCGAAAGCCCGTCATTGAGCCAATCCGTCAGGCAGGCGCCCAGCAGCGTGCCATCGGGGCTGCGGAATTCGACGATGCCGGTGGAGATCGGCGTATCCTCCACCATGGCGCGGTAATCATAAAAGCCCATCGCCGCCATATCGCCATCCTGGTGGCGGCGCTGCTGGTAGCGCTGGAACAGCGAAAATTGCTCGGCCGAGGCGCGCGCCGGCATGCGATGCGCACTCACCCCCGCCAGCGCCTTCAGCAGCTTGCGATGGGTCCGCCCGGGGCGGAATGCATCGGCCAGAATGCGGATGGGGATGCAGGATTGGCAGGCGGGGCAGACCGGCGAATAGGCGATATTGTGGCTGCGCCGAAACCCCGCGCGCGAGAGCCTGTCATGCAATGAATCGGCACCCGCGCCGGATAATTCCGTGACGATTTTCCGTTCCATCCGCCCAGGCAGATAGGGGCACGGCAGCGGCGCCGTGGTGTAGAAGAATTGCGGCCGGCGGGTGCGGTGCATGGTCATGATGTCTGTGGCAGCATCGCGGCAGCAGCGGTGGAAATCAAGCCGCGATGGAGATGCCCTATGGATCAGCCAACCGTTCTTTTCACCCGCGAGGGCCCGCTTGCCCGCCTCACCCTCAATCGCCCGGCCAGGCGCAATGCCATAGGCGGGGGCATGGGCGAGGCGCTGGATGCCGCACTCGCCGCGCTGGCCGAGGATCGCTCGGTGCGCGTCGTGCTGCTCTCAGGGGCGGGCGGGCATTTCTGCGCCGGGCTGGATCTGACCGAGGTGGCGGCGGGCGATACGCCCGAGCAGCGCCTGGCCGCGCAACAGGCGCGCAACCGCAGCATCGGTGCCCGCTTCGAGGCCATCAGCCGCCTGCCGCAGGTGGTGGTGGCCGCCATTGAGGGCGCCGCCCATGCCGGTGGCCTGGGTTTTGTCTGCGCGGCGGATATCGCCTTTGCTTCGGCCGATGCGCGCTTCTGCGCCCCCGAAGTCCGCCGCGGACTGGTGCCGGCGCAGATTCTGCCCTGGTTGGTGCGCCGGATGGGCCGCCCGCAGGCCACCCGCATGGTGCTGGAGGGCAGGGTACTGGATGCCGAGGAGGCGCGGCAGATCGGCCTGCTGCACGGCATGGCGGCTGACAAGCCCGGGCTGGACGCCATGGTGGCGCAATGCATCGGCCTGATTGCCGAGGCCGGGCCGCAGGCGCTGGCGGAGACCAAGGCGCTGCTCGCCGCCCTCGGCCCCGTGGCGCCGGCAGGCTATGCCGAGGCGGGGGCGCGCAGCTTTGGCCGCACCGCGGCGAGCGATGAGGCGATGGAGGGCATCGCCGCCTTCCGCGAGAAGCGCAAACCGGCCTGGGCGCTCTGAGGCAAACTTTTGCCCGGGGGGCGCGTTGCTGTGGGGTATCCAGGAAGGACCTCACCATGCGCCTGCTTCGCACCAGCCTCTTTGCTCTCCCCGCCCTGATGATGGCCTGCGCCAGCGAGCCGCCACCGCCAGCCCCGGTGCCGGCGCCGCTGATCGCGCCCACCCCCGCCCCCTCGGCGATCAATGCAGCCCCGCCGGGGCTGGATGGGAGATGGAGCGGGCGGGCACAATTGGCAGCAGGGCAGGGCCGTGAATGCCGCACGCGAAGCCTGCCGGCGGCGATGACGGTCAATGGCGGCCGCGCAGCACTCACTTTTCGTCGTGGCGATACGCTGGAGGGCACCATCACCACCGATGGCATGGTGCGCTTTGCCGATGGCACCATGGCGGCGAATGGCACCTTTCAGGGCCGGCGTATGAGCGGCGAGGCCAGCCGGCAGGGCTGCAGCTATAATTTAAGCCTCACGAAACGCTGAAGCCTCACTTGGAATTAAAGCCCATTTTTAAAAATGGGAATATATCGCGCGGCCTGGCAGAAGCGGGCGAGCGCGCAGCGTCGTCCAGGCCGATAAAGGCTTCACAGCCCCGACAGCTTGGCGGCGCGCCAGGCGGCCTCCATCTCGGCCAATGTCGCATCCGCCGGCGCCTGGCCCTGGGCGGCCAGCGCCGCCTCCACGAATTCGAACCGCCTGGTGAATTTGCGGTTGGCGGCCTGCAGCGTGGTCTCGGGGTTCAGGCCAAGTTTGCGGGCGAGATTGGCCAGCACGAAGAGAAGATCACCCAGTTCATCGGCCAGGCGCGCGGGCTCAGCGGCGGCCAGCTCTGCGCGCAATTCGGCCGCTTCCTCCTCCAACTTATCGAGCACGCTCGCGGCATCGGGCCAATCGAAACCCACGCGCGCTGCGCGTTTGGTGAGTTTTTCGGCGCGTGTGAGGGCGGGCAGGGCGCTGGGCACCCCGGCCAGCGTGCCGGTTTCGGCCCGGGCGGCGCGTTCTTGGGCCTTTTGCGCCTCCCAGGCGGCGGTTTGCGCGCCGGCATCGCGCGCAGCGGCATCGCCAAAGACATGCGGGTGGCGGCGGATCATCTTCTGGGAAATCGCCTCGGCCACATCCTGAAAGCCGAACCAGCCGCGCTCCTGCGCCATTTGCGCGTGATAGACCACCTGGAAGAGCAGATCGCCCAATTCATCCTTCAATTGCGCCGGCTCTGGACCGGCGGCGATGGCATCTGAGACCTCATAGGCTTCTTCAATGGTGTAGGGCGCGATTGAGGCGAAATCCTGCACCTGGTCCCATGGGCAGCCTGTGGCTGGGGCACGCAGCGCGGCCATGATGGTGAGCAATTGGTCGATCGGCGTCTGTGTCATGCCCGCTGATAGCATGGCCTGGGCTGGCAGGCGCGGTGTGCCCGACAAAACCGAGATTTCCACAGGCCAAGTTATCGCATAAGATATATTATGGAAAATTTTGGCCTGTGGATATGGTGGGGAAAACTCCGGGGGATATTTGGGACAAGTTTTGGCCCGGCATGGCATGGCGCCATATTGGACATGATCTTGGGGATAATGATGGATTTGGCGGTTGGCCGGTTCAGCCCAACCGGTTCAGCCCAACCGGTTCAGCCCAGGCTGAGTTCCATGCCATCAAAGCCGGGCTCAAAACCCGGCGGCAATTCGGCCTTGAGGCTGGCGAAATCAAGCCTGTTGCTCATATGCGTGAGCACAGTGCGCCGCGCGCCAATCCGCGCCGACCATTCCATCACCAGGGCCAGATGCGCATGCACGTGATGCGGCTCATGCTGGAAGCAGCCCACCACCCAAGCCTCCACCCCCTGCAAGGCGGCCAGGCTCGCCTCAGGCAGGCGCACCACATCGGTGCAATAGGCAAAGCCGCCAATGCGCAGGCCCAGCGTGCGCATCACCGCATGGTCCTGTTCAATCAACTCCAGCTTGAGCGGGCCGATCTGCAGCCGGCTTCCGGGTTCGGCCACCAAGGGCAGCAAGGCCGGGCGGTAAAACCCCCGGGTGGGCGCCAGGAAGGCATAACCAAAGCGCTGGGTCAGATCGGCCAGGGTCTCTGCCATCGCATGCACCGCAAGCGCTTGGCCGGTGGCGCGATTGACCGCGCGCAATTCATCAAGGCCCATCACATGATCGGCATGGGCGTGGGTGATCAGCACGGCATCAAGCCGGGCCACCCGGGCAGCCAGAAGCTGGGCGCGGATATCGGGGCCGGGGTCGATCAGCAATCGCGTGCCATCCGCGGCTTCGATCAGCGCGGCGGTGCGGGTGCGGCGGTTGCGTGGCTCGGCGGGGTCACAAGCGCCCCAATCGCCGGCCTCGTCATCACCGCCGATATTGGGCACGCCGGGCGATGGGCCGGTGCCCAGGAGGCGAACCCGCAGCCTCATGCCGCTTTGGCGTAAAGCCGATGGAAATTCTCGGTGGTGATGCGCGCCATCTCGGCCTCGGCCACGCCCTTCACCTCGGCCAGCACCCTCGCCGTGTGCACGGTATAGGCCGGCTCACAGCGCTTGCCGCGCAGGGGCACGGGCGCGAGGAAGGGGCTGTCAGTCTCCACCAGCAGCCGATCCAGCGGCACATCGCGGGCGATGGCGCGGTTCTCCTCGCTTTTGGGAAAGGTCACAATGCCGGAGAAGGAGAGGTAGCCGCCCATGGCGAGGGCTGCCTCGGCCAGGCCCCGGCCCGAGGAAAAGCAATGCAGCAAAAAGGCAAAGGAGCCCCCTGCCCTTTGCTCTTCCGCCAAGATCCTGGCGACATCCTCATCGGCGTCGCGGGCATGGATGCATAGCGGCAGGCCGGCCTCACGCGCGGCGCGAATATGGCGGCGGAAACTCTCCTGCTGCACATCGCGCGGGGCTTTGTCGTAGAAATAATCCAACCCACTCTCGCCAATGCCGATCACCCGCGGATGGTCGGCGGTGGCGACGATATCGGCAACGGAGGGGATGTCGTTCTCACCCGATTGCTGCGGATGAACGCCCACCGTGCACCAGACCTGAGAGAAGCGCTCGGCAATGGCCTTTTGCACCGGCGCCTGGTGCAGGCGGGTGCCGATGGTGACCATGCGGGCCACGCCAGCGCGCTCGGCCCGGGCGACAATCTCAGCGTGATCCTCGGCGGAGAAATGGTCGAGATGGCAATGGCTGTCGATGATCATGCCGGCAAATCCAGCTTGCGGAAGAGTGGTGCCGGCGGTGGCAGCGCGAGGCCACCGGGCAGCGGTGTGGCCAGCGCGGCGAGGTTTCGCGCATCCTCCGGCACGCCGAGTTGGTCGAGCATCGCCGCCATGGTGGTGGGCATGAAGGGAATGAGGACGGTGGCAATCACCCGCAGCGCGTCATGCAGCCCCCGCAGCACGGCGACGCCGCGCGCCGGGTCGGTCTTTTTCAGCGCCCAGGGGGCTTGTTCAGTGATGTGGACATTGGCGGCACG
Organism: Rhodovarius crocodyli; assembly: GCA_945901085.1. Classification (GTDB taxonomy): domain Bacteria; phylum Pseudomonadota; class Alphaproteobacteria; order Acetobacterales; family Acetobacteraceae; genus Rhodovarius; species Rhodovarius crocodyli_A. The sequence goes on along the minus strand of CAMDJV010000006.1, from coordinate 20,867 downwards.
AATGGCGGCGAAAATCGCCTCCAACGCCGCATGAAATTGCTGCAATTCCAGATGATTGCCGACCGTTGTTGGCAGGTTTGCGATGTGTTCGGCCCATAGCGCATCGGGCGCGCCGGGCTCGGGTAGCCGCGCCTCACAATTGCGCTGAATGAGGCTCAGGGTGCGATTGGCCAGATTGCCCAGGCTATCGGCCAATTCCGAATTCAGCCGCTGGATCAGCGCGCGGCGGGAGAAATCGCCATCCTGGCCAAAGGGCACCTCGCGCAACAGGAAAAACCGCACCGCATCGAGGCCGAATTCCTCAACCAATTTCACAGGATCGATGGCGTTGCCAAGGGATTTACTCATTTTTTGGCCTTCGATCGTCCACCAGCCATGGGCAAAAACCCGGCGCGGCGGGGCCAAATCGGCGGCCATCAGAAAGGCCGGCCAATAGATCGCGTGAAACCGCAGGATATCCTTGCCGACCATATGCACATCAGCCGGCCAGAATTTTTGAATATCAGCGGGATAGCCAAGGGCCGTGATGTAATTTGTGAGCGCATCGAGCCAAACATACATCACATGCGCCGCATCGCCGGGCACCGGCACGCCCCAGGAAAAGCTGGTGCGCGAAATGCTCAGATCCTGCAGGCCGGATTTGACGAAACTCATCACCTCATTGCGGCGGCTGGCCGGCAGGATGAAATCCGGATGCGTTTCGTAAAAATTCAGCAGCTTATCGCCCCAAGCTGAGAGACGAAAGAAATAGGAAGGTTCCTTCACCCAGGCCACCGGCGCGCCGCTCGGGGCATATTTCACCCCATCGCGCTCGCTCAGTTCATCCTCGCCGTAAAAGGCCTCGTCGCGCACCGCGTACCAGCCCTCGTAATGGCCGAGATAAATATGGCCATTGGCCTCCAGCTTGCGCCACAGCGCCTGGCAGGCCTCGTAATGCCGGGGCTCGGTGGTGCGGATAAAGCCGTCATTGGAGACGCCCATGGTCACGGTGAGGTCGCGAAACGCCTGGGAGACCTGGTCGCAAAAGGCTCGCGGCGCCATGGCGGCATCGGCCGCGGCTTTTTCCACCTTCTGGCCGTGTTCATCCGTGCCGGTGAGGAAATACACCTCCTCCCCCGCCATGCGATGCCAGCGCGCCAGCACATCCACGGCGAGCGTGGTATAGGCATGGCCGACATGGGGTTTGTCGTTCACGTAATAGATGGGCGTGGTGAAATAGCGGGGCATGGAAGGGATATGCCGCGTGAAGCGCGCCGGCGCTACCCTGCGGTGGCGTTCAGCGCAGCCAGCCCAGCGCCACCAGCACCGCCTGCTTGCGGTCCAGGCTGAGTTTCTCCGCCGCGGCCGCATGGGTGCCCAGCCGGCCCCAAATCTCACCCCATTCGGCGATGGGGCGGCTGCCCAGCCAGGAGGGCGCCGCCCCGCCCAGCGCCGCCTGCCGCACACCCGCCGCCAGCGCCGCCCGCAGCAGGGCAAAAAACGTGACCATGGGCCCCACATCGCGCCCGGCCACGGCCTCGGCCAGGGCCAGGGCGCGGCTGCCGGCAACGCCGCCCAGCGCCTCCTCGGCCAGGCGGGCCATGGCCAGGCCCTCGCCCTCGGCCAGGGCCAGGGCGCGGCCGGGCGCGCCGCCCGAGAGGCGCGCCAGCATCGCCCGGTCCGCCCCTGCCATATCGGGCATGGCGGCGGCCAGCCACCCGGCCATCACCGGCTCGGCCAGGGGCTGCAACTCCAAGCGGCGGACGCGGCTGCGGATGGTGGGCAAAAGCCGCCCCGGCGCCGAGCAGGCCAGCAGCAGGACCGCCCGCGCCGGCGGCTCCTCAAGGGTTTTCAGGATGGCGTTCTGCCCGGCCGCATCCATGGTCTCGGGCTCATCGAGCACAAGCACGCGAAACCCGCCCTCGGCCGGGGTCAGGCTCATGAAGCCGCGCAGGCCGCGCACCTCATCCACCCGAATCATCTGCCGCTTGCCCTTCTCACCGGTATTGGGTGAGAGCGCCAGAAGATCGGCATGGCCGCCCGAGGCCACGCGGCGAAACACCGGGTTGGATTCTGCCACAAACAGCCCTGGGCCGTCCTCCATCCCCGCCAAGAGCCAGCGGGCGAAGCGAAAGGCCAGCGTCGCCTTGCCAATGCCCGGCGGGCCGGTGAGCAGCCAGGCATGATGCAGCCGCCCAGCACGCGCGGCCGCCGCCAGCGCCGCCTCGGCCGCCTCATGGCCAATCAGGGCGGGGTTTTCGCGCGGGGCGAGGGTGCTCACGCCGGCAATCCAGCGAAGATCGCCGCCGTCACCCCATCCAGCGGCGCGGTGGCGTCGATCACCCGAAAACGCGCAGGCTCTGCCGCCGCCTGGTGCAAAAACGCCTGGCGGATGCGGCTATGGAAGTCCAGGCCGAGGGTCTCATAGCGGTTGGTATCGCCGCGCAGGGCGGCGCGCGCCAGCCCCGCCTCGGGCGGCAGGTCGAGCAGGAATGTCCGGTCAGGCCAGATACCATCAAGGGTGAGTTCCACCAGGCCCTGCCACATCGCCCGCGCACCGCCCTGCCCGGCCACCTGATAGGCCAAGCTGCTATCGGCAAAACGGTCACACACCACCACGGCACCCGCGGCCAAAGCGGGGCGTATGGCACGGGTCACATGCTCACGCCGGGCGGCGAAATGCAGCAGCATCTCGCCCCCCCCCTCCCAGCCGCGTGAGAGCAGCAGCCCCCGCAGCGCCTCGCCCCCGGCCGTGCCGCCGGGCTCACGGGTCAGAAAGACCGGCCGGCCCAGCGCGGCATAATGGGCGGCAATCCGCCGGGCCTGGGTGGATTTACCCGCCCCCTCGCCGCCTTCGAGGGTGATGAACACCGCTCAACCCCGCCCGAGCAGCCGCCCCATCACCGCGGGAATGCGCTGCAACAGGGCCAGACGCTCGACATCAGCGCCGGCATAGAGCGGCAGATCCATCGGCGGCACGCCGCTGCCGGAAATCTCCAGCCGGCCCAATTCCTGCCCACGGCTCACCGGCGCTTCGAGCGGCGCATCATAGCGCAGCCTCGCCCGCATGGATTGGCGCCAGCTGCGCGGCAGGGTGGCCACCACATCGCGCCCGCCCACCAGCGGCACGGAGGGCGATGCACCCAGATGCACCGGCACACGCTCGATCTCATCGGCGGCGCGGAACAGCACGACATTCTCGAAATTGCCGAAACCCCATTCCAGCAGGCGGACATTCTCCTCCGCCCGCGACGCCATGCTGGGCAGGCCATTGGTGACGATGATGAGCCGCCGCTCGCCCTGCTTCACCGTGCCGGTGAGGCCATAGCCCGCCTCCTCAGTATGGCCGGTCTTCATGCCATCGGCGCCGTTCATCCGGGCCAGCAGCGGGTTGCGGTTTTCCTGGCTGACATTGTTCCAGCGGAAATTGCGCTCGCCATAAAACCGATAATATTCCGGGAAGTCACGAATGACGCGCCCGGCGAGATGGGCCAGGTCACGGCAGGTCATCCGGTGCTCGGGGTCAGGCCAGCCGGTGGCGTTGCGGAAATTGGAGTTGGTGAGGCCGATCTCGCGCGCCTTTTGGTTCATCATCTCAGCGAATTGCCGCTCGCTGCCGGCAATACCCTCGGCCAGCACGATGCAGGCATCATTGCCGGATTGGATGATCACCCCGCGGCAGAGCGCCTCCAGCGGCACCTGGGAGCCGAGTTCGAGAAACATCCGGCTGCCGCCCATCCGCCAGGCGGCCTCGCTGACGGTGAAGGTCTGATCGAGGCGCAGCCGGCCCTGCTTCAACTGATCGAACACCATATACATGGTCATCAGCTTGGACATCGAAGAGGGCGGCATGCGCTCATCCGCCGCCTTTTCCAACAGCACCGCACCTGTCTCAAAATCAGTAATAATGGCCTGGCGCGCGGCGGTATCGATGGGCCCCAGCGGGCTGGAGGCGGGCGAACCCGGCGGGCGCTGCTGCGGGCGATTGGCCGGGCGGGCGGCGCCTGGGTTGGGGCGCTGCGGCTGGGCCTGCACGGGGGGCGCCAGCAGCAATGCCGGAGCGGCAAGAAGGGCGCGGCGGGATTCGGGATGCTTGACCATGGCTTGGCTTACGCTCGTGGCGGTTGCCGCTCAAGCCGATTAGAGCCTGTTCCCTTCACCTCGGCTCACTGCACAGGCTCTTGGCTTTTGTATGGTGGGTATCTTTATCCGCTCGAAACATTTTATCTGATCGGATTAACGAATAGCGAGCTTAAATAAGATCGAGGGGCTTTGCCCCTCGAGCACCCCAGCAGGAAACTTAGTTTCCTGCACCTTCGTTTAATTTGTAGCTTTAATTATAATATATTCAATATGATTGTTTAATTTTATTATAAAAAATAAAACTCAATTTATATGAAGAAAAATACTTCAATTTTAAGAGAAAAAATTAATCAAAGGTCCAGGAAAATCGTCGACATACAGGTCGACCCTGGTGGGAGAGCGCGAGAGGGCAAAGCCCTTTCGCTCTTTTTTACACCGCCACCAGGGTTTTTCAGCCGCCTACTAACGCCGGCTATTCAACCACGATCCGCAATTCGGGGAACCCTGCGGCGCGGGCGCGCTGCAGCGCCGCATCCGCCTCTGCCACGCTCACAAAAGGCCCCGCGCGGACGCGAAATTCCTGCTGGCGGGAGCGTGGCCCCACCGGCTCGGCCCGCGCCCCGATCCGCCCCGCTTGGCGCTGCGCCAGCGCATAGGTGAAATAGCTGCCGGCATCGAGAAACAGCCGCCCGGGCATGGCCAGCCCCTGGCGCAATTCCTCAGCCAGGAGCAGCGGCGGCAGGCTCACAGTATTGGCTTGCGTGACCTCGGCCAAAGCGGCGCGGCCGGGGGTAGCGCGCACCGCCCCCGCCCTGGCCCCTTCGGGCGGTGCCAGGCTCTCACGCTCCACCCGGCCCACCGGCGCCGCATTCATCACCAGCGCCGGGCTATTGCTGGCCGCCCCGCCCGAAAGCCCTTCAGCCAATGCGCGCGAGGGTTCGGCCTGCACCTCAAGCCGGGCCTGAAAAACCGCCCCTGGTGCCACCCCCAGCAATTCGCCGGCGCGGCGGGAGACACCAACCATGCGCCCGGCCTGCTCCGGCCCGCGATCATTGACCCGCAGGCTCAGTGCGCGGCCATTTTCCAAATTGGTCAGGGTGATAATGGCCGGCAATTGCAGGCTGCGATGGGTGGCCAGCATGGCAGAAGCCTCCCATACCTCGCCATTGCCGGTGCGGCGGGGGCCTGCGGCCTCCACCACCACCCCCAAGCCGCTTTCCACCAGGGAAAACGCCTCACGCGGGTAGGACCAAAAGCCACCCATCTGATAGGGCTGGCCGACCTCATAGCGCGGCTCGGGCTGGATGGGCGGGCCCATCGTGCAGCCGGCAAGCGCCAATAACAGGCAAAGAGCAAGCCTCATGCCGTCACACGATCGCCCAGCATCCCCACGGTCAGCGCATAGAAATTGGACGGATTATAACGGCGGATGGCGTGGAAATTCGGCAGCGCCATGAAGGCTTGAAAACCCCGCTCCTGATTGGCCGGCAGGATGATACCGCCCTGCCCCGCACCCAATGGCCCCCCATCGGCCCGACGCACGCCCATCCGCGCCCATTGGTCCAGACCCGGCCATTCCGTCGCTGGCCGCGGGCGGGAGGGCTCGGCGAGTGCGCGGTCGAAACCAGCGGGCAGCACCACCTCAAAGCCCCAGGCCTCGCCCTCGCGCCAGCCATTGCGGGCGAGGTAATTGCCAATGCTGCCCAGCGCATCGGCCCGATTGTCCCAAATGTCGCGCCTGCCATCACCATCGAAATCCATCGCCAGGCGTTCGAAGCTGCTGGGCATGAATTGCGGCTGGCCCATCGCGCCGGCATGGCTGCCCTTCATGCGCTCTGGCGCAATATGGCCGGCATCAAGGATGCGCAGCGCGGCCAGCAATTCGGCCCGGAAGAAGGCCGCGCGGCGGCCCTCCCAGGCCAGCGTCGCCAAGGCCTCAACCACGCTGAAATTGCCGGAGAAGCCGCCGTAATTGGTCTCCAGCCCCCAAATCCCCATGACCACCCGGGCCGAGACGCGGGTGCGCGCCTGCACCTGGGCCAGCAAGCCACGATTCTCAGCATAGGCGCGCCGGCCGGCATCAATCCGCGCGGCGCTGAGCCGGCCATCGCGATAGGCCTCCCAGGAGATGGTGAATTCCGCCTGGCGGCGATCCAGTTCCAGCACCCGCTCATTGGGGCGGATACCTGCAAAGGCGCGGTTCAGCGTGGCGGTGGAAACGCCAGCCCCCTGCGCCTCACGCCGGATTCCGGCCAGAAAGGCTTCAAAACTCCCCGAGGCCTGGGCAAAACCCACAGACGGCAGGGCCGACAGCGCCGCGACTCGGGCGGCCAGGGAACGGCGCATCAACATAGTTCTGTGCCTGCCATGGCGCCCAATGCGATGCAATCAAAGCTTGGGCCATGGATTGGCCAAAAGCGAAGCTTGGGGTTACGTTGGACCAAATTCATCGAGGATAACGCCATGGTCGCCGTCACCCGCATTTTTGCCGAATACTCCGCCTCCATCCAATATGGCGCCCTGCCGGAGGCGGTGCAGGAGCGCACGCGCTTTCTGCTGCTCGACCTGCTGGGCAATATGCTGCGTGGCCGCCACGATGCCGAAAGCAGCGCCTCGCTGATCCGCGCCGCCAAGGCGATGGGCCTCTCCGCCGGCAACCACGCCGTCTTCGGCGAGCAGACCCGCTGGACGCCCAATGGCGCCGCCCTGCTGAACGGCGCCTTCGCCCATAGCCTCGATTTTGATGACACCCATGCCGCCGCTACGCTGCATCCCGGCGCGCCGGTCATCCCCGCCGCCATCGCCGCCGCCGAAATGACCGGCGCCCGGGGCGAGGATGTGCTGGCCGCCATCGTGGCCGGCTATGAGGTGACCAACCGCCTATCCTTGGCCCTGCCGGGCGGCGATCACTATGATCGCGGCTTCCACCCCACCGCCACCTGCGGCGCCTTTGGTGCGGCGGCGGCAGCCGCGCGCGTCATGGGCCTCGATGCCGATGGCGTGGAAAAGGCCTTTGGCATCGCACTCAGCCAATGCGCCGGCAGCCTAGCCTTTCTGCATAATGGCGCCTGGACCAAGCGCTTCCAGGTGGGTTGGGCGGCGATGAACGGCCTCTCCGCCGCGCTGCTGGCGCGCGAGGGTTTCCGCGGCGCATCCGAAGCATTTGAGGGCCGCGCCGGCTTCCTGCAGGCCTATGCGCCCAACCCCACCCCGGCCCGCGCGGTGCAGGATCTGGGCATTGTGTTCGAATTGATGGAAACCGCCGTAAAGCCCTACCCCTCCTGCCGCTACGGCCATGCAGGGGTGGATGCGGCCCTCGCCCTGCGGGCCGAGCATGGCCTCAAGCCCGAGGAAATCGAGAGCGTGCTGATGGGCCTGCCGCATAAGGGCATGAAGCTGGTGGGCGCACCGCTGGCCTATAAGCAAAACCCGCAAAATGTGGTGGATGGCCAGTTCAGTGGGCCCTTCGTGGTGGCCAATGCGCTGGCCTATGGGTATTTTGGCTGGGACAGCTATGCCTTGTTGCAGGACCCCACGATCCGCGCCCTGCTGCCGAAGATTGGCTGCGATTTCGACGCGGAGGTCGAGGCCGAATTCCCCACCAATATGGCCGGCAAGCTCACCATTCAGGCGCGCGGCCAGACCTTCGTGAAGATGGTGACGGTGCCCAAGGGCGAACCCGGCAACTTCCTCTCCGAGGCCGAGCTGCGGGCCAAATTCCATGGTCTGGCCGATGCCATTCTGGGCGAGGCGCGCGCGGCGGAACTGGCCGATGCGGCGCTGAACCTGCATCTGGCCGATGATGTGACCACGCTCACCCGGCTGGGCACGCCCCAGGCGTCGCTGCGCATGGCCGGGGAGTAACAGCGCCAGCCGCCGCGCCGCTGCACGGCGATCCGCCCCCACCCGCGGTTGATTTGGCGCAAGGACAATGGGCGCCGGTTCAAGGCAGGCTACTCCCCGGCCGCAGCGCCGCCGCGGCAGGGGAGGCTTCGATGATTGCCAAGACACTGATGTCCACCAGCCTGGTCGTGGTGCCGCCGGATATGCCGGTGGCGGCCCTCGCCGAATTGCTGGCCGCGCGGGGCATTTCCGCCGTGCCCGTGGTGGATGCCCAAGGGCAGCCCATTGGTATTGTGACCGAGGGCGACCTTATCCGCCGCCTTGCCGACCAGCCCCCCGGCCCTTTTGGCTGGTTCCTGCAACTCTTCGGCGGCACCAAGCCGCTGGTCGAGCGCTTCGCCAAGGCGCATGGCGCCTGCGCGCGCGATGTGATGACGGCAGAACTGGCCAGCGTCACCGAGGAGGCCTCCGCCGAGCAGATCGCCCGGCTGATGGAAAGCCATGCCATCCGCCGGGTGCTGGTGCTGCGCGATGGCAGGCTGGTGGGCATAGTCAGCCGTGCCGATCCGTTGCGCGCCGTGCTCGGCGCTATGCCCCAACCCCGGGGCGCATCAGAAAGACAGCACGATCCGCCAAGCGCTCCTCGCCGCCATGCGCGAGCAGCCATGGGTGGATACATATTGGGTCTATCCCGATGTCACTGCCGGCGTGGTCACCCTGCATGGCTATGCGCGCTCAGAGAAGATCCGCCAGGGGCTGATCATGCTGGCACAGGGCATCGCCGGGGTTGGTGCGGTGCATGACGCGATGGCGCCCATGCCGCTGCTGCTGCGCGCCACGCTTTAGGCGCCAAGCATGATCGCACAACGCCATTCCGCCATCATCCAAGCGCTGCATTGGCTGATCGCGCTGGGCATCTTCAGCAGCTATGCGCTGGGGCTGGTGATGGAGGAGTTCCCCCGCGGCGCGCCGCGCAACCTTGTCACCATGCTGCATGCCTCACTCGGCCTGCTGGGCCTTGCGCTCACGCTGCTGCTGGCATTGTGGCGGCTGATCATTCCCGGCCTGCCACGGCTGGAGGGCAACCCGATGATCCAGCGCCTGGCCAGGCTCGCCCATTGGGGGCTTTACGCCGCCATGCTGGCGGTGCCGCTGCTCGGCCTGGGCATGATGTGGCTGAAGGGGCGCGTGGTGATGGTGCTTGGCCTCTTCACCCTGCCCTCCCCCTTTTCGGCCAATCGCGGCCTTGGTGAGCAAATGGAGGGGCTGCACGAATTCGGCGCGCATGCCCTGCTCGCACTCGTTGGCCTGCATGCGGCGGCGGCGGTGTTCCATAACATCGTGCTGCAGGATGGCGGCTTGCTGCGCATGCTGCCGCGCAGCGGTCCGTTTCGTTACCCGCGCGGCTAGCGCTTCATCCGTTCAAACGGCCTCGTTTGAGTGGATTAAAACACTAAAAACAGAGCATTAGAGCCCTTTCAGTGGGCCTTAATGAACGGAACAGGCTCTCAAGCCGCGCCGCTCGACCATCCGCCCCGCCCCCGCTATATCCGTAAGGATACAGCGTGGCCGGGAGAATGAAGATGCGCCGCCGCCTCCTCGCCGCCGCCTCGCCCCTGGTTTGGGCCCTGGCCGGCCCGGCCGCCGCCCAGGCTGGGCCGCCCACCATCTTCGCCGCCGCCAGCCTCACCGAGGCCTTGCGCGACCTCGCCGCCCAATGGGCGGCAAGGGGCCATCAGCCGCCTCGCCTCGCCTTCGCGGCTTCCTCCTCCCTCGCGCGGCAGATCGAACAGGGCGCCCCGGCCGCGCTCTTCATCAGTGCCGATGAAGCCTGGGCGGATTACCTGCAAGCGCGTGGCCTCCTCGCCGAGGCCAGCCGGAGCAGCCCCATCGGCAATGCGCTTGTGCTCATCGCCGGGCGCGGCAGCCTCCAGCCCATCACCCTCAGCCCCGGCACCGCCCTCGCAGCGCTGCTCGGCCCGGGCGGGCGGCTGGCCATGGCTGACCCAGCCCATGTCCCCGCCGGCCGCTATGCCCGCGCCGCCCTCACCTGGATGGGCCAATGGGACGCGTTGGCCCCCCGCCTGGCCCGCGCCGACAATGTGCGCGCCGCCATGCTGCTGGTCGAACGCGGCGAGGCGCCGGCCGGGATTGTCTATGCCACCGATGCGCAGGCCATGCCCGGGCTGCGGGTGATCGGCCGCTTCCCGCGCGAAAGCCATCCGCCCATCACCTACCCCTTTGCCCTGACCCGGCAGGGCCAGCAGCTTCCCCAGGCCCGCGCCCTGCTGGATTTTCTCACCGGGCCAGAGGCGATGCCGCATTGGGCCCGCCACGGCTTCATTCCCGCCCCATGATACTCTCGGGGGAGGAATGGCAGGCGGTGCGCCTCAGCCTCGATGTCGCCACCCGCTCGGTGCTGGTCTCGCTCATCCCGGCCGTGGCTGTGGCATGGGCGCTGGCGCGGGGCCGCTTTGCCGGCCGGATGCTGCTTGATGCGCTGGTGCATGTCCCGCTGGTGGTGCCGCCGGTGGTGGTGGGCTGGGGGCTGCTCATGCTGTTTGGCCTGCGCGGGCCCATTGGCGCGCCGCTCTATGAATGGTTCGGCATCCGGCTGGTCTTCACCACCGGGGGGGCAGCCCTGGCCACGGCGGTCATGTCCTTTCCGCTGATCGTGCGCGCGGTGCGCCTGGGCCTGGAGAATGTCGATCCCGGGCTGGAGGCGGCGGCGGCCAGCCTCGGCGCCTCCCCGCTCGACCGGTTTCTGACCGTGACCCTGCCGCTCATGTCGCCCGGCATCCTTGCCGGTGCGGTCACGGCTTTTGCCGCGGGTTTGGGCGAATTCGGCGCCGTCATCACCTTTGCCGCCAATATTCCAGGCGAGACCCAGACCCTGCCGCTGGCCATCTACACCGCCACCCAAACCCCGGGCGGTGAGGCGGTGGCAGGGCGCCTTGCGCTGATCTCCTTCACCTTGGCCATGCTGGGCCTGCTGCTGGCCGAATGGATCGCCCGGCGGATGCATATGCTGCTCGGGCGCGGCTGATGCTCGAGGTTGCGCTGCGCCACCGCTATGGTCGGGCGGGCTTTGCCCTTGATGCCAGTTTCACCGCACCCGCGACCGGGGTGACGGCGCTGTTCGGCCCTTCGGGCTGCGGCAAGAGCAGCATATTGGCGGCGGTGGCAGGGCTGCTGCGCCCCGAATCCGGCCGGGTGGCGCTGGCGGGCGAGGCGCTGCTCGACACGGCGCGGGGCCTCTTCACCGCCCCGGAGCGGCGCCGCTTTGCCATGGTCTTTCAGGATGCGCGGCTGTTTCCCCATCTCAGCGTCGCCGCCAATCTGCGCTATGGCCTGCGCCGCGCGCCGGCCCAGGCCACAGGCCCGGGCTTTGAGGAGGTGGTGGCGCTGCTGGGCCTTGAGCATGTGCTGGCCCGCCGCCCGGGCCGGCTTTCCGGCGGCGAGCGGCAGCGCGTGGCCCTCGGCCGGGCCCTGCTCGCCCGCCCCCGGCTGCTGCTGATGGATGAGCCCCTTGCCGCGCTCGACGCCGCCCGCCGCGCCGAGGTGCTGCCCTTCCTCGCCCGGCTTCGCGATGCGGCCGCCATTCCCATCCTCTACGTCACCCATGCGCTTGATGAGGTGGATGCCCTGGCCGACCAGATGGTGCTGCTGGCCGAGGGGCGGGTGCTGGCGCAAGGCCCGGTCGAGGCGCTGGCCGCGCGCACCGATCTGCCACTGGCCGCCCGGCGCGATGCCGGCGCGCTGCTCACCTGCCGCATCGCAGCCCATGACCAGGTGCGCGGCCTGACCCAGTTGGATTTCCCCGGCGGGCGTTTTGCCGTGCCGCTGCGCGCCGAGCCCATTGGCAGCCAGGCCCGCATCCGGCTGCGCGCGCGCGATGTGGCGGTGGCCACCGAACCACCGCGGGGCATCTCCACCCAGAATGTTCTGGCCGCCCAATTGGTGTCGGTGGGTGATGCGACATCCTCGCCCGAGGTTTTTTTGCAATTGGCGCTCGGCCCCAGCATCATTCTCGCCCGCGTCACCCGGGACAGCATCGCAAGGCTGGGGCTGCGGCCGGGCCTTGCGGTCTGGGCGGTGATCAAGGCCGTCACCTTCGACCATGCCGTGCCGCCGCCGCCGCCGCCATAACCGCGCGGCCCGGCCTGCCCGGCTTAAGCCTTGAGCAGCTTGCGCACCATGGCGGATGCCGCCCGCTTGCCCTCGCCGGCATAGGCCTCGTGATGATCCTCGATTTTGCCGGGATCATAGAGGTAATTCACCATCAGCCCGGCACTCTCCGCCATGCCCTTGGCCGAGGTATCCGCCAGCCAATTGATCCGCTCCACCCGCGCACCATTGGAGAGGTGGAAATGGCCCACCGGGTCGCGCGCGCGCTTGGGGTTGCGGCCACCCTCGCTCAGCAGATAACGGGCGCAGAGCCGCAGCAAAATGGGCTCCAGCGTGGCATTGAGCAGCGGCTCACGCGGCCAGTTCCGCCGCGCCATCAACAGCGCCAGCGCCGCTGTGGGGTGGGTGGCGGGCGGCACCGCGGCGGCCTTTCGCAGCGCCATGGCCTCGCCCTCCTGCAGCAGGCCATCCTCGGCCGCCTGTTCCCGCTCGGCCAGCCAGCGGGCAAAGCCGGGAATGGGCGAGAGGGTGGCGAAATGCTTCAAGCCGCGCAATTCGCCACTCAGCGTCTCCACCACCCGCTTGATCAGGAAATTGCCGAAGGCAATGCCATCGAGGCCGCGCTGGCAATTATTGATCGAGTAGAAGATCGCCGTATCGGCCGCTTTGGGGTCCAGCACCGGGGCCTTCTGGTCGAGCAGGCGCTGCACGCTGTCGGAGAGGCCCTGCACCAGCGCCACCTCGACGAAGATCAGCGGCTCCTCGGGCATCCGCGGATGGAAGAAGGCGTAGCAGCGGCGGTCACTATCCAGCCGGTTCTTGAGGTCCCGCCAGGTTCTGATCCGGTGCACCGCCTCGTAATCGACCAGTTTTTCCAGCAAGGCCGCGGGGCTCGACCAATCGATCCGGCGCAGTTCCAGAAAGCCGACATCGAACCAATTGGCCAGCAGGCCCTTCATATCGGCCTCCAGCGCGGCCAGCATGCCATCGCCATCGGCCAATTGCAGCAATTCGCCGCGCAGATCGACCAGGAACTTCATCCCGTCGGGAATGGTGGTGAATTGGGTCAGCAGCCGCAGCCGTGGCGGCTCCAGCGCCCGGCGCAGGCGAACCTTGGCGGCGGCGGCGCTTTCGGGGTCACGCGCCGCGCCCAGCGCATCGGCGGCGCGGGCCACTGCCTCAGGGTCGGAATCAAAGCTCGCCAGGGTTCGCAGAAACGCCCGCCGCCCTCCAGCATCGGCGGCGACATAGGCCTGCGCCAAATTCGCCGCCCGGGCGCGGGCCGAAACCTCGCCACCGCGCGCAGCGAGGCAGACCCGCATTTGTTCGGCGAGGTCCGAGCTCTCCTCAGGGCCGGAGACCCGCTCCGCCATGTCCCGCCAGAGGCTGGAGACCCGGCGCAGCGCACGGTCGAGAAGGCCTTCATTGGGAATGATGTCTGGCATTCCTGGCAGCCTATCCCTGGAAATATAAAGAAACAATCTTCTCGTGCGGCCTTGGTTGCGAATGGCCTGAACAAGGCCGCCCCGCCATGCTAAGGCTGCTCCCATAAAAGGAGGCCACGCATGTCAAAAGCCCAGGAAATCTCACTCCCCGCGCTCTATGCGGCCGACCCCGAGCGGGCTGATGCCCTCGCCTGGGGGCGCCGCGGCACGTTGCGCGGCGCGGCCCTGGCCAGCATGGGCGCTGCCCTCGGCGCCGCCATTCCCTTCGCCGCGCGCATGCCCCAGGGCCTGCTGCCCGCCGCCCTGGCGCAGGAGAGCGCCATCCTGCGCATGGATGGCAAAGGCCCTCTGCTGATTCTGGGCGAGCGCCCGCTGGTGGCGGAAACCCCGGAAACCCTGCTCGATGAGCCCATCACCTCGGCCGCCAACCACTTCATCCGCAACAATGGCCAAATCCCGCCCGTGGCGGCCGACCCGCAGGCCTGGCGGCTGGTGGTGGATGGCGAGGTCAACACCCCGCTCAACCTCGCCGTGGGTGAATTGGCCCGCCGCTTTGAGGTGGTGACCCGGCAATTGCAAATGGAATGCGGCGGCAATGGCCGCAGCCAATTCACCCCCGCCACCCGGGGCAATCAATGGGGCAATGGCGCCATTTCCAACGCGGAATGGACCGGCGTGCGCCTGCGCGATGTGCTCGCCGCCGCCGGCCTCAAGCCCTCGGCCGTCTTCACCGCGCATTTCGGCGCCGACCCGCATCTGTCTGGCGCGACCGACCGCGCGGCCATCAATCGCGGCATGCCCATCGCCAAAGCCATGGACGAGGACACGCTGCTCTGCTTCCGGATGAACGGCCAGGCCATCCCGCATATCCATGGCGCGCCGCTGCGCCTCATCACCCCCGGCTGGCCCGGCAGCCTCAGCCAGAAATGGCTCAACCGCATCTGGCTGCGCGACAAGCCGCATGATGGCGCGGGCATGGGCGGCACCAGCTACCGCCTCCCCCGCACCCCCATCGTGCCGGGGGCGGAAAATAATGGCGCGGGCTTTATGGATATGGCGTCGATGCCGGTGCGCTCGATCCTGAGCAGCCACGCCCATGGCGCGCGCATCGCCGCCGGCACCCGCGCGCTTGACCTGCGCGGCGCCGCCTGGGCCGGGGATGAGACGGTGCGCGCGGTGCATGTCAGCCTCGATTTTGGCGCCACCTGGCAGGAGATGGCCGTGGCCGCCCCCGCCAATCGCCATGCCTGGCAACGCTGGAGCGGGCGCGTCGCCCTGCCCTCGGATGGCTATTTCGAGATCTGGTACCGCGCCACCGACAGCCAGGGCCGGATGCAGCCGCACGCCGCGGCAAACTGGAACCCGCAAGGCTATGGCGCCAATGCCATCAGCCGCGCCGCCATTCTGGTGGGCTGATGCGCCGCCTGCTTCTGGCGCTGAGCCTATGCGCCGGCTGGGCCATGGCCCAGCCGACCGCCACCGCCGAAGAACCCACCGTGCTGCCCGATGGCGAAGGCCGCGATGAGGTGTTCTATGGTTGCACCGCCTGCCACAGCAGCGCCCTGATCCGCCGCTCTCGCCTCTCCCACGCGCAATGGGATGGGCTGATGGACTGGATGGCCGAGCGCCACGGCATGACCCCGCTCGAAGGTGCTGATCGCGCCCTGGTGGTGAATTACTTGGCGCAGCATTTCGGCCCGGCACAGGCGCCGGCGCGCGGGCGCAATCCGTTTCTCAACTGAGAGGCGGCTGGAAAATGGATAGCTAGAGCATCATCCGTTCAAACGGAATCGTTTGAACGGATAAAGATGCTCGGCAAACAAAAGCCTAGAGCCTTTGCAGTGAGCCGAGGCGAACGGAACAGGCTCTAGGGGGGAAAAGATCGAGGGGCTTTGCCCCTCGAGCACCCCAGCAGGGTTTTGTCAGTAGCCGGCTAACTCCGCGCCCGATCCACCCGTATCACCCCGGGGCAGGCGCGCAGCCCGGCCATGATATTGGCCAAGTGCCGCAAATCGCGCACCTCCGCCTCCAGCGCCACATCACATTCATCCTGCCGCCGGGTCACCCGCAGTGAGGCAATGGCACCATCCTGCTTGGCGATGGCATTGGTGATGCCTGAGAGCACATTGGGCTCATTGGCTGCGCAGAGCGATAATTTGGCGGTATGCGCGCCACTCTGCTGGGCCTCCCAGCCCACCTCGAAGAAGCGCTCGGGGGTGGCGGAAAAACTCTCCAGCGTGTGGCAATCCCGCCGATGGATGGTGATGGCCCGGCCGGTATTGATGATCCCCAGAATGGCATCGCCCGGCACCGGGTTGCAGCAGCCAGCATATTGCACTGGCGTGCCAGGCGGCAGGCCGGTGATGGCCATGGGGCCTTCGGCAGCCGGCTCGCTGCGGCCTTCGGCGCGTGCTGTCACCAGCGGCCCGCCGCCCAGCCTGCCGCGCGGGCGGCTGAGCATCATCGGCTCCACCGCACGGGCCGGCGCGCGCAGTTCCGGCACGGCGGCGAAGAGCACCTCGCGCGGGCCCAGCGCGCCGCTGCCCACCGCAACGAAAAGCTCCTCGGTGCTGGCCTGTTTCAGCGTCTTCAGCGCCGGCTCGAGCAGTTTTTCGGAAAAATCCAGCCCATCCTGCCGAAAGGCCTTGGCCACCGCCGCGCGGCCTTCCTGGCGGTGGGTCTCACGCTCGGCCGCCTGGGCAAAACGCCGAATCCGCGCCCTTGCCCGGCCGGTGGCAACGAATTTCAGCCAATCCGGGTTGGGCTTGCCGCCGCGGGCGGTGATGACCTCCACCTGGTCGCCATTGGAGAGGTGCTGGCGCAGCGGCATCACCTTGCCATTCACCTTGGCGCCCACGCAGGTATCGCCCACCTGGGAATGCACCATATAGGCAAAGTCAATCGGCGTGGCGCCGCGCGGCAATTCGAACAATTCGCCCTTGGGCGTGAAGACAAAGACACTCTCGCTATGCAGTTGGAGCTTGGTGTTCTCCAGCACATCCTGCGGCTCGGAGGCGGTCTCGATAATCTCGAGCAGCGCCTTCATCCAGGGGTAGCGGCGCGTCTCCTGCGTTTCGCCCTGCTTATAGACCCAATGCGCGGCAACGCCGTATTCGGCAACTTCATGCATCGCGCGGGTGCGGATTTGCAATTCAATTTTGGCATGGCGCTTGGCCGGCACCGTCACCCCGGTGTGCAGGCTCTGATAGCCATTGGCCTTGGGGGTGGAGATATAATCCTTGAAGCGGCCGGGAATGGTGCGATAGGCGTCATGCACTGCCCCCAGCGCCATATAGCATTGCGCCTTCTGGGGCAGGATGACGCGAAACGCCATCACATCGGAGAGGGCTTCAAAGGCGACATTCTTCGCCTCCATCTTGCGCCAGATCGAATAGGGCGATTTTTCTCGCCCCAGCACCTCCTCGACAGCGACGCCGTGGCGGCCCAGCACCTCGACAATGTCGTGCTCGATCTCGCTGATCAAATCGGCGCTTTGGCCGCGCAAAAACGTCAGCCGGGCCTGAATACCCCGCCAGGCCTCGGGGTTGAGTTCCCGAAAGGCCAGGGTCTCGAGTTCGGTCTTCAGCCGTTCCATGCCGATGCGCTCGGCCAGGGGAGCATAGATATCGAGCGTCTCGCGCGCCGTCTGCGCCCGTTTCTCCACCTTCGGCACATGGTGCAGCGTGCGCATATTGTGCAGCCGGTCGGCCAGCTTGACGAGCAGGACGCGAATATCCTCGCTGACCGCCATGAGCAGTTTGCGTAGGTTTTCCGCCTGTTTGGTGCGCTCGGACTGCACCTCGATCCGGCTGAGTTTGGTGACGCCATCGACCAGCTTGGCCACCTCAGCGCCAAAGCGGCGGCTGATGTCGGGCAGCGAGGTGGGGGTATCCTCCACCACATCATGCAGCAGGGCGGTGGCCAGGGTGGCGGTATCGAGCCGATAGCCAGCCAAAATCTCGGCCACGGCAATGGGATGAATAATATACGGCTCGCCATTGCGGCGAACCTGCCCCGCATGGGCGGTGGCGGCGAGGCGGGCGGCATCGGCCAGTACCTGGCCATCCAGCCGGGGGTCCCCCTCCACCGCGCTGGCCACAAAGGCCAGCGCCGCATCAAGGCCAGGGATGGCAGAACCCGCGTTCAACCCCTCCGGCGCTTGCGGGGCCGGGCTGTGGGTGGGGTGCTTCCTGGGCGCCAAGGCCCCGCCTTATTCCTCGCCGAAGAGTTCGGCGCCGATCGCGGCTTCGATATCCACCGGCTCTTCGCCGCCCGGCATCTCTTCGTTGACGTCCATAACGCCAAAGATATTCTCGTCGGTGGCGATGAGGTCCATCACCTCGTCCTCGACCGGCTCTGGCTCCGGCGCGCGGGACAGGCTCTTCACCAGATCAGCTTCGAGATTGGGCAGTCCCACGGTTTGCTCGGCGATTTCGCGCAGCGCCACCACCGGGTTCTTGTCATTGTCGCGGTCCAGGGTCAGCGTTTCGCCGCGGCTGATATTGCGGGCGCGCTGGGCAGCGTAGAGCACGAGGTCGAAGCGGTTGGGGACCTGAAGGATGCAATCCTCGACGGTAACGCGGGCCATATGTGCTCCTGGGCAAAGAGATCGCGCCCCGTTCAACTCCGGGGCCGCGTAAACCTTCAGATAGCCATGGCGGGGTGGAAAGGCAAGCAGCTGGCAGTTGCGCCATAAGTTTGCCAATCGCTGCAATTCGGCAATAATATCCCAAGAATGAATGATATGATTTCACTGACGGCAGATAACCTCGATTGCTTCGTCAGGCGCATTGATGCCTTGGGCGGTCCTGGCCATCCGGCTGCCCGCGCGATGCTTGACCGCGCTCACTACCAACCCGCCACCAGCCCCGATACCAGCCTGGACCCCTTCGGGCCGCAATGGCTGCAGCAGCAGCTTGATCTGCATCGTGAAATTTCCGGTCGCGGCCTGGACCAGGCCGCCAATGAACAGGTGGACATCGATATAGACCGCCATGTCGCCGCGCCCAACGCCTATGATCACTGGTTCCCCAAACCATTCTCCGATCACCTGACACGTCTGCTGAGCGTGCTGCGGCTGGCCGATCCCAGGCGCGGCTCCATGCTGCTCGATATGGGCTGCGGCTGGGGCCTGTCATCGGAATTCATGGCCCAGGCGGGCTTGCAGGTGGTCGCCATGGACATCAACCCGCAATTCGTCGCTCTGGTGAACCGCCGTGCCGCCAGGCTTGGCCTGCCTATCACCGCCCATATTGGCGAATTCGATCACTGGGGCCCCGCCCATCCGGTGGACCAGGTGCTGTTCTATGAATGCCTGCATCACGCGCTGCGGCCATGGGAGGTGCTGCGCCGCTTCGCCACCACCCTCAACAAGGATCCCGGCTGCCATATCCTGATGGCGGGCGAGCCGGTGCAGGCCCATTGGTGGCCGCATTGGGGCCTGCGGCTGGACGGGGAATCGCTTTATGTCATGCGCAAGCATGGCTGGTTCGAAAGCGGCTTCAGCTTGGATTTCATCCGCCGCTGCCTGGCCCTGGCCGGGCTCGAACCCATTGTCGAGAATGTGCTCGACCCCACTTTGGGCCAGGTGCTGGCCGGCCGGTGGCGGGCGCTGCACGGCATGGCATGGCTGCAGGCGCTGGCCGAAAGCGAAGGGATCACCGCCGATGGGACGGGCGGATTGACCCTGACCGCCGATGCCACAATGCGCTTCGGCGCCCTGCCCCGGGAGCTGGCATTGGTGATGCATTTGCACAATCCAGGCCCCGGCCCGCTGAACTTGCAGATCAGAGCCAGCCACATGCAAGAGCATGTGCTGCTGCCTGGCCCCAATGTGGTGACCATCGCGGGCATCCAGGGCGGAGCGCGGCTGGTGATGGAATTGCGCAAACGCAGCTTGGCTACACGGCTGTTCGGCGGTGGCGAGTCAGCGGAATGCCGGCTGGAGGGGTTTGATTTCCCGCCCTGCTGAACCGTTGGCCGGGCGTCAGAGCGGGCGCAACGCCTGTTCCGGCAGCACCGCCAGCAGGCCCGCCGCGTCTCCCAGCACCGGATGCCGCCAACCCGGCGCCACCTCCAGCAGCGGCTGCAACACGAAATGGCGCAAATGCAGCCGCGGATGCGGCAGAATGAGCGCGCCGTCCCGCCGCAAATCGCCCATCGCCAGCAGGTCCAAATCCAGCGTGCGCGGCGCATTGGGGTAAGGCCGGGCGCGATCAAACCGCGCCTCGATGGCATGCAGCGCCGCCAGTAAGGCCTCGGGCTCGGCCTCCCCGGCCAGCCTGGCCACACCATTGACGAACCACGGCGCGCCGGGCAGCGGCGGGATGGGCGCGCTCTCCCACCAGCGCGAGAGCGCCATCAGCCGCAAGCCGGCCAGGCCATCCAAAGCCGCCGCCGCCGCCCGGCATGTGGCCAAGGGTGCTGCGCCATCAGGGCCGGGCAGATTGGCGCCAATGCCGATGAGGATGGGTTCAGCCAGCCTGCACCGCCAAGGCCGCCTCAATGGCGCGCAGCAATTGCGGTGCCTGCGGCTCCACCTGGGTGGCGAAGGCGCTCACCCGCACCCCATCCCTGGCCACCAGATATTTGTGGAAATTCCACCGCGGCGGCCCGCCCGCCTGGGCGGCCAGCCATTGATACAGCGGCACTGCCCGCCCGCCCCGCACCACCGAAAGCCCGGCCATGGGAAAGGTGATGCCAAACATCCCATCGCAAAATGCGCGAATGCGCTGATTATCCGCACTTTCCTGATTGAAATCATTGCTGGGCACACCCAGCACCACCAGGCCCCGCGCCTCGTAACGGTCATGCAGCGCCTGCAAAGCGGCATATTGGTGGGTATAGCCGCAGAAACTGGCGGTATTGACCACCAGCACCACGCGCCCGGCAAACTCGGCCAGCGGCAGCGTGCCCCCCTCCAGCCGGGTGATGGAAAAATCGCGAAGGCCAGCGGCAGCGGCAGGCTCGGCCATCAGCGCGGCCGCGCCGGCCAGCAAAAGGCGGCGCTCAACCATAACGCTCCTCCGTCCATGGGTCGGCATTGTTGTGGTAGCCGCGCACCTCCCAAAAACCGGGGCGATCCTCGGCCAGCAATTCGATCCGGGTGATCCATTTCGCCGATTTCCAGAAATACAAATGCGGCACCACAATCCGCGCCGGGCCGCCATGCACCCGGTCGAGCGACGCGCCATTCCAATGCGTGGCCACCAAATTCTCCGGCCGGGCCCAGGCCTCCAGCGGCAGGTTGGTGGTGTAGCCATCATAGGAGTGGAACACCACATGGCTGGCCTCGGCCATGGGCTGCACCAGGTTCAGCAGCGTGAGCGCCCCCACCCCCGACCAGCGATTATCATAGCGCGACCAAGCGGTGACGCAGTGAATATCATT
>CAMDJV010000005.1 GCA_945901085.1 Rhodovarius crocodyli | reverse complement strand
GTCTCGCTCAGCATCGCGCCGGGCGAAATCCTCTGCGTGGTGGGTGAGAGCGGCTCGGGCAAATCCGTCACCGCCACCACCATCATGCGCCTCATGGCGCCGGGCGTGCGCGTCGAAGGCGGCCGCGTCATGCTGGGTGAGACCGACCTTGCCAGCCTGCCCGATGAGGCGCTGCGCCGCCTGCGCGGCCGGCGCATTGCCATGGTCTTCCAGGAACCGATGACGGCGCTGAACCCGCTGATGGCAGTGGGCGACCAACTCGCCGAAATGTGGCGCACCCATACCGACCTGCCGGCCGAGCAAATCGCCGAACGCAGCCTGGCCGCATTGCGCGAGGTGGCCCTGCCGGACCCCGAGGGCGCGCTGCGCGCCTATCCACATGAGCTGTCCGGCGGCCAGCGCCAGCGCGTGATGATCGCCATGGCGCTCGCCCTCGAACCCGAATTGCTGATCTGCGACGAACCGACCACCGCGCTGGACGTCACCACCCAGGCGCAAATCCTCACCCTGATCCGCGAACTCCAGCGCCGCCGCGGCACCGCCGTGCTTTTCATCACCCATGATTTCGGCGTGGTGGCCGAAATCGCTGACCGCGTCGCTGTGATGCAGCAGGGCGTGGTGGTGGAACAGGGCAGCGTGAAGCAGGTGCTGACCGCCCCCAGCCATGACTATACCCGCCGCCTGCTCGCCGCCGTGCCCGGCCTGCGCGCCCCTCCCGCGCGAGAAATCTCGCCCGAGGCGGTGTTGGAAATCCACAACCTCGGCAAAACCTATCGCCCGGCCGGGATTTTCCGCCGCCGCCGCGCCGCCCGCGCGCTGGATGGCGTCTCGCTCACCCTGCACCGTGGCTCCACCCTCGGTATTGTGGGCGAAAGCGGCTCAGGCAAATCCACCCTGGCGCGCTGCGCCGTGGGGCTGCTGGGCTTTGATGGCGGAGAGATCCGCATCGCCGGCCGCCCCCTGCCCCGCGCCCGCCAGGCCGCCGCCCATCTGGTGCAAATGGTCTTCCAGGACCCCTACGCCTCGCTCAACCCCCGCCGCAAAGTCGGCGACCAAGTGGCCCAAGGGCCCATCGCTGCCGGGACCGCACGGGCGAAAGCACTCGCCGAGGCCGCCGAACTCTTCGCCCTGGTCGGCCTCGAACCCTCGGCCCTGGCCCGCTTTCCGCACGAATTCTCCGGCGGCCAGCGCCAGCGCATCGGCATCGCCCGGGCGCTGGCCATGAAGCCCGAGGTGCTGGTGGCCGATGAACCGGTCTCCGCCCTCGATGTGAGCGTGCAGGCGCAGGTGCTGACATTGCTGCGCGAATTGCAGGCCCGCCTCGGCCTCTCCATCCTCTTCATCACCCACGACCTGCGGGTGGCGGCGCAACTCTGTGACGAGGTGGCGGTGATGCAGAACGGGTTGGTGGTGGAGGCGGGGCCGATCGGCCAGGTCTTCGAACAACCCGCACATGCCTATACCAAAAGCCTGCTGGCGGCAGTGCCGGGGCGGGGAATGCTTGGCGTTTAGCTGGCTGCTCAAAACGAGTAGGGAGTGAAAGTAAGATCGAGGGGCTTTGCCCCTCGAGCACCCCAGGAGGAAACTCAGTTTCCTCCACCTTCGGTTGATTATTGATATAAATAACCAATCAAAGGTCCAGGAAAATCGTCGACATATATGTCGACCCTGGTGGGAGAGCGCGAGATAGCAAAGCCCTTTCGCTCTTTTTTCCTACGCCCTCAGCGGATTTCACCGGCCTGTTAATCGACCGTAGCACCGATGGCGCGGATCACCGGCGCCCATTTATCCGTCTCCTCGCGGATGAAGCGCGACAGCTCCTCGGGCGAGCTCGGCGCTGGCTCCACCCCATGGCGGCGCAGATTGCCCGCCACTTCCGGGTCGGCCAGCGCCTCGCGCATCGCCGTATTCAGCCGCGCCACCACCGCGGGCGCCATGCCGCGCGGGCCCACCAGCGCGTTCCAATTGGCCACCGCGTAGCCCGGCAGGGTTTCTGCTACCGCGGGCGTATGGGGCAGCAGCGGGCTGCGGCTGGGGGTCGGCGCGGCCAGGGCGCGCAGCCGCCCGCTCTCGATATGCGGCAGGGTGGTGCTGGCCGTGGCGCAGGAGAAATCCACCTTGCCTGAGATGATATCGGCAATCAGCGCGCCGCCGCCGCGATAACTCACCTGGATGGTCTGAATACCCGCCATGGAATCGAGCAGGCAGCCCGCCAGATGCCCGGTGCCGCCCACGCCGGAATGACCATTGCTCAGCGTATCCGGCCGCGCCCGCGCCGCCGCCAGCAGGCCAGTGAAATCAGCAAAGGGCTTGTCCGGGGCGCAGACGAAGAGGTTGAGGATATCGCCGGCCAGGCTGATCGGCGAGAAATCCACCCGCGGGTCAAAGCCCAGATTACGGAACAGCGTGGGGTTCAGCGCCAGGGCGGCGATGGTGCCCATCAGCAGCGTATGGCCATCAGGGGGTGCGCGCAGCACCATCTCGCTGGCCAGATTACCCGAGGCGCCGGGCTTGTTCTCCACAACCACCGGCTGGCCGAGTGAGGCCTGCAGCCGGGCCGTCATTGCCCGGATGGTGATATCCGTGCCGCCGCCGGCGGAGAAGCCCACGACAATGCGAATGGGCCGCGAGGGCGCCCATTGCGCCCCGGCCAGCCCGGGCGCTGCAAGCCCCGCCAGCAGCGCCCTCCGCCGCATCAGACGATCTGCCTGGCTTGGAAATCGGCAATCTGCTCAGCGCTATAACCCGCCTCGGCCAGGATCGCCGCACTGTGCTCGCCAATCGCCGGCGGGTGGGAGGTGATGGCAGAGGCGGTGCGCGAGAGGGTGAAGGGCTGGCCGAGATAGGTCGTCTCGCCCAGCGCCTGGGCGATGCCCAGATGCTGCACCTGCGCATCCTCGAAGACCTGCTGCATATTGTTGATCGGCCCGCAGGGCACGCCGGCCGCGTTCATCGTCTCCACCCAATACGCGGTGGTGTTGGTGCGCGTCGCCTCGTCGATCAGCGCATTGAGCGCGTGGCGGTTCTTCGAGCGTGCGCTGGAGGTGGCGAAGCGCTCATCCTCCAGCCATTCCGGGTGGCCCATCACCTTGACGAAGCGGGAATAGATCGCCTGGCCGGTGGCGGCGATGTTCATCGCGCCATCGGCGGTGGTGAAGACGCCGGTGGGGATGGAGGTCGGGTGGTCATTGCCGGCCTGCTTAGGGATATCGCCGGCCATCAGCCAGCGCGCCGCCTGGAAATCCAGCATGAAGGCCTGGGCCTGCAACAGGCTGGTCTGCACCCATTGCCCCTGGCCGGAGGTTTCCCGCTCCAGCAGCGCGGTGAGAATGCCCATGGCGGCAAATAGCCCGGCGCAGAGATCGGCCACCGGAATGCCCACCCGCATCGGGCCCTTGCCAGGCTCGCCGGTGATGGACATCAGCCCACCCATGCCCTGGGCGATCTGGTCAAAGCCCGGCCGGCCGGCATAGGGCCCATCCTGGCCAAAGCCGGAGATCGAGGCATAGACCAGCTTGGGATTGATGGCGGAAAGCGCGGCATAATCCACGCCCAGCCGGTGCTTCACATCCGGGCGGTAATTTTCCACCACCACATCGGCGTTCTCGACCAGCTTCTTGAAGATGGCCACGCCCTCGGGCGATTTCAGGTTCAGCGTCAGGCCGCGCTTGTTGCGGTGCAGGTTCTGGAAATCCGGGCCCATGCGCGGGCCGCCCATCGGGTCGCCCGCATCCAGCCCCTCGGGCATTTCCACCTTGATCACATCGGCCCCCCAATCGGCCAATTGCCGCACGCAGGTGGGGCCCGCGCGCACGCGGGTGAGATCGAGAACCTTGAAACGCGACAATGCCGGCATGGCAGAACTCCTTGGGTGATTCGCGCCACGCTAACCCGGCTTGGCCTCATGTCCAGCCGGGGGCTTGCGCAGAGGCCCCATGCCGTCCCAAATCATCACCATGATCGATCCCTTTGGCAGGCACATCAGCTATCTGCGCGTCTCCGTGACGGATCGCTGTGACCTGCGTTGCGTCTATTGCATGGCCGAGGAAATGACTTTCCTGCCCAAGGCCGAGGTTTTGACGCTGGAGGAGCTGGAACGCCTCTGCGGTGCCTTCATCACCATGGGCGTGAAGAAAATCCGCCTGACTGGGGGCGAGCCGCTGGTGCGGCGCAATGTCATGTCGCTGGTCGAGGCGCTGGGCCGGCGCATCGGCCCCGCCGGGCTCGAGGAACTCACCCTCACCACCAATGGCACCCAATTGGCAAAACACGCCGAGGGCCTGGTTCGCGCCGGGGTCAAGCGGGTCAATGTCAGCATGGACACGCTGGACCCCGAGGGTTTTCGCGCCGCCACACGCTGGGGCGATCTGGCCCAGGTGCAGGATGGCATCATGGCCGCCAAAGCCGCCGGCCTGCGGATCAAGATCAACGCCGTCGCCCTGCGTGGCCTCAATGAGCATGAATTTGACCGCATGGTGGAATGGTGCGGCCGCCATGGCTTTGACCTCTGCCTGATCGAAACCATGCCGATGGGCGAGGTGGCGGAGGACAGGACCGACCGTTACCTCTCGCTCGATGTGGTGCGCGCCCGGCTGCGGCTGAATTGGAGCCTGAGCGAAAGCGGCTACGCCACTGGCGGCCCGGCGCGGTATTTCGATGTGGCCGAGACCGGCACGCGCATCGGCTTCATCACCCCGCTCAGCCATAATTTCTGCGAGAGTTGCAACCGCGTGCGGCTGACCTGCACCGGCACGCTCTATATGTGCCTGGGCCAGGAGGATGCGGCCGATCTTCGCCCGGTGCTGCGCGCTGGCCTTGATGATGTGGCGCTGCAAGCCGCCATCCGTGAGGCAATCAGCCGCAAGCCGAAGGGACATGATTTCGTCATCGAGCGCGCCCGCCCTGCCGCGGTGGCCCGCCATATGAGTGTGACCGGCGGATGAACCCAGAAGCCATCATTGCCGCGCTGACCATCCCCGGCCTGCCGGGCTGGACCGGCCTCCTGGCCGCGCTGGCGCTGGCCTTGCTGATATTGTGTTTCCTGGTGATGCCGTTTTCGGTCTTTGGCGTGAAATCACGGCTGGAATCGATCGAGGCGCAGCTTGATGAGGCGCAGGCCGAATTGCGCGCCATCTCCGCCCGCCTGGCCGATGGCCCCCGCCGGCCGCTGATCATGGATGATCTGGACATGCCAAGCGCGCCGCGGGCGAGTGAGAGCCGAACCCCCAGCACAGGCCGCACCGAGCCGCGGATCAACTGGCCGCGCGAGCCGCGCTGAGGCGGGGATCGCGGTTGGTGGGGAAGGCAAAGAACGAGAGAGCTTTGCCCTCTTGAAGTTTCTTCAGGGCATCATCCGTTCAAACGGAATTGTTTGAACGGATGATGCTCGACAAACAAAGGCTTAGAGCCTGTGCGTTCAGCCGAGGCGAAGGAAACAGGCGCTAGCCTTAACCTGGCGCAGCGGTTGCCACGGCCAGCCCGACATATCAAAAGCGAGCTGACCCATGTATGATGAATTCGGCTTTCCACGCGACGCTGACTCAGACTACGCAGCGCCCATCCTTGCGACTTTCGTATACTGCAGCCGTGCCGCCGAAGGCGTCGACGCCGCCGTGGTCGAGCGCATCATCGAGTGGTCTAAAAGCAGCAATGCTGCCCGCGAGATCACCGGGGTGTTGGTTTTCGGCAGCGGCGTCTTCTTCCAATGGATCGAGGGCCCGCCCGGTCAGGTGGAGAAGCTGGCCGCGAGCCTGCATGGCGATCCGCGCCATCACGATATCGTCACGCTGGAGCAGAGCGTGGAGAAGCGCGCACGTCTGTATCCCAATTGGGAGATGGAGCTTGTCAGCGCTGACGACATCCGCGCGGTGCTGCACGAAGCGCTCGAGAGCGCCGAAGACGAAAACAACATCGAAGCATTGAAGCGTATTCTTGCGCAGCTTGATGCGGGTCCCCTGGAAACGCTCCACCCTTCTGCCAGGACGCGGTAGAACACCGAATAAACCTAGCCGATGGCTCGCTCGCGTGGATGATTGACGAGCCCATCGGCATCTTTATTTCGCCGGCAAGACACTCGACCAGCGATTATGGACGCTTGCGCCGACGCGGGCGAGGATGTGCTCAACGAAGTTGCGGCGGCCGCGGTGTCTCAGCGACCTGCGAGGATGACTTCAATTTCTGCTGCCCTTCGCCCTCCGCGTGATCGGCGCGCGGTGCTGGTTTATCGGCGCGAAGGCGTATAGCCTGCGCGCTGGCCGGAACCAACCGGCCAGGGAGGATAACATGAACCGTCGCCATCTGGCGGCGCTGGGTGGCGCCGCCATCCTCGTCGCGACCAAGCCTGCCGCAGCGCAATCCGCCGATGAACGCGCTGTCGCCGCCGCCGTTGAGGCGCTGACGCGCGCCATGCTCAACCCCGAGCGCGCGGCGCTTGAGGCACTGGCGCATGATGCGCTGAGCTATGGCCATTCGGCCGGGCGCATCGAGACGAAGGAGCAGTTCGTGGCCGTCCTCGTCGAGCGTCGCAATCCCTTCGGCGAGATCACGATCTCCAACCAGACGATCTCGGTCGTGGGCGAGGATGCGATCGTGCGGCACAGCTTCGTGGGCCACACCACGGGCGGCGGAAGGATCACGCCGGTGAATATTGGCGTGCTTCAGATGTGGAAGAAGCAAGGCACGACTTGGCGCCTGCTGGCGCGCCAGGCCTTCCGCCTCTGATCTGACGGGGTTCTGGTGGGCAGGCCACTCGGCCGCCCGCAACAACGCCGTCTCGCCTTAGAGCCTGTTCCCTTCGCCTGGGCTCACTGCACAGGCTCTAAGCTTCTGTTTGTCTAGCATCTTTATCCGCTCAAACGATTCGGTTTGAACGGATGATGCTCTGGCGCTCTGGTTCCAGCATCGCTGCTTTCAATAAGCGCGATTGCGTTTGGGCGCAGCCTTGCCCAAAAATGCATAGGATCCAATTGTATGTCACCCCCTTTTTGCGATGCCTGAGTTAACCTCGGTTGATACCCTGGGAGTCCGGCACGACTGCAGCTGTGATACAAGTTCCGCGCTCTCACGCTCTCCCCTTGCAAAGCCGCAAGGCGCGACAGTGCCCTAAAAAATACTCCCAGAAGTTGCGATTTCACGATTCATGCATCTTTGACGCGCAATTTTACTTGCGCGAATCCTGAGCGCTATGCGTAACCTCCAGTTGTAGATTGAGGTTTGGATATGCTCTGCTCCCCTACCTCCCCGGCCATGACGGCCTTTCCGGCTGCGCAGCCAGGCGTGGCACCGCTCGGCATGGCAGTGCCGGCTGCCCAACATCGCAGGGTGTTTCTTTCCCCGCCGCATCTCGCCGGTGGTGAATTGGATGCGCTGCAGGCCATGTTGGATTCCGGCTGGGTCGCGCCCGCCGGGCCGGTTCCCATCGCCTTCGAACAAGCCATCGCCCGCGCCATCGGCATCCCCCATGTCGCCGCCGTCACCTCCGGCACGGCGGCGCTGCATCTGGGCTTTCAGTTGCTCGGCGTCTGCCCCGGCGATGAGGTCTGGACCAGCGCGCTCACCTTCGTCGCCTCCATCGGCCCCGCGGTGCAAATGGGCGCGACACCGCGCTTTCTCGACGTCACGCCCGATACCTGGACGATGGATGTGGACCTGCTGCGCCGCGAACTCGCCGCCGCCGCGCGGCGCGGCCGGCTGCCCCGGGTGGTGGTGCCGGTCGATCTTTACGGCCAGCCGGCCGATATGCCGGCCATTGTGGAGGCCTGCGCCCATTGGGGCGTGCCGGTGCTCAGCGACAGCGCGGAAAGCCTGGGCGCCATCCAGCATGGCCGCCATGCCGGTGCTGATGCACGGCTGATGGCCATCAGCTTCAATGGCAATAAGATCATCACCGCCGGCGGCGGCGGCGCGCTGGCGAGTGAGGATGCGGGGCTCATCGCCCGCGCCCGCCAACTCGCCAGCCAGGCGAAGGAGGCCGCACCGCATTACCAGCATGAGGAGGTGGGCTATTCCTACGCCATGTCCTCGGTGCTGGCGGCGATTGGCCTGGCGCAGATCACGGCGCTGCAGGCCCGGGTGGATGCGCGCCGCGCCATCCATGCCCGCTACCGCGCCGCGCTGCATGACCTGCCGGGCATGCGCTTCATCGGCGAGCCGAATTGGGCGCGCAGCAACCGCTGGCTGACCGTGATCCGGCTCGACCCCTCCGAAGCCTGGGTGGATCGCGAGACCATCCGCCGCGCGCTGGCCGCCGAACAGATTGAAAGCCGCCCGGTGTGGAAGCCGCTGAATCTGCAACCCGCCTTCCGCACCGCACCGCAGGCGGGTGGTGAGGTGGCGGCCACGATGTTCGAGCAGGGGCTGTGCCTGCCATCGGGCAGCAGCCTCAGCCCGCAGGACCAGAACAGAGTCATCGCCGTGATACGGCGCTGCTTTCGCGCCTGAAAATCCTCTACCTCCACCAGCATTTCTCCACCCCAGCCGGCAGCACGGCCACCCGGAGCCATGCCATGGCGCGCGCCCTGGCCCAGCGCGGCCACCGGGTGACCATGGCCTGTGGGCGCTTCGATGGCGCCAATACCGGGCTGGATGGCGCCTTCCGCCACGGCCGGCGCGAGGGCGTGGTGCATGGCATCCGGGTGGTGGAATTCGATATAGCCTATCGCAATGCCATGGGCCTGGGTGCGAGGCTGCTGGCCTTCCTGCATTATGCCGCACGCGCCACCTGGCTCGCCCGGGCTGAGCGGTGGGATGTCATCATCGCCTCCTCCACACCGCTGAGCGTGGCGCTGCCGGCCCTGGCCGCCCGCGCGCCCTTCGTGTTCGAAATTCGTGACCCATGGCCGGAATTGCCGCGCGCCATGGGCGGCGTGCCCGCGCCGCTGCTCTGGGCGATGGAAGCCCTGGCCAATGCCGCCTGCCGCCGGGCCGCCACCGTCATCGCCCTCAGCCCAGGCATGGCCGAGACCGCCCAGGCCCGCGGCGCGCGCCAGGTGCAGGTTATTCCCAATGGCGCCGATCTCGACCTGTTCGGCCCGCAGATCGCCCCCTGGCGGCCTGATAAGGCGCGCAGCCATGAGGTGCTGGCGGTCTATGCCGGCGCGCATGGCCGGGCCAATGGCCTCGATGTGGTGATCGCCGCGGCGGCGCTGCTGCGCCCGCTGCCCATACGGATCATTCTGGTGGGTGAGGGTTCGGAAAAGCCCCGCCTGATAGCCCGCGCCACCGCCGAGGGGCTGGCCAACCTCACCTTCCTCGCGCCCATGCCCAAGCCTGATCTGGCGAGGCTGCTGGCCGGGGCGCAGATCGGCCTGTTCCTGCTGGCGCCGGTGGCGGAGTTTGCAGAATACATCGCCCCCAACAAATTGATGGATTTCTGCGCCGCCGGCCTGCCCATCATCGGCAATGTGCCCGGCCATGCCGCCCGGGTCATCGAGGCAGGCCCCTCAGGCCTGGTGGTGCCGCCGGATGACGCGGCGGCGCTGGCGGCGGCGCTGCGTGAGGTCGCGATGGATCGCCCCCGCCGCGAAGCCATGGGCCGCGCCGCGCGCCAGCAGGCGATCCGCCGCTGGGACAGGCGGCTGCACAGTGCCAGCTTCTGCAAGGTGGTGGAGGCCGTCGCCCTTGCCGGTTGATATCCTCATGCTCTCGGCGGCGCATCCGCCCGATGATGTGCGGATTATGCGTAAGCAGGGCGCTGCCCTGGCGGCTGCGGGCTGGCGGGTCACCCATCTCTGCCCCACCATGCCGGATGCGCCGGCGGAGATGGCGGGCGTCTCGATCAGCACCTATGCCCGCCGCCCCGGCTGGTGGGGGCGCATCCGCAATATTCCCCGTCTGGCGCGGTTGGCCCGGCGCATCCAGCCGCGCGCCATCATGGCGCATGAGCCCGATGCCTGGCTCGCCGCCCTGCTGGCCCGCGCGCCCGCGCGCGTGGTGCTCGATGTGCATGAGCATTACCCAAGCCGGCTGGATCAGCGCCTGCCGCCGCCGCTGCGGCCCGTGGCGCGATTCATGCTGCGCCTGGGCTGCCGGGCCATGGCGCAGCGGGCGGATGCCATGGTGGTTGCCAAGGATGGCCTGGCGACGGATTACCGCCGCGATTGCGTGCCGGTGCGCAATTACGCCCTGGCATCCACCACCCCGCCGCGCCGCCATGCCCCGGGGCCGCTCAAACTCCTGCATCTCGGCGCCCTCTCCCGCGCCCGCGGCTGGCCGCAGATGCTGGCCGCCCTGGCACTCTCGCCCTGGGACACCGAACTGGTCATCGCCGGCCGCTTCACCGATGGCAGCGAGGCCGATTTCTTCACCGAGGCCGAGCAACGCGGCCTGCGCCCTCGCATTTCCTTCCGCGGCTGGCTGCCGCCGGACGAGATGGCGCGGCTGGCGGCCTGTGCCGATATCAACCTCGTGCTGTTCCAGCCGGGGGATGACAATCATCGCCTGGCCCTGCCGCATAAGCTGGCCGATGGCATGCTGGCCGGGCTGCCGGTCATCGCGCCGGATTTCGCCGCCGAATTGGCCGCCATGGTGCGCGAGGCCGGCTGCGGGCTGCTGGTGGATGTGACCAGCCCCGCCGCCATCGCCGCCGCCATCACCACCCTGGCCGACCCGGCAGCGCGCGCCGCCATGGGCGAGGCAGGGCGCGCGGCGGCGCTGGGCCGCTTCGGCTGGGCGGGTGAGGCCGAGACACTCTGCGCTCTGTACACCAGACTGCTTGGCAGCGCCGCGCACCCGGCCCTATAGCAGGCCATGGCCAAGAGCGCCCCACGCCGGATATTGCTGAATTGCCTGCTGGACGCGGCCCTGGCTGCGCTCGCCCTGCCGCTGGCGCTCTGGCTCGGCGTGGCCGATGCGCCGCCGGGGGCGTGGTGGCTCCTCGCCCTACCGCTGGCGGTGGCCAGCCTGCTGCTGGCCGGCTGGCCGCTGGGGCTGCCCCGGCAATATTGGCGCTTCGCCGGCCTGGCTGATGCCGGGGCGGTGCTCGCCGCGGCCGGCCTGGGCGCGCTGCTTTTTGCCGCAGGGCTGCTGCTGGCCGGCGCCTGGCAGCCGCCCCACCCCGCCTTCCCGCTGTTGCATCTGCTGGTGCTGACCGCCTGCCTGGGAGGCGCGCGCGCCGCCACCCGCGCCCTCACCCAGCGCCGCGTCTCGCCACTCGCGGCCGGCACCGAAGTGCTGGTGGCCGGCGGCGCCGAAGCGGCGGATCTTTTCATCCGCGCCGCGGCGCGCGAGCGACAGGCGCATTACCGGGTGCTGGGCATTCTCACCCAGCGTTCGCGCCAGGCCGGCCGCCGCATCCAGGGCCACCCCATCCTGGGCGCGGTGGAGGATGCCAGCGCGGTGCTTGAGGCCATGCGCAATGAAGGCCGGCTGCCCACGCTGCTGGTTCTGGCCGGGGCCGAGGTGCAGGGCCCCGCACTGGAAACCCTGCTCGATGCCGCCGACAGGCATGGCATCCCGGTCAAGCGCGCGCCGCAGCCCACACTTTTGGGCGTCGCCAATCGGCCGGAGGAGACCGCCCGGGTCGAACTGCGCCCCGTCGCCATCGAGGAATTGCTCGACCGCCCGCAAGTGCCGCTGGACCGTGAGGGCATGGCCCGCCTCGTGCAGGGCCGCCGCGTGCTGGTCACCGGCGCGGGCGGCACCATCGGCGGCGAATTGGCCCGACAGGTGGCGGCGCTGGGCCCTTCCAGCCTGACGCTGCTCGATCACGGCGAATACGTGCTCTACGAAATCGACCTGGAGCTGCGCGAACGCCACCCCGAATTGCCCCGCCGCGCCATGCTGGCCGATGTGCGGGACGCCGCGCGCATCCGCCGGCTGATGGAGGATGTACGGCCCGAACTCGTCTTCCACGCCGCCGCCCTGAAACACGTGCCGATGGTGGAGGCCGACCCGCTGGAGGGCCTGCTGACCAATGCCCAGGGCACCCGCATCGTGGCCGATGCCGCCCGCGCGGTGGGCTGCCAGGCCATGGTGTTCATTTCCACCGACAAGGCGGTGAACCCCACCTCAGTCATGGGCGCCTCCAAGCGGCTGGCGGAAATGTATTGTCAGGCGCTGGACCTCGATGGCCAGCGCGAAGGGGCGATGCGCTGCATCACCGTGCGCTTCGGCAATGTGCTGGGCAGCACCGGCTCGGTGGTGCCGCTGTTCCGCCGGCAATTGGAGCGCGGTGGGCCGCTCACCGTCACCCACCCCGATATGCGGCGCTATTTCATGACGGTGCGCGAGGCGGTGGGGTTGGTGCTGCAAGCCGCCGTGGTCGGCACGGGCGAAGCGGCGAGCAACCTGCCCGAGCTGCGCGATGGCGGGATTTTCGTGCTCGATATGGGCCAGCCGGTGAAAATCGTGGATCTGGCGCGGCGGATGATCCGCCTGGCCGGGCTGCGGCCGGATGAGGATGTGGAAATCCGCTTCACCGGCCTGCGCCCGGGCGAGAAGCTCTATGAAGAACTCTTCCACGGCCAGGAACCGCCCCGCGCTACCCCCTATCCTGGCCTGCTGATGGCCGCGCCGCGCACCGGCGATTCGGCCCTGGTGGGGCGCGCGATGGATGAAATGGCCGCCCTGGCGCATGGCGGCAACGCCAAGCTGGCCCTGGCGCAGTTGGGACGGCTGGTGCCGGAATTTACCCATGAGGCAGCAGCGCCCGCCCGGCAGGCGGAGCAGCAGCGATAGCCCAAGCTTCAGGCAAATGTCACAACCCGACATGAAACCTGACCCCGGGGGGGCTTGATCGACGCGGCGCGCTGGCCGAGACCCCTTATCATGAACGACATGCCCCAAAAGCCCATCGCATTGTTCGACATGCAGGCGCAGCAATCGCTGATCCGTGCCAAGCTCGATGCCCGCATCGCCCATGTCCTCTCCTCCGGCCGTTTCATCAATGGCCCTGAGGTGGTGGAGCTGGAGGAGCGGCTCGCCGCCTTCGCCGGCTGCGGCCATGCGGTGGGCGTCTCCTCCGGCACCGATGCCCTGCAAATCGCCATGATGGCCGAGGGCATTGGCCGCGGCGACGCCGTCTTCCTCCCCGCCTTCACCTATACCGCCACCGCCGAGGTGCCGCTGGTCCTGGGCGCCACACCGGTCTTCTGCGATGTCGACCCGGTCACCTTCAACATGGACCTGGCCGACCTCCAGCGCCGCATCGCTCTCGTCGAGGCCGAAGGCCGCCTGCGCCCACGCGCCGTGGTGGGCGTAGACCTCTTCGGCCGCCCGGCCGATTGGCCGGCGATCGAGGCGATCTGCGCCGCCAAAAACATGTTCGCACTCGATGACGCGGCGCAGGCCTTCGGCGGCGATATCGGCGGGCGGCGGCTGGGCTGCTTCGCCGGCGCCACGGCGCTGAGCTTCTACCCCACCAAAACCCTGGGCTGCTACGGCGATGGCGGCGCGCTGCTCACCCAGGATGCCGACCGCGCGGCGCTCTACCGCTCACTGCGCACCCATGGCGAGGGCGGCGGCCGCTACGAAGTGCTGCGCACCGGCATGAATGGCCGCCTCGACACGCTGCAAGCCGCCATCCTGCTCTGCAAGCTGGATTTGTTTGACGAGGAACTGGCCGCCCGCACCCGCGTGGCCGGCTGGTACGCCCAGCACCTCGCCGGCACCGTCGCCCTGCCCGAGATCATCCCCGGCCATGCCTGGGGCCTCTACACCATCAAGCTGGAAGATGCCGCGGCGCGGGCACGCATGCAGGAGGCGCTGAAGGCCGCCGGCATTCCCTTCGGCGTCTATTACCCCAAGCCGCTGCACCACCAGCCGGCCTATGCTGCGGCGCATGCCGGTTCAATCGGCCAGGCCCCGCCGCTGCCGGTGAGCGAGGCGCTTTGCCATCAGGTGATGAGCCTGCCCATGCACCCCTATCTGGAAGAGGGCGATGTGGCGCGGGTGGCAGCGGCGGTGCGCGCGGCGGCCTGAGGCCGCACGCCTCACCCAGCGGCCGGCAAAGCCCGGCCCATCGCCAGCCGCAGCACCCTATCGGGCTTTTCCACCCCCACCAGCTTATGGGTGATCAGCAGCACAGAGCGACCGCGCGTCGCCACCTCCAGGGTTTCCAGAAAGGCCTGCTCGGTCTCGGCATCAAGGCCGGTGGTGGGTTCGTCCAGCACCAGGAGCGGTGTTGCCGGCAGCAAGGCGCGGGCGAGCGCAATCCGCCGGGCCTGACCGCCGGAGAAGCGCGCACCGCCCTCGCCGCAGGGCGTGTTCAGCGCCTCAGGCAAGGCGCGCACCAGCTCATCCAGCCCCACCTGCGCCAACACCCGCCACAGCGCCGCATCCGGCGCCTCGGGGGCGGCAATGCGCAAATTCTCGGCGATCGAGGCATCAAAAATCCGCGCATCCTGGCTGAGGCAAGCAATCCGCGCCCGCACGCTCTCGGCCGGCAGGCTGGCCAGATCCACGCCGCCTAGGGTAATCCGCCCAGCCTGCGGCGCCGCCAGCTTCAGCACCATCGCCGCAATGGAAGACTTCCCCGCCCCCGAGGGCCCAAGCAGCGCCAGCCGCTCCCCCTCGCGCCATTCCAGATCGAGCGCGGTGAAGACCGGCCGGTCGGCCGACCAGGCAAAGCCCACCGCCTCAAAACGCAGCGTATTGCCCGGCGGCATCGCGGCCGGGGCGGTGGGCTCTGTCACCCGTGGCTGCGTATCGGCCAGGGCGAAAAGCCGGCGCGCGGCGGCCCCAGCCGCGGCCAGCGCGGTACCAGCCCGCGGCACCAGCCCCAGGGTTTCCGCCGCCGCCAAGGCCATGAACAGCCCCAGCACCGCCAGCCCGCTGCCCGGCCCATGCGCCAGCGCCCAGCCCAGCGCGCCCAGCATGGCCATCTGCCCCAGCAAAAATCCCGAAGCGCCGCCAATCGCCCCGCGCCGGGCCAGCAGCCGCTCCTGCTCATGCATCGCTGCCGTCGTCTCGGCCAGCCGGGCGGCAGCGCGATGCTCGGCCTGGTTGGAGAGCGTCTCCGCCAGCCCCAGCAGTGGGTCGAGTGCCGCGCGGTTCATCTGGCCGCGCGCCGCCGCCACCGCATTGGCCGCGCGGCTGGCATCGCGCGCCAGCCAGAAGGGCAGAAGCAGCGCCGCTCCCAGCGGTACGGCCACCAGCGCCGCCAGCCCGGGCTCGGCCCCCAGCAGCAAGGCCACCACCGCCACCACCGAAGCCGCCGCCAGCGCCGGCAGCACGGCGCGCAGATACAGCCCATCCAGTGCCTCGATATCGGCCACCATGCGCCCGCGCGCATCACCCGTGCCGGTCAGGCCCAGCCCGCCGGGCATGCGGGCGGCAATCTGGCGAAAGAACCACACCCGGGTATCGGCCAGGGCGCGAAAAGTGGCTTCGTGGCTGGCCATGCGTTCGGCCCAGCGCAGGGCAGGGCGGGCCAGCATCAAGGGCCGCAGCAGCAAAATCGCCAGCGCGCCACCGCCCAACGCCACCCCTTGCGCCACCCCTTGGCCCGCCAGCGCCAGCAGCGCCACCGCCGAAAGCGCCGAGGCCACCGCCACTGCCACGCCGATCAACAGCCAGCCGCCCCGCGCCCGCCACAAGCCCCAGACGCGGTAAAGGTCGCGGATCATCTCAATTCCCTGCCATGCGCCGGCCGGCAGCACGCCCGGCCTCCAAGGTCAGCACCCGCCCGGGCAAGCCGCGCAGCGCGGCGGCGGAATGGGTGGCGATGATGGCGGTGCGGCCCAGGCACAATTTGCGGATGGCATCGAGCACCAATTCCTCCGTGCCCGGGTCCAGGCTGGCGGTGGGTTCATCCATGAGCACCAGCGGCGCGTCGCGCAGAAAAGCGCGGGCCAGCGCCACACGCTGCGCCTGCCCGCCCGAGAGGCCAAAGCCGCCCTCGCCCACCAGGGTATCGAGGCCCTGCGGCAGGTCGGCGGCAAATTGCATCACCTGCGCGGCCTGCGCGGCGGCGGTCACCGCCTCGCGGTCGGCCTCGGGCTGGGCGAGGCGGATATTGTCGAAAATACTGCCGCCAAAAATATGCGGCTTTTGGCCGATATAGGCCGATATCCGCCGCAATTCCTCGGGCTTGAGCAGCGCCACATCCTGGCCATTGATCGCCACCCGCCCACCAGTGGCGCGGCGGAACCCCAGCAGCAGCGCCAGCGCCGAGGATTTCCCCGAACCCGATGCCCCGGCCAGCAGCAGTGTCTCGCCTGCCGCGGCCGAGAAGGTCAGCCCATCCAGCGCCGGCGCACGATCGGCCGTATAGCGCAGCACCACCTCACTGAAGACCACGGCCACCCGTGGCGGCACCTCGGCCAGATCAAGCCCGGTGCTGGCGGGCGCGGGCGCCAGTAGCGGCGCCAATTCCGTGGCAGCGCCGCGCGCCGATTGCGCCTCATGATAGGCGCCGGAAAACATCCGCAGCGGCTGAAAAAACGCCGGCACCAGCAGAATGCACCACAGCGCCGCCACCGGGTTGGGGTGGTTATTGCCCAGCAGCGCGCCATGCCGCCAGGCCAGATAGGCGAGGGTGAAGGCCGATAGCAGCTCCAAAATCCCGCTGGAGAGAAAGGCGATGCGCAGCACCTTCATGGTGCGCGCGCGCAATTCCTCGGCGGCGCGGGCCAGGCCATCCGCCTCGGCCCCGGCGCGGTTGAACAGCACCAGGGTGGGAATGCCGCGCACCCTGTCGGTGAAGCGGCCGGAGAGTTTCCCCAAAGCCTCGAATTGCCGCTTACTGGCCATCGCCGCGCCGATGCCGGCCACCGCCATGCCAATCGGCACCAGCATGCCCATCACCAGCAGCACCGAGGCGCTGACCCAATCGACGAAGAGCAGCACCAGGATGATGGTGCAGGGCACCGCCAGGGCCAGCGCCGCCGCCGGCATCCATTTCGAAAAATAGCCGTCCAGCGCCTCAATGCGCTCAACCACCAGGGTGGCCTTCTCCCCCGCCGCGCGCTGATCGGCCGGGCCGAGTGCGAGCAGCCGGCCAAAGGCCACCCCCCGCAAATGCGCCCGCGCCGCGCGGCCGGCGGCACTCTGGGCGATTTCCTGCAGCGCGGTCAGCCCCGCCGCGGCCGCCATCAGTGCCGCCGCCCCCGCCAGATCCAGCCAGCCACCCACCGGATAGCCCAGCAAACCCGCCACCAGCCGCGCCAGCAGCCAGGCCTGCGCCAGGCCGCACAATGCCACGCCATAGCCCAGGGCAATGGGCAGCAGGGCGCTGCGCCCCAGCCGCCGCGTTTCAGCGGCGAGGACGGATTTGCCCGTGACGGGCGCACTCGCTTCGGGCTTTGCTTTCCCCATTCCGATCACGTTACGCGAGGAATGCGCGGCCTGCCAACATGTTGCGAAACTGCATCGGCGGCGGCAGATAACACCAGCACGCCTTCAGGATATTGCCATGCTCCGCAGCCATGACCGTTTCCCCTACCACCCCTGGGCCGGAAGGCCGCAATGGTCCTGGCCGAATGGCGCCAAGCTGGCGCTCTATCTGGGGGTGAATCTGGAGCATTTCTCCTTCGGCGAGGGCATGGGCGCCGAATTGGCCCCCGGCGGCCCGCAGCCCGATGTGCTGAACTACGCCTGGCGGGAATATGGCAATCGCGTTGGCGCCTGGCGGCTGCTGGAATTGCTCGATGAATTGCGCCTGCCCGCCACCGTGCTGCTCAACAGCACCATGTTGGACCACGCGCCGGCGCTGATCGCCGCCCATGCCGCGCGCGGCGATGAACTCGCCGGCCATGGCCGCAGCAATGCCGAGCGCCAATCCACCCTGCCCGAGGCCGAGGAGCGCGCGCTGATCGCTCAGAGCACCCACGCCATCACCCAGGCCGGCTACAAGCACCCCGCCGGCTGGCTCTCGCCCTGGATCGCCGAGAGCCATGTGACCCCCGACCTGCTGGCCGAATGCGGCTATGGCTATTCGCTGAACTGGTGCATGGACGATATGCCGGTGTGGAAAAAAACCCGCAGCGGCCGCCTGCTCAGCATCCCCTACCCGCAGGAGGCCAATGACATCCCCGCCATCATCGCCCGCAAGGATGGCGTGGCGCAATTCGCCACCATGCTGGTGGATGACGCGATGGAGCGGCTGGACCAGACAAAGGACGGCATCCCCCAGGTGATGGGCATCGCGCTGCACCCCTATATCATCGGCCAGCCCTACCGCATGCGCGCCCTGCGCGGCGCATTACAGACGATTTTGGCCGAGCGTGAACACATCTGGCTTTGCACTGCAGGCCAGATTCATGCGCATGTGCTCTCCCTGCCGGAGGGGAGTATTCCGCAATGAGGCATTTTCTGATTCTGGGCCTGCTGGCGCTGGGCGGCTGCCAGAGCTTCACCCCCACCCAACCCATGCCCGGCATGCCCGCCACGGTCGAAGCGGTGGATGTGCCGCGCTACCTCGGCACCTGGTTCGAACAGGCGCGGCTGCCGATCTTCTTCCAGGATGGCGCCGATGTTCGTTGCGAAGACGTAACAGCCATCTATACCCCCAGGCCAGATGGCGCGGTGGATGTGCTGAACACCTGCCGCAACGCCTTGCAAGGCGGCGCCCGGCGGGCGGCCACGGCGGTGGCCACGCCCGTGCCTGGCAGCAACAATGCCCGGCTGCGGGTCAGCTTCTTCTGGCCCTTCCATGGCGATTATTGGGTGCTGGGGCTTGATCCGGATTATCGCTGGGCGGTGGTGGGCTCGCCCTCACGCCGGGTGCTGTGGATTCTCTCGCGCAGCACGGAAATGGCCCCGGCCGATTACGAACAGGCCGTGGCCATCGCCGCGCGGGAGGGATTTGCGGTGCAGAACCTGCAGCGCACGGCGCAGTCACCGCGGTAGAAGGGGGCTGAAAACTGGCTGCGAGGGGGCATAAGATCGAGGGGCTTTGCCCCTCGAGCACCCCAGGAGGGTCGACATGTATGTCGACGAGTTTCCTCCACCTTCGTTAGGTTATTGATACAAAAAATTAATCAAAGGTCCAGGAAAACCGTCGACATACATGTCGACCCTGGTGGGAGAGCGCGAGAGGGCAAAGCCGTTTCGCTCTTTTTTCCTCCCCCATCAGCGCTTTCAGCAACCTGTTAAAGCCCCAACACATCCAGCGTCCGCCCCACCACCCGCGCTTCATCAAAGCGCTCCAGCGCCCGCTCCCGCCCCGCAGCGCCCAGCCTTGCCCGCAGCCCAGGCTCCGCCACCAGCCGGCCCAGCGCCTGGGCCAGGGGCGCGGCTTCGCCGGCGGGCACCAGAAAGCCGGTCTGCCCATCCACCACCTGCTCGCGCGGGCCGCGAATATCGGTGGCCACCACCGGCAATCCGGCCAGCATCGCCTCGATGATGCTCATCGGCAGCCCTTCGAAATGGCTCGGCAGGCAGAAAATATCCGCCGCCGCCAGCAGCGCCGCCACATCATGCCGATAGCCCAGCATCTTCAGCCGCGGCCCCAGCAGCCGCGCCGCCTCGGCAAAATCGCCATCCAGATCATCGCCATGGTCAGAACTCAGCCGCTCCCCCACCACCCAGAGCGTGGCCTCGGGCAGGTCGCGCATCGCCAGCAGCAATTCCGGCCAACCCTTGTGCCGCACCAGCCGCGCCGTGCCCATCACCACGCAGCCCTCGGCGCCGAGTTCCGCCCGCAGCCGCGCCCGCGCCGCGGCATCGGGGCGAAAAATCGCCGGGTCCCGGCCATTGCCGATGGCGATGGGGTTGCGATGGATGCCCAGGCGTTTGGCATCCGCCGCCTCCTCCTCACTGACAGTCATATAAGTGTGGGTGATTGGCCCTGCCGCGCGCTCCAATGCCAGCGAAAGCTGCCGCCGCCAGGCCGGCCCGGGCTGATTGAACAGAAACCCATGGCAGGTATAGGCGATATGCGCCGTGCCCACGCTGCGCGCCGCCGCCCGGGCCAGCAGCCCCGAAATCGGCATATGGCCATGCACGAGATCAAACTTCTCCCGCGCCAAAAACCCCCGCAGCTCGGCAAAGGCGCGGCCCTGCGCCAGCGGGTTCAGGCTGCGGGCAAAGCGCGGGGTATGGATGCGAAACCCCTCCGCCCGCGGCAAATCGAGCAATGGCCCCTCGGCGCAAACCCCCACCACCTCATGCCCGCGCGCCCGCGCGCCGCGCATCAGCGGCAGCAGGAAATGCCGCAGCGAGAAATCGACATTGGTGATCTGACAGATGCGCATCGCC
The DNA here is from genome assembly GCA_945901085.1 of Rhodovarius crocodyli. GTDB lineage: Bacteria > Pseudomonadota > Alphaproteobacteria > Acetobacterales > Acetobacteraceae > Rhodovarius > Rhodovarius crocodyli_A. The sequence goes on along the minus strand of CAMDJV010000005.1, from coordinate 97,623 downwards.
CCCCCGATAGCATAAGGGTGGCCAAGCGCAGCCCCCAGGCGTAATCAGCCCCCATGCAGTCCGCCTTCCCCCGCCAGGCCGAGATCACCCGCAACACGGCCGAGACCCGAATCCACGCCCGCATCAACCTCGATGGCACCGGCCAGGCCGAGATCGCCACCGGCGTGGGCTTTTTGGACCACATGCTCCACGCCCTCGCCCGGCACGCCATGATCGACATCATGCTCAAGGCCACGGGCGACCTGCACATCGATTTCCACCACACCACCGAGGATTGCGGCATTGTCCTGGGCCAGGCGCTGCGCGCCGCCCTGGCGGAAAAGCGCGGCATCCGCCGCTATGGCCAGGCCCTGGTGCCGATGGATGAGGCGCTGGCCGAATGCGCCATCGACATTTCCGGCCGGCCCTTCCTGGTCTGGCAGGTGCCCTTCTCCGCCCAGAAGATCGGCGAGATGGACACCGAATTATTCGAGGAATTCTTCCGCGCCTTCGCCATGCAGGCCGGTATCGCGCTGCATATCGTGCTGCGCCACGGCTCCAACGCCCATCACATCGCCGAGGGTTGCTTCAAGGCCGCCGCCCGTGCCCTGCGCATGGCCGTGGAACTCGACCCCCGCGCGCCCGACACCGTGCCCTCCACCAAGGGTGTGCTGGAGGCGTGATGCAGGCCTTTTCCGTCCATCTGCCGCCGCCGGCCGCCGCCCAGACACCGATTCTGATGCCTGAGGGCTTTGCCTTCTGGGCGTTGGTCTTCGGCCCGCTCTGGTTGATCCGCCATGGCGTCTGGTGGTGGGGGCTGGCAGGGCTGGTGGTCAGCCCCAATGCGTCGACACCGGTGGTGGTGGCGGTTCACCTGCTCTGCGGGCTATGCGGGCGGGATGCCCGCCGCGCCGCCCTCGCCCGCCGCGGCTGGCGGCTGGAGGCGGTGGTGGTGGCCGAAAATGCCGATGCCGCCCTGCGCCGCCTGCTCGCCGCGCGCCCCAACCTCGCCGGGCTGTTCCAGCCATGATCGTGGCGGTGATCGACCCCGGCTCGGGCAATCTCGCCTCCGTCAGCCGCGCGCTGGAGAAGGCGGGCGAGATGGCCGGCCTCACCCCCCGCGTGGTGGTGACGCGCGACCCTGCCTTGCTGCGCGCGGCCGACCGTGTGGTGCTGCCCGGCCAGGGCGCCTTCGCCGCCTGCCGCGCCGGGCTTGCCGCGCTGCCGGGCATGGAGGCGGCGTTAGAAGAATTCTGCCGCTTCCAGGGCCGGCCCTTCCTGGGAATTTGCGTGGGCATGCAGCTCATGGCCGAGCGCGGCCTGGAACATGGCGTGACCCCCGGCCTCGCATGGCTCCCTGGCGAGGTCGCCCCCATGGACCCGCGCGCCGCTGACGGCACCCCCCTCCCTTTGCCGCAAATGGGCTGGAACCGGCTCGATCGTGGCCAGGACCATCCGCTTTTTGACGGCCTCGCCGCCGATGCGCATGGCTATTTCGTCCATTCCTATGCCTGGAGCGGCGGCGATGGCGATGACCTGCTGGCCACCACCGATTACGGTGGCCCGGTGGCGGCGGTGATCGGCCGGGGCAATATCATCGGCACCCAGTTCCATGTCGAAAAAAGCGGCATGACCGGCCTCACCATCCTGCGCAATTTCCTGGCCTGGGCACCATGAGCGAGGCCCCCGCCCATGCGGTGGCGGTGGAACGCTGCGAGAGGCTGCTCGAGCACGACATCACCGATCTCTGCGAGGCCACCAACGCCGCCATTATAGAAGGTGGCGGCTTTGGCTGGCTGGAGCCGCAGGAGCGCGAAACCCTCACCCGGCATTTTCGCGGCGTATTGCTGGTGCCCGAGCGGGAATTATTCCTCGCCCGCCTCGATGGCCGTGTGGTGGGCAGCGCCCAACTCGCCCGCCCGCCCCGTTATAATGAGGCGCAGGCCATCGGCGCCCAACTCACCCACGCCTATATCGCGCCCTATGCCCGCGGCTTTGGCCTTGCCCGCAAGCTGGTACGGGCGGTGGAGGAGCGCGCCGCAGCTTTGGGCCACCGGGTGCTGAACCTCGATGTGCGGGAAACCCAGGCCGCCGCCATCCAGATCTTCGAGGCGCTGGGCTATACACGCTGGGGCACCCACCCGGCCTATGCGCGGGTGCGGGGGCAGATCGTGGCCGGGCATTTCTACCACCGCATGCTGGAGGCGCCACGGCGCAAGGGCCAATGAGCAGCACCCCCTTCACCCTTTACCCCGCCATCGACCTCAAGGGCGGCCAGGTGGTGCGCCTGCGCCGCGGCGAAATGGCCGACGCCACGATATATAGTGACGACCCAGCCGCTCAGGCCGCCAGCTTCGCCGCCGCCGGCTTCGGTTGGCTGCATGTGGTCGATCTGGACGGCGCCTTCGCCGGCAAGCCGGCCAATGCGGCGGCGGTGCGCGCCATCCTCGCGGCCACCGCCATGCCGGTGCAGCTGGGTGGCGGCATTCGCAACATGGCCACGGCCGCCGCCTGGCTGGAGGCCGGCCTCGCCCGTATCATCCTGGGTAGCGTGGCGGTGAAGGACCCCGCCTTCGTGCGCGAGGCCTGCCGCGCCTTCCCCGGCCAGGTGGCGCTGGGCATTGATGCCAAGGGCGGCATGGTGGCCACCGAGGGCTGGGCCGAGGTGAGCGACATCCCCACCATCGACCTCGCCCGCCGCTTCGCCGATGCCGGGGCGGCGGCGATTATTTTCACCGATGTCGAGCGCGACGGCATGCTGGGCGGCGCCAATGCCGAGGCCACCCGGGCCTTGGCGGCGGCGGTGGCGGTGCCGGTCATCGCCTCTGGCGGGGTGGCGAGTGCGGCCGAGATCACCGCCCTGCGGGCCGCGCCCGAGGGCATTGCCGGCGCCATTCTGGGCCGCGCGCTCTATGATGGGCGCATGAGCCCGGCCGAGGCGCTGGCGGCTTCTCAGGGGTAGGGCATCATCGGGTCAAACGGGGTCGTTTGCGCGGATAGAGATGCTCGATACAAAAATTGAGCCGGCGGAGAAGAGCGAAAGGACTTTGCCCCTCGATCTTCTTTTTCTCTGCCGTGGGTTTTCAGCAGCCTGTTTGAGCCTGTCCAGCGCGCCGAGGCGAAGGGAACCGGCTCTACCCTCGCTCTTTGCGCGTTCTTGCATGCCTGAGGATAACAATCCCCGGGCTGTGGCAGCACAGATGCCACGCTCGCCCCGCGCGATGTGTCCTGATTGCAACAGTGTCTCAGTGATGTCGCGTCGAGGTGTTTTGCATGGTTGCTCAGAGACTGCGCAGCATTCAATAGTCTCTGCGGACCCGAGTGTCGTCAGCGTAGGTTGGCAGTTCTTGGGGGGCACATTCCGCCGCGCAGTTCGCTGGTGGTGGGTGGGTCAAGGGAAATGACCGGTTTCCGGTCCTCGAGGAGGTTTATTATGCGCAAGATTTTGCTGGGTACGACAGCCGTCGTCTCCGCCGCCTTCGGCGCCGCGGTGATCACGCCCGCCGCCGCTCAGGACGCCCCGACCGTGCGGATCGGTGGCTCCATCCAGGCCTATTACGGCTACATCAACGCCAACGGCCAGAGCTCCAACCCGGGCGGCACGGGTGACTTCGGTCGCATTGCGAACAGCACTGTGGACGCCGCAACCGGCCGTGGTGGCTATACCAACGTTACGGCACTCACCACCAACAACACGATCCCTGGTTTCGCCGCTGGCGGCACCAACGGTATCCCGACCTCGGCTCAGGCGACCCCTGCCGCGGGCAGCGCTGGCAACTTCGCCCGCTCCGGCAAGAGCGACTTCATGACCCTGCCCGGCATCTCCGTGATCGTCTCCGGCAAGTCCGCTCAGGGCTTCACCTATGGCGGCCAGATTGACCTCGAGTTCAATGCTCTCGAAGGCAATCTGAGCGGCGGTAACCGCTCCTCCGTGCAGCGCTCCACCGCTGTGGTGGGTGAGGCCCATGTGTTCGTGGCGCATCAGCGCTTCGGTCAGATCCGCATGGGTGACGAAGACGGCGTGATGGGCGGCCTGATGAACTCGGGCTTCGTCACCAACTTCGGCACCGGCGGCGTTTACGGCGTGTGGGAACAGTTCCAGATGCGTCAGAGCGGCAACCGCACGCAGACCGGCCCTGGCCAGCTTGGTGACAACACCAAGGTCGTCTATATGTCCCCGCAGTTCTACGGCTTCGACTTCGGCGTGAGCTATGCGGCGAATGGCGGTGGCTTCGGCCAGACCGGCTGTTCGTCTGACTCCGCGACCTCTGGTTGCGACCGCGCCTATGCCTTCCGTGGCGCCACCTCCTGGGCCGTGTCCCCGGCTGGCTCGATGGGCCCAATGGCCCGCCGCAACGAGCACCAAGCCGCCCTCCGCTACCGCGGCAGCTTCTCCGGCGTGGGCGTCGCCGCCACCGTTGGTTACATCGGTGCCAGCACCGCCCGTGACCTGAGCAACACTGGCGCCCAGGTTCGCACCATGAACAACCTGAACGTCTGGCAGGTTGGCGCGCAGGCCACCTATATGGGCTTCACCCTCGGTGCAGCTTACTATCAGGGTGACTACAACTTCTTCTGGGGCAACACGATCCGTGGTGACCGCCAGGCCCAGACCATCAATCTCGGCGCCAGCTACACCAATGGCCCGATCACCGTGGGTGCCAACATGGTCACCGGCGTGTATGAAGGCGGCGGTCGCTCCGACTTCAACGCAGCCGAAGGCCGCCTGGTCCGTCAGGCGAACCCGACCGCCTATGGTGACCGCAACAACCTGGCCAGCCAGCGTCGTTGGGGCATGTCGGTCGGTGCCAACTACCGCCTGGCCCCCGGCCTCGACCTCATTGCCGAGTATGTTTACCACTCGGTGCGTGAGAATGGCCGTGACCTCGACGCAGCCCGCGCCGGTGTCCAGAGCCGTGGCTTCGCCAACGTGTTCATCATGGGTTCGCGCCTGGCCTTCTGAGCCAGTCGAAAATCCGACGATACCCGAGGGGGGCGGCAGGCAACTGCCGCCCCTTTCTTCTTTATGAGCGACACGCTATGCAGCAATCCATGCGCCATCCCATCCTCGCCGCTCTTCTTATCACCACCGCCCTCACCGCCTGCAGCGGCGGCCGTCAGGTCAGCAATGAAGAATACGGCACCGATAACGCTCGCGAGCGCATTCTGCGCGGCGGCGGCGTTAACCCCACCAATGCCGGCCTCGTCGTCTTCGGGGTGGACCGCAGCCAGCAGAATGAGCAGGGCGGCCCCGGCGGGGTGAGCGTGAACGCCTATCTCTGGCGCGCCACGCTGGAAACCCTGAGCTTCATGCCCCTCGCCAGCGCCGACCCGGCCGGCGGCGTCATCATCACCGATTGGTATTCCCCCCCCACGGCCGAGAGCGAACGTTTCAAGGCCCAGGCCTATGTGCTTGGCCGCCAACTCCGCTCGGATGGCGTGCGGGTGCAGGTCTTCCGCCAGATTTATCGTGGCGGCCAATGGGTGGATCAGCCCGCCTCCTCGGCGACCAATTCCGAAATGGAAGACCGCGTCCTGTCCCGCGCCCGCGAGCTGCGCAGCCAGACCAGCGCGTCGCGCTGAACGCCCCGCGCCGCCTAAACGCAAAACGGCCCCGGATCGCTCCGGGGCCGTTTTCGTATCCGCCCGAATTCAGCGCGAGCGGGTGATGAAACCCGGCGCCGTATCGCGGAAATCACCCTCACGCCAGTTGCGGTCCCGCTCCGGCCGCGGCCGGGTTGCGTCACCGCCACGCGGTGCGGGAGATGCTGCGCCACGCGGTGCGGGAGATGCTGCGCCACGCGGTGCGGGGGATGCTGCGCCACGCGGGGCGGCGGGTGCCGCGCCACGCGGGGCTTGCGGCGCACGCTGTTGCCCACCAGGCGCGCCACGGCCGCGGCCCTGATTCTGCTTGGGCTTGGGCGCGCCATGCGGCCGCACAAACTGCTTCACATCCAGATTGCCCGGCGGCGGCAGCGCGCGGGACTGGTCGGTCCGCCGGTCCTCGCTCGGAATCGCCTGCCGCGTCAGCTTCTCAATCGCCCGCAGCTTGTCCTGGTCATCGGGCGCGCAAAGCGCAATCGCCTCGCCCGAGGCCCCAGCCCGCGCGGTGCGGCCAATGCGGTGAACATAAGTCTCCGGCACCTCCGGCAGATCATGCTGGATGACATGGGTCACGCCATCCACATCAATGCCGCGCGCGGCGATATCAGTGGCCACCAGAATGGGCGCCGTGCCGCGCTTGAACTGGTCCAGCGCCCGCTCGCGCTGGGTCTGGCCCTTATTGCCATGGATGGCATTGGCGGCCAGGCCATCGGCTTCGAGGTTCTTCACGATCTTATCCGCGCCATGCTTGGTGCGGCTGAACACCAGCGCCCGGCCCACGCCCGGCGCGCGCAGCAACTCGGCCAGCATCGCCCGCTTGCCGCCGGCTTCAAGGTGAATAACCCGCTGCTTCACCCGCTCGGCCGTCGTGGCCACCGGGGTCACTTCCACCCGGGCGGGGTTGGCCAGCATTTCGCCGGCCAGCTTGGCAATCTCGGTGGGCATGGTGGCCGAGAAGAACAGCGTCTGCCGCTCCCCCGTGGGCGGTGTGGCGCGCAAAATCTTGCGGATGGGCGGCAGAAAGCCCTTATCGAGCATCTGGTCGGCCTCATCGAGCACCATGACCTGCACATGGTCCAACCGGGCGTGGCGGCTGTCCAAATGGTCCTGCAAGCGGCCCGGCGTGGCGACGACGATATCCACGCCGCGCGCCAGGTCGCGGATCTGCGGCGCATGCCCCACGCCGCCGAACACGGTGACGACGGAAAGCCCCATATGCTTGCCATAGGTCTTGAAGCTATCGGCGATCTGCGAGGCGAGTTCGCGCGTTGGGCTCAGCACCAGGCAGCGCATGCCACCGCGCGGCGGGCGGCCGGGGCTATTGGCCAGCTTGTGCAGGATGGGCAGCGCGAAGGCCGCCGTCTTGCCGGTGCCGGTCTGGGCAATGCCCAGCACGTCACGCCCGGCCATGGCAAGCGGAATAGCCTGCGCCTGGATCGGGGTGGGGATGGTATAGCCGGTCTCCTCCAGCGCCTGCAGCAGGCTGGGGTGAAGGCCGAGTTCGTTGAATGCAGTCATAAAATTCCATGCGGCGCGCGTGCGGATGCACGGGGGCCGTTTCGCTTGTTGAGAGCGCGAATGCGCCCCCGGATGCGAAAGTCCCCCGCGTGCCGGGTTCCCTCAGGGTGAAGCGCCATCGCTACCCGGTTGGCGCCCATCGCATTGGGCGTTCACGCGACCGGGTGCGGGGCCCGAAAAGGCCTGCGCTGCGGCGCCGCTATGGCAGCTTTGCCGCGCCGCAGCAAGGACTCATTTCCAAAGCTGCGCTGCGGCAGCCACAATTCCATCGCCGTGCCGCTCAACCCGCCTCGATCCGCGCCTCGCGCACCAACTGCGCCATCAGCGCCCGCTGGGCCGCAACCCAGGCGGCGAATTCAGCCGCAGGATTGCCCACCGCAATCGCCCCCAGCGCCTCAAACCGCGACAGCAAACTCGCATCCGCCAGGGCATGCAGCGCCGCCTCATGCAGCCGGGCCGCCACCGCCGCCGGCAGCCCGGCGGGGGCCCAAAAACCATTCCACTCATTCAGCTCAAAGCCGGCAAACCCCTGTTCGGCGATGGTGGGCACATCCGGCAGGCTGGGAATGCGCCGCGCCGTGCTCACCCCCAGCGCCCGCACCCGCCCCTCGCGCACCAATTGCAGCGAGGAGGAGACGGTGCCGAAGATGAAGTTCACATTGCCGGCAATCACATCGGGCAGCGCTGCGGTGCCGCCGCGATAGGGCACATGTTCCATGCGCAGCCCCGCCCGCCCCAGCAGCAGCGCGCTCGCCATATGCGCCGCCGTGGCATTGCCCGAGGAACCATAGGCCGCCCCCGGCCGCGCCTGAAAATAGGCAATGAACCCCGCCAGATCCCTCACCGGCAAGGCATTGGGCACAATCAGAATCTGCGGCAGCACCGCCAATTGGGTGATGGGCGTGAAGGCGGTCGCATAATCAAAGGGCAGGTTGCGGATCAGTGCTGGGTTCACCGTATGCGCCAGGGCATCAACCATGACCGTCAGCCCATCGGGCGCGCTGCGCGCCAATTCGGCGGCCCCCAACGAGCCACCGGCCCCGGCGCGGTTTTCCACTACCACCGGCTGGCCCAGCAACGCCGCCATCGGCCCGGCCATCAGCCGCGAGGTGGTATCCACCCCGCCGCCCGGCGGATAGGGGGCGATGAGCCGAATGGAGCGCGCCGGCGCCCATTGCGCCAAGGCGGGGCTGGCCATGGCAAGCCCCAGGGCGGCGGCACGGCGGCTGATTCGTTGCATTTGGGCGGTCCTCCAGGTGAGGAGACTGCTGGCAATACCGCGCCGGAGCAAGCTTCGCGTGCCTTTCGCGGTGTCCTGTCCTATAGAGCGCCGATGACTGTCCTCACCATTCCCGTCAAACCCGGCGATGCCGGCGCACGGCTCGACCGCTGGTTCAAGCGGCACTACCCCACTCTCACCCAGGGCGCGCTGCAAAAAATGCTGCGCAGCGGGCAAATCCGTGTCGATGGCAAGCGCGCCGAAGCCGCCACGCGGGTGAATGAGGGGCAGGAAATCCGCGTCCCCCCCATGCCCAGCGCGCCCCCCCCCATCGCCGTGCGCGAGCCCGATGAGAAGGACGCCGCCGAACTCGCCGCCATGGTGCTCTACCGCGACGATCATGTGATCGTGCTCGACAAGCCGCATGGCCTGGCCGTGCAGGGCGGCCCGGGCATCGTCCGCCATCTGGATGGCATGCTGGACGCGCTGCGCTTCGGCGAGGAGGACCGCCCCCGCCTGGTGCATCGGCTGGATCGTGACACTTCGGGCGTGCTCATCCTCGGCCGCACCCCGGCCGCCACCGCCGCCCTCGCCGCCGCCTTCCGCACACGCGATGCGAAAAAAACCTATTGGGCCGTGGTGGTGGGCGAGCCTGAGCCGGCTGGCGGGAGGGTGGATATGCCCCTCGCCCGCGTGCCCGGGCCGCGCGGTGAGCGCACCGGCTTCGCCCCCGAGGGCCAGCGCGCCATCACCGATTACGACACGCTGGAGCGGGTGAACCGCCGCGCCGCCCTGATGGAAATGCGCCCGCTCACCGGCCGCACCCACCAGCTGCGCGTCCATGCCGCCGAGGCGCTGCGCTGCCCCATCCTGGGCGATGGCAAATATGGCGGCGAGCGCGCGCATATGGATGGGCTGGCCAAGGAATTGCACCTGCATGCCAGGGCGCTCGCCATCCCCCACCCGGCCGGCGGCATGCTGGAAGCCGCAGCACCGATATCGCCGCATATGCTGGAAACCTTCAAATATTTCGGCTTCAACAACCCCAAACCGGCGAGGGCACGATGGCTTCGCGGCTAGAAGCCATTCGCCTGTTCTGGAGCACATGGCGTCCCAGGGCCTCTGCCCGCTGGGCCGCCGCCAGCCTCGCCATACTGCTGCTGGCCGGTGGCGCCATCACCCTCGCCCTGCTGGATGCGGAGCGCTTTCGCCCGCCCATCATCGCCGCCCTGGAGCGCGCCACTGGGCGCAGTGCGGGGTTTGGCAGCATGCGCCTCTCGCTGGGCCTGACGCCGGGCGTGACCCTGCGCGATGTCACCCTCGCCAACCTCCCCGGCGGCAGCCGGGCCGATATGCTGCGGGTGGCCGAGGTGGCGGTGGTGGTCGAATTGCTGCCGCTGCTCACCGGCCGCATCATGCTGCGCCGATTGGAACTGCAGGCGCCCGATATCCTGCTGGAGACAGTGGATGGCGTGCCAAACTGGCAATTCCGCCGCCCCGCCTCGCCCGAGGCCAGCGCCACCACCCAAGCCGCCCAACGGCGTGATGACCCGCTGCCCGAAATCGGCATCATCGCCATTCGCGATGCCAGGCTGCGCTTCCCCTCCGCGCCCGAGGGCGGTGTGGCCATCGCCCGGATCGATGCCACCGGCCATGGCAACCTCACCCTCAATGGCGCGCTGCGCTGGGGCGCGCTTCCCGTCACCTTCGATGCCCAGGCCGGCCCGCTGGCGCGGCTGCTGGGCGCCCCCGGCCCCGCCTGGCCGCTGCGTCTGCGGGCCGAATTGGCCGGGGGCCAAATCCAGGCCGAGGGCGAGATGCGCGAGCCGCGCGGCCTCTCCGCCTATCATTTCGACATCACCGCCAACCTGCCCGACCCTGCTGCCCTCGCCACCCTGCTGCGCCAGCCATGGCCACGGCTTGGCGCCATCAGCCTGCGCGGCCGGCTGGTGGGCGATGGCACCGGCCAGCCCCCCCGCGCCGAGGATCTGACCCTCACCTTGGGCCCGACCCGCCTGCCGCCGATGCTGGCACTCAGCCAGGCCCGGCTGCATATCCCCGCCGCCGACCAGCCGGCGCAGCTTTCCCTGCGCGGCGAGCGCGGCGGCGAAGCCTTCACCCTCGATGGCCAGATCGGCCCGCTGGCAGGCGCGCTGCAGGGCGGTGCCTTGCCGATGGCGCTGACCATCGGCCATTTGGGTGCCGCCGCCACGCTGCGCGGCGAGGTGGCGCAGCCGCTTGCCGGCACCGGCGCGAGGCTGGCGCTCAGCCTCAACAAGCCCGGGCTGGGCAGCCTCAATGCCATGCTGTCCGAGCGTGGCGGCTTCTTCGCCGATGGGCTGGAGCTGCGCGACATCGCCGCCCAAGGCCCGCTGCTGGCCGGCGGCGGCACGCTGCGCCTGGGCCGCAACCCGCTGCCGCGGCTGGAAGGCGCGCTCACGCTGGAACGGCTGGACCTTGACGCCATCCGCGCCGCCCTCGCCGCGCCCGCCCCGAATCTCCCCCCTACTACCACCCCGAATACCCCCCGGCCTGCACCCCCAGCGTCCCGCGCCGAGACCCGGCTGATCCCAAAACTGCCACTCAATTTCTCCTGGCTTGCCCTGGCCGCGGCGGATTTGCACCTCACCATCGCGCGGCTGCGCCTGGAGGGCCTCGATCTGCTGGATGTCCATGGCCATGCCATGCTGGCCGATGGCCGTGCCCGGCTCGACCCCCTGGCGCTCACCCTGCCAGGCGGCCGCCTGACCCTGCGCGCCGCCGCCGATGGCGCCCAGCCCTTGCCGCAAATGCAGCTTTCCCTGCGCGGTGATGCGCTGGACAGCGCCGCCTTCCTGGCGGTCTTCGGCCTCACGTCGCCCTTTACCGGCCGGGGCGAGATCGATCTCGATCTGCGCGGCCAGGGCGCCGATACCCAGGCCTGGGCAGCCTCCTCGGTGGGACATATCGGCTTTGCCCTCACCGATGGCCAGATGCCGCAGCGGCTGCTGGGCGCCCTGCTGCCGCGCGGCGGCCAGGGGGGGGCGGGCGAAATCGCCATTGCCTGCCTCGCCGGCCGCTTCGATGTGGTGGCCGGCATCGCCCAGGCGAGGGCGCTCTATGCCGATGGCAGCCTGGGGCGGATCAATGGCCAGGGCCAGATCAGCCTGCGCGACGAAACCCTGGCCCTGCGGCTGAACACCGATCTGCGCATCCCCATTCCCGGCACGGCAGGGCTGCGGGTGCGCGCGCCAGTGCCGGTGACCGGCATGCTCAGCACCCCAAGCTTCGAGGGCATGGGCCTGATCGGCCAGGGCCTCAGCCAGATCATGGGCAATGGCGGCGGCAGTGGCGGCCCCATCACCCTCGAATGCGGCCCGGCGCTGGGCATGGCCCGCGCCGGCCGCTCCGGCCCCATCCCCACCTCGCTCGCCCCCCATGACCAGCCAGGCCAAGCGCCTCGGCCCAACCTGAATGATTTGCTGCGCGGAGTGCTGGCACGATGAAGCGATTTTGGGACGAGGCCCGGGTTGAGCCGGCCGTGGGCGGCTTGGCCGTGCTGCTGGATGGCCGCCCGGTGCGGCTGCCCGGCGGCGGCGCGTTGCGGGTGGAGGGCCATGCCCTGGCCCAGGCGCTGGCCGCCGAATGGCAGGCCGCCGGCGGCGCCAAGGGCCGAGACTTCCGCCCCGAGGATATCCCCCTCACCCGTCTCGTCGGCACCGCGCAGGAAAAAGTGGCGCCCGACCCAGCCCCCATGGTCGAGGGCATCGCCCAATACGCCGCCTCAGACCTCTTATGCTATCGCTCGGAGGACCCGCGCCTCGCCGCCATCGAGGCGCTGGAATGGGACCCCTGGCTGGAATGGAGCGCCCGCGAATTGGCCGCCCCCCTGCTGCTCAGCCACGGCATCATCCACATCACCCAGCCCGAGGCCTCACGCCTCGCCCTGCGCCGGGCGGTGGCGGCATGCGATGCCTTCGCCCTCACCGCCTTGGGCAATGTCGTGCCGCCCCTGGGCAGCCTGGTGCTGGGCCTGGCCTTTGTCCGCGGCGAGCTCGACGCCGCCGAGGCCTTTCGCATCTCGCTGGTCGATGAAACCTTCCAGGAGGAATTCTGGGGCGTGGATGAGGAGGCGCAAAAGCGCCGCCGGCTCATCGCAGCCGAGATCACCCTGGCCGAACGCATGCTGCATCTGGCGCGCATCGCGGCATGAAGGCCCGGCATCTGCTCATCGCCGGGCGGGTGCAGGGCGTGGGCTTCCGCGAATGGCTGGTCGAGACGGCGCGGGCGCATCACCTCACCGGCTGGGTGCGCAACCGCGCCGATGGCCGGGTTGAAGCGGTGCTGGCCGGCGAGGAACCGGCGATCGCCGCCGTGCTTTTGCTCGCCCGGCGCGGCCCACCCCTGGCCCAGGTGAGCGATATCGAGGAGAATTTCTGCGAACCGCCGGAAGAGCCCGGTTTCATCCGGCGGCCCAGCATCTGAGGAAACAACACCCCATGTCCGAACGCTTCCCCATGCTCACCCCACAGAGCATGACCCCCGAACAGGCCCGCATCGTCGAGAGCATCGCCGGCACCCGCGGCGGCAATGGCGCCCGCGGCCCCTTCAACATGTGGCTGCGCGTGCCCGAATTGGCCGACCGCATGCAGAAAGTCGGCGCCTATATCCGCTATGAGGCGGCGCTGCCGCAGAAGCTGGTGGAATTCGCCATCTGCATCACCGCGCGCGAATGGAACGCCGCCTATGAATGGTACGCCCACGCCATCCTGGCGAAGCAAGAGGGCCTGGCCACCGCCATTCTCCAGGCCGTGGCCGATAGGCAGCGCCCCACCGGCATGGATGCCGCCGAGACCGCCATCTGGGAATTCTGCACCGAATTGCACGCCGAGCGCGGCGTGACCGAGCCGCGCTTCGCCGCCGTCCGCGCCATTTTCGGCGAGGCCGGCGTCACCGAACTCACCGCCACCTGCGGCTATTACGTGGCGGTGGCGATGACGCTCAATGTCGCCCAGGTGCCACTGCCCGATGACGGCGTGCCCTTCGCGGTCTAGCGCCTGTTCCGTTCGCCTTGGCTCACTGCACAGGCTCTAACCTTTTGTTTGTCGAGCATCTTTATCCGCCCAAACGATTCCGTTTGAGCGGATGATGCTCTAACGCCGCACCAGCGGCATCACCTCAGCAGCGAAGCGGCGCATCTCAGCCTCAAAGGGCTGATATTGCAGCATGAAGGTCTCAATTCCGGCCGCATGAAACCGCTTCATCCGCTCCGCCACCTGGGCATAGGTGCCCACCAACCCGGCTGCGGTGCCGCCATTGGTGCCCAGCCGGTCGCTCTTCGCCATGGTGTGCTTCATCACCACATTGGGGTCGGTATGGACGGCTTGCTGCGCCACCATCGGCGCATCCAGCGCCGCAAGCCGGGCCAGCCGGTCATAGGCCGCCTGGGCCTCCTCCTCGGTCTTGCGGGCGATGACAAAGGCGGAAAGCCCATAGCGCAAAGCCGCATCGCGCCGCGGCCGGGCGGCGACATCGGCAATCAGCGCCTTCACATCCTCAATCGGCTGGCCATTGATGAACCAGACATCGCCCTGCGCCGCCGCCAGCGCCCGCGCCGGCTGCGATTCGCCGCCGATGTAAATCCGCGGCCGCGCCCGGGTCGCCGCCCCGGGCACCAGTCTCGCGCCATCGACGGTGAAATGCTGGCCCTTATGATGCACCGTCTCGCCGCGCATCAGCGGCGCGACAATCGACAGCCATTCATCGCCCAGCGTGTAGCGGTCATCATGCGCCGGGAAGGGCAGGCCGGCCTTGTCCATCTCCGCCTTGTTCCAGGCATTGACCAGGTTGATGGCAAATCGCCCGCCGCTGATCTCCTCAATCTGCAAGGCCATCTTCGCCAGCACCACCGGATTGTAGAGCAGCGGCTTGATGGCGGCGATGATCTCAATCCGGCTGGTCAGCGCCGCCAGCGCCGCCGAACCAGTCCAGGCCTCCAACTCGCCATTGGCCGGGTTGAGCGGGTTGAAGGTGTGTTGCGCCACCAGCGTGCTGTCAAAACCCAACGCCTCGGCCTCCAGCACCAACGCCCGGTTGCGCGCCCAGGAAGCATCAAACGGCTCCTCCGGATCCTGCCGGGCGGCCCGGCTGCCATGCACCAAGGCCCAAATGCCAAAACGGGGAGGGGTATTGTCCATGCCCCGATCATTCTCCCGAGCAGGGGCGGCGTCCAGAGAGCGCGCGGACCGAGGGCCAAAGGGGCGGTCGCCAGCCTCGCTGGGCAGGGCGGCGTCGTTTGAGTGGTGGGTAGTTTCATCTCCCAGGCTCCACCTTGGTGGAAACGAAGAGTGAGGGAAAACAAGATCGAGGGGCTTTGCCCCTCGAGCACGCCAGGAGGGTCGACATGTATGTCGCCCAGTTTCCTCCACCTTCGTTAGATTATTGAAGTTAAAAATTATTCAAAGGTCCAGGAAAATCGTCGACATACATGTCGACCCTGGTGGGTGAGCGCGAGAGGGCAAAGCCCTTTCGCTCTTCTCCTCCGCAAACACGCCGCCTGCTAAACCAACCGCCGCGCCTTCAGCGCCGCCGCCAACGTGCCATCATCCAGCACATCCAGCGCGCCCCCCATCGGCACACCCTGCGCCAGCCGCGTCACCCGAATGCCCGAGGCCGCCAGCCGCTCGGCCAGCACATGCCCAGTGGCAGCGCCATCCACCGTCGCCGGCAGGGCCAGTATCACCTCCGCCACGCCCCCCTCCGCCACCCGCGCGATCAGCGGCTGAATGGACAGATCCTCCGGCCGCACCCCCCCCAGCGCCGAGAGCGTGCCGCCCAGCACGTGATACAGCCCATGATGCGCATGCGCCCGCTCCAGCGCCCACAACTCGGCCACGCCCTCCACCACGCAAATACTCGCCTGGTCCCGCGCCGGGTCGGAGCAAATGCGGCAGGGCGATTGACTGTCCAGATTGCCGCAACGCGCACAGGGCCGCACTGCCTCCGCCGCCGCGCGCAGCGCATCGGCCAGCGGCAGCATGCGGCTATGCGGCTCGCCCAGCATGCGCAGCACGGCGCGCCGCGCGCTACGCCGCCCCAGCCCCGGCAATTTGGCGAGCAGCCCGATCAGGTGCTCAACCGGGTCGTGCCTCACCTTGCTGCCCGCTCAGCCAAGCCCCGCATGCTCAAAACGGCAGTTTGAAGCCACCAGGCAGGCCGCCCGGAATATTCAGCCCAGCGGTGGCCTTCTGCATTTCCTCGGCCGCCACGGCCTCCACCTTCTGCTTGGCATCGGCATGGGCGGCCACCAGCAAATCCTCCAGCACCTCACGCTCCTCGGCCAGCATCAGGCTGGGGTCGATGACCACCCGCTTGAGTTCGCCCTTGCCGGAAAGCTTGACCCGCACCATGCCGGCGCCAGCCTGGCCATCAACCTCCATGGCCTCCATGCGCGCCTGCATTTCCGCCATTTTGGTCTGCATCTGCTGGGCTGATTTCAGCATATTGCCAAGATTTTTCATCAATCCTCCAAGGGAGCTTCATCGTCATCGGTGGGGTAAAACGCCGGCTCCGCCATATCATAGGAACTCGGCTCCGCCATATTATGGGACCCCGGCTCCGCCATATTATGGGACCCCGGCTCCGCCTCGGGTGGGGCAAATTCCGGCATGGATTGCGGTTCGGGCGCCAGCATGGCGGGGCGGGAGAGGCCATAATCATCGGCGGCCGCGTCACGCACCTCCTGCAACTGCGCGCCTGGAAAGGCCTCCAGAATGGCCTGCACAAGCGGGTGGTTGCGCGCCTCGGCCAGCCGATCCGCCGCCGCGGCGCGGCCCTGGTCGGACAGGGTGGGCGCCCCCGCCTCGCGCGAAATACCCACCATCCAGCGCGCGGCGGTGGTCTTCTCCAGCATCAGCGAGAGCTTGCCCGCCAGGTCGCGCGGCGCGCGGGCGGTGGGGCGAATCTCGATGCGCCCGGGCGCGAGGCTGACAGGGTGAACATCATGCAGCAATTGCGCATGCAGCATCGGGTCGGTGGCGGCAGCCAGCGCCACCACCTCCTGCCAGGTGGTGGGCATGGCAGCGGCGGCAACCGGGGCGGGCGCAGCCACGGCGACCGCAGCCCCACCCCCAGCCATGGCCCGCAGCGCTGGCCCGCCACCCCCGCCGGGCGCCGGGCCAAGCGCCGCGCCCGCGCCAGCCTGGCTCAACCGCCGCACCAATTCGCCCGGCGGCGGCAGGTCCGACAGATGCGCCAGACGGATCAAAATCATGTCCAGCGCCGCCCGCCGGTCCGGCGCATCGGCCAGTTCCGGCACGCCCTTGAGCAGAATCTGCCAGGCGCGCCCCAGAATCGGAATGGAGAGTTTTTGCGCCAGCGCCGCACCCCGGCCGCGCTCATGCTCGGGCAGCGCCGGGTTTTTCGCCAGCGCCGGCACCGAATGCAGCCGCGTGAGCGTATGCACCAAATCCAGCATGTCGGAGAGCACGACCCCAGGCTCGGCGCCGCGCTCATGCGCGCGGTCGAGATGGCCGAGCAGGGCAGGGGTATCACCCTCCAGCGCGGCCTCTAGCGCATCCAGCACCAAGGTCCGGTCCGCCAGCCCCAGCATCTCCTGCACTGTGGCGGCCGACACATGATCACCGCTGAGCGCAATCGCCTGATCCAGCAGCGACAGCCCATCACGCACCGAGCCATCGGCAGCGCGGGCGATGACCGCCAGCGCCTCCTCCTCGGCCGTCACGCCCTCCAGCCCGCAAATCCGGCCGTAATGCGCCCGCAGCGTCTCCTGCGGCACGCGGGCGAGATGGAAGGTCTGGCAGCGCGAGAGAATGGTCGGCGGCACCTTGCGCAATTCAGTGGTGGCGAAAAGAAATTTTACGGCGGGCGGCGGCTCTTCCAGCGTCTTCAACAGGGCGTTGAAGGCGGCGTTGGAGAGCATATGCACTTCATCGAGAATATAGATCTTGAAGCGGGCCTGGGCCGGGCGATAGCGCACCGCCTCGCGCAATTCCCGCACATCATCCACGCCATTATTCGAGGCGGCGTCCAGCTCCATCACATCCGGATGCCGGTCCGCCAAAATGGCCACGCAATTGGCGCAAACCCCGCAGGGTTCGGCGGTGGGCCCGCCCTGGCCATCCACCCCAATGCAGTTCAGCGCCCGGGCGATGATGCGCGCGGTGGTGGTCTTGCCCACGCCGCGCACCCCGGTGAGCATGAAGGCATGCGCCACGCGATTGGTGGCAAAAGCATTGCGCAAGGTGCGAACCAGCGCATCCTGGCCGATCAATTCATTGAAATTGCTGGGCCGATATTTCCGCGCCAGCACCCGATAAGCGGGCTTCTCCACCGCCGGCGCCGCAACTGGTTTGGCCGCGGGCGGCTCATCGAGGCCAAAAAGCCCCGGCCCCTCAGGCGCCGGAGGATCAGGAATGCCCTCTTCCGCCGCTGCCGGATCAGCGCCGAACATGTCGCTCACCATGCTCAGCCCCCTCGTTGCAAGATTGGCGCGGTGGAAGGCCGACTCAATGACCCGAGCAAGAACCCGTTGCGGCTGCTTCCTTCCGGACCTGACCGGGTTGGCGAGGAGCCCGTCCACCGCCGACCTTCCACCCCCCATATCGCGTGGCATGCGGCCGGGGGCAAGAGCGCAACCGCCAGGCATTTTCCACACCCGCCCAATCCGCCGCCCTGCATAGGGGTAGCCGAAGCCCCTCCCCCATGGCAGTTTTCGCCCCGATGACCCTTTCATTCCCCGCCAGCCGCACCAACGCCTATACCGGCAGCCCGCTCGACCGCGCCGGCCACCACCGCGAGGATGCGGATTGGATCGTCGCCGCCCTGGCCTCGCCAGACACCCTCTTCGCCCCCGTCTGGCGCGCCCGCAGCCTGATGCGCGGCGTGGAACAGGGCCGCCCCGAAGGCGTGCTGCTCGGCGGTGAAGCGGCGCAGGGCCTGCGTGAGGCCGGCGGCCCCTGGGCCTTTTTGGGCCTCTGGGAGCAAAAACCGGTCTTCGGCATCGATGTGAGCCATGAGGACGCGCCGCCGGTGCCCGCCAATGCCGGCAGCTTCACCGATCTGCGCGCCGTGGCCGGCCTGCTGCCCGCCAATGAGGCCAGCGTGCTGGCCCATGCCCGCGGCATGATGCATTGGCGGGTCAAACACCGCTTCTGCGGCATTTGCGGCACGGCGATGGAGCCGCGCAGCGCCGGCAACGCCATGTCCTGCCCCGGCTGCAAGGCGCAGCACTTCCCCCGCACCGACCCTGCGGTGATCATGCTGGTGGTGCGCGGCGACCATTGCCTGCTCGGCCACTCCGTGCGCTTTCCGCAAAAAATGTACTCCACCCTGGCCGGCTTCGTCGAACCGGGCGAGAGCCTGGAAGAGGCGGTGCGGCGCGAGGTGATGGAGGAATCCGGCGTCGATGTCGGCCGCGTCATCTATCATTCCAGCCAGCCCTGGCCCTTCCCCTCCTCCATCATGCTCGGCTTCCACGCCGAGGGGCTGAGCGAGGACATCACCATCGACCCCGAGGAATTGCAGGATGCGCGCTGGTTCTCCCGCGCCGATCTGCGCAACCACGAGGCGCTGGGCTTCGGCCTGCCGCGCGCCGACAGCATTGCCCGCCGCCTGATCGAGGATTGGTTGAACGCATGAGGCTATTCATCATCCTGCTGGCCCTCGCCGCCCCGCTGATCGGCTGCTCCACCGCCAGCAATACCCCCGCCGATACCCCCGGGCAGGCGGAATGCCGCCGCATCGCCCGCAATGACCCCGCGGTGAGCGAGGCCCGGCGCCCCCTCAGCCCGGGCAATAACGACCAGATCATCCAAGGCGAGGTGAACCGGGCGACCGACCGCGCCTTCCGCAACTGCCTGCGCGATCGCGGCCTGCCCGGCGGCGGCGGGGTGGAAATCCCGCCCCCGCGCTGATCGGGACGCTGTGAACTGCCGCAACGCAGCAAATTCAGGCCCAACGCCGTTGACGCAGTGCCGCCAGGGTTCCATAAATCCGGGATGAGGAGCCGGGTTACCGGCCAGCAAAGCCGGAGCTTAAAAGCCCATGTCGTACCCGCCTGATCCGCGGCAGGCCGCCTTCGCCGGTCGCCGTTCGGACGGAACCCCGGTGCAGCGCCCGCTGTCACCGCATCTGCAAGCCTATGACATGCTGCAAATGACGAGCGCCGTCTCGATCATGTGCCGCATCACCGGCGTTGCCTGGTCGGTGGGGGTTCTGTTGCTCGTCTGGTGGCTGGCAGCCCTTGCCACCGGCCCTGCGGCCTTCGCCCAGGTGCAATGGTTCATGTCCTCCTTCATCGGCCTGCTGGTGCTGTTCGGCCTCACCGCCGCCGCCTGGTTCCATACCCTGGCCGGCCTGCGCCATTTGGCCTGGGATGCCGGCCACGGCTTCGCCCTGCCCACGGTGATGAAGACCGGGCAATGGGTGATGGTGGCCACGGGGGTTTTCACGGTGCTGACATGGGTTGTGGCCCTGGTGGTGTGGCGATGAACGAGATGTCCAAAACCAATGCCGCCGTGATGCGCACGCCCCTCGGCCGCGTGCGCGGCCTGGGTTCGGCCAAATCCGGCACCCATCACTGGTGGATGCAGCGCGTCACCTCCATCGCCCTGCTGCCGCTCACCCTGTGGTTTGTGGTGTCGATGCTCTCCCTCGCCGGCGCCTCCTTCGCCCAGACCCGCGCCTTCCTGGCCTGGCCGGTGAATGCGGTGCTGATGCTGGCGCTGATCGGCCTCACCTTCCACCACATCGCTGCCGGCCTGCAGGTCGTCGTCGAGGATTACGTGCGCAAGGACATGCAGCGCATCGCCGCCCTGCTCGTGATCAAGGGCGGCTGCTGGCTCATGGCGCTGGTTTGTGCCTTCGCCGTGCTGCGCGTCGCCTTTACGTAAGCGCTTTCCACCCCAGTTCTAAACCAAAGGTCAGCATTCTCTGGCCATCGGAGCGGTTGAGATGAACGCCATCAGCAAGCCCAGCGCGGGCGCCTATCGGATTGTCGACCACACCTATGACGTGGTGGTGGTGGGCGCGGGCGGCGCCGGGCTACGCGCCACCTTCGGCATGGGGGCCTCGGGCCTCAAAACCGCCTGCATCACCAAGGTCTTCCCCACGCGCAGCCACACGGTTGCAGCGCAGGGCGGCGTCGGCGCGGCACTCGGCAATATGGGCGAGGATGACTGGCGCTGGCACATGTACGACACCGTCAAGGGCTCGGATTGGCTGGGTGACCAGGACGCCATCGAATATATGTGCCGCGAGGCGATCCCCGCGATCATCGAACTCGAACATTACGGCGTGCCCTTCTCCCGCACGGAAGACGGCCGCATCTATCAGCGCCCCTTCGGCGGCCATATGCAGGATTACGGCAAGACGCCGGCGATGCGCGCCTGCGCCGCTGCCGACCGCACCGGCCACGCCATCCTACACACGCTCTACCAGCAATCGCTGAAGGCCAATTGCGAGTTCTTCGTCGAATATTTCGCCCTCGACCTGATCATGGATGATGAGGGCGTCTGCCGCGGCGTGATGGCCTGGAACCTCGAAGACGGCTCCATGCACCGCTTCCGCGCCCAGACCGTGGTGCTGGCCACCGGCGGCTATGGCCGCGCCTGGTTCTCCTGCACCTCCGCCCACACTTGCACCGGCGATGGCGGCGGCATGGTGCTGCGCGCCGGCCTGCCGATGCAGGACCAGGAATTCGTCCAATTCCACCCCACCGGCATCTACGGCGCCGGCTGCCTGGTGACCGAGGGCGCGCGCGGCGAAGGCGGCTACCTCACCAATTCCGAGGGCGAGCGCTTCATGGAGCGCTACGCCCCCACCGCGAAGGACCTCGCCTCGCGCGATGTCGTCTCCCGCGCCATGAGCATGGAAATCCGCGAAGGCCGCGGCGTCGGACCGAAAAAAGACCACATCAACCTGCACCTGGAACATCTGGGCGCCGATTTGCTGCATGAGCGCCTGCCCGGCATTTCCGAAACCGCGAAAATCTTCGCCGGCGTGGATGTGACGAAGCAGCCCATCCCGATGCTGCCCACCGTGCACTACAATATGGGCGGCATCCCGACCAACATTCACACCGAGGTGCTGCGCCCCACCCGTGCCGACCAGGATGCCATTGTCCCCGGCCTGATGGCGGTGGGCGAGGCGGCCTGCGTCTCGGTGCATGGCGCCAATCGCCTGGGCACGAACTCGCTGCTCGACCTCGTGGTCTTCGGCCGCGCCGCCGCGCATCGCGCCGCCGAAACCATCAAGCCCGGCGCTGCCCAGCCGCCGCTGCCGCCCCGCGCCGGCGAAAACTCGCTCGACCGCTTCGACCGCATTCGCAACGCCAAGGGTTCCACCCGCGTGGCCGATCTGCGCGAGAACATGCAGCGCGCCATGCAGGAACACGCCGCCGTCTTCCGCACCTCGGCGCTGCTGACCGAAGGCGTGGCGAAGATCAAGGCGGTCCATGCCGGCTACAGTGATATCAAGATCGCCGACCGCTCGCTGGTCTGGAACAGCGACCTGGTCGAGGCGCTGGAACTGGACAATCTGGTGGGCAACGCCATGACCACCATGGTCGGCGCCGAGGCCCGGCATGAAAGCCGTGGCGCCCATAGCCATGAGGATTTCCCAGACCGCGATGATGCGAACTGGATGAAGCACACCCTGGCCTGGATGAACGATAAGGGCGAGGTGAAGCTGGACTACCGGGATGTCAAAATGCGGACGCTGACCAATGAGGTCCAGGTGTTTCCGCCCAAGGCGCGGGTGTACTAAACTATGGCCACGTTTACCCTTCCGAAGAACTCCACCATTGGCCAGGGCCAGGTTTTCAAGGCTGAGCCCGGCGCCAAGGATGTGCGCGCGTTCAAAATCTATCGCTGGGACCCCGATACCGGGGACAATCCCCGCACCGATACCTACGAACTCGACCTGGCCCAAACCGGCCCCATGGTCCTGGACGCGCTGATCAAGATCAAGAACGAGGTGGACAGCACGCTCACCTTCCGCCGCTCCTGCCGCGAGGGCATTTGCGGCTCCTGCGCGATGAATATCGACGGGCTGAATACCCTGGCCTGCCTCAAGCCGATTGAAGATGTGAAGGGCGATGTCCGCATCTCGCCCCTGCCGCATATGCCGGTGATGAAGGATCTGGTGCCCGATCTCAGCCAGATCTACGCGCAATACCGCAGCATCGAGCCCTGGCTGAAGGCCGATACCCCCGCGCCGCCGGATGAGGAGCGCCGCCAATCCAAGGAAGAGCGCGCCAAGCTGGACGGCATGTGGGAATGCATTCTGTGCTTCTGCTGCTCCACCTCCTGCCCCTCCTATTGGTGGAATGGCGACCGCTATCTGGGCCCGGCCGTGCTGCTGGCCGCCTATCGCTGGATCGCCGATAGCCGCGACGAATATACCGGCGAGCGCCTGGACAATCTGGAAGACCCCTTCCGCCTCTATCGCTGCCACACCATCATGAACTGCACCCGGGCCTGCCCGAAGGGGCTGAACCCGGCGGAAGCGATTGGTAAGATCAAGACGCTGATGGTGGAAAGGCAGGGCTGAGGCAGGGCCGATTAGGCTTTCTGTCCTTGACTTTGCCTGCTGCCGCGGCCTAAAAGGGTGGCTTTATCCAACCGGTAGGCCGGGCAGTGATGCCGTGAGCAGCTTGCCGAGAAGCGCTAATGGCCAGGGGAAAGGGCGAAAGGGCTTCGCCCTCCAGCGCTCTCCCGGCGGGCTCGAGATATATGTCGATGATTTTCCTCGACCATCGAATAATTGAAAATAATCTAACGAAGGTGCAGGAAACTAAGTTTCTTGCTGGGGTGCTCGAGGGGCAAAGCCCCTCGATCTAGTCTTTGTTCCCCGCTGGTCTTTCAACAGTCTGTTAGGCCCCATAACCATATCCTGTGCCCAAACCCCAACCGCACACCACATCTGGTATTTGTCCGTAAACATCACTTTCCGCTCAAACCCCGCCAGGCCCCGCGGGTATCCACCACAAACCGCCCAACCAGCCTCTCCCGCCCCACCGCCCGAAAAGCGGCATGATCCACCAGCAGGACGAAAATCCCCGCCCGCTCCAACCCAGCCGCCAGCCCCAGCAACTCCAGCCCCGGTACGGCCGCCACATGCGGCTCCACCGCCACCACCCGGCCCGGAAACTCCGCCGCCAGTCCCCGCGCAATCTCCAGCGCCGGGCTCTCCCGCAGATCCGCCACATCCGGCTTGAAGGCCAGGCCAAAGCAGGTGATCGGCGCCCCCGGCATCGCCCGCGCCGCCGCCGCCACCTGGGCGCGCACATGCACCGCCTTGTGGTCATTCACCTCCCGCGCCATGCGGATCAGCCGCGCCTCCTCCGGCGCGGCATCGACGATGAACCAGGGGTCCACCGCAATACAATGCCCGCCCACCCCCGGCCCGGGCTGCAATATGTTTACCCTGGGGTGCCGGTTCGCCAGCCGGATCAGCTCCCACACATCCACCCCGGCGCGCTCTGCCACCAGCGATATCTCATTGGCAAAGGCGATATTGACGTCGCGAAACGCATTCTCCGTCAGCTTCACCAATTCCGCCGTGGCCGCGTCGCAGCGCAGCACCTCACCCCGAACAAACCTCTCATAAAACCCCGCCGCCGCCGCGGCACAGGCGGGGGTAATACCGCCCACGCAACGGTCATTGCCCACCAACTCGGCGAGAATGCGCCCCGGCAAAACCCGCTCCGGGCAATAGGCCAGGGCAATATCGGCCCCATCCGCCAGCCCAGGAATCCGCAAATCCGGCCGCAACCCCGCTAGCATCTGCCCCAGCCCCGCCGTGGTGCCCACCGGTGAGGTGCTCTCCAGAATCACCAAATTGCCCGGCACCAGCACCGGCGCCAGCGCCCGCAGGGCGACATGCACATGCGCCAGCATCGGCCGCCGCCCCTCGGCCAGGGGCGTGGGCACGGCGATAACGAAAACATCCGCCGGCTGCGGCGCGGCATGCGCCGTCAGCATCCCCTCAGCCACCACCCGGCCCACCAGCCCATCCAACTCCGGCTCCGGCAGATGACTACGCCCGGCATTCAGCCCAGCGACCACGGCCCCATCCACATCAACGCCGAACACCCGCATGCCCCGCCCCGCCGCCAGCGCCGCAATGGGCAGGCCGATATAACCCAAGCCGATCACGCAGACGCGTGTCATCGTCACCTTCGTCACTACCCCTGGTTGTCTTAGCCTGGCCCGACACTTGTCCGTTTCGCAAGTGCCCCGCCGCCGCACGGTTTTCTGGCAATCCGCAGCCACACCCGCTATCCACAGCCATGCACATGGGACGCGCGGCAGGCGGCAGGGCTAAGGTGGGAGGATGAACAGCATCAATCCGCCGGAAGGCAGCGGCCTTTTTGGCCAATCACTCCGCCTACCACCCCAAAATCTGGAGGCAGAACAAGCGCTTCTCGGCGCGTTGCTGTCCAACAACAAGGCTTTTGAACGCGTCTCGGAATTCCTCGCCCCCGAACATTTCGCCGACCCCATCCATGCCCGCATCTTCACGGCGATCCGCCGCCGGGTGGAGAACAACGCCCTGGCCGATGTGGTCACCCTCAAGGGTGAGTTCGAACATTCCGGCGTGCTGGAGGAGGTGGGCGGCACCAGCTACCTCGTGCAATTGGTCAGCGCGACGGTGGGCATCATCAATGCCGGTGAATATGGCCGGCTGATCCATGATTGCTGGATTCGCCGCCAATTGATCGATGTGGGCGAGACGGTGGTGAACCGCGCCTTCGGCGCCGAGCCGGAACTAGAAGCCTCCGGCCAGATCGAGGCCGCCGAACAACAGCTCTTCGACCTGGCCACCGGCGGCGCCAGCGAGGGCGGGGCCATCACCTTCGACCGCGCCCTAGCGCTAGCGGTGGAGGCCGCGGCCAAGGCCAAGGCGCATGGCGGCGGCGTCTCCGGCCTGCCCTCGGGCCTGCGCGATGTGGATGCGCGGCTGGGCGGGTTGCATGGCTCGGACCTGCTGATCCTGGCCGGGCGCCCCGGCATGGGTAAGACCGCACTCGCCACCAAGATCGCCTTCGGCGCCGCCCAGGCCTTGGCGCGGGACCTGGAGGCCGGCGAGGTGGCGAAGGGCTCGGTGGCGATCTTCTCGCTGGAAATGAGCGCGGAGCAGCTGGCCAACCGCCTTCTGGCCGAAAGCAGCCGCATCTCGGGCGACAGAATCCGCCGCGGTGAGATCAGCCAACAGGAATTCGACAAATTCTACGCCGCCAGCCGCGAGCTGGGCATGCTGCCGATCATGATCGACGATACGCCGGCCATCACCCTCTCGGCGCTGCGCACCCGCTGCCGGCGGCTCAAGCGCACCCGTGGGCTGGAACTGGTGGTGGTGGATTACCTGCAGCTGATGCGCCCTGCCGCCGGCACCAAGCCGGATAATCGCGTGCTGGAAATCAGCATGATCACCCAGGGCCTCAAAGCCATCGCCAAGGAGCTTTCGGTCCCGGTTATCGCGCTGTCGCAGCTCTCTCGCGCTGTCGAACAGCGCGAGGATAAGCGGCCGCAATTGTCAGATCTGCGCGAATCCGGCTCGATCGAACAGGATGCCGATGTGGTGATGTTCGTCTATCGCGATGATTACTATCTCAAGCAGCGCGAGCCGAAGGAAGCGGCCTTCGATGGTGGCGACAAATACCAGGCCGCGATGGACCGCTGGAAGACCGATATGGAACGCGCCCATAACAAGGCCGACCTGATCATCGCCAAGCAGCGCCACGGGCCCACCGGCACCATCCCGCTCTTCTTCGAGGCGGAATTCACCCGCTTTGGCGATTTGGATGTGACGCATGATGAGCGTGGCTATGAGTAGGCTGCGGGGCGAACCCACCCGCCGGGCCACGGGCAGCACCGCCTGAGCATGCAAGCCCTGCTGCACATCAATCTGCGCGCCATTGTTGCGAATTGGCAGTTGTTGTGCGGGCGCCATGGTGGTGGTGCGGTGGCGGCGGTTCTGAAGGCCGATGCCTATGGGCTGGGTGCTGTGGAGGTGGCGCGGGCCTTGCGGGAGGCAGGCTGCCGGCATTTTTTCGTGGCGCATCTGCAAGAGGCGCTGGTCCTGCGGGCCGCCCTGGGCGAGGCCAGCGCGATGCTGGCGGTGCTGAATGGTTTTATGCCCGGTGCGGCACCGGCTGATATCTGGCCAGTGGTGAACCATCTGGACATGGCGCGCGCCCATGCCGGCCATGGCCCGGTGCTGCTGCATGTGGATACTGGCATGGCGCGGCTGGGGCTTGATCTGGCGGAATGCGCCGCTATCCCGCCAGGGTTGGATATTCGCTATGTCATGTCGCATCTCGCCTGCGCCGATGAACCGGGCCATGCGATGAATGCGCGGCAGGCTGAGCGTTTTGCTGTGGTGGCGGCGCGTTTTCCGGGGGTGGCGACCAGCCTGGCCAATTCCTCGGGGATTTTTCTCGGCCCCGGCTTTGGCTCGGATCTGGCGCGGCCGGGGGCCGCCTTGTTCGGCATCAATCCCCAGCCTGGCCAGCCCAACCCGATGGCGCCGGTGCTGCTTCTGGAGGCGCCTATCCTGCAATTGCGCCACATCGCTGCCGGTGTGGCGGTGGGTTATGGTGCCGGCTGGGTGGCACCGCGGCCCAGCCTGATTGCCACCGTCGCGGCGGGTTATGCCGATGGCTATCTGCGCGCCTTGTCCGGCCATGGCATTGGCATCCTGGCCGGGCAGGCCGTGCCTGTGGTAGGACGCGTGTCGATGGATCTGACCGCATTCGATGTCACGGGCGTGCCGGCGGCTTTGGGCGATATGCTCACGCTGATGGGGCCCGATAATTCGCCCGATATGCTGGCCGAAAGGGCCGGCACCATCGGCTATGAAATGCTGACCGCCCTAGGTTCGCGCTATCGGCGCATTTACACCTGATGCTGCTGGGTTTTCTCGCAGGCCTCGGCCGCGCGGTGCTGCGCGCCTGCCAGGAGGTGGGGGGCCTGGCGCTGTTTGCGCTGGAGGCCTTGTCGCATCTGGTGCGCCCGCCCTTTCACGGCCGGCAATTTCTGCGCCACTTTATTGAGGTCGCTTATTTCTCGCTGCCGGTGGTGGCCTTGACGGCGCTGTTCACCGGCATGGTGCTGGCGCTGCAAAGCTATACCGGCTTTGCCCGGTTCAATGCGCAATCCGCCGTGGCCTCGGTGGTGGCGCTGAGTGTGACGCGGGAATTGGGGCCGGTGCTGGCCGGGCTGATGGTGGCCGGGCGCATCGGTGCCGCCATGGCGGCCGAGCTGGGCACCATGCGCGTGACTGACCAGATCGACGCCTTGACCACGCTTTCGACCGACCCGATGAAATATCTGGTGGCGCCGCGCCTGCTCGCCGCCACCCTGGCGCTGCCGCTGCTGGTGCTGGTGGCGGATATTATCGGCGTGATGGGCGGCTATCTGGTGGGCACGGCGAAGCTCGGCTTCGTTTCCGCCGCCTTTCTCGATTCCACCTGGGATGTGCTGGAGACCATGGATGTGGTCAGCGGCCTGGTGAAGGCGGCGGTGTTTGGCTTTGTCATCGCGCTGATGGGCTGCTGGTGCGGCTATCGCAGCCGCGGCGGCGCGCAGGGCGTGGGCATGGCGACGACCTCGGCAGTGGTGCTGGCCTCGATCCTCATTCTGGCACTCGACTATGTGGTGACCGAGGCGTTTTTCGCGCAATGACGCTCACCGTCACCCTTGAAGGCGTGTGCAAGAGCTTTGCCGGCAAGACGGTGCTGGAGGGTGTGGATATCGCCGTGCCGGCCAGCTCCTCGCTGGTGGTACTGGGCGGTTCGGGCAGCGGAAAATCGGTGATGCTGAAATGCATCCTGGGGCTGATTACCCCCGATGCCGGCCGCATCCTGATCGATGGCCGCGATGTGGCGGCGATGTCCCGGCGGGAGCGGGCGGCGCTGATGGATCGCATTGGCATGCTGTTCCAGAATGGCGCGCTGTTTGACAGCCTGCCGGTTTGGGAAAATGTCTGCTTCAAGCTGCTGGCGCAGAAGCGCATCACGCGGCGCGGCGCGCGCGACAAGGCGGCCGAGGTGCTGGCCCAGGTGGGGCTGGCGGCCAGCGTGGGTGATCTCTCGCCGGCCGAACTCTCGGGGGGCATGCAAAAGTGGGTGGCGCTGGCCCGCGCCGTGGCCGCCGCCCCTGATCTGTTGTTTTTCGACGAACCCACCACCGGGCTCGACCCCATCATGGGCGCGGTGATCGATGGGCTGATCGTTGATTGTGTGCAAAGGCTGGGTGCGACCGCCATTTCGATCACCCATGACATGGCGAGCGCGCGGCGCATCGGCCAGCGTGCGGCGATGATTTATAAGGGCCGGATTGTCTGGGACGGCCCGGCGGCGAGCCTGGGGCAGACCGGCAATGCCATGGTGGACCAATTTGCCCGTGGTGAGCGTGAGGGGCCGATCAGCATGGAATTGCGCCGCTGATTGGCGCGAAGTGGTCATGCTTCTGTCAGAGCAGTGCAACACATACTGGCTAGATGGGGGCTCCATTTTGGAGGATCCCCATGCGCAATCTGCTTCTGGCCGGCATCGCCGCCATTGCCCTGACAAATGCCGCGAGCGCCGACCAGCGCTTCGAAGCCCGCGTCGTTGGCCACGCCATGCTGCCCGCCGCCACCTTGATCGCGCCGCCGGCCGATGCGCCCCCGGGCTTTGCCAATTCTGGCCGTTTCACCGGCCCGGGCAATAGCCGCGTCGAGGCCCTGGGCAGCATTCCCGCCGATACCGGTGCCATGCATGGCAACCGCCGCACCGGCGTGGGCCTGCCGCTGCAAGGCCAGCCGGTGCAGGGCTTTTCGGGCATCCGGCCTGTGGGTGATGGCTCCTACTGGGTCACCACCGATAATGGCTTCGGCACGCGCCGCAACAGCGCCGATGCGCTGCTGATGTTCCACCGCATCCGGCCGAATTTCCAGACTGGCGCGACCACGGTCGAACGCACCATCTTTCTCTCCGACCCCAACCGCGTGCTGCCCTTCCCCATCGCCACCGAGACCTCTGCCCAGCGCTATTTGACCGGTGCTGATCTCGACATCGAGAGCATCCAGAACGCGCCGGATGGCAGCTTCTGGTTCGGCGAAGAATTCGGCCCCTACATCTTCCAGACCGACGGCGAAGGCCGGGTGACGCGCTTCTTCGAGACCATGCTGGACGGCCAGCCGCTGCGCAGCCCCGACAACCACGCCTTCCAACTGCCCGCCACGCCCACCGCGGCGGTGCCCTACCGCTCGCGCCGCTCCGGCGGCTATGAGGGCATGGCGATGACGCCCGATGGCCAGACCATTTGGGCCTTGCTGGAGCAGCCGCTCTTCGCCGCCAATTCTGACCAATCCGAGGGCCAGTTCCTGCGCCTGATCGAGTTCAACACCGGGCGTGGCGCCTGGACCGGCCGCAGCCTGCGCTACCGCTTGGAGGCTGGTGCGACGGCCATTGGCGATTTCAACATGATCGACGACCGCCGCGCCCTGGTGATCGAGCGTGACAATGGCGAGGGCGACCCCGGCCTGGCCTGCGCCCAAGGCGTGGCGCCGACCGCTGCCGCCCCCTGCTTCCCGCTGCCGGCGCGGTTCAAGCGCGTCTATCTCATCGATCTGGGTGCGGCCGATGCCGAGGGCTATGTCCGCAAGATTGGCCATATCGACCTGATGGCGATGCAGGACCCGCAGGGCCTGGTGCGTGACCGCGGTGCGCTGCCTGCCGGCGCCCCCGCTGGCCGCTTCACCTTCCCCTTCTTCACCATTGAGAATGTCGCCATGGTCGATGCCGACCACATCATTGTCGGCAATGACAATAATTATCCCTTCTCGGCCGGCCGCCATCCGAATGCGCCGGATAATAACGAGCAGGTGCTGCTGCACGTGCCGGAATTGCTGCGGGCGCGCTGAGGCCTCTGCCCGGGGGCTTGCTTCCCCCGGTTTCCGGCTTGCGGTAGCGTGAGCCGGTTTTTGTGGTGGGGGTTTATATGGCTTTGACGCAGGCAGAGCGGGATGGGGCCTTCATCCCAGGGCCCAGGGTTGCTTTGGCGGGGACGCCGGGTGGCCCGCTGGCCGGTCTTCGCTTCGCGGTGAAGGATCTTTACGACGTCGCTGGTGAGGTGACGTCCTATGGCAATCCCGATTGGGCGCGCAGCCATGGCGTGGCTGCCAGCACCGCCCCGGTGGTGCTGGCTTTGCTGGAGGCCGGCGCCAGCCTGGTGGGCAAGACCAAGACGGTGGAGCTGGCCTTTGGCCTAACCGGCGAGAATGTCTGGCACGGCACGCCGATCAACCCCAATGCGCCGGATCGCTTCCCCGGCGGCTCATCCTGCGGCAGCGCGGCTGCTGTCGCAGCGGGTGAGGTGGATTTCGCCATGGGCAGCGATACCGGTGGCTCGGTGCGGATTCCTGCGAGTTATTGCGGCGTTTTTGGCTTCCGGCCGAGCTGGGGGGCGATCAGCCTCGCTGGCTGTTGCGCGCTGGGGCCTAGCTTTGACACGCCCGGCTGGTTTGCCGCCAATGCCGCGGTGCTGGCACGGGTGGGTGGGGAAATTCTGCCGCTGGGCAAGGCTGGGGCGGCCGGGCCGCTGCTGCAGCCCGATGATGTCTGGGCCAATGCCGACCCCAAGGTGGCAGCGCTGCTGCAGCCGGCGCTGGCGGCCTCCGAAAGGGTGATGGGCCAGGCGCTGCGGCTGACGCTGATGCCTGAGGGGCTGTTTGAGCTTTATGAGAATTTCCGCTGCATGCAGGCCCAGGAGGCCTGGGCCACGCTGGGCCGCTGGGTGACGCAGACCAAGCCGGGTTTTGGCCCGGGCGTGGGCGAACGCTTTGCCGCAGCGCAGGCGATGCCGGCTGAGAAGGCCGCCGCCGGGCGGGGTTTCCGCAAGCGCTTCCAGCACCGCATGCGCTGCCTGCTGGAGGGCGGTGCGGTGCTGGCCTACCCGACCTCGCCGATGGCGGCGCCGTTGCTCGCGGCCAGCCAGGCCGAGCAGAATGCGGTGCGCGAACAGACCATGGGCGTCACCGCCATCGCCGGGCTGGGCGGGTTGTGTGAGGTGAGCATTCCGGCGGCGCGGCTGGATGGCGCGCCGATTGGCCTGTCGCTGGTGGCCGCGGCCGGACAGGACCGCATGCTGCTGAGCCTGGCCGCGCGGGTTGCCGAAGAGCTGGGCCTGTGACCCCGCGCGAGGCGACCGAGGCCGACCTGCCGGCCATCACCGCGATTTATGCCCATCATGTCGCGCATGGTGCGGGCACTTTTGAGGAAGCCGCCCCCAGCCTGGCCGAAATGGGCCAACGCATGGCCAAGGTGCAGGAGGCTGGCTGCGCCTGGCTGGTGACGGAGCATGAGGGCGAGATCACCGGCTATGGCTATTACGCCCAGTTTCGCGACCGCAGCGCCTATCGCTTCACCGTTGAGGACAGCATTTATGTCCGCGATGATGTGCGCGGCCAGGGCGTGGGCAAGGCCCTGGTGGCGGCGCTGCTGGACCATGCGGCGCGGCGCGGCTTTCGGCAGATGATTGCGGTGATCGGCGATAGCGAGAATGTGGGCTCCGTGGGGCTGCATTTGTCGCTGGGCTTTCGCCAGATTGGCGTGATGCGGGCGGTGGGGCTGAAATTTGGCCGCTGGGTGGATATCGTGACCATGCAGCGGCCTTTGGGAGAGGCGGATCGTTCCATTCCGGTGTAAACTCGCCGCCATGACGATCCTCGACGCCCAAGACCCCTATCCCCGCAATCTGGTTGGCTATGGCGCCAACCCGCCTGATCCGCGCTGGCCGGGAGGGGCGCGCGTTGCGCTCAGCTTCGTGCTGAATTACGAGGAAGGGGCTGAGAACACGGTGCTGAACGGCGATGCCGGCAGCGAGCTTTATCTGCATGAGGTGCCGGGCGGCACGCCGGTGCTGGGTGAGCGCAACCGCAGCGTGGAAAGCCAGTTTGATTATGGTGCGCGGGCCGGGGCTTGGCGGGTGCTGCGGCTTTTTGCCGAGCGTGGCCTCAAGCTGACCGTTTATGGCGTGGGCCGGGCGCTGGAGCTGCACCCGGAAATCGCCGCTGCCTTCACCGCCCAGGGCCATGAGGTGGCGAGCCATGGCTGGCGCTGGATCGATTATCACAATGTGCCCGAGGATGTGGAGCGGGCGCATATCGCCGCCTGTGTGGAGACCATCACCCGGCTCTGCGGCCGAGCGCCGGTGGGCTGGTATACCGGGCGCTTCAGCCCGCGCACCCGCGCGCTGGTGGCTGAGCAGGGTGGCTTTCTCTACGACAGCGATGCCTATGATGATGACCTGCCGCATTATGTTGATGTTGCGGGCAAGCCGCAGCTCATCATCCCCTATACCCTCGACAATAACGACATGAAGTTTGCCGTGCCGCCCGGCTTCACCAGCAATGATGGCTATGAGCAGCATTTGCGCGACGCGCTGGACCTGCTGCGCCGCGAGGGTGGGCGGATGATGAGTGTGGGGATGCATTGCCGGCTGGTGGGCCGCCCGGCGCGGGCCGCGGCGCTTTCGCGGTTTTTGGAACATGCGGCTTCCTGCCCTGATGTCTGGGTGGCGACGCGTGAGGAGATTGCCCGCCATTGGTTGCGCGAGCACCCGCCCAAGTGAGAGCCGAAACCGATAGCCTGGGCAGCGTGGAGATTCCCGCCGAGCGGCTATGGGGGCCGCAGACCGAGCGGGCGCGGGGGCTGTTTCGCATCGGCTCGGAGAGATTTCCGCCCGGGATGATCCGCGCCGTGGGCCTGCAGAAATTGGCGGCGGCGGAGGCCAATGCTTTGCTTGGTTTATTGCCAAAGCAACTTGCTGAGGCAATTGAAGCGGCGGCGGAGGAGATTGTCGCGGGCCTGCGCGATGCGGATTTCCCGCTGCCGATCTGGCAGACCGGCAGCGGCACCCAGACCAATATGAATGCCAATGAGGTGATTTCCAACCGCGCCAACCAGATACTGGGCGCGGCGCTGGGGGCACGGGCGCCGGTGCACCCCAATGATCATGTGAATCTCGGCCAAAGCTCCAATGACAGTTTTCCGGCGGTGATGCATATCGCTGCCGCCGAGGCCCTGACCCAGCGCCTGCTGCCAGCGCTTGGCGTGCTGCATACCGCGCTGGTCGCACGGGCGGTGGAATGGGCCGGGGTGGTGAAGCTGGGCCGCACCCATATGATGGATGCGGTGCCGGTCACGCTGGGGCAGGAATTCGCCGTCTGGGCGCGGCAGGTGGGCCTGGGCATGGCGCGGCTGCGCGATGTGCTGCCGCGGCTGCTGGTGTTGCCGCAGGGCGGCACGGCGGCGGGGACTGGGTTGAACACCCATCCGGAATTTGCCGGGCAATTCTGCGCCGTTTTGGCCGCGCGCACCGGCCTCGCTTTCGTGGCCAATGACCTGCCGGGTGAGGGTATGTCGGCGCATGATGTGTTTGTTGAGTTGCAGGGCGCGATGAATGTGCTGGCGGTCAGCCTCAACAAATGCGGCAATGATATTCGCCTGCTGGGCAGCGGGCCGAATGCGGGGCTGGCGGAGCTGGTGATCCCCGCCGATGGCCTCTCCAGCAGCATCATGCCGGGCAAGACCAACCCCACCCAGGCCGAGGCGCTGACCATGGTCTGCGCCCAGGTGATGGGCAATACCACGACGGTGACCGTGGCCGGGGCGCAGGGGCATTTGGAGTTGAATGTCTTCAAGCCGGTGATCATTCATGCCGTGCTGCAATCGGCCGGGCTGCTGGCCGATGCGGCCGAGAGTTTTGCCGAGCATATGGTGGCCAAGCTTTCGCCCAACCTGCCGCGCATCGCCGAGAACCTGGCAAAATCGCTGATGCTGGTCACCGCGCTCAACCCGCATATTGGTTATGACCGGGCGGTGCAGATCGGCAAGCTGGCCTTGGCCGAGGGGCTGACGCTGCGCGATGCCGCGGCCCGGCTGGGTTTTGTCAGCCCTGAGGATTTCGACCGCTGGGTGCGGCCGGAGGAGATGCTCGGGCCGCATGCTTGAGAAGCGCAGCCTGAGCCTGGCCGGCCACCGCACCTCGGTGGCGCTGGAACCCGAATTCTGGGCGGTGCTGGAGCAGGCGGCAGCCCCGGGCAGCCTCGCCGCCCTGGTGGCAGTGCAGGATGCGGCGCGGGCCGAAGCCGGGGAGCCCCTGGCCAGCCAATTGCGGCTTTTTGCCCTGCGCTACGCGCTGGCCCGGGCTGGTTCGGCCGCAGCCGGGCGATAGACCCCGCGCTCGCCCGGCATGGGTTCCAGCCTGTCGGTGATGCCCAGCGCGGTTTCCGCCGCGCCGAGATACAGCGCGCCATCGGGCGCCAATTGCCCGGCCAGCCCGCCCAGCACGCGCGACTTTGTCGGCATATCGAAATACAGCAGCACGTTGCGGCAGAAAATCAGGTCAAACCGGCCGAAACTCCGCAGGTCATGCAGCAGATTGGCCTGCCGGAAATTTGTATAGGCGCGCAGATTGTCATTGGCCCGCCAGAGGCTGCCGGATTGGGTGAAATGGCGCATCAACTGGCGCATGGGCAGGCCACGCTGGACTTCGAACTGGGTGAAGCTGGCCTCGCGCGCACGGTCGAGGACGGCGCGGGTGAGGTCGGTGCCGAGGATTTCGAAGCGGCGGGCCTGCAGGCTGGCATCGCCCAGCGCCTGCGCCTCGGCCAGGATCATCGCGATGGAATAGGCCTCCTGCCCGGTGCTGCAGCCGGCGGACCAGATGCGGATGGGCAGCCCCGGCGCACGGGCCTTGTGCAGCAGGGGCAGCCATTCCTTTAGATGCTCGAAGGGTTTGCCATCGCGGAAGAAATGGCTTTCGTTGGTGGTGAGAAGCTCCGTCATGTCCTGCGCGAGGGGCTCGGCGCCGCTGCCGCGCAGCCTCAGCGCCAGGGCATCGAGGCTGGCCAGCCCCTCGCGCTTGAGCAGGGGGGCGAGGCGGCTATGCAGCATATAGCCCTGGTTGGCCATGAGCACGCCACCCGAGCGCTGCTTCACCATGCCCGCGAGATACTGGAAGGTTGCCGGGTTCATGCGGTTTGCCGCAGGGCGGCCAGAACAAATTCGGCCAGGGCCGCGGGGGGGGCGAGAAGCTGCGCCAGGCCGGCCTTGGCCACGGCGCCGGGCATGCCCCAGACCACAGAGCTGGCCTCATCCTGCGCCAGCACGGTGCCGCCCGCGCGCGCCACCGCCTGGCAGCCCAGCAAGCCATCCTGGCCCATGCCGGTGAGGATGATGGCCAGCAGGCCCCGGCCATAAATCGTGGCCAGGGAGCGCAGCATGGGGTCCACCGCCGGGCGGCAGAAATTCTCCTGCGGGCTGCTGCTCAACTGCACATGCACCGCGCCGGAATCGCCCCGGCGAAACATCATGTGGTGATTGCCCGGGGCGATGAGGATATGGCCGGGGCGCAGGGCCTCACCATCGCGCGCCTCGCTGCAACTGGGGCCACCCAGGCCATTGAGGTGCTGTGCCAGCATGGCGGTGAAACCGGCCGGCATGTGCTGGGTGATCAGCACCGGAAGGTGGAGCTGGCGCGGCAGGCGCTTGACGAATTGCGCCAGGGCCTGCGGCCCGCCGGTGGAGGCACCGATGGCGATGGCCCTGGGCTGCAGCCCCGCCACAGCGCCCGGGCGGGTGAGCGGGAGGTCGGGCTGGCGGCCGATGCGCGCCCAACCTTTTACCTTGGCCAGCAGCTCGGCCTGGAAGGCGGAATCACGCAGCCCACCCATGGCGGTGCTGGGCTTGGGCAGGTAATCGGCCGCGCCGGCCCTGAGTGCTGCCATGGCCTGGCTGGCGCCGCGCTGGGTGAGTGCGCTGGCAACGATCACCACCGGGCGCGGCCGGCGGGCCAGCAGCAGGGGCAGGGCGGTCATCCCATCCATCACTGGCATTTCAAGGTCAAGCAGAATGACATCGGGCTGCTGGGCGGGCGGCATTGTTTCCAGCATCCGAAGCGCAGCCTCGCCATCACCCACTTGGGCGATGATGCGGATGATGGGGTCGCTCTCCAGCAGGCGGGCGAGGCTGGTGCGCATGGCCTGGCTGTCATCGCAGAGCATCACCCGCAGCGTGGCATTGCTCATGGTGCCAGGGCCGCTTCGGCGGGGGCGAGGCCGATCATGGTGAGCTTGTGCAGCAGGATCGCCTCATTGAAGGGCTTCATGACGTATTCATCGGCGCGGGCTTCCAGCGCCTCGATGATTTTTTCGCTGGCCGAGGCGGTTGTGCAGATCACCACTGGCGACGTGCGGGGCCCATAGGCTGCCCGCAGCGCGTGCAGGCAGGCGATGCCATCCACCATAAGGGCGCTGAGGCTCATGGGTCTTGCCTCAACCGATTTGCATCAGACGCTCGACATCGAGCACCACCAGCAGGCTGTCACCCAGCCGGTGCACGCCCTGGCACACGGCTTTCCAGGCCGGGTCGAGGGTGGGGGGATTGGCCGCGCGTTCGGCGGGGCTGAGGCTGAGCACCTCGCCCACCCCATCGGCCAGCAGCGCGTAGAGTTCGCCCTGATGCTCCACCACCACCGACATGGGTTTTTGGCCGGCGGGGCGGGCGGGCAGCTGCAGCCTCCGCCGCAAATCCAGCGCGGTGACGATGCGCCCGCGCAGGTTCAGGCTGCCCGCCACCTCGGGTGGGGCGAGGGGGATGCGGGTGATGGTTTGCGGCCCTAGCACATCGCGCACCGCGAGCACCGGCACGCCGCAGGGCTGGCCGGCGACGGTGAGGCTCAGCACCATCTCCGCGGCACGGCCCATGGATTGGCTATGGCTCGGCATGGGCATTCCTTAACCGGTGATCGGGGCCGTGATGGCGGCGGGGGCGTGGCGGGGTTGCAGGGCCCGGCGCAGGCTGAGGCCCAGCCCCTCACGGTCCGATTTCGCGATATAATCCGTGAAGCCGGCGGCGAGGCCCTTTTCCACCTCGGCCGGTTCGGCGCGGCCGGAGAGGGCGATCACCGGCACATCCTCCCATGGCCCGCCATCGCGCACGGCCCGCAGGAGCTGGAAGCCATTCATCTGCGGCATGTCGATATCGGTGATGATGGCATCGAAATGCTCGCCCGCCTCGCGCAGGCGCAGCGCCTCGCGGCCATTGGCGGCGCCGGTGATGTCATAGCCCGCGGCGAGGAGGGCGGGGACGACGAGGTTGCGGAAGAAGGCGCTGTCCTCCACCAGCAAGAGGCGCGGATGGGAGGCATCTTTTGCCGCCGCCTGGCCGAACCAATCCGCGCCGCCCTGCCGCAGCCAATAGGCGCAGTCGAGAATTTCGGTGACTTTTTCGGCGATGACGGCGCTGCCGAGGAAGCCCGGCCGCTCGCCGCCGCGTTCGATCAGCAGGGGCGCTTCCAGCACGTCGAGGATCGCGTCCACCATCAGCCCCATGGCGTGGTCACCATCGCCGAAGACCAGCACCGCCTGGCGGGTGCCGGGTGCGGGCATCTGGGCGCATGCGCCGACCGGCACCAGTGGCATCATGCTGCCGCGGCACTGCACCACCAGCGTCTCGCCGGCATATTCGATGCGCTCGGCGGGAAAATCCTCCAGCCGGGCGATGAGGCCGAGCGGCACCGCCTTGGGCGCGCCGGGCCCGGCGCGGAACAGCAGCAGCGCCATGCGCTCACCCTCACCCCTGCCGAGTGGTGGCCTGGGCGGTGCCTCCGCCAGTTCACCGCCGCCCTCCACGCTCAGGCCGGTGGCGCGGGCGATGCCATTGGGGTCGAGGATCATGATCACCGAGCCATCGCCAAGGATGGTGTTGCCGGAGAACATCGTCACATCCCGCAGGATGGGGGTGACCGGTTTGACGACGATCTCCTCCGTATCGAAGACACGATCGACCACGATGCCGAACACCTGGGCGCCGACCTGGGTGACGACGACAAAACTCGTGGCATCCTCCGCGCGCGGCGGCTGCTCGAGCGCCAGCAGGGGGGCGAGCGGCACCAGCGGCAGCAGCCGCTCCCGCAGGCGCAGCACCGGGGTTTGCTTGATCATCTCCACCCGCGCGCCGCCGCGCTCACCCACCCGCACCAGCTCCAGCACGCTGTTCTGCAGAATGGCGAAACGCTCACCGGCGGCTTCCACGATCAGCGCGCCGGCAATGGCGAGGGTGAGCGGGATCTTGATGGTGAAGGTGGTGCCGCGCCCGGGGCGTGAGCGCAGTTCGATGACGCCGCCGATGCGTTCGAGATTGGTTTTCACCACATCCATCCCCACGCCACGGCCGGAGACGGAGGTGACGGAAGCGGCGGTGGAAAAACCCGGGCGGAAGATGAAGCGCTGAATCTCGCGCTCGCTCATCGCGGCCAATTGCGCCGGGGTGGCGAGGCCCTGGCGCAGCGCCTTTTCGCGGATCATGCCCACGGCCAGGCCACGGCCATCATCGCCGATCTCGAGCAGGACATGGCTGCCCTGATGATAGGCGTTGAGGGTGATATGGCCGGTTTCCGGCTTGCCGGCGGCGCGGCGCTGGGCCGGGGTTTCCAGCCCGTGATCGGCGCTGTTGCGGACCATATGGGTCATCGGGTCGCGGATGAGTTCCATCACCTGGCGGTCGAGTTCGGTTTCGGCGCCGGTCATGTCGAGGGTGATTTTCTTGCCCAGCTCATGCGCCAGGTCGCGCACCAGGCGCGGCAGCTTTTGCCAGGCGCTGCCGATGGGCTGCATGCGGGTTTTCATCACGCCGTCCTGCAGGTTGGTGGTGATCTGCGACAGGCGTTGCAGCGGCAAGGTGAAGGGCGAATTCACTTCCGAGCGGGCGATCTGCAGGAGTTGGTTGCGGGTGAGCACCAATTCGCTGGCCAGGACCATCAGATCCTCCAGCACATCAACCGCGACACGGATGGTTTGTGGGGCGCTGCCGGGGGTGGGCTCGGCCGCCGGGAGGGCTGGCCGCTCCGGCCCAGGGCTGGCGGTGAGGGGCGGGCGGAGGGAGGCAGCGTCCAGCCCGGCGATGATCGCGCTGTCATCGCCGGCGGGTTCGACCCCTTCGGTTTGCAGCCCGAGCAGGATGGATTTGATGCGGTCCACCGCGGCGAGGATGAGGCTGATCCCCTCGGCCGTGGCGGGCAAGGCGCCATCGCGCCACAGGCCCAGCACATTCTCACCGGCATGGGCCAGTTTTTCGAGCCGTGGCAGGCCGAGAAAGCCGCAGGTGCCCTTGATGGTGTGGATGGTGCGGAACACCTCACCGAGCAGGGCGGTATCATTGGGGTTGCGCTCCAGTGAGAGCAGCGCGCCATCGAGGCTTTGCAGCCCCTCATGCGCCTCGGTCAGGAATTCGGCGAGAATATCGTCCATACGCGGCTCCCCTTGCCTCGGGCGCGGGGCCTGCCGCCTGGCGGATCATGCCGGGGGGGAAACACCACGCCGCGCATGGCATGGGGCATGCGGGGGAAATAAAAGGTGAATCGGGTTGGAGATTGTGGGGCGCGGGGGGCGGCTTAGCGGGGCGGTTGCAGCAGCAGGGGCGGCAGGCCGGGCTGTCCCATGCCCAGGCTGAGGCGGCATTGCGCCGCCTCGGCCAGTGCAATCAGCCAAGGTGCGAGCAGGGCGCGCGGGGTATCGGCCCCAGCCGGCGCCATGCCGGCCAGACGCTCGATCAGTGCATGCGGCCAGGCGGCGACACGCCCCTCCGGCAGCACGACCAGCCCCGCACCGCCCAACGGGGTGATGCGCAGCGCCCCGCCGCGCGGCAGCGCCTCGGCCCCCAGCATGGCGGCGGCGAGCACGATCTGCGCCAAGGCGGGATCAAGCCTGGCCTGGGGCGGGAATTCGAAATGGAAGGCGATGCGGTGGGCGCCGGGCGCGCCGGCCAGCAGGGCCTGCAAATCCGCCCAGCACAGCGCCTCCGCCTCACCAAACACGACCGCATAGAGGCGAAAGCGCAGCCGCAGCTCCGCCACCGTCTCCTCCAGCAGTGCCGCACCCTCGGCCGAGCCGCCGGCGGCCATGATGGTGCCCAGCGGACCAGCGAGGTCATGCGTCAGCCGCGCGCCGAGAAGCTGCGCGAGTTGCGGGCGGCTCAAGGCCAGTTCCTGGGGCATTCGCCCATCTCCTTCTGCGCCCCGCCCCTTCTGGGGTGATGGGCCGCGTCATCAACATGTCAGTCAATATGTCGTCTGCATTGTCGAGTTCCGTAGAGAGCCGTCGATTCAACGACGACAATGCGCGACAATGCAGCCTGGAGCATGCATTGTGATGGATTGACGAAATCCAAAGCCGGTCCCAAGCCTGCGGTGTCAATTATGGGATAGCAGGGTGCAGCTGATCGAACCGGGAATGCGGGTATTCAACCCCGCGCGGCCAGATTGGGGCGTGGGGCAGGTGCAATCCGTCATCGGCAACCGCGTCACGGTGAATTTCGAGCATGCGGGCAAGCTGCTGATCAATGCCGGCCTAGTCACGCTGGATATCCTGCCATGAGCGGCATATGGGCGGCGCTATGGCCGGAAATTTTGGCCGCCGTGCTGGATTGGCGCATGCTGGGCGCCATCATCGCCACCGCCGTGGCGGGGGTGATGCGCGGCTATGCCGGCTTTGGCACCGCCGTCATTTTGGCGCCCATCTTCGCCACACTCTGGGGCACGCGCGAGGGCGTGCCGGTGATGCTGCTGATGGAATTGCTGATCACCATCCAGCTCGCCCCCAAGGCGTGGCATGAGGCCGACCGCCGCGTGGTATTGCCGCTGGGCGGGGCGGCGCTGCTGACCATGCCGCTTGGCACCTATGCGCTTCTGGCGCTGGATGAGGAGACGCTGCGCCGCGGCATTGGTGCCTTTGTGCTGGTCTTTGGCTTTGCGCTGATGAGCGGCTGGCGCTATCGCGGCGGGCGGCCGCTCTGGCTCAATCTCAGCGTGGGCGGCCTGGCGGGGCTACTGAAGGGCGCCACCGGCATGTCGGGCCCGCCTGTCATTCTCTATTTGCTCTCAGGCGCGGAGGAGGCGAAGCGGCATCGCGCCAATCTCATCATTTTCTTTGCCATTATCGCGGTAACCTCCATTTTGGGGCCAATCGTGATGGGGCTGATCGATGTGACGACCTTCGCACGGCTGGCGGTGGTGCTGCCGGTGATGTTCGTCTCGGTGCCGGTGGGGGTGCGGGCCTTTCATGTGGTGCCGCAGCGGCTGTATCGGCCCTTTGCCATGGCGGTGCTGGCGGTGGCGGGCTGCATCGCGCTCTTCGGCTGATTCAACGCGCCGCCGGGCAGCCCTCGCGCAGCGTGCCGGTGGGTGGCGCCGGATCATGGACAAAGCGCAGCAGGCACAGGCCCCATGCCTGGGTAAAGCCCAGCTGGGCGGCGGCGCCATGGTCGGCCGGGCCATTGGCTGG
This sequence comes from Rhodovarius crocodyli, assembly GCA_945901085.1. Taxonomy (GTDB): domain Bacteria; phylum Pseudomonadota; class Alphaproteobacteria; order Acetobacterales; family Acetobacteraceae; genus Rhodovarius; species Rhodovarius crocodyli_A. Next base: position 55,970 of record CAMDJV010000005.1, on the reverse strand, counting down.
GGATAGGATCATGCTGGGCGCCTGGCGCTGCTGCATGCGTGCCTCCCAGCGTTCGATACGGGCGCTGGGCAGCGGGTCGAAGTCATCACTGCGAAACAGCACCGCGCCAAGGCGCGGGCCGTCCATCGGCAGCGCGGCGATCAGCCGGCGCCAATCATCCAGCGCGCCATTCTGGTTGCGGCCATCGCTGCCATGCATCGCCGGCGCCACGGCGATGACGGCATGGATCAGCCCGGGCGCCCGGCCGGCGGCCAGCAGCGAATGCCAGCCGCCACGGCTTTGCCCCGCCAGCACGATGCGCTGATAGCCGGCCTGGCGCAGCAGGGGCAGCGCCGCGATGAGTTGCGCCGTGGCGGGCTCCACCTCGTCGTCATAGGGGTCGCGGTCGAAGCGATACACATCCCATCCCGCATCATTGAGCAGCGAGACCCAGCCTTGCGTGGCTGATCCGCGCGAATCGAGGCGGGTGCCGCCGATGGCAGCGGCGCGGCCATGGCTCCACACCACCACGCCCCGCGCGCTGCCCGGCCCATGGAGGAAATGCAGCGGGCTGGCGCGCAGCGGGCCGATGCGGTTGCTGGCAGGGGTGATGGCTGCCCGGCCTGTCACCGCGCCATCAATGGCGAAGAGGCGGCATGGCGCGCCGAGCGCCTGGGCGGCGCGGCCGCAAGCGGCCATGGCGACATCGCGCGCCGCATCGGGGCTGGCCTGGGCGCCGGAGAAATTCCACACCACCCGCCCATCCGCCGCCTGGGCAAAGGCGAAAGCAGAATGCGGCATGGCGCCGCGATAATGCAGCGACCAGCCGATCCGCAGCGTCTCGGACCTGCTGCCCTCCGGGCGCTCGGTGAAGGCGCGATAGGTGGCCTCTGGCGTTTGCGCGCCGGCAAACCAGGGCAGAAGGCACAGAAGAAGCAGCAAAATCGGCATGACCGCTCACCTAGCGCGGAGCCCGCATGGCAAGAAGGGCTTTTTTGCTCTATCTGAACCGGTCATGGACCAAGTCTCTGCCGACCCCGCCCGTTATGATTTCGCCGCCGCCGAGCCCCGCTGGCAGGAGGCATGGAACAGCCATGCCGTCTTCGCGGTGCCCGATGTGCCGCCGCCGGGCGTGCCGAAATACTACGTGCTGGAAATGTTCCCCTACCCCTCCGGCAAGATCCATATGGGGCATGTGCGCAACTACACGCTGGGCGATGTGGTGGCACGCTACAAACGCGCCCGCGGGCATATGGTCATGCATCCCATGGGATGGGACGCCTTTGGCCTGCCGGCGGAGAATGCGGCGCGCGAGCGCGGCATCCATCCTGGCCAATGGACCTATGCCAATATCGCCAATATGCGGGCCGAGTTGAAGCGCATGGGCCTCAGCCTGGACTGGAGCCGCGAATTCGCCACTTGCGACCCGGAATATTACGGCCAGCAGCAATCGCTGTTCCTGGATTTCCTCCAGGCCGGCCTGGTGGAGCAGCGTGAGAGCTGGGTGAATTGGGACCCGGTGGATGGCACCGTGCTGGCCAATGAGCAGGTGATCGATGGCCGCGGCTGGCGCTCCGGCGCGCCGGTGGAGAAGAAGAAGCTCATCCAGTGGTTCTTCGCCATCACCAAATACGCGCCCGACCTGCTGGAGAGCCTGAACACGCTCGACCGCTGGCCCGAGCGGGTGAAGCTGATGCAGGCCAATTGGATTGGCCGCAGCGAGGGCGCGCGGGTGCGCTTCGCGCTGGAGACGCCGGTGGCTGATATGGCCGAGGTGGAGGTTTTCACCACCCGGCCGGATACGCTGTTCGGCATGTCCTTCCTGGCCGTGGCGGCCGAGCATCCGCTGGCTGCGGCCTCCACCCGGCCGGGTGCGGCTGAGTTCATTGCCGAATGCCGCAGCCAGGGCACCTCGGAGGCGGTGATCGAGCAGGCGGAAAAGCGCGGTTTTGATACCGGCTTGCGGGTGAAGCACCCGTTTAATGGCCAGACATATCCCATCTGGATCGCCAATTTCGTGCTGATGGAATACGGCACCGGCGCGATTTTCGGCTGCCCCTCGGGCGACCAGCGGGACCTTGATTTCGCCCGCAAATACGACCTGCCGGTGCTGCCCGTGGTGCTGCCGCCGGGGGCTGATGCCGCCAGCTTCGCCATCGCCGATCTGGCCTATACCGATGATGGCACGATCTATAATTCCGATTTCCTTGATGGCCTGGCCGTGCCTGATGCCAAGCGCCGGGTGATCGATGCGCTGGAGGCCAAGGGCCAGGGCCAGGGCGTGGTGAATTGGCGGCTGCGCGATTGGGGCGTCTCCCGCCAGCGCTATTGGGGCTGCCCTATCCCCGTCATCCATTGCGATGATTGCGGCGTGGTGCCGGTGCCCAAGGCCGAATTGCCGGTGCGCCTGCCTGAGGATGTGGATTTCTCCCGCCCCGGCAATCCGCTCGACCACCATCCCAGCTGGAAGCATGTGAATTGCCCGCGCTGCGCCAAGCCGGCGCGGCGCGAGACCGACACTTGCGACACCTTCGTGGATAGCTCCTGGTACTTTGCCCGCTTCGCCTCACCGCGCGCGGCGATGCCGGTGACGCGCGCCGCCGTCGATGCCTGGCTGCCGGTGGACCAGTATATTGGCGGTATCGAACACGCGATCCTGCATTTGCTCTATAGCCGCTTCTTCAGCCGCGGCATGCGCGATACCGGGCATCTCTCGGTGGCGGAGCCCTTCGCCGGGCTCTTCACCCAGGGCATGGTCACGCATGAAAGCTACAAGGGCGCCGATGGCCGCTGGCTCTACCCCGAGGAGGTGGAGAAGCGCGCTGATGGCACGGCCGTGGTGCGCGGCAGTCCAGCGGGCGAGGAAGAGCCGGTGACGGTTGGCCGTGTCGAATCGATGAGCAAGTCGAAGCGCAACACGGTGGACCCCGGCGCGATCATCAATCGCTATGGGGCTGATACCGCGCGCTGGTTCATCCTCAGCGACAATCCGCCTGAGCGCGATATGGAATGGAGCGAATCGGGTGCTGCGGGTGCCTCGCGCTTCGTCCAGCGCGTCTGGCGCCTGGTGACGACCTCCCTGCCGCTCGCCGAGGGCGCTGAGACACCGGCGGCGAAGAAGCTGCGCCAGGCGACGCATCGCGCCATCGCCGCCGTGACCCTGGCGCTGGAGACCTTCGCCTTCAACGTCGCCGTCGCCCGCATCCATGAATTCGCCAATGCCATCGCCGATGCGCCGGCCGAGGCCGCGGCGGCGAAGCGCGAGGCGCTGGAGGCGCTGATCCGCCTCGCCTCGCCGATGATGCCGCATCTGGCGGAAGAGCTCTGGGCGGCGCTGCGCCCTGGCGCGGGGCTGGTGGCGCAGCTTCCCTGGCTGGAAGCGGACGAGGCCCTGGTGGCGGCCGATACCGTCACCCTGGCCGTGCAGGTGCTGGGCAAGCTGCGCGCCACCATCGAGGTGCCGGTGGATGCCGAGGAGGAGGCGATTTTCGCCCTCGCCCTGGCGGAGGAGAATGTGCAGCGCGCCATTGAGGGCAGGGAGATCCGCAAGCGCATCCATGTGCGCGGCCGGATTGTGAATTTCGTTGTTTAGGCGGGCACTTCCCCTGGTTGCGCTGGGACTGAGCGGCTGCGGCTTCCGCCCGCTTTATGCGCCCGGGCCCATGGCCAATGGGCGTGAGATCAGCGAGGAACTGGCCTCGGTGCGGGTGGCCAATATTGGCGAGCGCAATGGCCAGCTGCTGCGCCGCTCCCTGCAACAGCGGCTGGAGGATAGCCGCCCGGGCACGCCGGCGCGCTTCGAATTGCGCTGCGGCCTTGCCATTGCGGGTGATTTGCAAGGCTACCGGGAGGATGGGGTGATCTCGCGCATTCGCTTCACCGCCAGCTCCGACTTCCTGCTGGTGCGCATGGCGCCGCCGCAGGATGTGGTGCTGCGCGGCACGGTGCAGCGCTTTGATGCCTTCAATATCCCCGAGAACCAGTTCTTCTCGGCCGATATCTCGCGCGATGCGGCGCTGGGCCGGCTGGTGGACGGCTTGGCGGAGGATATGATTCGCCGCCTTATCCTCGAATTCCGCCGCCTTGGCGAAGCTTGACCCAAAACGGCTGAGCGCCTTCCTGGCCGATCCGGGCGAGACCCGGGTGGTGCTGTTGCATGGTGAGGATGCCGGGCTGGCGCGCGAATTGGCCGATACGCTGACGCGCAACATCACCGGCGGCGACGATATGTGCGTGATCGATGTGGCGAAGGATGCCTGGCGCGATGCCGGGCTGCTGGCGGCGGAGGCGGCGACGATGGCGCTGCTGGGCGGGCGGCGGGTGCTGCGGGTGCGCGATGCCGGCGATGGCTTTGCCGCCGCGGCGAAGAATGCGCTGGAGGGCCCGGGCCCCGGCCTCGTCATCATGGAGGGTGGCGAGATGCAGGCGCGCGGCAAACTCCGCAGCCTGCTGGAGGCAGCACCCCGGGCTGCCGTCATCGCCTGCTACCGGGAGCGCGGGGCTGAGCTTGCGGCCAGCGCGCGGCGCATCCTGGCGGAGTATGAGGTCACCATCGATCAGCCGGCGCTGGATTGGCTGGTGCAGAACCAGGGCGATGACCGGATGCGGATGCGGCGCGAGCTGGAAAAGCTGGCGCTCTATGTCGGCGCTGGCCAGCGCGCCGGTGAGGCGGATGTGCTGGCCTGCGTGGCCGAGGGCCATGAGCTGACCCTTGATGAGGCGCTGCAGGCCGCCATGCTGGGTAATGTGCCAGCCGCCGACCAGGCGCTGGCCGCCAGCATCGCCGATGGGCTGAACCCGGTGCAGGCGGTGCGCGGCGCGCTGCGGCATGTCCAGCGCCTGCAACAGGCTGCCGCCGCCATGGCGGAGGGCATGTCGGCCGGTGATGCCCTGGGCAGCCTGCGGCCGCCGGTGTTTTTCCGCGCCCGCCCGGCGATGGAGCAGGCGCTGCGCCGCTGGCGCCCGGCGCAGCTTGAAGCCCTGGGCGTGGCATTGCTGGAGACCGAGCGGCGCACCAAGACCACCGGGATGAATGATGTGGCGGTGGTGCGGCAAATGGTGCTGGGGATTGCCCATCAGGCGGCGCGGCGGGGTTAGAGCCTGTTCCGTTCGCCTCGGCTCACTGCACAGGCTCTAAGCTTTTGTTTGTCGGGCATCTTTATCCGCTCAAACGAGTCCGTTTGAACGGATGATGCTCTAGCTGCCTGCTGGAGAACTAACCCAGCCCGCCCATGGCCCGCATTGTGGCATCGCGCGTGGCCACCAGCGCTGCGAGCGTGATGGCCGCCTGCTTCACCGCCGGCGCATCCGCCGGGTCGGTGTCACTCACCTGCTCCTCGGCATCGGCCACGCCTTGGACCAGCAGTTCATGCATCTCGCCGAGGCGCTCCTTGATCTCATAGGGGTCGGCCTGTGGCATCGCCTGCCATTCGGCCACAATCCCCTCCACCTCGCGCGCCATGCGCAGGGGCACCACGCCCTTGGCCGCCAGGGCCAGCAGCCGGGCGAGGGCGGCATTCACCGGCTTGACCGGCCGCGCGGGTTTGACGGCCATGGGCCTTGTCCTTTCCGAAACGCAGCCTTATCGCATGTTCGCTAAATGTTCTCAAGCGGTGCAGAGGATGGTCTCAGCCCTGGCCCCGCCGGGCATGGTTCCTGCGTTATGGCCCATATCTGCCCCAGCGCCATGGAGGTTTTTCCCTGCCTGGGCGGTGTGGCCCATCATCCGGCGGGGAGCATCACCCCTGCCGATGCCCTAGCCGGTGCGAGGCTGGTGGTGCGCTGGTTGGCCTGACGCAGCCTGGCGAGGATGCGCGCGGCCGCCTGGCCATCGCCATAGGGGTTGGCGCGCTCGCGCTGCGGGGCCGGGTGGTCCAGCAGCCGGTTGGTGGCGGCCAGGATTTGCGCCGTATCGGTGCCCACAAGCTGCGCGGTGCCGGCCTTCACCGCCTCCGGCCGCTCGGTCACCTCGCGCAGCACCAGCACCGGCTTGCCCAGCGAGGGCGCCTCTTCCTGAATGCCGCCGCTATCGGTGAGCACCACCGCTGCGCGCATCAGCAGATGGGTGAAGGCGGCATAGCCCAGCGGTGGCAGAAGATGGATATGCGGCACGCCACCCAGCAGGCACAGCGCCGGCTCGCGCACGGCTGGGTTGAGATGGAGGGGATAGACCACCTCCACATCGCCACGCGCCGCGAGCTGCAGCAGGGCCTGGCAGATGGCCGCAAATGGCGCGCCGAAATTCTCCCGCCGGTGGAGGGTGACCAGAATGACGCGCCGCCCCGGCGCCAATTCGGGCAGCGCCGCCGCCAGCCTTGCAGCCAGCGCGGGGTCGGCCAGAATGCGCCCGCGCATGGCCAGCACGGCATCCACCGCGGTGTTGCCGGTGACCACAATTCGTCCTTGTGGCACGTTTTCGCGCAGCAGGTTGCGCCGCGCACCTTCGGTGGGGGCGAAGAGCAGGCTGGCCATACGGTCCACCACCACCCGGTTCATTTCCTCGGGGAATGGGCGGCCCAGATCATGGCTGCGCAGCCCGGCCTCGATATGGGCGATGGGCAGGCCGGCATAGAACCCGGCCATGGCGGCGGCCATGGCGGTGGTGGTATCGCCATGCACGAGCAGCCAATCGGGCCTTGTTTCAGCCAGGATGGGGCGCAGCCCTGCCAGCACTGCGGTGGTGATCCAGGTCAGGTCCTGGCCGGGGCGCATGATGTCGAGGTCATAATCCGCGACCAGGCCGAATTCGGCCAAGGCGCCATCGAGCATATGGCGATGCTGGCCGGTGACGCAGAGCAGGGAGCGGATGCCCGGCGCAGCCCGCATGGCCAGCAGCAGGGGCGCCATTTTGATGGCCTCCGGCCGCGTGCCGATGACGGTGAGAATGGCCTGCATGGCACCACCATAGCGCGAATTTACCGGCCTTAAGCAATCTTCATCATATTATTCTTTGGCTGATGATTGGGTATCCTGCCGCGTCATAGCCCCACCGCCACGCGCGAGCATCCCCGCCGGCCAGCGCCGGGCCACGGGCTCGCCCTCATGGCGCGAGAACCAGGGCGAGAAGGCCGGGTCCTCGACTGAGAGGCTGTTCCAGCGCGCCTGAAAAGCCGCCAATTCCGCCCGGTGGCGCGGCCATTCGCCGGGCGCGTCATCGGGCGAGCGGCTGGCCGATTCATGGTGAATCAGCGTGGCATGCGGCGTCCAGACCGTGGCGAAGCCCCCCGCCCCGGCGCGCAGACAAAAATCAACATCATTATATGCCACGGCGAAATGCCGCGCATCAAAGCCGCCCAGCGCCGCCCAGCATGGCTGCGCGACCAGCATGCAGGCGCCGGTCACCGCAGACAGATTCTGCCGGTGCCGCAGCCGGCCCTGAATGCCCCCCGCTTCGGCCAAGGCGCCGGCATACCAATGCCGGCAGGCGCCATTGAGGCCGATCATCACCCCGGCATGCTGAAGGCTGCGGTCCGGGTAGAGCAGCCGGGCGCCGACCACACCGGTGCCCGGCAGGGCCAGGCAGGCCAGCATCTCGGTCAGCCAGCCAGGCTCGATCACCTCGATATCATTGTTCAGCAGCAGCACCGGCCCCTTGGCCCCCAGCGCTCCCAGATTGACCAGCCGGGCGAAGTTAAACGGCCCCGGCGCGGCAATATGGCTGATGGCGCCCGTGGCGGCATGGCGGCGCAGCAGCCGCAATGCTGCCGGCTCGGTGGTGCCATTATCCACCACCATGATGCGCAGCGCGCGATGCGCCGTGCCATGCAGAAGCCCCTCGAGGCAGCGCTCCAGCATGGAGGATTGATCGCGGGATGGGATGACGACCGTGACCTCCAAGCCTGGGTCCACCGCCGGCATGGCCGGGGCGGGCAGCGTGGCCGGCGCATCGGCCTCGTGGCGGGAAAAGGCCGGGAAGGGGATATGGTAAATGCCGGCCGGCGGCAGCGCCGAAAGCGGCAAGGCCGCCACCTCACGCCGGTGCAGCACCGCCTGGCCAATATAATCCAACTCGCGCAGCAGCACCGGGTTGATGGCGGGTTTGCAGAGCAGCTTGGTCTCCGCACCCTGGTCATCATGCAGGGCTTCATCGGTGTAGAAGGCCTGGGCGTCGGGGGCCTGGGCGATGGCGTCACTGAACAGCGCCACCGCATCAGGGTGCAGCCTATGGCCCTCGGCCAGGGTCACCACCCAATCGCCCTCGGGCGGCAGGGCCTCGCCGGTGCGGCGAATGGCGATGGCGGCCAAGGGCGCGCGGCCTTGGTGGCGGAGCGAGAAACCCGGACGGGCATCCTCCAGCACGCGCCGATATTCCTGGCTTTCCTGCGGCAGGGCCATGCCGGGGCGGGCGGGCAGGATGCTGATCTGTGGCGTGGCATGGGCGAGGTGCAGCCGCAGCCCTGGTGCTGCGGCGATGCGTATCCGCCGCGTCACCAGCGGGTCCATTACCACCAGCCGCGCCGGCCCTTGGGTGCGGAGCGGGCGCCATTCATCGCGCGGCAACCAGCCGCGCCCCTGATCCAAATGCACCGCCGGGGGCCCGCCCGCCGCCTCCAGCGTGATGCAGAGCGGGTGCGCGATGGCCGGCAGGTCGAGCATCAGCGGCTGCTCGGGGCCTTGGGGGATGATGGGCGCGCCACTCTCCAACGCCGCCTTGGTGCGGGCGGCCTGCCTCTCGCCATCTGGCTTGGGGCGCATGTGGTAGAGGCTGAGGGCGGTGTATTCCGCCGCCGCCTCCTGCGCCCAATCCGGGTCGCGCAGCAATGCCTCGAAGCATTGCAGGCCCAGCATGATCTTACCGTTGTTTTTGGCGATATGGCCCAGTTGCAGCATGCCATCGGGCAGCGCGCGGGCGGCGGCATAGGCCAAGATCGCATCCTGGATGCGCCCGGCCTCCTTCAGCGCATGGCCCAGCATGATGGTGGCGGGCAGGTCGCCAGGCTCGTGCTGCAAATACGCATGGTAGTGGCGCACCGCATCGGGCCAGATGCGGGCCTCAAAGGCGGCGCGGGCGTGGTGCAGTGCCTGCACCGCGCCCTCGCCCGCCTTAGTACATATGCTGGCCGCCATTGATCGAGAGCGTGGAGCCGGTGACGAAATCGGCCTCATCGGCGGTGAGGAAGACCACGCCGCGGGCGATATCCTCGGCGGTGCCCAGGCGGCCGCGCGGGATGCGGGCGATGATTTTCTCGAGCACATCGGCGGGCACGGCGCGAACCATTTCGGTATCGACATAACCCGGCGCAATGGCATTGACCGTGATCTGGTTGCGCGCGCCTTCCTGCGCCAGCGCCTTGGTGAAGCCATGGATGCCGGATTTGGCGGCGGCATAATTCACCTGGCCGAGCTGCCCGGCCTGGCCGTTGATCGAGCCGATATTGACGATGCGGCCGAATTTGCGGGCGCTCATGCCATCCCACACCGCCTTGCAGGTGTTGTAGCAGGAGCCGAGATTGGTATCGATCACGTCATCCCACATCTGGCGGGAGAGCTTGCGCATCATCGCATCGCGGGTGATGCCGGCATTGTTGACCAAAATCTCGATCGGGCCGTGATCGGCCTCGATCTGCGCAACGGTGGCGGTGACGGCGGCGAAATCGCTCACATCGAATTTATAGCAAGGAATGCCGGTGCGCTCGGTGAAGGCGGCGGCTGCGGCGTCATTGCCGGCGTAGCTGGCAACCACCTTGCGGCCGGCGGCCTGCAGCGCCTCGCTGATTGCAGCGCCAATGCCGCGCTGCCCACCCGTCACCAAAGCCAAACGTGCCATTTTCTTGCCCCTTGCTGGAAGGGTGTCGGTTGCACGCATCGCAGTGCAGTATCAAGGGCCTATTTACGGCGAAGCTTGAATAATGCCTGTTCACCAAACAGATTGGCCAGCCAGGCGGAACGCCGCCAGGGCGACTTCAACCCGTCATCATCGGCGGCGAGCCATTCCTCCACCACGAAGCCATCGCGCTCGCAAAGTTCGAAGAAATCGCGAATGGTGCAGGGGTGGATATTGGGGGTTTCGTACCAGCCGCGATTCCAGGTGTTGGTCATCGGCATCCGGCCGGTCCAGGCCAATTGCCAGCGCACCGCCCAATGGCCGAAATTGGGGAAGGAGACGATGGCGTGCTGGCCAATGCGCAGCATCTGCCGCAGCACCTCTCGCGGTTTTTCCACCGCCTGCAGGGTGCGGGAGAGGATGACGAAATCAAACGCCGCATCGGGGTAGAAGGCCAGGTCATTATCCGCATCGCCGTGAATCACCGCGAGCCCGGCTGCCACCGCCCGGGTGGCCTCGGCCATGTCGATTTCGATGCCCCGCGCATCGGCGCCCTTGGCCAGCGCCAGATATTCCAGCAGCGCGCCATCACCACAGCCGATATCGAGCACGCGGGCGCCGGGGGTGATCATCTCGGCGATCAGCCGCAGATCAACCCGCATGTTTTTGGCGACGTATTGGATGGTGGTGTCAGGCATTACACACCCAGAGCCTTGGCCGCGCCGGCGACAAACCCGCCGAGTGCGGCATGAAACTCCGGCTCATCGAGCAAAAACGCGTCATGGCCCTTGTCCGATTTGATCTCAACGAAGCTCACCCGCGCGGCGGCGGCATTCATTGCCCGCACCAGGGCCCGGCTTTCGCTGGTGGGAAACAGCCAGTCGGAGGAAAAACTGGCGACGAAAAACCGCGTCGGCGTCTTGGCGAAAGCCTGCGCCAGTGACCCGTGCTCGGCCGAAAGGTCGAAATAATCCATCGCCCGGGTGATGGTCAGATAGGAATTGGCGTCAAACCGCCGCACGAAGCTGGAACCCTGGTAGCGCAGATAGCTTTGCACCTCGAAGACATCCTCAAGGAAGGTCACCGCATTGGCGCCGCGCAGCTTGCGGCCGAATTTGCGGGTGAGCGCCTCCTCCGAGAGATAGGTGATATGCGCCACCATGCGCGCCACCCCCAGCCCCTGGGCGGGTATCCGCCCCTGCTCCCAATAGCGGCCGGCGTAATAATCCGGGTCGGAATGAATTGCCGCCCTTCCCACCTCATGAAAGGCGATGTTTTGCGCCGAATGATGCGAGGCGCAGGCAATCGGCGCCGCGGCAAAGACGGATTGGGGGAAGGTGGCGGCCCATTCGAGCACCTGCATGCCGCCCATCGAGCCGCCAATCACCGCCAGCAGCCGCCCGATGCCGAAGCTGTCCACCAGTAATTTTTGCGCGCGCACCATGTCGCGGATGGTGATGGTGGGGAAATCCGTGCCCCAGGGCGTGCCGTCGGCGCGCTTCTCGGCCGGGCCGGTGCTGCCCATGCAGCCGCCCAGCACATTCGCGCAGATGACGAAAAACCGATCCGTATCAACCGCGAGCCCTGGCCCGACCAAATTCGCCCACCAGCCGCCCTTGCCGGTAAGCGGCTGGGTTTCCGCCACATATTGGTCGCCGGTCAGCGCATGGCAGATCAGCACGGCATTGCTGCGCGCGGCGTTCAGCCGGCCATAAGTGCGGTAAGCCACCGTCAGCGGCGCCAATTGCACGCCACAATCCAGCATCAGCCCATCCGCGAAGACGGCGTGCTGGTGGTCGACCTCGGGGAAGGGCTGGATCAGCGACATCACAGCAAACGCATAAGCCCAGCCTGCCGGGGCTTCAACCTTGCTCGCATGGCGGTTATTGCTGCTGGTGATGAATACCCTCAGCGCCGTCCGGGCCCAGCTCGATGCGATCGACGATTCCATGCATGACCTGCTGATGCAGCGGTCGGGCATTGTGGCCTCGCTTGCCGCCAGCCGGGCGAAAGCCGGCAGCACCATCCTCCGCCCGGGGCGGGAGGCCGATATCCTGCGCCGGCTGCTCGCCCGCCACGCCGGCCCGCTGCCCCGTGGCGCCCTGGTGCGGCTTTGGCGTGAGCTTTTCGCCGCCTCCATCCACCAGCAGGGGGGCTTCTCGGTGGCGGTTTATGCGCGTGACGCCGCGATGGCGCGGTTGGTGGCCGAGCATTTTGGCGCCCTGACGGCAGCCCGCACCCACCCCACCCCCGCCCGCGCCCTGGCCGCCGTCACCCGCGGTGAGGCCTCGGTGGCGGTGCTGCCCTTCCCTGAGGATGCCGATGCGCCGGAGATGGAATGGTGGCCGGCGCTCAACGCGCCGCAGCTTTCCGTGGTCGCCCGGCTGCCCTTCTTCACCGAGGGTGAGGCCGAGGCCGATGCCCTGGTGGTTGCCCCCGGCGCGCCCGACCCTTCGGCCGAAGATCGCTCCCTGCTGCTGCTCGAATCCGATAGCGAGCAGTCGCGCGGGCAATTGCTGGCCAGCCTGACCGCCGCGGGCATCACCGCGCGGCTGGTGCTGGTGCGCCGCGCGCCGGGCATTTCCCGCTTCCTGATGGAGGCCGATGGGCTGATCATGCCCGGCGACCCGCGCCTCGCCGCCCTGCCCTTCGACCGTGCCCGCATGCTGGGCGCCTATGCCGCGCCGCTGAGAGGTTTTTCCGGATGAACGCCATGCTGCCCCGCCCGACCATCCTGACCATCGAGCCCTATGCCCCGGGTGCCAGCAAGGTTGCCGGCGTGAACCGGATCACCAAACTCAGCTCGAATGAGGGCGCCTTTGGCCCGCCGCCCGGCGCCATGGCCGCCTTTATCGAAACCGCCGCCGAGTTGCACCGCTACCCCGATGGCGGCAGCACCGAACTGCGTGAGGCGATCGGCGCCCGCTTTGGCCTTGACCCTGCGCGCATCATCTGCGGCGCGGGCAGCGATGAGATTTTGCTCCACCTCATCATGAGCTATGGTGGCGAGGGGACGGAGCTGATCATGTCCGCCCATGGCTTCACCATGTATGACATCACCGGCCGCTATGCCGGCTGCCAGGTCATCAAGGTGCCCGAGCGCGACCTCAAGCCCGATGTGGATGCCATGCTGGCGGCTGTTGGCCCGCGCACCCGCATGCTCTGCCTGGCCAACCCGAATAACCCCACCGGCTACCTGCTGCCGCAGAGCGAAGTTGCCCGCCTGCGCGCCGGCCTGCGCGATGACGTGATGCTGGTGCTCGACGCCGCCTATGCCGAATACGTTACCGACCCGACCTATGATGCCGGCGCCGCCATGGTGGACAGCGCGCCGAACACGGTGATGACCCGCACATTCTCGAAAATCTTCGGCCTGGGTGGCATGCGGGTGGGCTGGGGCTACTTCCCGGCCCATATCGCCGACATCATCAACCGCATCCGTGGCCCCTTCAATGTGAATATCGCCGCCCAGGCCGCCGCCGTGGCGGCGCTGGCCGAGCCGGGCTGGGTGGAAAAAAGCATCGCCCACAACACCGAATGGCGGGCCAGGCTGGCAGCGGCGCTGGAAGCGGCGGGGATCAGGATCTGGCCCAGCGAGGGCAATTTCCTGCTGGCCGATTTCACCACCGCCGAACGTGCCAAGGCCGCCGATGCCGCGCTGAAGGCGCGCGGGGTGATCGTGCGCGGCATGGGCGGCTACGGCCTGCCGCATTGCCTGCGCATCACGGTTGGCACCGGCGAGGAATGCAACCTGGTGGCGGATACGCTCAGCGCCTTCATGCATGCTGTTTGAACGCCTCTGCATCATCGGGCCGGGGCTGATCGGCGGTTCCATCGCCCGCATGGCGCGGGAGAGGGGCGGCATTGCCCGGCATGTCGTCAGCTTTGCCGCCTCCGAAGCCTCCCGCGCCCGCGTGCGCGAATTGCGTTTTGTCGATGAGGTGGCCGATAGCCTGGCTGAAGCGGTGCGCGGTGCGGATGGGGTGATCCTGTGCATCCCGGTTGGTGCCTATGGCGCGGTGATGGCGCAGATCGCGCCGCATCTGGCGGAGGGCTGCATCCTCACCGATGCCGGCTCCACCAAGGGCTCAGTGGTGCGCGACCTTTCGCCGCTGCTGCCGCGAGGCGTGCATCTGGTGCCCGCCCACCCCATGGCCGGCACCGAGCATTCCGGCCCCGATTCCGGCTTCGCCACGCTGTTTGAGGGCCGTTATTGCATCATCACCCCGCTGGAGGGCGTGCCGGCCGAGGCGGTGGCGAAGGTGCGCGCCCTGTGGGAGGCCGCGGGCTCGCTGGTCGAGACCATGGATGTCGCCACCCATGACAAGGTGGTGGCCATGGTCTCCCATTTGCCGCATCTCATCGCCTTCACCATTTGCGGCACGGCCGATGACCTGGCCGAGGAAACCCGCGAGGCGGTGCTGAAATTCGCCGCCTCGGGCTTTCGTGACTTCACCCGCATTGCCGCGAGCGATGTGGCGATGTGGCGCGATGTCTTCCTCAACAACCGCGAGGCGCTGCTGGAAATGCTGGCGCGCTTCACCGAGGATGCCCATGCGCTCGGCCGCGCGGTGCGCTATGGCGAGACGGAGTTCATCGAGGACCGGATCAGCCGCGGCCGATCGATCCGCCGCGGGCTGATTGAGCGGAAACAGGCCTAGCGGGCTGCTGAAAGGCGAGGGGAGACAAGGTCGAGGGGCTTTGCCCCTCGAGCACCCCAGCAGGAAAATTAGTTTCCTGCACCTTCGTTAGATTATCGATTTCAATAACTTTCAAAGGTCCAGGGAAATCATTTTCCTGGCGGGAGAGCGCGAAAGGGCAAAGCCGCTTTCGCTCTTTTCCTCCGCAATCAGAGTGTGTCAGCAGCCTGCTGAGGCCTGCCCGCTGGTCTCACACCAGAAACAGGAACATCAGCACGAGCAGCGCCACGACGGCGATGATCGAGTATTTGGTTGCATTGGTGAAACCGGCCCAAAGGCTCTGGCGCTCGGCCAGGATATCGGCCGACTTCACTTCGACGAATTCATAGCTGGCTTTTTCGGCCATGGGTCAACCTTTCCTCGTTCTCCCCCATGAATAGAAAGACCGGCGGCCTCCGTCCAGTGACCCTTTATGGCGCCCAACCGCAGGCCAGCGCGCCGTCGCCGCCGGGGAGCATGGGCTGCCCACCCGTCACCATCGCCAAAGCCGCCGGATAGAGGCTGTGCTCCTGCGCCAGCACCCGCGCCGCCAGCGCCGCCTCGTCATCGGCCGGCAGCACCGGCACGGCGGCCTGGGCGATGATGGCGCCCTCATCCACCCCGGGGCTTACCCAATGCACGCTGCAGCCATGCAGCCGCACACCAGCCGCCAGCGCCCGGGCATGGGTGTCCAGGCCACGAAAACTGGGCAGCAGGCTGGGGTGGATATTGATCATCTTCCCCTGCCAGCGCCGCACGAAACCCTCGCCCAGCACCCGCATGAAGCCGGCCAGGGCGATGAACTCCACCCCATGCGCGACGAGCACGCGGTCCAACTCGGCCTCGAAGGCCTCGCGCTCCCGGCCCCGGCTGGTCACCACGGCGGTTGGCACGCTGCCGGTCAGGGCCAGCCCACCGGCATTTTCGCGGTTGCTCAGCACCAGCACCGGCCGGGCGGGATAGCCAGGTGCCGCCATGGCGGCCAGCAGCGAGACCATATTGCTGCCCCGGCCGGAGATCAGAATGGCCGTCCTCACAGCGCCAGGGGCTTTTCCATCACCACGCCATGGGCGCCTGCCTCCAGCCGGCCGATGCGCATGGCGCTCTCGCCCGCCTCAGCCAGCAGGGCCAGGGCGGCATCCGCCGCCTCAGGCGCCACCACCAGCACCATGCCGATGCCGCAATTGAACACCCGCAGCATTTCCTCAGTGGCGATATTGCCGGTCCGTGCCAGCCAGGAAAACACCGGCGGCGCCACCCAGGCCGAGCCATCCACCATGGCCGTCACCCCCTCGGGCAGCACGCGGGGCAGATTGCCGGGCAGTCCGCCGCCGGTGATATGCGCCGCAGCCTTCAGCAAGCCCTTGTGGTGCAGCGCCAGCAGCGACTTCACGTAGATTTTTGTGGGCGTCAGCAGCGCCTCGCCCATCCTACCCGGGCCAAACGGGCAGGGCGCATCAAGGCCAAGCCCGCTCGCCGCCAGCACCCGCCGCGCGAGGGAAAAACCATTGGAATGCACCCCCGTGCTTGCCAGGCCCAGCAGCACGTCACCCGCCTGCACATCCGGCCGCGGCAGCAGCGCCCCACGCTCGGCCGCCCCCACCGAGAAACCGGCCAGATCGTAGTCACCGGCATGATACATGCCCGGCATTTCCGCCGTCTCGCCGCCCACCAGGGCGCAGCCGGCCTGGCGGCAGCCCTCGGCAATGCCGGCAACCACGGCGGCGGCCTGCGCCACATCCAGCGCGCCCGTGGCGAAATAGTCCAGGAAGAACAGCGGTGTCGCCCCCTGCACCACCAGGTCATTCACGCACATCGCCACCAGGTCGATGCCCACGCTGTCATGCACCCCGGCATCAATGGCCAGCCGCAGCTTGGTACCCACGCCATCGGTGGCGCTGACCAGTACAGGGTCGGTAAACCCGGCCGCCTTGAGGTCGAACAAGGCGCCAAAGCCGCCCAGGCCCCCCATTACGCCGGGGCGGTTGGTGCTGCGGGCGAGCGGTTTGATGCGATCCACCAGCGCATCGCCGGCCTCGATATCAACACCCGCCTCGGCATAGGTCATGCCGATCTTGCTTGAACTGGTCAGGGCAACCTCCGATACGGTATGGCATGGGATGAACGAGCCAGGTTTCCACATGCCGATCCGGTCTTTTAGCCATCTGCTCCGCTGCGCGATACCGTCGCTGCTGCTTGCCCTGCCGCCGCTCGCGGCGCAGGAGAGCCCGCAGCGGCAAACCTCCATCGTGGTCGAGGCCACCGCCGCCGATGCGGTGCAGGCGCGCGACCGTGCCCTGGCCCAGGGCCGGCGCGAAGCCTATGCCCGGATGTCCGCCGCGACCGGCGCCCCCGGGGCCACCGCAAGCGATGCGCAGATCGAGGCCATGATCGCCTCGATCATCATCGAGCAGGAGCGGGTGACCTCCACCCGCTATACCGGCCGGATCACGGTGGTGTTCAATGGCGGCGGCAATGCCAGCCCCTCTGCCCCGGCCAACCCCCTGGCGGCAGCGCCACCAGCCGGACAGCCGGCCAGCAGCTTCATCGAGGCCAGCGCCAGCTTCGGCAGCCTGCAGCAATGGCTGGGCCTGCAACGCCAGGTGCTGCATGCCGGGCCGGTGGCCAGCCTCGATATCATCGCCATTTCCACCGATGCCGCGCGGCTGCGCCTGGGGCTGCGAGTGCCCCAGGGTGATGCCCCAGGCGCCCTCATCGCCGGCGGCGTGGTGCTGAGCCCGCCCACCCGGCCTGGCGATGTCTGGCGGGTGGGCCTTGTCGGCGGGTGATGGACATGACCGGGAGCGGGTTTTCACCCTGCCCAATATCATCACCTTTGCACGGCTCCTCGCCGTGCCGGCGACGGTGTGGCTGATGCTTGCCCAGCGGCTGGACCTCGCCTTCATCATCTTCCTGCTCGCGGGTATCTCGGATGGCGTGGATGGGTTTCTGGCCCGCCGCCTCGGCCTGGAGAGCGAATTGGGCGCTTTGCTGGACCCGATAGCCGATAAGGCCCTGCTGAGCAGCGTGATGCTGCTGCTGGCCTGGCTGGGCCTGCTGCCGGTGTGGTTGGCGGTGCTGGTGGTGGGGCGCGATGTGATGATCATCGCCGGCTACGGGCTGTTATGGCTGCTGGGGCTGCGTCCGCCCATCGCGCCGCTGCTGGTCTCCAAGCTGAACACTTTCGCCCAGATCGCGCTGGCTGCGACGGCGCTGTGCGGGGCGGGTTTTGGCTGGCCGGGGCAGGGCGTGCTGGCGGCGCTGGTGTGGCTGGCGGCGGGCACCACCTTTGTCTCGGGCCTAGCCTATGCGCTGGGCGCCCGGCGCATGCTGACGGAGCAGCCATGAAGGATTTCGAGGAAGCGCCGCCCGGTGCCGGGCTGAGCCTGCCCACCGCCACGCCGCTGCAGCACCGGTTGATGGTGTTGGGTCTGATCGCCGCGGTCTTTGCCGTGCTTTGGCTGTTCTCGGCCATTCTCACGCCCTTCGTGCTGGCCACTTGCATCGCCTATTTCATGGACCCCGCCGCGACCCGCATGGCGCGTGCCGGCTTACCGCGCAGCCTGGCCGCCGCCCTGCTCTGCCTTGTGCTGATCCTGATCGGACTTTTGGGCCTGCTGCTGCTCTATCCGCTGATCCTGGCGCAGATCGGCGTGCTGCTGGCCCGCCTGCCCGCCTATGTGGCGACCATTGGCAGCAATGTGCGCGACCTCATGCTCGACCTGGAGGCTGCGGCAGGGCCTGAGGTGGTGGATGCCCGCCTGCGCGAACTCGTCGTCTCCCAGGCGGGGCAAATGATGAGTTTCCTCGGCACCGCGGCCACAAGGCTGATCGGCGGTGGCCTCGCCTTGTTCAATATTCTCACCCTGCTCGTGGTCACGCCGGTGGTGGCCTTCTACCTGCTGCGCGACTGGCCGGGCATCATGCAGCGGCTGGAGAATTGGCTGCCACGGCGCAGCGCCCCCACCCTCATGCAACTCGCCGGCGAAACCGACCGCATCCTGGGTGCGTGGCTGCGCGGGCAATTGCTGTGCTGCCTGGTACTGGGCCTGTTCTACGCCATTGCATTGACCGCCATCGGGCTGGAGTTGGGGGTGATGGTGGGGCTTTTCACCGGCGCGATTTCGCTGGTGCCCTATGTCGGCTCGCTGACCGGCTTTGTGGCGGCGCTGATGCTGGCGGTTGGCCAATGGGGCACCTGGGGCGGGGCGGGGCTGGTGCTTGCGGTGTTCCTGGCCGGGCAAATTCTCGAGGGCTATGTGCTCTATCCCAGGCTGCTGGGGGATAGGGTGGAGTTGCACCCCGTCTGGGTGGTGTTTGCGCTGTTTGCCGGCGGTGTGGCGCTGGGCTTCCTCGGCGTGCTGCTGGCGGTGCCGATGGCGGCGGCGCTGGGCGTGCTGACCCGGTTCTGGCTGCGGCGATACCTCGAGAGCCCGCTCTATCGGGACCCACCGCCGGGCTGAGCCCGGCAGGCCCAGCCGGGTCCATGTGGGCCGCACCTGGAAATACGCATATTGAACGCAACCCCCACCGCTGCTGGGGCGTTACGTCACCACCTTTGGACCACGCTGCCTTCGCGCCGCGTGGTGCGGCCGTCGTCGAGAGGGTGATTCAGCGTTTTCGGCGCTTCCGCCGCAACGCATCATGCTCCAGTGTGTTGGCTGCGATGTTCAGATGCGGGACACGAGACAGCGCTTTGCCCCGGCGCGTGCGTGCCATCTTCCACCCTGAGCCTTCCCAGGAGCGTCATGCCGCATGTTCAGGTCATTCATCGGACGGAATACGCCTATGGCCGACCGGTGATGCTGACCACCCATCGCCTGATGCTCCGCCCGCAGGATAGCCACGATTTACGGCTGCGCGATGCGCGGCTGCTGGTGGAGCCGCAGGCGGCCTCCACGCGCTGGGCGCATGATGTTTTCGGCAATTCCGTCTGCATCCTGGAATGGCCGGCGGGGCTGCGCACCCGCAGTCTCACCATCACCTCGCGGCTGGAACTCACCCATTTCCCCGCCGGCCATGCCACGCCACGCGCCACGCTCGACCCCTCGGCCGAGCATTTCCCCTTCGCCTATGCCGCCTCGGAACTGGCTGATCTGGCCCGGCTGGCGGAGCCGCATCTGCCCGATCCCGGCCATGTGGTGCAGGCCTGGGCGCGCCGCTTTCTCGCGCAGGATGGCACCTTGGCCATGCTTGAGGCGATGAATGCCGCCATCCATCGCGAATTCATCTATCTCTCGCGCGAGGAGGAGGGCACCCAGAGCCCGGCCGAGACGCTGCGCCTGGGCTGCGGCGCCTGCCGTGATTTCGCATTGCTGATGATGGAGGCGGTGCGCAGCCTTGGCCTCGCCGCGCGTTTCGTCAGCGGCTATGTCTATGATGACAGCACGGGCGAAACCCGCGGCGGCGGCGCCACCCATGCCTGGTGCGCGGTCTATCTGCCCGGGGCGGGCTGGGTGGAATATGACCCGACCAATGGGCTCGTCGCCGGTGAGCATCTGGTGCGCATCGCGGTGACCCGCACGCCGGAGCAGGCGGTGCCGATTGGTGGCGGCTTCCTCGGCAACCCGCAGGATTTCGCCGGCATGCGGGTGGAGGTGCTCGTGCGGGCGGGCCATGAGCTGATGCCCGAGCCTTATGGCCTAACCATGCCGACCCAAAGCTGAGCGGCGAGCAGCGCGCCATGCCACTCGCCATTCGCGCCCTGTTTCTCGTCCTTCTGGCCCTGGTGCCCGCCGCCCTGGTGCAGGCGAATCTGGAGAATGAGGCGCGCGAGGAGCGCACACGGCAGGTCGGTGCCGAGGCGATGCGCCTCACCCGCCTCGTCGCCGGCCAGCAGCTGCGCATCTTCGAGGGCGCGCAGCATCTGCTCAATGCCATGGCGGCGCATGAGGCGCTGCGCGCGGGCACCCCCAGCGCCGCATGCGATGCCTTCCTGGCCCGGCTGCTGGGCGGCTATAGCCGCTATCTCGCCGCCAATCTCTTCGACCGCGATGGCCGGCGCATTTGTGCCGCCAAGCCAGAGCGGCCGGGCGCCAATGTGGCCGATAGGGGGTATTTCCAGGCCGCCCTGGCCGGTGCGCCCTTTGTGGTGGGCGAATACACCATAGGCCGCGTCAGTGGCCTGCCCAGCCTGCATTTCGCAGCACCCCTGCGGGATGATGCCCAGGCGGTGGTGGGGGTGGGGGCGGTGGCGCTCTCGCTGGAATGGATGGGCCAGGACCTCGCCGCCCTACCGCTGCCCGAGGGGGCCGCGGCCACGATTATTGATAGCCTGGGTGTGATACTCGCCCGCGCGCCCGCCGGCGGCGCCTCTATCGGCACCCGCGTGCAGGGCTATGCCCTTGATGCCGCCACGGCCATGCGGAGCATGCTGCGCGATGGCCCCTCGCTGGATGGCACGCGGCGGATCGCCGGCTTCATCCCGGTGCCGGCGGCGCCGCATGGGCTCACCGCCGCCGTGGGCCTTTCGGCCGAAAACGGCCTGGCCAGCGCCCTGGAGCGCAACCGCCGCAGCGCCTTTCTCATCATCGGCTCGCTGCTGCTGGGGCTGAGCTTTGCCATCATCGCCTTCCACATCGTGGTTGAGCGGCCGGTGCGGCAATTGCTGGAGGCCGCGCAATCCTGGTCGCGCCAGGATTGGGGCGCGCGGGTGGGCCGGCTCAGCGGCGGGCGGGAATTCGAGCGCATCGGCAGCGCGCTCGACACCATGGCCGATGCGCTGGAGCGCGCCGAAGCCGCCCGCGTGGCCGCCGCCATTCGGGTCAAGGCGCTCTCCGATGTCAGCCCACAGGTGGTCTTCACCGCCGATGCCCAGGGCAATATCGATTGGTTGAACGGCTATTGGCACAACCTCACCGGGCGCGACATCGCCCATACCAGGGGCATGGGCTGGCTGCGCGCGGTGCATCACGCTGATCTGCGCCGCGCGGTGGTGGCTTGGCGCGCCGCCCTGGCCGAGGCGGCGGCCGGGGGCTTGGGCGAATTCCACGTCGAATTGCGGCTGCTGCGCGCCGAGGACCGGGCCTGGCGCTGGTTCTTCTGCCGCGCGGCGCCAATCCGCGACACAGATGGCGAAGTGACTGCCTGGGCCGGGGTGGCGCTTGATTTCGATGAGCTGCGCCGCGCGCGTGAGGCATTGGCGCAGCAATCCCAACGCCTGCAGGCCACCTATAGCAACGCCCCGGTGGGGTTGTGCCTGCTCGACCGGCAATTGCGTTTCCTGGCGGTGAACACGCTTTTCGCCGAGATTCAGGGCACCAGCGCCCAGGCGCATCTGGGCCAGGCCCTGGCCGTGCTGGCGCCCCGGCTCTCCGCCACCCTCGCGCCGCATCTCAGCCGGCTGATCGCCGAGGGCGAGCCCGTCACCGGCCTGGAAATCGACGCGACCCAGCCGGCGCAGAATGGCGAGGTGCCGCTGCGGCGGGTGCTGCTTTGCGGCTTTCACCCCGTGCTGGGCGATAGCGGCGAGGTGGTGGCGATCAGCGGCTCCATGCTCGACATCACCGCCCGCAAACGCGCCGAGGAGGCCGAGCGGCTGCTCTCGCGCGAGGTGGATCACCGCGCCAAGAACGTGCTGGCGGTGGTGCGCAGCCTGGTGCGCATTTCCGCCGCCGAAGCGCCGCATGATGTCGAGGCGCTGGTGCAGGTGCTCGAGGGCCGCATCTCCGCCATGGCGCGGGTGCATACCCTGCTCTCCCGCGCAGGATGGGAGGGGGCGGATCTGCGCGATATCGCACTCGAAGAGACCGCGGCCTATCGCAGCCAGGCGGAACCTGAGGGGCCGCCGCTGCGCCTCGTCGCCCAGGCGGCGCAGGCCTGCGCGATGGTGCTGCATGAACTCGTGACCAATGCCGCCAAGCATGGCTGCTTCTCGCTGCCGCATGGCCATTTGGCGCTGCGCTGGGAGCGCGTGGGGGATGGCGCGCGGCTGAGTTGGACCGAGCGCGGCGGGCCCCTCCTCACCGGCGCGCCCTCGCGCTCGGGCTTTGGCACCCAGTTGATCGACTGCAATGCCGGCAGCCCGCTTGATGGCCATATTGAACGCCATTGGGAGGCCGAGGGCCTGCGCTGCGTGCTGCATATCGGCCCCGGCGCCTTGCTGGCCGAGGGCGGCTGAGCGGGTTTTCACCCCTCTATGGGTTTTGTTGCAACGCAGCGCGCGCTGCGGCGTTTCCACCCCGCCGCAACCCCGCCGCACCCCATGAGGGAGAAACCCATGTCCAACACAATCCATGCCCTGGCCGATGACGTCCAGGCCGAGCTTGCCCATCTGCGCCAGCAGGTGGACGGCCTGATGACCCAGAGCATCTCGCCCACCGTCAGCGCCCTGGCCCACCGCGCCGAGGATGCCGCCCATGCCGCCTCCCATGCCGTGACCGCCAAGGCCGATGAATTGAGCGCGACGGTGAAGGCGCAGCCCCTGGCGGCCATCGCGGTGGCCGGGGCAGCCGGTTTCCTGCTGGCCGGGTTGTTCAATTTCATGTCGCGGCGATGAGCCTGCGGGCCCTCCAACTGCTGGGCATTGCCGCGCGGGCGGAGGGCCTGCGGTTTCGTCGTGGCGCAGCCCGTGGCATGCGCGGCATGGTGCTGACCTCCATGGCGGCTGGCCTGGGCCTGCTGGCGCTGCTGCTGCTGCATCTGGCCGCCTGGCTGTGGCTCACCCTGTGGCTGGATGCGCTGACAGCCAGCCTGCTGCTGGCCCTGGCCGATAGCGTATTGGCCGGCCTGCTATTGCTGCTGGCCCGCCCCCGCCCTGACCCGGTGGCCGAGGCGGCGCTGCTGATCCGCCAGGAGGCGCTGCGCGAGGCGGCGCAGGTGTCGCTCTTGGCAGAGGCCGCGGCACTGCTGACCGGGCGCTCCGCTACCGCCCTGGCCGGGGGGCTGGTGGCCGAGGCACTGCGCCATGCGTTCACCCGGCGGTGAGGGCTGGGGCGTGCGGGTACACGAATAGGGAGGAGTGAGATCGAGGGGCTTTGCCCCTCAAGCACCCCAGCAGGGTCGACATGTATGTCGAACCTGGTGGGAGAGCGCAAAGCCCTTTCGTTCTTTTCCTCCGCATCGGCGTTTTTCCGCAGATTTCTAAAGAACGCCTGTCAAATACAAGATGATCAGCAGCGGGATAGGCACCCCAAATGCCCAGAGCAGAATCATTCGCATGGCGGCCTCCCTTACATGCGACTGAAACGCCCCGTATCGGCTGGAGTTTCCGCCCTAACTGGCCCGCGCCGCCAGCCAGCCGCCGCCGGCCACCAACGCCATCGCCGCCACCAGCCGTGCCTCCAACGCGGCCTCGCCACTGGCCACCAGCAGCAGGGTGGAGGCCACGGGCACGGCATAGGCGAGCGTACCCAGCAGCCGCGGATCACCCCGCTTCATCCCCTCATCCCAGAGGAAAAACGCCGCCCCCACCGGCCCCAGCCCCAGCAGCAGCGCCGCCCCGGCCTGTCGTGCATTCGGCCAGACCCAGGCTTCGAACAGCCCATGCGAAAGCCCTGCCAGCACCGCCGAGGCGAGGCAGAACCCCGCCACAGCCTCGCTCGGCACGCTGGCCAGGCGGCGCGACAGCACGGAATAGAACGCCCAGGTCACCGCCGCCGCCACGGCGCAGGCAAAGCCCGCCCAGGCCTCAGGCGCAAAGCGCGCGCCCGAGGCCAGCAGCAATGCGCAACCGGCAAAGCCCAGCCCCACCCCCACAAGCCGCGCGGGCCCCAGCCGCATGCCCAGAATGGGCGCGGAGAGCAGCACGATCAGCAGCGGCCAGAGATAATTCAGCAGCCCCGCCTCCACCGGCGGTGCCCAGGCCAGGGCGGCGAAATACAGCGCGTGATAGCCAAACAGCCCGCCCACGCCATGCGCCCAGACCAACGCCGGCTGGCGCAGCGCGGAAAGCCGCCCGCGCGCCGCCACCACTGCCACACCCAGCACCCCGGCCACGGCAAAGCCCATGGCCGTGAGCTGCAGGGGCGGAATGCCCAGCGCCCCGCGCGCCAGCACCGCCAGAAACGCCCAAAGCGCGAGCGCGCCGCAGCCCGCGAGGGTGGCGCTTTTCACACCCCGCCGGGGAGCGGGTGGTAAGGCAGCCCCACCATGCGCGTGCCGTAGCGCGTCACCCGCTGCCAGACATCGCCGGTGATATAGGGGTCCTCCGCCCACCAGGCCTCGGCCTCGGCATCCGAGGCGTGGGCGGTGATGGCGATGGAGCCCACCATGGTCTGGCCACGCATAATGGCGCCGCCCATGGCCAGCAGGCCGGTTTCGGCCGCGCTGATCACCCGGGCGAGATGGCTGGCGCGCACCGCGGCGCGGCGCGCCGGCGCTTCGGGGTCAGTGCCATCCAGCCCGATGCTGATGGTGTGGGTGCGGCTGGTGGCAGTGGGCGCGCCGGGTTGCGGCAAGGGCCGATAGGGCAGGGTGGCGATGGCAAAGGGCAGCACCTCGAAGCGCGACCACACGGCTTCACGGGCGAAGGGCTCCTCGGCGATATACTCCTTCACATGGGTCTCATCGGGCACATTGAGGATCATCAGCGAGCCCATGGGCTGGAAGGCCGCATCAAATAAGGGCGTGCCCAGCGCCAGCCTGCCATCGGCGGCCCAGCGGGTGATGACCTCCCGGTGCCGGCCGATCGATGCGGCGCGGCGGGAGGGATCGGTGCTGTCAAAGGCGAGGATTGCGAAGCCCATTTTCGTTCATTCCACCGTCACGGATTTGGCCAGGTTGCGCGGCTGGTCCACATCCGTGCCCTTGAGCACGGCCACGTGATAGGCCAGCAGCTGCACAGGGATGGCATGCAGGATGGGGGCTGCGAAGGGGTGCACCGTGGGCAGCACCACCACCCGCTCGGCAAAGCCGCGCAGCACCTGCGCGCCGGCCTCGTCGGTGAAGGCCATGATCCGCCCGCCGCGCGCCGCCGCCTCCTGCAGATTGCTCACCGTCTTGTCGAAAAGCGGCCCGGAGGGGGCAAGGGCAATGACCGGCACGGCGGGGTCGATGAGCGCTATGGGGCCGTGCTTCATCTCGCCGGCGGCATAGCCTTCGGCATGGATATAACTGATTTCCTTGAGTTTTAACGCGCCTTCCATGGCGATGGGAAAGAGGCTGCCGCGGCCGAGGAACAGCACATCACGCGCCTTCGCCACCTCCTGCGCCAGGGATTGGATTTCCTGGTCGCGGTCGAGGACCTCGGCGGCGTGTTCGGGCACCTCCAACAGGGCGGCGGTCAGCCCCGCCGCCGCCTCGGCCGAGAGCGTGCCCCGCGCCCTGCCCATGCCAATGGCCAGGCAGGCCAACACCATCAATTGCGCCGTGAAGGCCTTGGTGGAGGCGACGCCGATCTCCGGCCCGGCCACCGTCAGCAAGGCGGCGTTGGAGAGCCGCGCCATGGAGGATTCGGGCACATTGACGATGGCAAGCACCGCCTGCCCCCGCTCCCGCAGCATTTTGAGTGCCGCGAGGGTATCGGCCGTCTCGCCCGATTGGCTGACAAGGATGGCACCACCGCCGGGCGGCAGCGGCGGGTCGCGATAGCGCAATTCGCTGGCCACATCGCCATCACAGGGGATGCGCGAAAATTCCTCGATCCAGTATTTCCCGACCATGCCGGCCAGATAGGCGCTGCCGCAGGCGCTGATGGTGATGCGCGGCACCAAAGCCGGGTCAAAGGGCAGGGTGGGCAGGGCCACGCCGCGGGTCACCGGGTCCATATATTGCCGCAGCGTGTCACCCAGCACGCCGGGGTGTTCCTGCAGCTCCTTCTCCATGAAGTGCCGGTGATTGCCGCGCCCGGTCAGCGCGGAGGTGACATGGCTGGCCTTGGCCTCGCGCTTCACCTCGCGGCCGTCGAGGTCCATGAAGCGCACGCCGCCCGGCGAGAGCACCGCCCAATCGCCATCCTCCAGATAGGAGATGCGGTTGGTCAGCGGTGCGAGCGCCAGCGCGTCGTTGCCGACATACATTTCGCCCTCACCATAGCCCACGGCGAGTGCCGGGCCGTGTCGGGCGACGATCAGCAAATCCGGCCGGCCGGCAAAGATGAAAGCCATGGCGAAGGCGCCATGCAGGCGTTTGAGCGCGGCGGGGGCAGCCTGCTCTGGCGTCATGCCTTGCGCCAGCAACAAATCCAGCAACTGCACCACCGTCTCGGTATCGGTGTCGCTGGTGAAGGCCTGGCCGGCGGCTTCCAGCTCCGCCCGCAATTCGGAAAAGTTTTCGATGATGCCATTATGCACCGCCGCCACCCGGGCGGTGGCATGGGGGTGGGCATTGCGCTCGGTTGGCCCGCCATGGGTGGCCCAGCGGGTATGGCCTATGCCAGTCAGCCCCGGCAGCGGGTTGGCCTCCAGCGCGGCGGCGAGGTTGCCAAGCTTGCCCTCCGCCCGCCGACGCTCAATCCGGCCATTGACCAGCGTGGCCAGGCCCGCGCTGTCATAGCCGCGATATTCCAGCCGCTTGAGGCCCTCGAGCATGCGCGGCGCGGCTGGGGAAAGGCCGATGACACCCACAATTCCGCACATGCTATGTCTTCCCTTTGAAGCCGCGCCCCGGCTTATTCACTTGCCGCCCGCGCGCCAGGGCGAGCGTGTTGTCCGGCACGTCTTCAGTGATGGTGCTGCCCGCTGCGATGAGCGCGCCATCGCCGACACGCACCGGCGCCACCAGGGCGGTGTTGCTGCCGATGAAGCTGCGCGCGCCAATCTCGGTGCGATGCTTGTTCACGCCGTCATAATTGCAGGTGATGGTGCCAGCGCCGATATTGCTCCCCGCCCCCACGCTCGCATCGCCCAGATAGGCCAGATGATTCGCCTTGGCGCCCGCCCCCAGCGTGGTGGCCTTCAGCTCGACGAAATTGCCCACATGCGCGCCCTGCCCCACATCCGCCCCCGGCCGCAGCCGGGCATAGGGGCCGATGATGGCATCACGCCGCACCACGCAACCCTCCAGATGCGAAAACGCCCGGATCAGCGCGCCGCTTTCCACCCGCACACCGGGGCCGAAGACGACATGCGGCTCCACCAGCGTATCCTGCTCCAGCACGGTATCGTGATGCAGAAAGACCGTTTCTGGTGCAACCATCGTCACGCCCCCGGCCAAGGCCGTGGCGCGCAGGGCGGCCTGCAATTCGCCCTCGGCCAGGGCGAGTTCGGCGCGGCTATTGATGCCGCGCAGCTCGGCCTCCGGTGCTTCCACCGCGGCGCAATGCGCGCCCTCGGCCACCGCGAGGGAAATCACATCGGGCAGGTAGTATTCACCAGCGGCATTGGCATTGCCCACCGCCGCCAGCCAGGGGAAGAGCCGGCCGGCCGGGGCACGGATGACGCCGGCATTGCACAGGCCAATCGCCCGCTCAGCCTCGGAGGCATCAGCCCATTCCACCACGCGCAGCACCCGCGCGCCCTCGCTCACCACCCGGCCATATTTCGCCGCATCGGCGGGGCGCATGGCCAGCAGCGCGATATCGGCCGGGGCTTGCAGCAGCCGCCGCATGGTGGCCGCCGTGATCAGCGGGTTATCGGCATAGAGCACCGCAACCTCGCCGGCATAATCGGCCAGCAGCGGGGCGGCCATTCGCGCGGCATGTGCGGTGCCCAGGCGCTCATGCTGCACCACCACATCATGCGGGGCGGCGATCTTCGCCAGCCCCTCCATCCCCGGGCCCACCACCACCACGATGCGGTCAAACACCTGCTCCACCGCGGCCAGCAGGTGGCGCAGCATGGGCCGGCCACCCAGCGGATGCATGGCCTTGGGCAGTGCGGAGCGCATGCGGGTGCCCATCCCCGCGGCGAGCAGAATAGCGGCTGGCATGGTTCATGCGTGCCGCAGGCCAGAGCACACCGCAAGCCCTGCCGGGTTGAACATTCTTTGCCCGATGTGGCATGGCAGCGGATATGAACCGTCTCGCCGTTTTCGACCTCGATGGAACCCTGCTGGATACGGCACCCGATATCCGTGTGGCGGCCAACCGCCAACTCGCTCTGCATGGCCTGGCGCCGCTGACCCTAGCCGAGGTCATCCCGATGATCGGCGATGGCGCGCGCGTGCTGTGCGAACGCGCCTTCGCCGCCCGTGGGCGCGAGGTGCCGCCCGGCGCGGTGGAGGGTTTCATCGCCGACCCCGATCTGGAAGGCGGGCCGCTCACCCAACTCTTTCCCGGCATCACCGCCCTGCTGGAGGCGCTGCTGGCCGAGGGCTGGCGGCTTGCCGTTTGCACCAACAAACCCGTTATCCCCGCCCGGGCGGTGCTGGCGCATTTCGGCGTGGCGGAGAAATTCCGCGCCATTGGCGGCGGCGATTCATTCCCCACCCGCAAGCCAGACCCCGCGCATTTGCTGGCCACCATGGGCCTGGCCGGTGGTGGCCGCGCGGTGATGCTGGGGGACCATGCCAATGACATGCTGGCCGCGCGCGGCGCCGGCATTCCGGGCATTT
Source organism: Rhodovarius crocodyli (assembly GCA_945901085.1). Taxonomy (GTDB): domain Bacteria; phylum Pseudomonadota; class Alphaproteobacteria; order Acetobacterales; family Acetobacteraceae; genus Rhodovarius; species Rhodovarius crocodyli_A. Next base: position 27,119 of record CAMDJV010000005.1, on the reverse strand, counting down.
TCGCCGGCTGGGGCTATGGCGCGCCGCATATGGCGCTGGATAATCCGGTGGCGGCGGATGTCGCCGCCGTCCATGCCATGCTCCGCAATATCTGACAGCGCGCGCCCAGCTCAGCCCGAGGCGAGAAAGCCGCGGGTCTCTTCCAGCGCCTCGCGCAGGGTAACGCGCCGTGGCACCACCGGCAGCCCCGCCAGCAGCCGCGAGGGCGCGCTCTTGTCGAGCAGCACGAAAACCCCCCGGTCATCGCCGCGGCGGATCAGCCGGCCAAAACCCTGGCGCAGCTTGTGCCGGGCCTGGGCATCATCATAGCCCTTGGGGTCGCCCTCGCTCAGATGGGTCCGCCGCTCGCGGTGCAATATGGTTGGCCGAGGCCAGGGCACCCGGTCATAGACCAGCAGCCGCAGCGAACGCCCGGGCACATCCACCCCATCGCGCATCGCATCCGTGCCCAGCAGGCAGGAATTTTCCTCGGCGCGGAACACATCCACCAAGGTGGCATTGTCCATCGCATCCACATGCTGGGCGTAAAGCGGGATGCCCATCCCCTCCAGGCTGGGGGCGATGATGCGCGCCACCTCGCGCAGCCGGCGAATGGCGGTGAATAGCCCCAACCCCCCGCCGCCAGCGGCCATGAACAGCCCCTGCATGGCCGCCGCCACCTGCGGCGTGCGCGCCTTATCCACATCGGTCACCACGAAGGCGCGGGTCTGGCCTGGATAGTCGAAGGGGCTGGGCAGGGCGGCGCGCAGGGCGGGCATGGGCAGATGGGCGGCGCCGGTGCGCGCCTCGGCGGTGCGCCAGCTCTCCTCCATATCCTGCTCGGGCAAGCCGTCGCGCAGCGTGGCCGAGGTGATGAGCAGCCCATGCGCGGGGGCTGCAACCTGCATGGCGAAGGGCTGCGTCGGGTCCAGCCAATGGCGGTGCATGCCGGCATCAATATCGCGCGCCTCGCGCCGGGTCAGGGCCAGCCAATCCACCATGAGCGGGCGGGTGCCGGGCTCGGGCATATTGCCAAGCCCATTGAGCATGCTGCGCCAGGCGCCGAGTGGCAGCAGCACCCGCCGCTCAATGCCGCGAATGGCCGTCTCCAGCCGGATTTTCTCGGCCAGTTCCAGCTCTTCGGGGTTGTCATCCAGCTTGGCCTGCAGCCGGCCGGCCAAGGTCTTCAGCGGCTCTTCCAGCCGGGCCAGGGCGCGTTCCAGCGCCGCTGCGGTCTCGGCCATCTCCGGGTTCATTGGGTGCAGGTCGCATTCGATGCCATATTGCCCGTCATCATCCTTGGCGCGGGCGAGCACCTGGGCGCGGATGGCGCGCAGGAAATCCTCGGTCGGGTGGGGGATGCCGCCCTCGGCCAGGCGGGATTGCCAGCCCTGCTGGGGCAGTGCCCGGGCGGCCTGCAGCGCTGCCTCCAGAGGGGCCAGCAGATCGGGGATATCGCCGGCCAGATCCTCGATCCGGCGCTGCAACCCCTTGGCGCGGGAACGCCCGCCCTCGGCGCCCAGCAGCCAGCGGCGCATTTCCGCCGTCTCAAATCCCGAGATTGCTGCCGAGAAGGCGCCATCGGCGGCATCGAACACATGATGCCCCTCATCGAAAACATAGCGCAGCGGCCGCCCATCCTCGCCGCCGCCCAGTGCCGCCTGCACCATGACCAGTGCATGATTGGCCACCACCAGCCGCGCCGATTTCGCCCGGCGGATGGAATGCTCGACATAGCATTTGCGGTAATGCGTGCAGGCGCTGCGGATGCATTCACCGCGCCTATCGGCCAATTGGCCAATCACCGCGCCGCCGAACAGCTCCATGATCCAGCCGGGAAAATCACCGCCGACAATATCACCATCGCGCGTGGCGGTGGCCCAGCGGCAGGCCAGTGCCAACGGCAGCGCTGCCTCGCGCAGGGAGATTTGCCCCTGCACCTCCTCCAGATTGAGCAGGCAGAGATAATTCTCCCGCCCCTTGCGCACCACCACCCGGGCGCGGCGCTCCTCCGGGTCCGGATAAAGCCGGGCCAATTCCTGGTCCAATTGCCGCTGGAGGTTGCGGGTATAGGTGGAAAGCCAGACCGGCGCGCCGTTCTTCTCGGCCCAAAGCGAGGCGGGGGCGATATAGCCCAGTGTCTTGCCGGTGCCGGTGCCGGCCTCGGCCAGCACGAAGTTGGGCTGGCCCTCGGCCTCGCGCGGCATGAAGGCGGCGGAGGCGGCGGAGGCGTAATCGGCCTGGCTGGGCCGCTGCTCCGCGCCCTCGCCCAGCATGGCGGCCAGCCGGGCGCGCGCCTCGGCCTGGGTGACGCCATGGCTGGCCGGCGGCGGCGGCGGTGCCTCATCCTCCCATTCCGGCAGACGCCGCCAGGGGCGAAAGGCGTTGCGGTCGGGCCGTGCATCGGGCGCACCGAGCGCCGCCAGCACGCTCTCGGCCCAGGGCCAGCCGGTGGTGGCTTTCAACTGGGCGGCCATGGCGGCGGCATCGGCGCCGGCGCTGCTCGCCCGGGTCTCGGCCAAAGCGCGCAGCAGCGTGGTGGCTATCTCGGGCAATAGGGCGGCGGCATCGGCATCATCGGCTGGCACCGGCAGGTCGAGCGCGATGGCCAAGCCGCGCGGCGTGGGGGCTGCCAGGCACCCCGGCATGCAGAAGGCGAAGAGCTCAAGAAGGTCAAACGCATCGATGAAGGCGGGCAGATCCAACCGCCTTGCGGTGGCCGGCGCATGCACCAGCAGCGGCGGCGGCAGCCCGGCCAGGGCCTCGGCCAGGGCTGAACCCAGGGGGGGCGTTAGTACCTCGCCATCGGGCGTCAGCAAGGTGGCGCGGCCGGCGCCAGCCACCAGCGCGGGCGCATCGGGCAGTAGCAGGCGCGGTGGCTGGGGAGGGCGAGGCTTGGACACGGTTCGTTCTAGCAGCCTGCGGGGGTTCAGTCATCGCCGCTGCTTCGCGTGGGTGGGGCGGTTGTTCACGTGGACTGCAGGGGGAGGGGGCGAAGCCGGGGCCGCCATGCGTCATGGCCTCAGCAAGGCCGAGGTGGTTTTCCCCGGCAGAGCGGAAATGAAGCGGCTGATTTTACTGAAATCTGGGGGATTGCTTGGTGGAGCCAAACGGAATCGAACCGTCGACCTCTTGAATGCCATTCAAGCGCTCTACCAACTGAGCTATGGCCCCCCTGGGAGACGAGCATCTAGACCCCATCGAGAAAGCGCGCAACCCCTTCCCCGCAAGAAGTCGCATCGCTAGGTTGCTGCGTGAAACAGCTTGAGAAGGCCGGGGAATGGGCAAGGTATATCCTGATGCGGTGGCCGCACTGGCCGGCGTGCTGCGCGATGGCATGATGATTCATTCCGGGGGCTTTGGACTATGCGGAATTCCCTCACTGCTGATCGACGCTATCCGCGATTCGGGGGTCAAGGACCTCACCATTGTGTCCAACAATGCCGGCATTGACGATGTGGGCCTCGGTAAGCTGCTTCGCACCCGGCAGGTGAAGAAAATGATCGCCAGCTATGTGGGGGAGAATGCCGAATTCGCCAGGCAATTCCTCGCCGGTGAGTTGGAGATCGAATTCAACCCGCAAGGCACGCTGGCTGAGCGCATCCGCGCCGGCGGTGCGGGTATTCCCGCCTTCTTCACCAAGACCGGCGTGGGCACCAAGGTGGCCGAGGGCAAGCCCACCCAAGTATTTGATGGGGAAACCTATATCATGGAACGCGGCATCGTGGCTGACCTGGCCCTGGTGCATGCCTGGAAGGGCGATATGGAGGGCAACCTCGTCTATCGCCGCACCGCCCGGAACTTCAACCCGATGATGGCCACCGCCGCCCGACTGACCGTGGCGCAGGTGGAGCATCTGGTGCAGCCCGGTGAGATCGACCCCGACCACATCATCACCCCCGGCGTTTACGTCAAGCGCATCATCGAATGCCCGGCTGACTTCGAGAAGCGCATCGAGAACCGCACCATCACGCCCAAGGCGGCGTAAGGAGAGACCCATGCCCTGGAATCGCGACGAAATGGCCGCCCGCGCGGCGCGCGAACTGGATGACGGGTTCTATGTGAACCTAGGCATCGGCATTCCCACCCTGGTGGCGAATCATATCCCCGCCGGTGTGTCGGTGCAGTTGCAGAGCGAGAATGGCATGCTCGGCATCGGCGCCTTCCCCCATGAGGGGGAGGAGGATGCCGACATCATCAATGCCGGCAAGCAGACGGTGACGATGCTGCCCACCACCAGCATTTTCTCCAGTGCCGACAGTTTCGCCATGATCCGCGGCGGGCATATCGACCTGTCCATCCTGGGCGCGCTGCAGGTGGCGCAGAATGGCGATCTGGCGAATTGGATGATCCCCGGCAAGATGGTCAAGGGCATGGGCGGCGCCATGGATCTGGTGGCCGGTGTGAAGCGCGTGGTGGTGCTGATGGAGCACACGGCCGGTGGCAAGCCCAAGCTGCTGAAGGCGTGCAACCTGCCACTCACCGGCGCGCGGGTGGTGGATATGGTGATCACCGAACTCGGCGTCTTCACCATCGACCGCCGCGGCGATGCTGGCATGGCGCTGATCGAACTGGCGCCGGGTGTGACGCTCGAGGAAGTGCGGGAAAAGACTGAGGCTGAATTCCGCGTCGCCAATTGAGGCGGCGTGAGTTCCCTATCGGGCGGTGGGCCCGATAGGATCAGCCCTCGGGCTTGAGCAGGCGGATCAGCCCATCCAACTGGTCCAGATTGCGATACTTGATCACCACCTGGCCGGATTTGCCATTGTGCTGCACGGCCACCTGCAGGCCGAGATGCTGGGATAACTCGCGTTCCAGCGCGCGGGTCTCAGGATCTGTCCTGCGCTCTGGCTGGATTGCCGGTCTCGCATTGGCCAAGGCCTCTGCCTGACGGACATTCAGGCCACGATCCACCACCTGCAATGCCACCGCCACAGGGTCGGTTGCGGCCAGCACGGCGCGGGCATGGCCTGCGGTCAGCGCACCGTCACGCAGCAGGTCGCGCACGCGCTCGGGCAGGGAGAGCAGGCGCAGCGTATTGGCGATATGTGGGCGGGACTTGCCAATGACCTCGCTGAGCGCCTGCTGCGTGAGGCCAAATTGTTCGATCAGGCGGTGGTAGCCTTCAGCCTCTTCAAGCGCGTTGAGATCCTCACGCTGCAGGTTCTCGACTAGGCCCGCCGCCATCGCCTCACGATCATCAAAATCGCGCACGACGACAGGCACCTCATGCAGATGCGCGGCCTGGGCGGCGCGCCAGCGGCGCTCGCCGCCGATGATCTCATAGCGGCCGGGCGATTGCGGGCGCGGGCGCACCAGGATGGGCTGCAGGACGCCATGGCGGCGGATGGAGGCCGCGAGTTCCTCCAGCGCATCGGCATCCATCGGGCCGCGGGCCTGAAAGGGGCCAGGCTCGAGCGCCGTGACGGGCAGGGTCCGCACACCTTCATGCGCGGCCGCTTCGGCCACATCGCCCAAGAGTGCCGAGAGGCCTTTGCCGAGGCGGGGTGGCTTGGTCATGCGCGGTTCCGTCGCAGTAATTCGGCTGCAAGGGCTATATAAGCCTGCGCACCGGGGGAGCGGATATCATAGATGGTGACCGGCAGGCCGTGCGAGGGGGCCTCGGATACCCGCACATTGCGGGGGATAATCGTATCGAACACCTTGGCGCCGAAATGCTGGCGCACATCGCTCTCCACCGCCTCGGAGAGGTTGTTGCGGCGGTCGAACATCGTCAGCGCAATGCCCTCCAGCGCCAGGCGCGGGTTGAGGGCGCGGCGCACGCGCTCAATCGTCTGGGTGATCTGAGAGACGCCTTCCAGCGCGTAGAACTCGGCCTGCAATGGCACCAGCACGGAATGCGCGGCCACCAGGGCGTTGAGGGTGAGCAAGCCAAGGGAGGGGGGGCAATCCAGGATCACCCAGTCATAGCCATTCACCCCCTCCAGCGCGCGGCGCAGGCGGTGTTCGCGGCCCTCCAAATCAACCAATTCAAGTTCGCCGCCTGCGAGGTCAGGATCGGCCGGAACAATGCTTAGATTGGGGATAGGGGTGGGCCGCGCCACCTCCGCCAACGGGCGGCCTTCCACCAGCATGGCATAGGTGCCGGTGCGCCGCGTCGCACGGTTCACCCCCAGGCCTGTGGAGGCATTGCCCTGCGGGTCGAGATCTATCAGCAGGATTTTGCAGCGCGCGGCGAGGGCGGCGGCCAAATTCACCGCGGTCGTGGTATTGCCGACGCCGCCTTTATGGTTGGCGACGGCGAGAATCCGCGGGGCGGAGGGTTCAGGCGATGACGACAGGGCGCAATTCTCGGATCAGGAGGATGGTGGCATCGGCTTCGGTGCGGCTGGTGAAGCGCTCCACGCCCATGTGCCAGCGGGCGGTGGCCTCGGTCAACTCGGCTTCGGCCGTGCGGCCCTTGGGAAAGATGGCAAGGCCGTCGCTTGCGAGGAATTTATGGGCATGGCCTAGCAGGCTGTGCAGTGGCGCCAGGGCACGGGCAGTCACGGCAGCGAGCGGGGGCAGGGTTGCGGCCTCTATTCGCCGCGCATGGATGGTCACATGGTCCAGGCCCATTTCCCGTGCCGCCTCACGCAGGAAGGCGCATTTGCGCTGATCGGCCTCAACCAGATGGATGGGCCGCGCCACACAGGCCGCCAGAATCAGCCCAGGCAGGCCAGCCCCACTGCCCAAATCAGCCACCGGCCCTTCGCCCTCAGGCAGCAGCGGCACCAATTGCAGGCCATCCTGAATATGCCGCGCCCACCATGTCTCTGGCGGCGAAGGGCCAATAAGGTTGATCCGCGCATTCCACCGCCCCAGCAGCGCCAGATAAGCATCAAGCCGCACTTGTGTTTCACGTGAAACATCAAAGGCCGGCGGGATAGGATGTTTCACGTGAAACACGCCCCTCAGGCCCGCCGCAAATGCACGGCCAGCGCGGCGACGGCGGCAGGCGTGATGCCAGGCAGGCGGGTGGCGCCACCCAAGGTGGCGGGGCGGGCCTTGGCAAGGCGCACCTGCATCTCCCGCGAGAGGCCGGCTATGGCCGCGAAGTCTATGCCATCGGGGATGGCCAAAGCCTCCTCGCGCGAGAGCATCTGCAACTCAGCATCCTGCCGCTCCAGATAGGGACCATAGAGCGCCTCGGCCTGCACCTGCTCGCGCACCCGTGGGGGCAGGTCACGTAACCAGGGGAACATAGCCTCGATCACCTCCGGCCGCATGGCGGGCAGGGCGAGCACATCCAGCACGCTGCGCCAACGGCCGTCGAGATTGACCGGCGCACCGGCGGCGCGGAACGCCGCGGGCGTTGCACCCTCAGCCCGAGCGCGGGCCAGGGCCTCGCCCACGGCAGAGGCAAAGGCAGAAAATGCGACGGCGCGCTCACGCCCGATGCAGCCCCAGGCCAGGCCCTTTTGCGAGAGGCGCAGCCCGGCATTATCGGCCCGCAGACGCAGCCGGTACTCACTGCGCGCGGTGAGCATACGGTAGGGCTCGCTCACACCCTGCAGGGTCAGGTCATCCAGCATGACGCCGGCATAGGCCTCATCGCGGCGCAGAATCCTATCCGGCTCGGCGCCGGATGCGCGCTGGGCGGCGTTCAGCCCTGCCATCAGCCCCTGTGCCGCCGCCTCCTCATAACCGGTGGTGCCGTTGATCTGCCCGGCCAGGAACAGCCCTGGCAGCTCGCGCAATTCCAGCGTCGGGCGCAGGGCGCGCGGGTCGACATGGTCATACTCGATGGCATAGCCCGGCCGCAGGATCACTGCCCGTTCCAGCCCGGGCATAGCCGCCACCATTTGCGCCTGAATCGCGGCTGGCAGGCTGGTGGAGATGCCATTGGGATAGACAGTCGGGTCATCCAGCCCCTCAGGCTCCAGGAACACCTGATGCCGCGGCTTATCGGCGAAGCGGACAATCTTATCCTCAATGGAGGGGCAATAGCGCGGCCCCACACCCTCGATCCTGCCGCCATAAACCGCGCTCTCGGTCAGATTAGCGCGGATCAGCGCGTGCATTGTCTCGCTGGTATAGGTGATGCCACAGGCCACCTGCCGGTTGGTGATACGCTGGGTCATCCAGGAGAGTGGCTCGGGTTCGGCATCGCCGGGCTGGGATTCGAGCACGGCCCAGTCGATGGTCCGCCCATCGAGGCGCGGTGGTGTGCCGGTCTTCAGCCGCGCCATGGGCAGGCCCAGCCCCTCCAGCGCCAAGGCGAGGCCCACCGCAGGCGCATCGCCCACCCGCCCCGCCGCATGCCGCTCATGGCCAATATGGATGACACCGCGCAGAAAGGTGCCGGTGGTGATCACCACCGCACCCGCGCGGTATTCCACGCCCGTGGCGCCCAGTACGCCGCGCGCACCGGGCAGCAGGCCCTCCACCGCCTCGGCCATGATGGTCAGCCCCGGCGTCTCGGCCAACAGCGCCTGCACGGCCTGGCGATAGAGCTTGCGGTCGGCCTGGGCACGCGGGCCACGCACCGCCGGGCCCTTGCTGCGGTTGAGAAGCTTGAAATGGATGCCGGCAGCATCAGCGGCGCGGCCCATGATGCCATCGAGCGCATCCACCTCGCGCACCAGATGCCCCTTGCCGATCCCGCCAATGGCCGGGTTGCAGGACATCTCGCCGATGCTGTCCAGCTTATGGGTCAGCAACAGGGTGCGGGCGCCGCAGCGTGCCGCCGCCGCCGCCGCCTCACAGCCGGCATGGCCACCGCCCACCACCACCACGTCAAAATTCATCGCGTTCATGGCGCGGCGTATACGCGCTTACTTGCCAATGCAGAACTCGGAAAACACCAAGTCCAAAATCGCTTCCACACCCATGGCGCCGGTCAGCCGCCCCAGGGCGCGCATGGCGGCCCGCAGTGCTTCGGCGCGCAACTCGGGCAGGGCGGCATGGGGCAGGGCGTCCAGGGCGGCGATGGTATCGGCCAGCGCCGCGCGATGGCGCGGGCGGGTGAGGCCGGCCACGTCGCTCAACCCGGCACGGGCCCGCACCGCCGCCTCCAGCGCTGCCCGAAGTGCGGGCAGGCCAGCCCCGGTGCGGGCGGAGACGGCAATGCCTGCCAAGGCAGGGGCGGCGAGATCCGCCTTGTTGACCACCGCCAGCGCGCCCGTCTCCAGCAATGCCAAGGTCTCGGCATCAGGGGCCGCATCGGCGGCGAAGACGGCCAGCACGAGTTCCGCCGCCTGGCCCTGGGCGCGGGCGCGGCGCACACCCTCGGCCTCGATCGCGTCTGCCGTCTCGCGCAGACCAGCGGTATCGGCCAGCAGCACAGGCACGCCGGCGATCACCACCCTGGCCTCCACCACATCGCGCGTGGTGCCGGCCTGCGGGCTTACAATGGCCGCCTCACGCCCCGCCAGCGCATTCAATAGCGAGGATTTGCCGGCATTCGGCGCGCCCAGAATAGCAATACGCAGCCCCTCGCGCAGCGCCTCACCCCTGGCGGCACCGGCAATCTCGGCGGCCAGTTCGTCGCGCAGGGCGGCCGCATCCTCCGCCACGGCCGCGTCGAGCCCTTCCGGCAGATCTTCATCCTCGAACTCGATGAAGGTCTCCTGCCGGGCCAGCAGCCGCGCCAGCCGGCCGGCCCAGCCCTGGTAGCGCCCAGCCAGGCCGCCTTCGAGCTGCCGCAGCGCCTGGCGGCGCTGGGCCTCGGTCTCAGCCTCGATCAAATCCGCCACACCCTCGGCAGCGGTCAGGTCCAGCTTGCCATGGACAAAGGCGCGGCGGGTGAACTCGCCGGGCTCGGCCGGGCGGGCGCCCAGCGCCACCAGGGCATCGGCCACCGCCGCCACCACGGCCGGCCCGCCATGCAGATGCAATTCGGCGGAATCCTCGCCGGTGTAGCTGGCCGGGCCAGGAAACCAGAGCACCAGCGCCTGGTCCAGCACCAGCCCGCCATGCCGCAACCGCCGCAGGCTGGCCATGCGTGGCAATGGCCGCCGGCACAGCCCATCCAGCACCGCGCCACAGCCCGGCCCGGAGAGGCGCAGCACCGCCACCGCCGCCCGCCCAGCACCGGAGGCGAGCGCGAAGATGGTGGTGCTAGACGCGGTCCTTCTCCGTCAGCATCAGCCGTTCCACCCGGCCGCCTTTCTGGACATGGACATCGAGAATCTCATCGATATCGGCGCGGCTTTGCGGCCGATACCACACGCCCTCGGGATAGATCACCATGGCCGGGCCAAACTCGCAGCGCTCCAGGCAGCCTGCCATATTCACCCGGATATTGGGGATGGCCAGGTCCTTGGCGCGGGACTTCATATAGTCGCGCAAATCCTCACTGCCGGAGGCGGCGCAGCTGCCGCGCTTGTGGCCATCCGGCCGGCGATTGGTGCAGACGAAAATATGGGCGTTGTAGAATTGCGGCGGGTCTTGCATGCGCGAATGCTCCGGTTCGCCCTGGTCTAGCGCCGGCTGGAGGGCTCGACCAGGGGCAGTGTTGCGTCACCGCCACCACGCCCAGCGCAGCACACCCCCCCGCTTGACGCCCCACCCCTGCCGGTGCTGCATCATCACCTGAACCCCCCCGAAACACATGCCCCAACTCTCGCTACTCACACCGCTGGGCGACCTCACCCTCTCCGAGGAGGATGGCGCCATCGTGTCCCTTGATTGGGGCCGGGTGGCGGAGCAACAGCCCACGGCCCTGCTGCGCGACGCCGCCGAACAGCTGCAGGATTATTTCGACGGCAAGCGCCGGCATTTCCAGCTTCCTCTCGCACCGCATGGCACGCCCTTTCAGCGCCGTGTCTGGGCCGCGCTGCAACAGATACCGCCAGGCGAAACCCGCTCCTATGGTGACATCGCCCGCGCCCTCGCCTCCGGCCCGCGCGCGATCGGCCAGGCCAATGGCCGCAACCCCATCCCCATCATCATCCCCTGCCATCGTGTGGTAGGTGCTGATGGTTCCATCGGTGGCTATTCCGGCCTTGATGGTGCTGATACCAAACGCTTCCTCCTCGACCTCGAATCCCGGGACCCCCATCCATGACCTTTGCCATCCGCATCCATGAATATGGCGGCCCCGAGAAGATGATCTGGGAGGAGCTGCCCCGCCCCGAGCCCAAGCCCGGCGAGGCCCGTATCCGCCAGGAGGCCGTGGGCCTCAATTATATCGACGTCTATTTCCGCACCGGCCTCTACAAGGCCCCCTCCCTCCCCGCCATCATCGGCATGGAAGGTGCCGGCGTGGTCGATGCGGTGGGCGAGGGCGTCACCGAGGTTTCGGTGGGTGACCGTGTGGCCTATGCCTCCGGCCCGATCGGCGCCTATGCGCAAAGCCGCTGCCTGAAGGCGGACCGGCTGGTGAAAATCCCCGAGGGGATTTCCAGCGAGACCGCAGCCGCCATGATGCTCCAGGGCATGACGGCGCAGTACCTGCTGCACAGCACCTATCCGGTGCGCGCCGGCCAAACCATTCTGGTGCATGCCGCAGCCGGCGGCGTGGGCCTCATTCTCTGCCAATGGGCCAAGCATCTGGGCTGCACGGTCATCGGCACCGTCTCCACCCCCGAAAAGGCCGCATTGGCGAAGGCGCATGGCGCCGATCATGTGGTGCTGACCAGCGAGGACCTGCCAGCTGCGGTCAAGCGCATCACCGGCGGTGCCGGCGTGCCCGTCAGCTATGACAGCGTCGGCAAGGATACTTTTATGCCCTCGCTCGACAGCCTGGCACCGCGCGGCATGCTGGTCAGCTATGGCAATGCCTCGGGCCCGGTGACGCCCTTTGATCTGGGCATCCTGGCCGCCAAGGGCAGCCTTTATGTCGTGCGGCCCACGCTGAACACCTACACCGCCACCCATGCCGACCTCACCGCCTGCGCGGCGAGCCTGTTTGAGGTGGTGCTGTCCGGCGCGGTGAAGATCAACGTGAACCAGCGCTACGCCCTGAAGGATGCAGCGCAGGCCCATACCGACCTCGAAGCCCGCAAGACCACGGGCAGCACCGTCCTCATTCCCTGAGGACGGCAGGCGGCGGCCGGGTCAGCCGACCCGGTTCGCCACCAGATCGGTCACCACGCCAGGGTCAGCCAGCGTGGAGACATCGCCCAGGCTATCCGTCTCATTGGCCGCGATCTTGCGCAGAATGCGGCGCATGATCTTTCCCGAGCGGGTCTTGGGCAGGCCCGGCGCCCATTGGATGGCGTCGGGTGTGGCGATCGGCCCGATCTCCTTGCGCACCCAGGCGACGAGTTCCTTACGCAAGCCGTCGGAGGGCTCTTCGCCCACATTCAGCGTCACATAGCAGTAGATGCCCTGGCCCTTCAGATCATGCGGCATGCCCACCACAGCGGCCTCGGCCACTTTGGGGTGGGCGACCAGCGCGCTTTCCACCTCCGCCGTGCCCATCCGGTGGCCGGCGACATTGATCACGTCATCCACCCGGCCGGTGATCCAATAATAGCCGTCAGCGTCACGCCGCGCGCCATCGCCGGTGAAATATTTTCCTGGAAAATCAGAGAAATAGGTCTGGATAAAGCGCTTATGGTCGCCATAGACGCTGCGCATCTGGCCGGGCCAGCTATCCATCAGAACCAGATTGCCCTCGGCCTCGCCCTCCAGCACGACGCCCTGCGCATCCACGATGCCCGGCAGCACGCCAGGCAGCGGCAGGGTGGCGGAGCCGGGTTTTTGGGCCACAGCACCGGGCAGGGGGCTGATCAGAATCCCGCCGGTCTCGGTCTGCCACCATGTGTCCACAATGGGGCAGCGCTCCTCACCCACCACGCGGTAATACCACAGCCAGGCCTCGGGATTGATCGGCTCGCCCACGCTGCCCAGCAGCCGCAGTGAGTCACGGCGCCACTTCTTCACCGGCGCCTCACCCTCGCGCATCAGGGCACGGATGGCGGTGGGGGCGGTGTAGAAAATATTCACCTGATGCTTGTCGACCACCTGCCACATGCGGCTGACATCGGGGTAATTCGGCACGCCCTCGAACATCAGCGTGGTCGCGCCATTGGCCAGCGGGCCATAGACGATATAGCTGTGCCCGGTCACCCAACCCACATCGGCGGTGCACCAGTAGATCTCGCCGGGCTTATAATCGAATACCATTTCATGGGTGTAGCTGGCCCAGACCATATAGCCGCCGGTGGTGTGCAACACGCCCTTGGGCTTTCCGGTGGAGCCGGAGGTGTAGAGGATGAAAAGCGGGTCCTCGGCGCCCATGGGCTCGGGCGCGCATTCGGCGGGGGCGTCGCGCGTCACCGTCTCCCACCAATGGTCGCGGCCGGGTTCCATATTCACTGTCGCGCCGGTGTTGCGGGCCACGATGACATGCTTCACGCCGGGGCATTCCAGCAGCGCCTCATCGGCATTGGCCTTGAGCGGCACCTTGCGGCCACCGCGGCGGCCCTCATCGGCGGTGAGCAGGGCCACCGAGCCGCAATCGCGCAGCCGGGTCGCCAGGCTTTCCGGCGAGAAGCCGCCAAAGACGATGGAATGGATGGCGCCAATACGCGCGCAGGCCAGCATGGCCACCGCCGCCTCCACGATCATCGGCATGTAGATGGTGACGACATCGCCCTTCTTGATGCCCAGCGCCTTCATCGCGTTGGCCAGCTTGCAGACCCGCTCGAGCAATTCGGCGTAGCTGGTCTTGCTGTCGCTGTTCGGGTCATCACCCTCCCAGATGATGGCGGTGCGGGCACCATGGCCGGCCTGCACATGGCGATCGAGGCAGGAGACCGAGGCGTTCAGCACGCCATCCTCGAACCACTTGATGCTCACATCGCCGGTGAAGCTGGTGTTCTTGATCCGGGTGGGCGGCGTCATCCAGGTGATGCGCTGCGCCTCACGCGCCCAGAACACCTCCGGGGTTTCCTGCGCCTCGGCCGACATGGCGGCGTGGCGCGCGGTGGAGACGAGCGTGCGTGCCGCCACCTCAGGCTTGATGGCGATGAGCGTGTCGCTGGACATATGTGGAGCCTCCCTCGTTTCCACTATTTGTCAGGCGGCGCGCGGGGGGCGTCAACCGGTGAAAAAAACCCTGCTGCCGGGCGGCAGCAGGGCGAGGTGGAGAGATCCGAGAGAGAGGCCCCGGCGGCGGCTGAGCGCCACCGGGGCAGGCACGGCACGGTGTTGAGAGGAGCCTGCCGTTTCAGTTCACGCGGCTGGGCGTGGCGGCGGTGCCGGGTGTGGCCGCCGGGCGCTGGGCCGGGGTGGCATTGCCCTGCACGGTGGCGCCCGGGGCAGGGGTGGCGGGGCGGGCGGCCTGGGGCTGCACGCTGCCACCCGGATGCGCCGGGGTGGCGGGCCGTGCCGCCGTGGCCTGGCCATTGGCCGCCGGGGCGGCGGTGGTCACGGCAGGCCTTGTGGCGGGCGTGCCCTGCGCGGTGCCGGCCGGGGTGCTGCCACCCTGGGCGAACACCGGAAGGGCCGCGCCCATCAGCAGGGCGGTGGCGAGGGAGAGGCGGGTGAATGACTTTTGCACTGGGTTCCTCCTGTGGAGCTGGTGCGAGAGGAAGAATGCCGGGCACCAGCGGCAGCAGAAGGGCGGCGCGAAGGTATCTTGAAGGCGGGTGCGGCGAAGCCGTGGCGATGAAGGCAGGGCGCCACAATCCACCGCCGCCGAGATGAAACGGCGCGGCTTTTTCGCCAGCGGGCTATTTCTGCTGCGGCGGGTAATAATGTGGCTGGGGCTGCGGCGTAGTGATCACGCCGGCAGCGCCACCCACCAGCGCCCCCACACCGGCGCCGATGGCCGCCCCCTGGCCACCGCCGGCAATGGCACCAATGGCAGCACCGGAACCGGCACCAATCAGCGCACCACCCAGGCCGCGCTGCGTTGGGTCATTGGGGTTGGTGCAGGCGGATGTCGCCAGCGCGGTGAGGAGAGCGGCTGGCAGGGCGAGCTTGCGGAGCATGAGTTTTTCCCTTTGCGGCCGGATTGGAGCGGCCGCCGTGACCGTGAAACACCTCAATGCCGCGAGGGTTGCCGCTGTTGCGGCCGGCGCCCTCACCCGGCATGGTCGCACCATCCTGCGCCGAAAAGAGAGCAACGCCATGACCCAGAACCTGCCTCCCCTCTTGTTGATCGGCTGCGGCAAGATGGGTGGCGCCATGCTGGCGGGCTGGCTGGAGCAGGGCCTGCCAGCGCAGAGCGTGGTGGTGGAGCCCCATGCCGCCGCCACCGCCGCTTTTGCCGGCCGGGTGCGCGTGGTGGCCTCCATTGCCGAGATGCCGGCGGGCTTTGCCCCGGCCGCGGTGATCCTGGCCACCAAGCCGCAGGAGGCAGGCCATGTGCTGCCGCTGCTGGCACCGCTGGTGGCAGGCGCGCCGGTCTTTATCTCCATCATGGCCGGGCGCAATATCGCCGGCATGGCGGCGGCGCTGGGCGGTGCCGCGCGCATTGTGCGCGCCATGCCCAATACCCCGGCCGCCATCCGCCAGGGTTTTACCGTGGCCTGCGCCGGGCCCGGGGTTTCCGCCGAACAGCGGGCCCTGACCGACCGCCTGCTCACCGCGATTGGCGAGGCCGCATGGGTCGAGGATGAGGGGCTGATCGACCCTGTCACCGCCGTCTCCGGCGGCGGGCCGGCCTATGTCTTCCTGCTGGCCGAGGTGATGGAGGCTGCAGCCATTGCCCAGGGCCTGCCGGCCGATCTCGCCCGGCGCATGGCGCGCAGCACCGTGGCCGGCAGCGGCGCGCTGCTGGGTGCCAGCACCGAGGATGCCGGGCAGCTGCGCCGCAACGTCACCAGCCCCAAGGGCACCACCGAGCGCGCATTGGCGGTGCTGATGGCGGAATGGCCGGACAGCATGAACCGCGCCATCGCCGCAGCCACTGCGCGTTCGCGCGAATTGGCCGGCTGAGGCGCGCCACAGCGCGCGCCAGATGCTGATCGGCGCCCAGCCCGCCGGCTTGCGCCATGGGCGTCATCCGCGCCACCTATGGGCGTAGAGAATGGGGATTATGATGATGGATGTGGGCGTCTTCCTGCCGATCGGCAATAATGGCTGGCTGATTTCCTCGACATCGCCGCAATACATGCCCACCTTCGAGCTGAACCGCACGGTGACGCTGGCGGCGGAGAAATACGGCTTCGACTTCGCCCTCTCCATGATCAAGCTGCGCGGCTTTGGCGGCCCTTCCGAGTATTGGGACCATAATCTCGAGAGTTTCACCCTGATGGCGGGGCTGGCCTCCATCACCACGCGGATCAAACTCTTCGCCTCGGCGGCGGTGCTGACCATTCCGCCGGCGGTGCTGGCGCGCATGGCGGTCACCATCGATGCCATCGCCCCCGGGCGCTTTGGCGTCAACATCGTCTCAGGCTGGCAGAAGGCCGAGTATGAGCAGATGGGCATCTGGCCCGGCGAGGTGCATTTCGCCCGCCGCTACGATTATTGCGCCGAGTATGTGCAGGTGATGCGCGATGTCTGGGCGAGCGGCGTGTCCAATCACCGGGGTGATTTCTTCACCATGACCGATTGCCGGGTCAGCCCCCGGCCGGCGCAGGGCATCGAGATCATCGCCGCCGGGCAGAGCAACCGGGGCATGCAATTCGCCTCGGAATATGCCGATTTCAACTTCATCTCGGCCGGTGGGATCAATGATGTCACCCAGGTGCGGCCGCATACCGAGCGGCTGCTGGCGGCCAATGCCGCGGCCGGGCGCGAATGCCGCGCCATGCTGCTGCTGATGATCATCGCCGATGAGACCGATGAGGCGGCGATGGCCAAATGGGACCATTACGTCGAGGGCACTGACATCGAAGCGCTGAATTGGCGCGACAGCCAGGCCGCCGCCGATGTGAAGGCCGAGGCGCATTCCACCGTGGGCCGGATGATCCGCTCCGACCGGGTGCCGACCAATTTGATGCGCCTCATCGGCAGCTATGCCACGGTGGCGAGGCAGCTTGATGAGTTGGCAACCATCCCCGGCCTGCGCGGCGTGATGGTCACCTTCGATGATTACCTGATCGGCATGGAGCAATTCGGCACACGCATCCAGCCGCTGATGGCCTGCCGGGCCGGCCGCGGCTGAGGGCTTGGCGATTGGGCGATGAAGGGGCAGGGTGAGGGAAGGCTCGGCCTGAAGGAAATCGGCATGCTTTCGCCCGTCACGCGCCAGGTGGTGTTCATCAATGCGGCGCATCTGTTCACCCATTACTCGCTGCTGATCCTGGCCACTGCCACGCTGGCCATGGTGCAGCAGCAGCCGGAGATTTTCGGCCAGGATTATGGGCCGCTGATCGCCATCGGCACCGGCATGTTCGTGGCCTATGGCTTGCTGGCGCTGCCGATGGGATGGCTGGCGGCGCGGCTGGGGCGCAAGGCGCTGATGGTGGCGTATTTTTGCGGCGCGGGCGCCGGCATGGCGCTGGCCGGCACCGCGCAATCACCCATGGTGCTGGGGCTCTGGCTGGGGGTGATGGGGGCGTTTTCGGCGATTTATCACCCCATCGGCACCTCCATCATCGTCGAAGCCGGGGGTGACCGGGTCGGCCGCGCGGTGGGCATTAACGGGGTTTTCGGCAATCTGGGTGTGGCGCTGGCGCCATTATGCACCGGCCTCATCGCCTGGAAATTCGGCTGGCAATGGGCCTTCATCGCGCCCGGGGTGCTCTGCGTGGCTTTGGGCCTGCTTTATGCGCTGGAGCCGGGTTTTGATGCCTCCCAGGTGAAGGGCACCAAACCCTTTCCGGCGATTCCGCGGGTGCTGGTGCGGCGCGCGGTGGTGGTGCTCATGCTCATCGCCATGGTCTCGGGGCTGGTGTTCAACGCCTTCACCCTGCTGCTGCCCAAGCTGATGGAGGAGCGCCTGACCAATGCGCCGGAGCTTCTGCCGGTGGTGGCGGTGCTGGCCTTCGCGGCGACGATTTGCGGCGGCATCACCCAATACACGGTGGGGCATTTGATCGACCACCGCACGCTCAAGCAGGTCTTCATGCCACTCGCCTTCGCGCTGGTACCCAGCCTTTTGCTGCTCTCCTTCATCGATGGCTGGCCGGTGCTGGTCTTCTCTGCCGTGGCGGCGGCGGCCATTTTCGGCCAGGTGACGGTGAATGAGACGATGACGGCGCGCTATGTCGCGCCGGAGCTTCGCGCCAGGCTCTATTCCATTCGCTTCACCGTGGGTTTTCTGGGTGCCGCGGCGGCCTCGCCCTTGGTGGGCATGCTGCACAGCGCCTCGGGCAGCCTGGGGCTGTCAATGCTGGTGCTGGCCGGCGTTGCGGCGGTGACGCTGGTCTGCGCCTTGGCCTTCCCCGACCGGCGGGAGGAATTGCAGCCGGAGCTTTGGGCCATCTCGCCCGAGGCGCAGGCGG
Source organism: Rhodovarius crocodyli (assembly GCA_945901085.1). Lineage (GTDB taxonomy): Bacteria > Pseudomonadota > Alphaproteobacteria > Acetobacterales > Acetobacteraceae > Rhodovarius > Rhodovarius crocodyli_A. The sequence goes on along the minus strand of CAMDJV010000005.1, from coordinate 8,847 downwards.
CGGAATAACCCAGCCTTACCCCGGCAGGGTCCAAGGCTCCTCATTCACCGCCGCCACCCGCCAATCCGGCCCGGTCTTCTCCAGCCGGGTCAGGCCCAGATTCTTGATGCTGAACAGCAGCGCCTGATGCGCCGTGATGCCCATGGCATGCGCCAGCGCGGCACGGATCGAGCCACCATGCGCCACGATCACCACATCGCCGCCAGCCTGCTGCTTGGCCAGGCGCTCCAGCACCGGGCCCACCCGGGCCACGACATGGGCGAAACTCTCGCCGCCCGGCGGCTCCTCCTCGGCGGCATGCGGCCAGAAGGGGTGCGGGGGGTGGCGCAGGCGCTCAACCAGCGCCTCATGCACAATGCCCTGCCACTCGCCCAGATGCTGCTCGGCCAGATCAGGCTCCTCTTCCAGCGGCTGGGCCGGGTAGCCGCCGGCGAAGATCGCCGCCGCCGTGGCCTTGGTGCGGGCCAATTGCGATGTCACCCAATGGCTGCCCGGCGGCAGCCTGGCCGCCAGCCAGCGATACAGCGCCGCCTCCTGCCGCAGCGCCATCTCGCACAGCGCCACATCCATGCTGCCATAAAGGATACTCCGCGCCGCCGGGGTGACGAGGGCGTGGCGGATGAGGAAGAAGCGGGTGATATGCATCTGCTTGGCGTGGCGCGGTGGCGGCGCGGGGTCAAGGGGTGGCTCAGCCCTCTTCCAGCCCCACCAGCCCACGGGCGAATTCGCCGGCATCGAAGGGCCGCAAATCTTCCGCCTTCTCGCCCACCCCCACCATATGCAGCGGGATGGCGAATTCCTGCGCCAGCGCCACCACCACACCGCCCTTGGCCGAGCCATCGAGCTTGGTCACCGCAATGCCGGTGACATCCACCATCTCGCTAAAGATTTTCGCCTGCTGCACGGCGTTCTGGCCGGTGGTGGCGTCCAGCACCAGCAGTACGGAATGCGGCGCGGTCTCATCCACCCGCTTGATGACGCGCACGACTTTGCGCAGCTCGTCCATCAGCGCCGTCTTGTTGTGCAGCCGGCCGGCGGTGTCGATCAGCAGAACATCATAGCCCTCGGCGCGCGCCTGGGTCAGGGCATCAAAGGCGAGGCCCGCAGCGTCACCACCATGCTTTGCGGCGGCGACGACGGTGGCGCCGGTACGCTCGCCCCAAATCTGCAATTGTTCGACCGCGGCGGCGCGGAAGGTATCACCGGCGGCAAACATCACCCGCTTACCCTCGGCCACATATTGCTGGCCGAGCTTGGCGATGGTGGTGGTCTTGCCCACGCCATTCACCCCCACCACCAGCACCACATGCGGGGCATGGCTGGTATCGATGGGCATGGGCCGGGCGACGGGGGCGAGAATGGCGGCGATCTCCCCGGCCAGCGCCTCCTTCACCTCCTCAGGCGAGACTTCGCGGCCAAAGCGGGTGCGGCGGAAGCTTTGCACGATGCGGGACGAGGCGGCGACGCCGATATCGGCGGTGATCAGCGTCTCTTCCAACTCCTCGAGCGCCGCATCATCCAGCTTGCGCTTGGTGAAGGCGGCGGTGAGCCCTTCGGTGAGGCGGGCGGTGCTGCGGGCCAGGCCAGCCTTGAGGCGGCCGAAAAAGCCGGGGGCTGGCCCGGGGGCTGGCTCGGGGGCTGGCTCGGCCGAGGGTGGGGCCAAGGGGGGGGCTAAGGGGGGTGCCTCGGGCGGGGTTGCGCCGCCGCCGGTCAGCTTTCCCCACAGGTCACGCAACGCCATTTTGGGCCTCCTCGGCGAGCAGCACCGCGCCATCGGCACCCACCACCCGCAGCGCGCGCAGGGCACCGCGCGGCACCTCGCCGCTGGTCAGGCGCAGGCGCAGGCCCTGGGCGGTGGTGGCTTCGGTGCTGGAATCAAAAATCGCCTGCTCGATGCAGCCGATGCGCGCGGCGGCGGCGGCATGGGCGTGGCGCTGGCCGGCGGCGCGCAGGGCGGCGGCGCGGGCGGCCACCACCGGCGGGGCCAGGGCCGGCAGCCGGGCGGCCGCGGTGCCGGGGCGGGCGGAATAGGGGAAGACATGCAGCAGGGCGGGACGCAGCGCCTCGATCAGCGCAAGAGAGGCGGCGTGATGGCCCTCCTCCTCGGTGGGGAAGCCGGCGATGAGGTCAGCGCCAAACGCCATATCGGGGCGCGCGGCGCGGGCGGCCTCGGCCAGTTCTGGCACGGTATCCGGGCCATGGCGGCGGCGCATGCGCTTGAGGATAAGCCCATCACCATGCTGCGCCGAGAGATGCAGAAAGGGTGCCAGCCGGCGCTCATCGCGCCACAGTGCCAGCAAATCCGCCCCCACCACCGCAGGGTCGAGCGAGGAGAGGCGCAGCCGCGCCAGCCCGGGCACGCCCAGGCAGCCCCGCACCAGGGCCGCAAGTCCAGCCGTGCCATCCTGCCAACTGGCGAGGTCCACGCCGGTCAGGATGACCTCCTGCTGGCCGCGCGCCACCGCCTGCCTGGTGGCGCCCAGCACATCATCCAGCGCCCAGGTGCGGGAGGGGCCGCGCGCCAGGCGGATGACGCAAAAGGTGCAGTGATGGTCACAGCCCTGCTGCACCTCCAGAAAGGCGCGGGCGCGGCTTCGGGTGGCGGCGGGGGGCGTGGGGGTTTCCGGTGCGCCCCAGCTTTGCGGCTGCAGTTTCTCGGGGTTGCCCAGCACGCGGATGACGCCGGGCAGCGCCGCCCAGCTTGCCGGGGCCAGCGTGGCAGCGCAGCCGGTGACAATGATGGGCCGGCCCGGCGCCTCGCGCGCGGCGCGGCGGATGGCCTGGCGGGCCTGGGATTCGGCCTCGGCGGTGACAGCGCAGGTATTGACGATGAGCGCATGGGAGAGCCCGCCCGCCGCCGCCAGCCTGGCCATGGTATCGGCCTCGGCACTGTTCAGCCGGCAACCGAAGGCAAGGGTTTCAGGCGGCGACAAGGCGCGCCCCATCCAACTCGCCCAGGAAGGAGAGCGCGGCGGGGCCTTCCATCAGCACATGGCCATCCTCGCGCCAGGTGATGGTGAGGGTGCCGCCGGGCAAATGCACCCGCGCCCGCCGCCCGGTGAGGCCGCGCCGATGCGCATTCACCAAGGTGGCACAGGCGCCCGAGCCGCAGGCCATGGTCATGCCCGCGCCACGCTCCCACATCACCAGCCGGATCTCTTCTGGCCCCAAAATCTGGGCAAAGCCGATATTGGCGCGGTCGGGGAAGAGCGGGTCACGCTCCAGCACCGGGCCGCGCGCCGCCACATCCACGGCGCCGAGGTCGGGCACGAAGAAGGTGGCGTGCGGGTTGCCCATGGAACAGGCCGCCGGGTCGCCCGCCAGGGGCAAATGCAGCGTGTCCATCGCCTGCGCCAGCGGCACCTCGGCCCAGCCCAGCCGGGCCGGGCCCATATCGGCCTCGATCAGCCCATCCGCGGTCACGCGCACCGGCAGCAGGCCCGAGATGGTCTGCACCACCGCATGGTTGCGGCCGGTTTCATCGAAAATAATGCGGGCGACGCAGCGCGTGGCATTGCCGCAGGCCCCCGCCTCGCTGCCATCGGGGTTGAGGATGCGCATGAACACATCAGCCTCTTCCGTGGGTTCGAGGCGAATGATTTGCTCCGCCCCCACGCCAAAATTGCGGTCGGCCAGCCATCGCGCCCCCTGCGGGGTGATGGGCGGCAATTCGGCCTGTCTGGCATCGAGGATGACAAAGTCATTGCCCGCGCCATGCATCTTGCGGAAGGGGATACGCATGCAATGCATATAGGCCGCGCCGCCCGCCCGCGCTATGTGGCGGGAATGATCAGGACCCTTCTCGTGCTGACGCTGCTGCTGGCGGGTTGCGGCAACCGCTATTCCGCCAATGAATATGCCACCCGCGCGGTGCAGCAGGCCAACCGCACCGAACAGGGCGTGGTGGCCGGCTTCCGCCGTATTCAGATCGCAGCCGATGGCACCACCGGTGCGGCGGCCGGCGCGGCGGCCGGCGGCGTGCTGGGCAGCACCACCCCGGGCAACCGCGTGGCCGAGGCGCTGGGCGCCGTGGGCGGTGCCCTGATGGGCGGGCTGATCGGCAGCGCCGCCGAGCGCGCGGCCAATAGCGGCGACGGCGTGGAATATGTGGTGCGCAAACGCAATGGCGAGTTGGTGAGCGTGGTGCAGCGCGATTTGGTGCCGCTGGAGGTGGGCGCGCGGGTTCTGGTGATCGAGGGCGCGCAGGCGCGGATCGTGCCGGACTATACCGTGCCCGAAGCCGGCGCCGCGCAGCCACCCGCACCCGGCACCGCAACCCCGCCCGCCACCACGCCGCAACAGCCCGATGAAGCGCCGGATCTGGGCATAGCACCGGCGCAATTGCTACAGGAATTGCCAGGCTGGATGGGTGATGGGCCGGGGCTTGTGCTGCTGCGCGAAAGGTCGATCTGACCAGAGCAGGCCATTCTGCAGCGCGGCTGGGGCCAGAGGCGGCCATCCCGGCCTCGCCGGTGCGCGGCGCGAATGAGGTGGCGATCAACCTAGGCCAGCGCTTTGCCGCCATGGATGTGCAAAAGGCCGATATCCTGGGCAATACCGCAGCCCGGGTGCTGAAAATCACCGGCTAAAGCAGCCCCTCCCGCCGGAAGCTGGTCCATTTGCCATTGCCCAGGATCAGATGGTCATGGACCATGATTTCCAGCACGGCAGCAGCCCCCTTCACCGCCGCCGTCATCTCGATATCGGCGCGCGAGGGGGTGGGGTCGCCGCTGGGGTGGTTATGCACCAGGATCAGGGCGGTTGCGTGCAGTTCCAGCGCCCGTTTCACCACCTCTCGCGGATAGACCGGGGTGTGGTTAACCGTGCCGCGCGCCTGCGCCTCATCGGCGATCAGGCGGTTCTTGCTGTCGAGGAAGAGCACGCGGAACTGCTCGATTTTCTCGCGTGAGAGGGCGGCGGTGAGATAGCCCATCAGCCGCTCCCAATTGTTCAGCAGCGGTTGTTCCAGAAGCTCGGCCTGCATCATCCGCATGGCGGCGGCCTGGACGATCTTCACCGCGGCCGCGGCATGCAGGCCGATATCGGGGGCGGCCATCAGCGCATCGGGCGGCGCCGCCAGCACCTTGGCAAAACTGCCGAAGCGGTTGATCAGCGCCTTGGCCAGCGGCTTGGTGTCGCCGTCGCGAAAGGCGGCGAAGAGGAGCATTTCCAGCACCTCATAATCCGCCAGCGCCTCCGGCCCCCGGCCCAGCAGCTTTTCGCGCATGCGCTGGCGATGGCCATAGGGGCCGGTGCTGGGAAAGGGTTTTTCGCCCATTGGCGCCCCGGCGACCCGGGGTGGTGCAGGTGATGCTTCCAGATAGGCCTCAGGGGGCGCAAAAGGCCGCTCGGCCACATCGGTGCGCGCCGCCTTGAAGCGCGGTGTGACCTCACGCGTGCCAACCCGTTTCAGGGCGGCGAGTGATGCCTGATTTTCAGACAACTCCGGCTTAGACAACGCGATCGCCCTTGCAACCTGCGCGGGTACTCCCACACAGATGCATGATGGGTCAATTGTTATTTAACTAAATACCCGGAGGGGTCAGGCCTGGTTGAGCAGCTTCTCGCCGGCCAGATACCGCTCCAGATTGCGGCGGAAATAATCCGCCGCGCGGGCCAGATTGCCGGCAGCGGGCCCGGCAGCATGCGGCGAGACCAAAGTATTGGGCGCATCCCACCAGGGGCTCTGCGGCGGCAGCGGCTCCAATTCGAAAACATCCACATAGGCGCCGCGCAAATGCCCGCTGTGCAAAGCCGCGAGCGCGGCTGCCTCATCCATCACGCCGCCGCGCGCTACATTGATGATATGGGCCCCCTTGGGCAGCGCGGCGATGGCCTCAGCACTGGCCAGGTTGCGGGTGATGTCGCTGATGGGGCAGCACAGGCAGAGCCAATCCGTGCCCGGCAGGAGCGGTGCCAGATCGGCATAGCGCCCGGCCGAGAGAAAGCCTGGCGGGGCCACATCGCGCGCATTGCGCGACAGCCCATGCACCTTCAGCCCAATCGCTGCCAGCAGGCGCCCCACTTCGCTGCCCACCGGGCCCAGCCCCACCACCGTGGCGGTCTGGCCTTGCAGATCGGGGGGGAAAGGCATGGTAGCCGGGCGCCATTCCCGCTTGGATTGCGCATCCATCCAACCCAGAAAACCACGTGAGAGCATCATCACGCAGCCCACGGCGCTTTGCGCCACGCCCAGCGCATTGGCCCCGGCCGAGGTGCTGACCCGCACGCCGCGCGCCATCAGCGCCTTGTATTGCGGCCGGTCCACCCCGGCGGAATTCACATGCAGCCATTGCAGCCCGGGCTCGGCCGCCAATGCCGCGACGAAACCGGCGAAACCCGGCGCCGGCGTGTCCCGCGCGCCACCCATATTGAGATCGCGCGAGAGGAAGGCGATATCGAAGGGGCCGGGCGTTTCACCCACCCGGAACACCACCGGCGTCACACCCGCCGGCAGGGGGCTGGCCAGCGCCAGCGCCGGTTCCGAAATCAATAGCCGCATATGCAAAACCCTCAGAAATCGCTGACGCGGCCCTTCCGCTCCCAATCATTGTAGCGGGTTGGCTCGGGGCCGGTAGGGCCACCATCCTCAATCGCCGGCGGCGAATAGGGCCGCTTGGGCCGGTTGAGAATCGTCAGCGGTGGCGCTGTGCGCGGCGCGCCTTTCGGTTCGACCGTGGGTTTTGGCTCTTGCTCTTCATGCTCCATCCACCCCATGTGCCATGCTCGTTCGATTGAGCAAGAGGCGCCTGCCATGGGTGGCTATTTCCGCACCTTCATCCTGCTGGCCGCGCTGAGCGCGATTTTCGCCGCGGTGGGCTATGCCATTGGCGGCGGGGGCGGCGCGGTGGTCGCGCTGCTGATGGCGGCGGGCATGAACCTCTTTGCCTGGTGGGGCAGCGCGGGCGCCGTGCTGCGGATGAACAATGCTCAGCCAGTGAGCGAGGCCGAGGCGCCGCGCCTGTACGCCATGGTCCGCCAATTGGCCGACCGCGCCGGCCTGCCCATGCCCGCGCTCTATGTTATCCATGAGGATCAGCCCAATGCCTTCGCCACCGGGCGTGGCCCCTCAGATGCTGCGGTGGCGGTGAATTCCGGCCTGCTAGACCTGATGGATGAGCGCCAGGTGGCCGGCGTGGTCGCGCATGAACTGGCCCATATCAAGCATCGCGACACGCTGGTGATGAGCATCGCCGCCACCTTGTCGGGCGCCATTGGCATGGTGGCGCAATTCGGTGGCATGTTTGCCATGCGCGGGCGCGATGGCCAGCGCAACACTAACCCCATTGCCGGCCTGCTGCTGGTCATTCTGGGCCCCATCGCCGCCTCCATCGTCCAAATGGCGATCAGCCGTGCCCGCGAATACGAGGCCGACCGCGAAGGCGCTGAAATCTGCGGTGACCCAGAATGGCTGGCCGGCGCGCTGGAGCGGCTGGAAACCTATGCCGCCCGCGCGGTGAATGAGGGCGCCGAAGCCAACCCCGCCACCGCCCATATGTTCATCATCAACCCGCTTTCCGGCGGGTTGCGCGGGCTCTTCACCACCCATCCGCCCACGGCCGAACGGGTGGCCCGGCTGCGGGCGATGCGCGGCGGCGGCGGGGCAATGATTGCGGCAGCGCCCCGGCCCACAGCCAGCCCTTGGGCAGTTCCGGGGCGGCGCAATCCCTGGGGGTAAGCCGCCCGCCCAGCCCTGCGGATATGGCGGCGCGGCCCGGCCCAGGGCATGCTTCGCCGCATGGCCAAGGATAAAATCCGCTTCGTCTGTCAAAGCTGCGCCGCGGCGCATGCCAAGTGGCAGGGCCGCTGCGATGCCTGCGGCGAGTGGAACACCCTGGTCGAGGAAGCACCAGTCCCGCGCGGCCCCGGCCCCGCTTCCAAGGCCGGCCCGGGGCGGCGGGTGGAGTTTGTTGATCTCGCCGGCGAAAGCGCCCCGCCCGCACGCATGCTGACCGGCATTGCCGAGCTTGATCGCGTGTTGGGTGGCGGCTTCGTCGAAAGCTCGGCCGTGCTGGTGGGGGGCGACCCTGGCATCGGCAAATCCACCATCCTGCTGCAGGCGGCGGCGCATATGGCAGCGGCAGGGCATCGCACCCTGTACATCTCGGGCGAAGAGGCGGTGGCCCAGGTGCGGCTGCGCGCGAGGCGGCTGGGGCTGGAAGGCGCACCGCTGGCCCTGGCCTCCGCCACCGCGCTGCGCGACATCGTGGCCACCTTGCAGGCCGAGAAACAGGCCGCCCTGGTGGTGATCGATTCCATCCAGACCATGTGGCTGGACACGCTGGACAGCGCGCCGGGCACGGTGGCGCAAGTGCGCGCCTGCGCCGCCGAACTGATCCGGGTGGCGAAATCGGAAAGCTTCGCCCTCGTGCTGGTCGGCCATGTCACCAAGGAGGGCACCTTGGCCGGGCCGCGCGTGCTGGAGCACATGGTGGATGCGACGCTGTATTTCGAAGGCGATCGCGGCCATCAATTCCGCATCCTGCGCGCCACCAAAAACCGTTTTGGCGCCACCGATGAGATCGGCGTCTTCGAAATGACCGAGGGCGGGCTGGTGGAGGTGGCCAATCCTTCCGCCCTGTTCCTGGCCGAGCGGCGGGGCAATATTTCCGGCAGCGCGGTATTTGCCGGGGTGGAGGGCACAAGACCGGTGCTGGTGGAGGTGCAGGCGTTGCTCTCGCCCTCCAATGGCGGCTCGCCCCGGCGTTCCGTGGTGGGATGGGATAGCGGGCGGCTTTCGATGCTGCTGGCGGTGCTGGAGGCCCGCGCCGGGCTCAATCTCGGCCAGAATGATGTCTATCTCAACATCGCCGGCGGCTTGCGCATTGCCGAACCCGCCGCCGATCT
>CAMDJV010000004.1 GCA_945901085.1 Rhodovarius crocodyli | reverse complement strand
GTTCCCGACGCCTATGGCTTCTTGTTGTTGCCGTTGGGCTACCTGGCTCTCCCTGGGGTATTCCCGCCCTGGTTGTGGGCCGGCGCCACGATCCTGCAGATCGCCCTGATCACCGTCGTGGTTGTGGCGGTGGCGGGCGCTGTCCTGACACGACGCAAGGCGGAATAATGCCTTGACCCGCCTTGAGCCTTCCCGGCCGGCCTGGTTTCTTCTGCTTGCCCTGGCTCTGGCCGGTTGCACCGCCGAGCCGGGTATCCAGGTCGCCATGACGCCCACCACGGCCGAGAATGTGGTGGCGCGGTTGCCTGAGAACATCGGCAATTTTCGCCGCGGTGTCGTTACCATTTTGAGCGACGGCGCGGCTGGCGATGGGCCGCGCGGGCAGGAACTGGCTTATGCCACCGCCGATCGCAGCCTGGCAGGCTTCGTGCAGGTGGTGCCGCAACTCGAGCCCATGGGCGAGGCTGGCTTGCCCGAGGCATTGCAGCGTTTTGTCTATGACAGCACTGCCAATACGCCGAGCCATCGGCGCCTGCGCGAGCGTCTCTCGGTCAGCCTGCCTGAGGCGCGGCCGGTACTGCGCTGTTCCGAGCTGGAGGGCAATTACGGCCGCCAGCCGGTGGAAAGCCTGGCTTGTGTGGGCGTCTTTGGTGGGCAGTTGGTGCGCTTGCGCGTCTCGCATATTCGCCGCGAGGGCCGTATGGCCGAGGTGCGCGGCTTTGCGGAGCTGGTGGCAGCGGCGCTGCGCTGAGGGCTGGCCTGGCGGGGGCAGTTATCGCCGCTCTGGCCGCCGCGTTTTTAATGGATTCTTCCTTGATGCTTGGCGGCCGGCGCTGATTGTTTCATATCGATATCGGAATGTTAGGGAGAATAATAATGACGCATACAGTGCTCGCCTTGCTGCGAGGTGCGGCGGACGCGCCCGCCATTGGCGCCCCCGATGCGCAGCCCCTGACACATGGCGGCCTGCGCGACCTGGCCCATGCCACGGTGGCGGCGCTCAATGCCATCGGGATTGGGCGTGGGGATAGGGTGGCCATTGTGCTGCCCAATGGGCCGCAGATGGCGGCGAGCTTCATCGCCATTGCCGCCGGGGCCACGACATGCCCGCTCAACCCGGCCTATCGCGCCGATGAGTTTGAGTTCTATCTCAACGATCTCAATGCCAAGGCGCTGGTGGTGCTGGCCGGTGGTGAGACCCCAGCCCGGGCGGTGGCGCAGAAGCTGGGCATCCCTCTGCTCGAGCTCTCCCCCGGCGCGGTGGCGGGCGCTTTTACCCTCAGCGGCGGCCGTCCCGGCACGGCCGCGCGGCCGGGTCTGGCTGAGCCGGATGATGTGGCGCTGGTGCTGCACACCTCCGGCACCACCTCGCGCCCCAAGATCGTGCCGCTGAGCCAGCGCAACCTTTGCGCCTCGGCACGGCATATCGGCACGGCGCTGGGGCTGACGGCGGAGGATACCTGCCTCAATATCATGCCGCTCTTCCATATTCATGGGCTGATCGCGGCCACGTTGTCTTCGCTGGTGGCGGGTGGGCAGGTGGTGGCCACGCCGGGCTTCAATGCGCTGAAATTCTTCGGTTGGCTCGATACCGAAAAACCCAGCTGGTATACGGCCGTGCCGACCATGCATCAGGCCATCCTGGAGCGCGCCAAGCGCAACCAGGAGATCATTGCCCGCGCGCGGCTGCGGCTCATCCGCTCCTCCTCCGCCTCGCTGCCGCCGCAGGTGATGACGGAGCTGGAGGCGGTGTTCGGCTGCCCGGTGCTGGAAAGCTACGGCATGACCGAGGCGACGCATCAGATGACCTCCAACCCGCTGCCGCCGCGGCCGCGCAAGCCTGGCTCGGTGGGCATGGCCGCCGGCCCGGAGGTGGCGATCATGGATGAGGGTGGAGAGATTCTGCCACAAGGTGCCCTGGGTGAGGTGGTGATTCGCGGCCCCAATGTGACCCTGGGCTATGAGAACAACCCCGATGCCAACCTCAAGGGTTTCGCCGGCGGCTGGTTCCGCACCGGTGACCAGGGCTCCCTCGATGCGGAGGGCTATCTGCGGATCACCGGCCGGCTGAAGGAAATCATCAATCGTGGCGGCGAGAAGGTGAGCCCGCTGGAGGTGGATGAGGTGCTGATGGACCACCCCGCCGTGCAGCAGGTTGTCACCTTCGCCGTGCCGCATGCCAAGCTGGGCGAGGAGGTGGGTGCGGCCGTGGTGCTGCGCGAGGGGATGGCTTGCACCGAGCATGAGCTGCGCGAGTTTGCCCGACAAAAGCTGTCTGATTTCAAGGTGCCGCGCCATGTGGTCTTCCTGGCCGAGATTCCCAAAGGGGCCACCGGCAAGCTGCAGCGCATTGGCCTCGCGGCCAAATTGGGGTTGGGGGAATAAGCTGCGTGGCGCGCTGCGTTGCTGGGCGGCGCTGCGCCGAAGCGGCGTGTGGGAGGGGGTAAGGGCGTGAAAATTGCGATCTTTGGCGCGGGCGCCATTGGCGGGTTTCTGGGCGCGAAACTGGCGGCTGCCGGCACGGATGTCTCGCTCGTGGCGCGGGGGCCGCATTTGCAGGCGATGCAGCAGCGTGGGCTGATTCTGCGCGAAGCTGGCCAGGAAAGCGTCACCCACCCCCGTGTCGCGGCCGATGCCGCCGAATTGGGCGTGCAGGATTACGTCGTGGTCGGCCTCAAGGCGCATTCGGTGCCCGCCGCCGTGCCGGCCATGGCGCCGCTGATTGGCCCCAACACGGCGGTGGTCATGGCGGTCAATGGCGTGCCCTGGTGGTATTTTTACGGCCTTGATGGCTCTTACCGCGATATGCGGGTGCGCAGTATCGACCCTGATGACGTACAATGGCAGGTCTGGGGCCCCGAGCGTGCCATTGGCTGCGTGGTCTATCCCGCCGCCGAAGTGCCCGAACCGGGCGTGATCGAATTGCTTGAAGGTGACCGTTTTACCCTGGGCGAGCCGGATGGTTCACGCTCGGAACGTGTTACCAAATTGTCTGAATGCTTTATCGCGGCCGGCCTCAAGGCGCCGGTGCGGCCGCGGATTCGCGACGAGATCTGGGTCAAGCTCTGGGGCAACCTCTCCTTCAACCCGATCTCGGCCCTCACTTTGGCCACGCTGGAAGACATGGTGCGCGATGATGGCACCCGCGCCGTCATCCGGGCCATGATGGTCGAAGCGCAGCTGGTTGCGGAAAAGCTTGGGGTGAAATTCCCCATTGGCGTGGATAAGCGCATTGAAGGCGGCGGCGCGGTGGGCGCGCATAAAACCTCGATGCTGCAAGATCTCGAGCGGGGCCGGCCCATGGAATATGAGGCGCTGGTGGGGGCGGTGGCGGAGTTGGGACGCATTGTGGAACTGCCCACCCCGATCATCGACACGGTGCTGGCGTTGATCCGGCTGCGCGCCAAGGCGGGGTGAGGGGGGCTTAATCCGCCCTGACCCCGGCCCGGCGGATCAGCGCCCCCCATCGTGCCTTTTCGGCGCTGATGAAGCGGGCGAATTCCTCTGCTGTGCCGGCGGCCGGGTCGGCGGCTTCGGGTTCCAGCCGGGCACGGGTTTCGGGCTCTTGCAGCATGGTGTGGATGGCGGCGTTGATGCGCGCCACGGCGCTGCTGGGCATGCCGGCGGGGCCGACCACGCCGTACCATTGCACGGCCTCGAAGCCTGGCACGGTGGCGGCGATGGCGGGTATCTCGGGTGCGGCAGGCACGGGGGCAAGGGCGGAGACGCCCAGGGCGCGAATCTGCCCGGCGCGAATCGGCGGCAGGGCAGGGGGGCCGCCGGTCATGGTCATCTGGATTTGGCCGGCGATGAGGTCGTTCATCATCGGGCCGGTGCCGCGATAGGGAATATGGGTAAAGCGCAACCCGGTTGCCTCTTGCAGTGCGGAGACGGCGATATGCGTGGCCGAGCCATTGCCGCCCGAGCCATAGGCGATGCCGCCGGGGTCGCGTCGGGCGAGGGCAATGAATTCTACCAAGTTTCGCACCGGCAGGCTATTGGTCACGGCGAGGAAATTCGCAACCGTCGCCACCAGCGCGATGGGGGCGAAGGCGCGTTCATCATCATAGGGCAGGCGGGGGTAGAGGCCAGGATTCACCGCCAGCGTGCCGATATGGCCCATCAGCAGAGTATGGCCATCGGGGGCGGCTTTGGCCACCGCGTCGCTGCCAATGGTGCCGCCGGCGCCTGGGCGGTTTTCCACCACCACGGTCTGGCCCAACAGCACGCCCAGGCGCTGCGCCACCACGCGGGCGATGATGTCGGTGGAGCCGCCGGGGGTGAAGGGCACGATGAGGCGCATCGGCCGCTCCGGCGCCCAGCCCTGGGCCAGGGCAGGGCTTGCCAGCAGGGGAAGGGCGCGCCGCGTGATCATGGCTCCACCGCGGCGCCTTCGGCGAACATTGCGGCGATGGTCGCCGCGTCGCAGCCGGCTTCGGCCAGGATATCGCGGGTGTGTTCGCCAATGCGCGGTGCGGGCAGGGTGGCATCGCGCATGCCGCCGGAGAAGATGTTGGCCACGCGTGTGCGGCGGATCATGCCTTCGCTGGGATGCTCCTCGTTATAGACAAAGCCGGTGGATTTGAGATGCGGATCATCGAGCAGCCCATCGATGGTGTTGTAGGGGCCGGCTGGGACATCGGCCTCGCGGAAGATCGCCAGCCATTCGGCCGAGGTTTTCTTGGCGATGGCCTCGATTCGCAGGGCGAAATACTCGGGCGTGTTTTGGGTGCGGGCGAAGGCGGTGGAGAAGCGCGGGTCCTCGCACAGCTCGGGCCGGCCAATGGCGCGGAAGAAGGCGAAGGCCTGCGCATCGGTATTGGCCGAGAGTGAAATATAGCCGTCCAGTGTTTTCAATGGCTTGCCATCGGGTGACAGCAGGCGGGCATCGCCCGAGGGGCCGATGGGTGGGTCGAAAGTGGCCGAGCCCAGATGCTCGGTCAGCACGAAGCTGGCCATGTTTTCCAGCATCGGCACTTCGATCATCTCGCCCAGGCCGGTTTGTGTCCGGCGGAAAAGGGCAAAGCCAATGCTCTGCGCCGCGATGAGGCCGGTGATGTGGTCGGCCATCACCATGGGCACGTAGCGCGGTTCACCGATGGAGCGCTCGAAGGTGGCGGAAACACCGCCCGCAGCCTGGATCACATTGTCATAGGCGGGCGCCTCGGCATAAGGCCCGCTCGAGCCGAAGCCCAGGATGGAGCAGGCAATGAGGCGGGGATTGGCGGCGCAAAGCCCCGGCGCATCCAGCCCCAGCCGGGCCAGCGAGGAGGGGCGGATATTGGAGACGAAGACATCGGCCGCCATCGCGAGGGCGCGGACCGCCGCCTGGGCCGAGGCCTTTCGCAAATCCAGCGCCAGGCTGCGCTTGTTACGGTTGAAATTGATGAATTTTCCACTCATCGCCGGATTGCGGCCAATGCCGGCCATATGGCGCAGCAGATCGCCCGAGGGCGCCTCCACCTTGATCACATCGGCGCCCTGGTCGGCCAGGGTGCGGGTGCAGATCGGCCCCACCACCACAGAGGTCATATCGAGCACGCGGATTCCGGCCAGCGGGCCTTTGTTGAGCGGGTGGGGCTTGGGGGTGGTGGTGTCCTGCATGGGGGCCAGATTGGCGCTTCAGCGCCCGCGCGTGAAGGCGGGCTGACAGGGGATGCCAAAGAGGCCACAAGACGGGGCATGGGGCTTCATCTGCACGATATTCATCACGCCTTCGGCCCGAAGCAGGTTCTGCGCGGCGTCAGCCTCGATGTGGCGCCGGGGGAGATTTTGTGCCTTCTAGGCCCCTCGGGCGATGGCAAGACCACGCTGCTGCGCCTGGTGGCGGGGCTGGAGCCCTTGCAGCATGGCCGCATCACCCTCGATGGCGTGACCCTGGCCGAGCCGGGCCGCGACATGCTGCCCGAGGCGCGGCGGGTGGGGTTTGTGTTTCAGGATTACGCGCTTTTCCCCCATCTCACCGTGGCCGAGAATGTGGGGTTTGGCCTGCAACGGCTGCCGCGCGCCGAGCGCGATGCCCGGGTGGGGGAGGCGCTGGAGCGGGTGCGCCTGGGTGAGCGTGGCGAGGCTTGGCCGCATCAGCTCTCCGGCGGGCAGCAGCAGCGTGTGGCGCTGGCCCGTGCGCTCGCCCCCCGCCCGGCGGCGCTGTTGCTCGATGAGGCCTTTGCCAGCCTTGATGCCCGGCTGCGCGAGCAGGTGCGCGACGATACGCTGCATGTGCTGCAGGAGGCGGGGATTCCGGCGCTGATCGTCACCCATGATTCGGAGGAGGCGATGTTCATGGCTGACCGCATCGCCCTGATGCGCGAGGGGCGGGTGGAGCAGCTGGGCACGCCTGAGGCGCTGTACCTGCACCCGCAAACCCCTTTCGTCGCCCGCTTTTTGGGCGAGGTGAATGACATTCCCGCCATCGTGACCAATGGCTGGGCGGAGAGCGCGCTGGGCCGCCTGCCGGCCGCCTTGCCCGACGGGCCGGCGCAATTGCTGCTGCGGCCGGAGGGTTTGCGGGTGTTGCCAGCCGGCCAGCCGGGTGCCGCCCTGGCCGAGGTTGAGGCCTGCCGCCTGCTGGGGGCGACGACGATGGCGCATCTGGCGCTGCCCGATGGCGATGGCCAGGTTTTGCATGTGCATGCCCGGCTGCCGCCCGGTGTGGTGCTGCGCCGCGGCGAGGCTGTGAGCCTGCTGGCGGACCCGGAACGGGCCTTCGCCTTCCCCTTGGGCGGCGAGGCGCCCGCCTGAAGCGTATGCGCGCTGGGGTGAAGTGGCGCGCCCGGCTTCCTAGATGACCCCTCAAGTGTTAGGGGTGGCGCGTATTCCCGCGGCTCTCCTGCCGCCCCTTGATGTCAGAAGGTATTGATGTTCGACCTGGCTTGGTCCGAGATCGCGCTGATTGTGGTGGTGGCGCTTATCGTCATCGGCCCGAAGGATTTGCCGACTGCCATCAAAGGCATCGCGGCATGGATCCAGAAGGGCAAGAAGATGATCCGGGATTTCCAGTCCCAGGCGGATGATCTGGTGAAGGAGGCGAATCTGCAGGAGGTGCGCAGCCAGATTCAGGATGTCCGCAGCACCATCAGCGATATCCGCAATTTCGACCTCAAGGGCATGGTGGATAAGACGGTCGACCCTGATGGGACGTTGAAATCCTCACTCAGCGGGATGGATGGTTCCTCCAGCAGCTATTCGACCCCGGCCTGGACGCCCCCCGCCACGGCGGCGAATACGCCCGGCGCACCGCCGATGATCCCGCCCAACACCATGGCGCCTTACGTGCCGCCACCGCCGCCGCCCACGGCGGCGGACCTGCCGGATGCGCCCGCCTTCCTGCCGCCCAGCACCCTGGCCCCGCCGCCACCGCCCGTGGTGGAGGCAGCCCCGGCTGCGCCCCCTGTCATTGAACCGGCCATGGCCGAGGCCGCCCGCCCCCCTTCACCCGGCGGCAGCGAGCCCGCGGCCGTGACCACCACCCAAGCCTGAGAGCAGACACCAGTGGCACGCGCCCCCGTGGAAGACACGATCGACGACAAGCCCATGCCGCTGATGGAGCATCTGCTGGAGCTGCGCACCCGCCTGCTCTGGTCGGTTGGTGCCTTCTTCATCGCCTTTGCGGTGTGCTATTATTTCTCCAGCGCGATCTATGGCTTTTTAGCCAGACCGCTGGCCGATATCCTGATGGAGCAAAGCCTGGCGTCCGGCGGCACGGGCACCGACCGCCGGATGATCTTCACCCAGCTCTATGAGGCGTTTTTCACCTATTTGAAGGTCGCTTTTTTCGGCGCGGTGTTCTTCTCGTTTCCGATGTGGGCGACGCAGCTTTGGCTCTTCGTGGCGCCAGGGCTGTATCGCAGCGAGAAGCGGACGATCATGCCCTTCCTGCTGGCCTCGCCCTTTCTGTTCCTGCTGGGGGCGGCGCTGGCCTATTACTTCATTTTCCCAATGGCCTGGAAATTCTTCATCTCCTTCGAAACCCCGGCCGGGGCGGATAGTGTGGCCATTCAGTTGGAGGCGAAGGTCAGCGAATATCTGTCGCTGGTGATGCATATGATCCTGGCCTTTGGCATTTCGTTTCAAATGCCGGTCCTCCTCACTCTGCTGTGCAAGGTGGGCATTTTGAATGTGGCATCGTTGCGCAAGGGGCGGCGCTATGCCATTGTGGCGATGTTTGCGGTGTCGGCGATTATCACCCCGCCGGATATCATCAGCCAGATCGGCTTGGCGGTGCCGCTGATCCTGCTCTACGAAATTTCGATCCTGGCGGCGGGTTGGATGGCGCCGAAGCCTGATCCGGATGAGGCGACGTGATGGCGGCCGCTTCCTCCGCAGCCTTGTGAAACCCTCTTAAGTTCAGGTCGCCATGCACGATATCCGATCCCTTCGCGCCGACCCTCAGGCGTTCGATGCCGCCATGGCGCGTCGTGGCCTGGGCGGCCAGTCCCAGGTTATTCTTGCCTTGGATGCCGAGCGGCGTGAGGCCATTCAGCGGGTTGAGGCCGCGCTGAAGGCACGCAATGAGCGCGCGAAGGCCATTGGCATGGCCAAGGCGAAGGGTGATACCGCTGAGGTTGAGCGGCTGATGGCCAGCCCCGTGGATGACATCGCCGCCGCAACCTCTGAGCAATTGGCCCGCAGTGAGGCGGCGCTCAACGATACCCTCTCCGCCCTGCCCAATATCCTCGATGCCGAGGTGCCCGAAGGTGCCGATGAGACGGCCAATCGCGTGCTGCACCAGCATGGCGAGCCGGCCAGCCTGCCCTTCAAGCCGCGCGAGCATTTTGAACTCGGCGAAGCCCTGGGCCTGATGGATTTCGAGAGCGCGGCGCGGCTTTCCGGCAGCCGCTTCGTAGTGCTCAAGGGCGCACTGGCCCGGCTGGAGCGCGCGCTCGGCCAATGGATGCTCGACCAGCATACCGGCCAGAATGGCTATACCGAGGTGAGCCCGCCGCTGCTGGTGAATGCCGCCACCCTCTACGGCACCGGCCAATTGCCGAAATTCGAGGAAGACCTCTTCCGCACGGATGACAAATTCCTCATCCCCACCGCCGAGGTGCCGCTGACCAATCTGGTCGCCCAGCAGATCATCGCCGAGCCCATCGCGCCGCTGCGCTTCACCGCGCTGACGCCGAGCTTTCGCTCCGAGGCCGGCAGCGCCGGGCGGGACACGCGCGGGATGCTGCGGCAGCACCAATTCTATAAGGTCGAACTCGTCTCTATCACCCGGCCCGAGGATAGCGACGGAGAGCATGAGCGCATGACCGGCTGTGCCGAGGCGATTTTGACCGCGCTTGGCCTCACCTGGCGGCGGCTTTTCCTCTGTGCTGGCGATACCGGCTTTGGCGCGGCGCGGACCTATGATCTGGAGGTCTGGCTGCCCGGCCAGCAGGCCTGGCGGGAGATTTCCTCCTGCTCCAACACGCGGGATTTCCAGGCACGGCGGATGAATGCGCGCTTCAAGCGCGGCAAGGATTCGGTCTTTGTGCATAGCCTCAATGGCTCAGGCGTGGCGGTGGGCCGGGCGCTGATTGCGGTGCTGGAGACGCATCAGCGTGAGGATGGCACCATCGCCATCCCCGCGGTGCTGCAGCCTTATATGGGCGGCCTCACGCAACTGGGTTAGCCTGCCGCGCCGTTTCCCAAGGCCCGCATTCGGAGGCAAATCCGGGCCGTCACATTGCAAAATTCTGAGGATATTTCCATGGCCCAATGGCTCAAGCGCTCCATCGCCGCCGCGAGCAAGGACGAGGCGCAAAGCCAGGTTCGCGCCACTGTCGAGACCCTGCTGGCCGATATCGCCAAGCGCGGCGATGTGGCGGTGCGCGAAATGTCGGCCCGCTTCGACCATTGGGACCGCACGGATTTCCGCCTCACCGATGCCGAAATTCGCGCCTGCCTCGCCGAACTGTCGGGCCGCGCGCTGGATGATATCCGCTTTGCCCAGGAGCAGGTGCGCAATTTCGCGATCCATCAGCGCGAATCGATGAAGAATGTGGAGGTGGAGACCCTCCCTGGCGTGGTGCTGGGCCATAAGCATATCCCGGTGAATGCGGTGGGCTGCTACGTGCCGGGCGGCAAATACCCGCTGCTGGCCTCGGCGCATATGTCGGTGGTGACGGCCAAGGTGGCGGGGGTGCCGCGCATTGCCACCTGCGCGCCGCCCTTCCAAGGCCGCCCGGCGCCGGCGATTGTGGCGGCGCAGTATCTGGCGGGTGCCGATGAGATTCGCGTCCTCGGCGGGGTGCAGGCCATTGGCGCCATGGCGCTGGGCACGGAGAGTATCGCGGCGGTGGATATGCTGGTCGGCCCCGGCAATGCCTATGTGGCCGAGGCCAAGCGGCAGCTTTACGGCCGTGTTGGCATCGACCTTTTCGCCGGCCCGACTGAGACCTTGGTGATCGCCGATGACACGGTTGACGGCGAAATCTGCGCCACTGACCTGCTGGGTCAGGCTGAGCACGGCCCGACCAGCCCCGCCATTCTGCTCACCACCAGCGAGAAATTGGCGCGCGACACCATGGCGCAGATCGAGCGCCTGCTGGGCATGCTCCCCACCGCCGAGATCGCCCGCAAGGCCTGGGAGGATTATGGCGAGGTGATTCTCTGCGATGACCGGGCAGAGATGCTGCGCGAGGCCGACCGCATTGCCTCGGAACATGTTCAGGTCATGACCGCCGATGATGATTACTTCCTGGCGAATATGACCAATTACGGCGCGCTCTTTCTCGGCCCGCGCACCAATGTCAGCTATGGCGACAAGGTGATCGGCACCAATCACACGCTGCCGACGCTGGGTGCGGCGCGCTATACGGGCGGGCTGTGGGTGGGCAAGTTCCTCAAGACCGTGACCTATCAGCGCGTGCTGACGGACGCCGCCAGCACCATGGTGGGCGAATATTGTTCGCGGCTTTGCATGCTGGAGGGTTTTGTCGGCCATGCCGAGCAGGCGAATATCCGCCTGCGCCGCTATGGCGGGCGCAATATCGGCTATGGCGAGGCGGCCGAATAGGATGGAACTGCCACGCACGCCTTCGATGCGTCTGGATGGCCGCCGCGCGCTGGTGACCGGCGCTGGGCGCGGCATTGGCCTGGCGGCGGCGGCAGCCCTGGCCCAGGCCGGTGCCGAGGTGGTGCTGGCCGCCCGCAGCGCCGATGAGATCGAGGCGGCTGCGGCTGCTATTCGTGCGGCTGGCGGCCAGGCCCGGGCATTGGTGCTGGATGTGCTCGATGTCGACGCCACGGCGCGGGCCATTGCTGCCGAGGGGCCGTTCCACGCGCTGGTCAATAATGCCGGAACCAATCGGCCGGCGGGTTTCACCGATGTCACGGTTGAGGATTTCGACGCCATCATGGCGCTGAACCTGCGCGCGGCGTTTTTTGCCGCCCAGGCTGTCGCGCGCGGCATGATCGCGGCGGGCATTGAGGGGGCGATTGTGCACATGTCGTCGCAGATGGGCCATGTCGGCGGCACGCGGCGCTCGGTGTATTGCGCCTCGAAATGGGCGATGGAGGGGATGGCGCGGGCGATGGCGATTGACCTCGGCCCGCACCGCATCCGGGTGAATACCCTTTGCCCGACCTTCATCGAGACGCCACTCACCCGGCCCTTCTTTCAGGATCCCGATTTCCTCGATTTTGTGCTGGGCAAGATCAAGCTGGGGCGGCTGGGGCAGGTGGAGGATCTGATGGGCGCCGTGGTTTTCCTATGCTCGGATGCGGCGGCGCTGATGACCGGCTCCTCGCTCATGGTCGATGGTGGCTGGACGGCGGGGTGAGTGGCGCTGCCGGCATCGTGGCAGCGCCCATCATCCCCTGCGCCGACCCGCGCCAGTTCTAAGCCTCTAACGGCGGCACCGTCCCAGGCCTGGGGTCAATCGGCAATAGCGTATTCAGGCCACCCATCGCCTCGAATACCGCGGCGGCGCGCAGGGCGATGTCGTCGCGCCTGGGAGCGGCGGCGACTTGCAGGCCGATGGGGCGGCCGTATTGGTCAAAGCCGCAGGGTAGGGCCACGGCCGGGCTGCCCGCCATGGTCATGGCGGCGTTGAGCATTGAGCCGCCCATGTAATTGGCCAGTTTCTGCCCGGCGATGCTTTCGGGCGCGCGCAGCATCACATCGAAGGCGGGTGTGGGTGCTGAGGGGGTGACGAAGACATCGAAGCGGGCAAAGACTTTCGTCATCTCGCGGAAGAAGCGGCTGCGCTCACGGTCAGCCCAGGCGATCTGGCTGGGGGTGGCGTTGAGGCCGCGTTCGGTGTTCCAGATGATGTCGGGTTTGAGGGAATCGCGATTGGCGAGGAGCTGCAATTCCCGGTCCACGACAAAATGCTGGCTGCGGAGCACGAGCAGCGCTTCGGTGAGTTCGCCGAATTCCGGGCTGCATTCTTCCACCACAAAGCCGGCATCGGCGTAGCGCCGGATTGCGGCTTCGCAAATCGCGCGGCTTTCGCGGTCAATCGCCAGGGCACCGCCATAATCCAAAGTAAAGGCCACGCGTGGGCGGAAATCCTCGGCCTGCGCCACGGCTTGGCTGTAGCTCATGGCTGGCGCGTCATAGGTCATTGGGTCGAGTGGGCACCAGCCGGCCATGGTGTCGAGGAAAAGCGCCAGGTCGGCGATATTGCGCGCCATCGGTCCCTGCACCGAGAGGGTGGCGAAGAGGTTGTTCACCGTGCCGCGCGTCACCCGCCCGGGTGAGGGGCGCAGACCCACCACCGAGCAATAGGTGCCCGGCCGGCGCAGGCTGCCGGCATGGTCGGTGCCTTGGGCGAGCCATACCTCGCCGGTGGCCACGCTCACCGCGCCGCCGCCGGTGCTGCCGCCGCAGGTGAGGGATGTGTTCCAGGGGTTGCGGGTGCGGCCGAAGACCTCGTTGAAGGTGGAGCCGCCGGCGCCGAATTCGGGGGTATTGGATTTGGCCACGACAATGCCGCCGCGCGCCTCGATACGCCGCACCACGGGGTGCGAGGCCTGGGGCACATGGTCGCGGAACAGCGGCGAGCCATAGGTGGTGCGCACGCCTGCCACATCGGTCAGGTCCTTGATCGAGACCGGCAAGCCGCCCAGCCAGCCGGCCTGGCCTTCCATCTCGCGCCCTTCGCCGCGCATCAGGCGGCGGGCATGGTCGCGCGCGCGGTCCAGGCAGAGGGTGGGCAGGGCGTTGACCGCAGGCTCGACCTCGGCGATGCGCGCGGCTGCGGCCTCGACCAATTCGAGCGGGGAGACCTCGCCACGGGCGAGTGCGGCGCTGGCCTCGCGCGCCGTCAGGCGGAAAAATTCCTCAGGCATTGGGGCGCAGGATGAAGGGGGTATCGGCGCGCTGGCAGACATCGCGGAGCAGGCTCTCCAGCGCGGGCGGGATGGGGATGCCCTTGTCCAGCCGCTCGGCGCGCATCGCATCCTCGGGTTCGCCGGCGACGAGGACGGGCTTTTCCGGATTGGCTCGCTTGGCGCCATGCAGCACATCGATCGCGTCGTCGAGATCCGCCTCGAATAGCCCGGGCGCGCGGAAGACATCGGGTTTCAGGGCCAAAAAGAAATGGCCGATATTATTCGGCTCATCGCCCTTCTGCGTCTTGTTGCGAATGGGCGAGAAACTCGCCCCCACCAGCGCGCCGCCCAGAATATGCACCATCATCGCCAGGCCATAGCCCTTGTGTGAGCCCATGGCATTGGTGCCACCCAGCGGGGTGATGCCGCCCTCGGCGTGCTTGAAGACGTAGTCATTGCCCTCATGCGAATCGCGCACCGGTTTGCCATCGCCATCCACCACCCAGCCCTCGGGCAGCGGCTTGTCGTTGAGGTGATAGACCTTGACCTTATTGCCGGCGACCGTGGTGGTCGCCATGTCGAGCACGAAGTCATTATTGCGCCCGGCGGGGGCCGAGAAGGCCCAGGGGTTGGTGCCCAGGATCGGCTCGGCAGCGCCGGTGGGCACCATCAGCACGCCACGGGTGGAACTGGCCACCATGCCAATAAAGCCCCGGCGCGAGGCGATGCGGGCATAGGCGCCGGCCGCGCCGAAATGGTGGCTATTCACCACCCCCACCACGCCCACGCCATGCTCGGCGGCGAGGTCCACCGCCATGTTCATGCCCATGACGGAGACCGGGTGGCCCAGGCCGTCGCCGCCATCAAGCTGCGCCGTGGCGCCGTGTTGGCGCAGCACTGTGGGCGGATTGGCGATGCGAATCTGGCCGCGTTTGACCATATCCTCATAGGCCATGAGCATGCTGATGCCGTGGCTGTCCACGCCCATCAGGTCGGTCTCGGTCATGATATCGGCGGTGGTCTGGGCCAGATCCTCCGGCATGCCCCAGGCACGCAGGACGGCAAGGCATTGGGCCCGTACGGAGGCGGCAGTGGCGAGCAGCATGGTGGGTTCAGTCCAATGTGGCGCCGGTGGCGCGGATGACGGGAAGCCATTTTTCCGCCTCGGCCTCGATGAAGGCGCGGGTGCGGGCAGGGGTCATGCCGGTGGGGATGGTATTGCCCAACCCCAACAGCCTGTCGCGGGCGGGGCCGGCGGCCAGGGCCTCGGCGATGCGGCTGGAGAGCAGTTCCAGAATGGCGGGCGGTGTGCCCGGCGGGGCGGACCAGGGCGTCCAGGTGGAGGCGACGTATTGTGGCAACCCTGCCTCGGCGCCGGTTGGCACATTGGGGATGGCAGGCCCGCGCGCCACGCCGCCGGTGACCAGGCCGATCACTGAGCCGGCGCGAATATGTTCGGCGATGAAGGACATGGTATCGACCTGAAAACCGACCCGCCCGGCCGAGAGATCGGTGAAGGCGGCGGCCGAGCCGCGATAGGGCACGTGCTGCCCCGTCACGCCCAGTTGGTAGAGCAGCAGGGCGGCGGCGATATGCCCGGTGGTGCCATTGCCCGAGGAGCCGAAGGTCACCACCCCGGGCCGTGCCGCCAGCAAGGCGCGGAATTCGGCCAGGTTGCGCACGCCCAGCGAGGGATGGGCGGCGGCGACCATCGCGCTCTCGGAAGAGATGGTGATATGCGCCAGCCCGGTGATCGGGTTCACCGGCGCATTGGGGTAAAGCCCCACATTGAGCACATGCGAGCCCAGCGCGCCGACCAGCAGCGTATAGCCATCGGGCGCCGAGCGGCCGACATGCTCCACCGCCACCGTGCCGCCGGCCGCCGGGCGATTTTCGACGATGAATTGCTGGCCGAAGGATTGCGCGAGGGCCGCGGCCACCACGCGGGCATTGATATCGGCATTGCCGCCGGGGGCAAGCGAGACCACCACCCGCACTGGGCGGTTTGGATACTCCTGCGCCGCCGCTGGCAGTGCGAGGCAGAGTGCGAGCAGAAAACGAAGCATGGTCATTTCCTTAGGCGATGCTGTGTTCAAGAATGCCAATCCGGGCCACTTCCAGCCGCAACTGGTCGCCACTTTTGAGGTAGCGGGGCGGCGTGCGGAAATGGCCCGAGCCGGCGGGCGTGCCGGTGGCGATCACATCGCCCGGCTGCAATTCCATATAGCGGGAGAGATAGGCGATCAGCGCTGGCACGGAGAAGATGAGGTCATGCGTATTGCCACGCTGCACCTCCTCGCCATTGAGGTGGCAGGTCACCTCCAGGTCCCAGGGCTCGCCCACCTCATCGGCGGTGACGAGCCAGGGGCCCATGGGGCAGAAACCGTCCAGGCCCTTGGCGAAGCTGGTCATGGCCAGCGGCTGGTCGAACTGGAATTCGCGCGCCGAGACATCGTTCAGCACGGTATAGCCGGCCACATGGTCCAGCGCCCGGCCTTCGGGCACCTGCCAGGCCGGGCGGCCGATCACCACCCCCAGCTCCGCCTCCCAATCCGGTTTGGTGACCGCGGGCGGGATGCGCACCGCTGCCCCTGGCCCCACCACCGAGGAGCTGGGCTTGAGGAAAATGCGCGGCGCGGTGAGTTTGGGGCCGCCCACCTCCTTCGCATGATCAGCGTAATTGCGTCCCACGCCAAGGATTTTGCCCGGCAGGAAGGGCGCCATGATCCTGGCCGGCCCCAGGCGGGGGCTGCCGGGTTGGGCGGCCAGCGCCAGCAGGCGGGCGCATTCCACCAAGGCTGCCTCGCCGGCCTGGAGCACGCCGAGCAGGGTTTCGGGCAGGGCAGGGGAGCGCAGCGCCACCAGCCCGTCTTCCATGGCCGCCACCAGGGTGGGGTGGCCATTGAGCATCGCGGTGCCCAGCTTCATGCCGCCAGCGCCTCGGTATAGCGGTCGGCCATCACCTGCACGCGCAGGATGTAGCGCGGCTCGGCCTCGCTGTAATCGGCGACCGCGTTGTGGATGGTGCCGATATTATCCCACATCAGCACGTCACCGGCGGACCAGCTATGCGCATAGAGGTATTTGGCCTGGGTCTGGTGGCGGAAGAGGAAGGCCAGCAGCGCATCGCTTTCGGGCTTTTCCAGGCCCTCGATCATGGTGGCGTAGCCCGGGTTGCAATACAGCACCTCGCGCCCGGTGATGGGGTGGCGGCGCAGCATGGGCTGCCAAACCGGCGGTTTTTTCGCCCGCTGTTCGGCGGTGAGGGGGCCGCGTTCGGAGCCGGGGCGTTTTCGCACCATGTCCCAGAATTTTTCGAAATCATGCAGCGCGCGGCGGCCGCGGATGCGGGTGGCGATCTCCTCGGGCAATTCGGCCGCGGCCGCATGCATGTCGAGAAACTGGGTGGAGCCCAGCGCCACGCCATCGCGTGCCGGCACCTCCTTGGCATGCAGGATATTGGCCAGGGCGATATCGGCGGAATAGCTCATATCGGTGTGCCAGCCCTGGCCGGCATCGCCCAGGCCGAGCGCCCTGCCTTCTGCATCGCGCTTGTTGGAGAGGATCATCACCTCGGGAATGCCCGGGGCGTGGTACTTATTGGCGACATTGACCTCCAGCGTGCCCAGCCGGGCGCCGAGCGCGGCCAGCTGCGCCGCGTCCATCGCCTGGCCTGGCGCATGCAGCACGCCATGGCGGCCCAGCCCTGCCAGCAGCGCGTCAAAATCCGGCCCATTCAGCTCCTTGGCCAGATCGACATCCAGCAGCCGCGCACCGAGGCCTGGATTCGCAACGATCCTCATTGGCTTCCTCCCACCCAAACAGGCCTCAGGTTCGTCGCAGGGCGGGGGCGCGTCAATCGCTGGCGGCGTGATCATGCCGCTGCCCCCCTTGGGCTTGCCCTCGGGCGCGCGCACGACGAGCATGCATGCCATGCAAGACAAACCCCGCATCATCGTCATCGGCGCCGGCGTCGTCGGCCTCGCTGTCGCCTGGCATTTGGCGAAATCGGGCGGCGAGGTGACGGTGCTGGACCCTGAGGACCCGGCCTCCGGCGCCTCCTCGGGCAATGCTGGCGCGGTTTCCAGCGGCTCGGTTGCGCCATTGGCGATGCCTGGCGTGTTGCGCCAGGTGCCGGGCATGCTGCTCAATCCGGCCGGGGCGCTGCGCATCCCGCCCGATTATCTGCCCCGGCTGCTGCCCTGGCTGGCGCGCTTTGTCGCCAGTGCCCGCCCGGCCCGGGTGGCGGAAATCGCCCATGCGCTGTCGCAACTGCATTACAGCGCCGTGGAACACCACCGCGCCATGCTGGCCGAGGAGGGGGCTTTGGATCTGCTGCGTGGTGATGGCCAGTTGCAGGTCTATTTCGACGACAAGCATTTCGCCAAGGATGCAGCCGGTTGGACGCTGCGTGAGCAATATGGCCAGAAGATCGAAATCCTGCGCGGCGCGGCGCTGCATGCCTTCCAGCCGGGGCTTTCGGATGCCTATCAGCTGGGCGTCTATTCGCCCGATCAGGGGTTTTCCACCAATCCGCGGCGGCATGCCGAGAGCTTTGCCCGTGGCGTGGCCCGCATGGGTGGGGTGGTGCTGCGCGGCCGCGCCCAGGCCTTGATCACCGAGGGTGGCCGGGTGACCGGCGTGGCGACCGATGCCGGCCCGCTGCATGGCGAATACACCGTGCTGGCGGCTGGCGCCTGGTCCACCCAATTGTTGCGGCCGCTGGGCTATGCCATCCCGCTGGAGAGCCAGCGCGGCTATCATGTGATGCTGCCCAAGCCGGGTTTGAGCCTCAGCCGCCCGGTGGTGGCGGCGGACCGAAAGGCGTTTTTCACCCCGATGGAGATGGGGCTGCGGATTGCCGGCACGGTCGAATTCGGCGGGCTGGAGCGCAAACCCAACCCCAAGCGGGCGGCCTATCTGCTGACGGATGCGGCGCGGGTTTTTCCGGGCATTTCCACCGCCGGCTGCGAGGGATTTTGGATGGGCCATAGGCCCTGCCTGCCCGATAGCCTGCCGGTGATCGGCCCCGTGGCGAAATGGCCAGGGCTGTGGTGCGCCTTTGGTCATGGCCATCTCGGCCTCACCGGCTCGGCCCCCACCGGGGCGCTGCTGGCGAGTGCCATGTTGGGGCCCACGCCGAACACATCACTGGCGGCCTTCGCGCCGGAGCGCTTCGCGTGAGTGCCGCCGCCCCCCGGCTGGGCTATGCCTCCGTGGCCGGCGCCATTTTGACCCTTGCTGTGCCCACCACCATGCAGTCGCTGCTGCAAGCCGGGGCGGTGCTGGTGGAGACGGTGGTCGCAGCCAGGCTGGGGCGGGAGGCGCTGGCCGGTTACGCCGTGGTGCTGCCCTTCACCCTGCTGCTGGGCCAGATGAGTGCGGGAGCGATGGGAGGCGGCGTGGTCTCGGCCATCGCCCGCGCGCTGGGGGCGAAGCGGCCGGATGAGGCGAGCGCGATGGTGCTGCATGCACTCACCATCGCCATGCTCTTCGCTGCCGCTTTCATTCTCGCCATGGTGGTGTTCCCCCGGCCCATTTTCACCGCGATTGGTGGGCCGGAGGCGGCTGCTGAGGCTGTGCCTTATGCCGTCGCGTTTTTTGGCCTGGGGGCGGTGCCGGCCTGGCTGGCCAATACCTTGGCCTCGGTGTTGCGCGGCGCGGGGCGGCATGGGCTGGCGGCGCGGATCAATTCCATGGCCTGGCTGGTCTTCCCCGCCCTGGGCTGGCTGCTGGCCGAGCCCCTGGGCCTGGGCATGGCAGGCCTGGGGCTGGGCTTTGGCCTGGCCATGTGGGGGGCGGCGCTGATGATGGGCTGGGTGGTGATGCGCGGGGCGGCGGGTTTTCGGCCTAGCCTGCTTGTGCCGTTTCAGGCGGCCCTGTTCCGCCGGATTTTGGCGGTGGGGGCGGTGGCTTGCGCCTTGGCGACGGTGGCCAATCTCACCACCATTTTGGTCACCGCGCAGTTGAAATCCTATGGCCCGGTGGCGGTGGCGGCCTATGGCGTCTCGGCCCGGCTGGAATTTCTGATGATCCCGCTGGCCTTTGGCGTGGGCT
The DNA here is from genome assembly GCA_945901085.1 of Rhodovarius crocodyli. GTDB lineage: Bacteria > Pseudomonadota > Alphaproteobacteria > Acetobacterales > Acetobacteraceae > Rhodovarius > Rhodovarius crocodyli_A. The sequence continues at coordinate 98,833 of CAMDJV010000004.1, read as the reverse complement.
CGGCGCTGACCGCGCTGGTGGGCCGCGCGGCGGGTGCGGGCAATTGGGAATTGGCCCGGCGCACCGCCTGGGTGGGTGGTGGCATGGCCTTTTTGGTCTGCGCTGTGGTGGGGCTGTCGGTGGCGCTGGCGCCGCAGCGTTTTGCCGGGTTTTTTGCCTCCGATGCCGAGGTGCAGGCCATTGCCGGCCTGGCGCTGGCCTTTATCGGCCCCGCCTTTGCCGGTTTTGGCCTGGGTATGGCGATGTATTTCGCGGCCATGGGGGCTGGGCGGATGCGCTGGCCGGTGGTGGCGGGGCTATCACGCCTGGGCATTGCGGTGCTGGGCGGCCATCTCCTGGCCAATGAGCTGGGCATGGGCATTGAAGGGCATTTTCTCGCCGTGGCGCTGGGCATCACCGCCTATGGCGCGCTGGCGGCCTCGGCGGTGCGGGCGTCTGTCTGGTCGGCCCGGCGGTGATCACCCGGCGGTCAGCAGTGGCCGCCGCAGCGCTGCGAATTCGCGCACCGCGGCCGTGATGGCGGCGGTATCGGCATCGGTGATCGGCAGGCTCAGCGCCATCATGCCGCGCCGGGCGATGTAAATCCCGGCTTCGAGCATGTCGAAGAAGAACAATTCGCGCAGCGCCTCGTCACGCGGGCTGGCCTTGTAGGGGCGCTCGATTTGGCCCTCGCGGAAATGCACGCTCATCATGCTGCCCAGGCCGGTGAATTGCATGGGCAGCCCTGCGCAGGCCGCGTTCAGGCCCGCGCGCAGCGCCTCACCCCGGGCAAATAGCGCGCCCACCACCGGGCCAAGGAAGATCTCGCCCATCGCCACGCAGCCGGCCGCCATCGACCAGACATTGTTGTTGAAGGTGCCCGCATGCGGCAGGGCGCCGGGCTTATGGCCATCGAACACCGCCATGATATCGGCGGCGCCGCCAAAGGCGCCAAAGCTCATGCCGCCGGCGATGTATTTGCCCAATGTGGTCAAATCCGGCGTGACGCCCAGCAGCGCCTGCATGCCGCCCTCGCTGTGGCGGGAGGTCATCACCTCATCGAAGATCAGCAGGGCGCCGGTTTCCGAGCAGGCCTCACGCAGGGCAGCGAGGAATTCCCGCCTGGCCGGTATGCAGCCGCCCGAGCCCAGCATGGGCTCCACCAGCACCGCGCCCAATTGCGGCCCCAATGCGCGAATTTGCGCCGCCGCCCCTGCAGCATCATTGTAATCCATGAAATGCAGCGGCAGGGGGACATTCACCGCGTTTTTCTCGCTGGCGAAGGTCATCACCCCGCCATGATAGCCACCGCGTGCCACCATCACGTCATTGCGGCCGGTGAAGCCGCGCGCGGCGGCGAGCGCCATCATATTCGCCTCAGTGCCGCTATTGGTGAAGCGCACCAATTCCAGCGCGGGGAAGCGGGCGCAGAGCAGGGCGGCGAAATCGCCCTCCTTCTCGCCCACCGCAGCGAGGTTGATGCCGCCATCGAGCGCGGCCTTTACCGCGGTGATGATCCTCGCCTCCGAATGGCCAAACAATCCCGCCGTGTATTCGCCCAGGGCGTCGATGTATTCGCGGCCATCCATATCATAAAGCCGCGCCGCCTCGCCCCGCGCCATGGCGGTGGGGAAGGGGGCGTAGAACAGCACCGAGCGGGTATTGCCCCCGGCCAGTGAGGCGCGGGCTTTGGCGTGGATTTCCGCGCTGCGCGGCCGGGCGGCGGCGTAGCGGGCATGGGCATCGGCCAAAGCCGCATCGAGGCTGGAATTCGCCCTGAGGGCGGCGGCGGCGATGGGGGCTGTTGTTTCCATTTGCAGAGCCTCTCTTATCAGCGCGTTACACGTCAACACTTGGCGCTGTGGGGTGAATCGCGGTATTCCGCCCTGGGGCTGGTATTTTTTCAGCCCTGCGGTCGCATTGAGCCTCCGGTTGCAAAGGTAGTTGCCTATGCCCTCCACCAAACTTGACCGCCGCCTGATGCTGGGAAGTGCTGCGGCGCTGGCTTTCAGCGCGGCCCGGCCCGCCCGCGCAGAATGGTCCGCCGTGCCTGAGCCTATCATGCGTTTGCATGAGCGCCTGCGCGGCCTGGATGCTGATGGGCTCGACCCTACCTGGTACGGCCTGCCCGCGCGTGAGGCGGCGATGAGTGACCCGGCCGGCTTCCAATCCGCCACCCATAATGCCGCCCGCCAGGCGCTGACTGACCTGCTGCATGGCCGCGCCATGGCCCCGCCGGGGCGGGTTGATATTCGCCGCGACACGCCCGCTTTGCCGCTCAATGGCTGGATGAGTGAATTGGCCGGCAGCGCCGAGCCTGCCCAGGTGATCAGCCGCGCCGCCGATCTGCCAGCAGGCCAGGCCGCGCTGCGCGCCGCGATGGCTGAGGCGCGCGCGCGCGAGGCCCGCGGCGCACTGCCCGCCGTGCCCACCGGCGGCATTATCGAGCCCGGCCGTTTTTCTGACCGTGTGCCGGCGCTGCGCGCCCGCCTTGCTGCGACTGACCCGGTGGTGGCGGCGGCGCCGGTGGCCGAGCCCAATATGTATGATGACGTGCTGGCCGAGGCGGTGCGTCGCTTCCAGAATGCCGCCGGGCTTGAGGCGGATGGCCGGGTGGGTGCGGGCACCCAGATGGCGCTCAACCGCACGGCATCGATGGATGTGCGCGCGCTGAGCATCGCCATGGATCTGCGCCGCGCCGCGCCGGAGCCCGGCCGTGAGCGCCGCATCGAGGTCAATATCCCCGATTTCATGCTGCATGTGTATGAGGGGCAGAAGGTCGTGCTCGAGATGCCGGTGATTATCGGCCGGCCGCAGCGCGCCACGCCGCTGCTCACCACCCGGCTGACCTCCGTGCAGTTCAACCCGCCCTGGGGGGTGCCGGTGCGCAATGCGGTGGAGGACAAGCTGCCCCTGCTGCAGCGCAACCCTCTGGCATTGGTCCGCAACGGCACCCGTATCTTCCAGCGGGTGGATGGCGAGCAGGTGGAGGTTGACCCCACCACGGTGGAGTGGCGCAATTACAGCCGCACCAATTTCCCCTTCACCATGCGCCAGGATCCAGGCGAGGCGAATGCTCTGGGCCGGATCAAATTCGTCATGCCCAATAGCGAAGATATCTTCATGCATGACACGCCCGAGCGGCATCTCTTTGCCCGCTCCGAACGCGCCTTCTCCTCGGGCTGTGTGCGCCTCGGCCGGCCGATGGATTTCCTGGCCATGGCGGTTGAAGGGATGGAGGGCTGGGACCGCAACCGCATGGCCCGCAGCGTGAGCGATGGGCGCACCTTTGGCATTGCCCTGCGCCGGCAGCCCAGCGTGCGGCTGATCTATCGCACCACCGTGGTTGAAAATGGCCAGGTGCGTATTCGCCCTGATCTTTATGGCCATGACGAGGCCTATTGGCGCGCCATGGAGCGCGGCCCCGCCCGGCCCATGGCGGCGAGGGCTTGAGTATGGGCCTCTTCCGGTCTCCCTGGAGCCATTCCTGCCCGGCTTGTGAGGCGCAGGACGCGGCTTGTGAGGGCCAGCCGGCGCTGGGCCGGCGCGGGCTCTTCGCCGCTGCCGTCGGTGGCGTGGCCGCGGCCTCCCTGGCCGCCGCGCCGGCCGTGGCGCAGGCCTTGGGCGGTGGCGCGCGCGCGCTGGGGGTTCGCCGGGTGCAGACGGGCGAGAATTTCCAAGGCGTTTATTGGCGCGATGGGCGCTATGAGAGCCAGGCGCTGCGCCAACTGGACTGGGTGCTGCGCGACCCCGGCATGGAGGAGGCCACGCCGATGGACCCGCGGCTATTCGACGTGCTGGCCGCGGTGCAGGCCCGGATGGGTTCGGATGAGAATTGGCTGGTGATTTCCGGCTACCGCGCGCCCGAGACCAATGCGGCCCGCGCCCGGCAATCGCGCCGTGTCAGCCGCGTCTCGCTGCATATGTCGGGCATGGCGGCGGATGTGCAACTGCCCGGCCGAGCCTCGCTGCAACTGGCCCGGGTCGCGGCGGAGATGCAGTTGGGCGGTGTGGGGCTGTATCGGCGCGATGGTTTCATCCATCTCGATTGCGGCCCAACCCGCCGTTGGTAGGCGCTCATCCAATGGTGGCGGCCAGGCCGTCGGGGCGCTGAGCCATGCAGGAGCACCCATACCGCTCCTTGCCGGCGCGGCATTTCTGGCGTGCATCCGTCTGCCATGCCGGGGCCACCGGCTTGGCCGGGGGCGGCTTTGATCCGGTGGGCGAATTGCCCTTCCGGATTGGCCCGCAGGACCGTGTGGCCGCTGCCGGTTCATGTTTCGCCCAACATATTGCCCGCAACCTGGCCGGCGCCGGCTTCAATTTTCTGCAAACCGAGGTGGGCGAGGGTGACAGCCCCTTCTCGGCGCGCTTTGGCAATATCTACACCGCCCGGCAATTGCGGCAGTTGCTGCTGCGTGCCTATGGGCTGGTGCGGCCGCGCGACGCGGTCTGGCGGCTGCCGAGCGGGTGCTATGTTGACCCGTTTCGGCCGCAGATGCTGGGCGAGGGCGGGCTTGGCCTGGCCAGTGCCGGGGCGGTAAGCGATGCGCGCGAGGCGCATTTCGCCGCCGTGCGGGAGATGTTCGAAACCTGCACGGTGTTCGTCTTCACCCTTGGACTGACCGAGGCATGGTTGAGCGAGGATGGCATGGCGCTGCCGGTGCCCCCGGGCGTGCTGGGTGTCACCCAGGGCGCCAGCGCGGCGTCGTTCCATAATTTCGGCCTGAACGAGATTTGGCAGGATCTGGAAGAGGTCCTGGCCGATATCTGCATGGTCAACCCGCAGGTTCGCTTCATCTTCACCGTCTCGCCGGTGGCGCTGGCCGCGACTTATGAGCCGCGCCATGTGATGATCAGCAATACGCTGAGCAAGGCCACGCTTCGGCTCGCGGCCGAGATGATGCGCGAACGCTATGCACGGGTCTGCTATTTTCCCTCCTATGAGATCGTGACCGCACCGGTGAATGCCCCCGGGGCCTTTGAGGCCGATCTGCGTTCGGTCAGCCCGCTGGGGGTGGCGCAGGTCATGGCGCTGTTCAACCGGCATATGCTGAGCGGGGGCGAGGCCGCGGCGGCTGTACCTGCCGCCATGCCCGCCCCATCGCTGAACGCCGCCGCTTCCCCCCTCAGCGATGAGGAGCGGGCGGCCTATGACGCCCGCGCCAGGATCATCTGCGAGGAGGATCTATTGGCCACGGGGCCGGGGCCATGAAGATTGGCATCGTGTTCACTTGCCAGAACAGGATGTTGGGCAATGTGGTCCGCCATGCCCTGCCCTCGGCCGTGGTGGAGAATTATGATGTCGGCCATATGGCCGATCCAATGACGCGTGAGGCGGTGGCGGCCTCCTGCGCCGCCTGCGACCATGTGCTGTCGATCTTCATGCCTGACGAGATGGGGCCCCTGGCCACCGATAGGCTGGCCGCCAGCGTGCGGGTGCTGACGATCCTGCCGAGTTTCAGCTTTGCCGGCTTTCACCCCGATACGGTCTATATCACGACGGCTTCGGGCTTTCTTGACGGACCCACCCATCATTACCATTCGCGCATCGCTATCGGAGGTTTCCTCACTGGCCGTTCGGTGCGGCAGACCATGGCGCTGTACAATGCGCTGGTCTTCGGCCGCCTGGGCTATTTCGAGACCTTCGCGCATGAGCGGGCCCTAGCCGTTGAACTCTTCGCGCATTTCAATATCGGCATTGACCATTTCTTCGACCGTTGGATGGCGCGCGGCTGCTTCATGCACAGCCTCAACCATCCAAAGAGCTGGGCCTTCGCCGATCTGGGCTTGGCGATGTGCCGCATGGCCGGCCTGGTGGATGAGCGCGCGACAATCGACCCCGATGCGATCATCGATGACCTGGCGATGCATGCGGCGCATCCGCTCCTGCCGCCATTGGCCCGGCGCCTGGGGCTGGAGGGCAGCACGGTGTTCAAACACGGCCCAAGGGGCGAGACGAACCATCTCCCGCTGGAAGATTTCATCGAGAGAGAATACAAGGCCTTCGAGCGGACGGGCCGCGCCGAATTGGAAGCGGTGCCGGAGCTTTCCAAGCTGCTGGCCATTCTGGGCTGAACCAAGGGGCGATATGGCTGATGCGCGAGCGGATTGTAACGGCGTGCCTTTTGGCCGTGCTGACGGCCATGCCCGCCATGGCGCAGGATCGCACAGTGGCCAGCTTTGGCGATTGGTCGCTGCGATGTGTGGTGGGCCCGCCGCGCAATTGCGAAGTGGCGACCACGCTGTCCAATCAGGAACGCCGGCCATTGGCGGCGATCGTTCTGGGCCGGGTCAACCCACAGGCGCCTTTGCTCGTCACGGCGTTTTTGCCGCTCGATGTGCAATTGCCGGCGGGGGTGCGCCTCGTACTCGATGCTGCGCCGATTCTGCTGCAATATCAGCGCTGCGTGCCACAGGCCTGCTTTGCCACCATCGAGGCTGATGACGCGCTGATGCGCCGTTTGCGTGCCGAACCTTCGGGTGCCCGCCTCATTTTCCAAGATGCGAGCCAGCGTGAGATCACGCTGCCGCTCTCCATGCGCGGCTTTGCCCAGGCCCAGGCTGCACTGGCCGCTCAGCGATAACCCATCTGGGCTGGCGTGGTTGACAGGTGCGGCCGCGCGGCTTGTCATGCGGCCAACAAGAAGTTTCGGGACGGAAGGACCAGCGCCCATGCAGGACGACGCGCAATTTGTTGAGCACGCCTTTGATGGCGATGTGCATGTGCTGCGGATTGCCAATCCGCCAGTCAATACCCTGCGCACCGGCGTGCGCGCGGGGCTGCTGGCCGGCATTCAGCGCTGCACGCGCGAGGGGGCGCGGGCGATTGTGCTGATCGGCACGGGGCGGATGTTCTCCGCCGGCGCCGAAATGACCGAGTTCAACAAGCCCCGCCAGCCGCCCTCGCTGCCCGAGGTGTTTGACGCGATCGAGAACAGCAAGATCCCCATTGTGGCCGCCATCCATGGCAGCGCGCTCGGCGGCGGGCTGGAAGTGGCGCTGGCCTGCCATGCCCGCGTGGCCCTGGCCTCGGCCCAGCTTGGCCTGCCCGAAGTCAAGCGCGGCTTCGTGCCCGGCGCGGGCGGCACCCAGCGCCTGCCGCGCCTAATCGGCGGCGAGGCTGCGCTGAAGATCATCGTGACCGGCGAGCCGGTGCGGGCGGGCGAGGCCCTCAAGCTTGGCTTTATCGATGCCGTGATCGATGGCGATCTGGAGCAGGGCGCCATCGCCTGGGCCCGCGAGGCGGCGAAGAGTGGCCGCAGCTTCACCCTGGCGCGCAACCGTCGTGACAAGATCGAAGGCGCCGATATGGCCGCCTTTGACGCTGCGGCCGCAGCACTGCTCAAGCGCGCCCGCGGCCAGGAAAGCCCCAAAGGCTGCGTGACCGCGGTGCGCGCCGCCCTCACCGCCGCCTTTGATGAGGGTCTGCTGGTCGAGCGCCAGCAATTCACCCGCCTGGTGGAAGGCGAGCAGAGCTTCGCGCTGCGCCACATCTTCTTCGGTGAGCGTGAAGCCCAGCGCGTGCCCGATATGCCCGCCGATACCCAGCCGCTGCCGGTGAAGAACACGGTGGTGATTGGCGCTGGCACCATGGGCGGCGGCATCGCGATGAATTTCGCCAATGTCGGCATGCCGGTGACGGTGGTGGAGACGACGCAAGAGGCGCTGGATCGTGGCCTGGCCAAGTGCCATGCCAATTGGGAACGCACCGTCACCTCTGGCCGCCTTTCCCAGGCCGAATTTGAGAAGCGCAAGGCGCTGCTCAAAGGCTCCACCACGCTCGACGTGGTGAAGGATGCCGATCTGGTGATCGAGGCGATCTATGAGGATATGGGCGCCAAGAAGGAGATCTTCGCCAAGCTCGATGCGCTGGCGCGGCCGGGCGTGGTGCTGGCCTCCAACACCTCCACCCTGGATATCGACGCCATTGCCTCGGCCACCAAACGGCCGGAACTGGTGGTGGGGATGCATTTCTTCTCGCCCGCCAATGTGATGCGTCTATTGGAGATTGTGCGTGGCAGCGCCTCCTCGATGGCGGCGATTGCGACTGCGATGGATGTGGGCAAGCGCATCAACAAGCTGAATGTGGTGGTGGGCAATTGCGACGGCTTCGTGGGCAACCGCATCACCGGCAAGCGCGGGCCGCAAATGGAAGCGCTGCTGATGGAAGGCGCGCTGCCGCAGGATATCGACCGGGTGATGGAAGGCTACGGCATGGCCATGGGGCCCTGCGCCACGGGTGACCTCGCCGGGCTGGATATCGGCGCCGCCGTGCGCCGCGCCCGCGGCACCGTCGCCCCCATCGCGGACGCGCTGGTGGCGTTGGGCCGCTTCGGCCAGAAAACCGGCAAGGGCTGGTATATGTATGACGAAAAGCGCACCCGCCTGCCGGACCCCATCGTCGAAGCCACTATCCTTGACCTCGCCGAGAAATCGCAGGTGCGCCGTCGCAAGATCGAGGATAGCGAAATCCTCGAACGCCTGCTGCTGCCGATGGTGAATGAAGGTGCGAAGATCCTGGAAGAAGGCATCGCCTCGCGCGCGATCGATATCGACGTGATCTTCTGCAACGGCTTCGGCTGGCCGGCCTGGCGCGGTGGACCGATGTTCTGGGCCGACCGCATGGGCCTCAAAGCCGTGCGCGACAAACTCGCCCAATACGCCGCCGCCACCAATGACCCCAACCTCAAACCCTGCGCGCTGATCGAACGCCTGGCGGCGGAAGGCGGGTCCTTCGCGAACTCAGGCGCACGTAAGGTCGCTTGAGTATGGGGTGGGGGGAGTTGCGAGAGCGGCCCGCAGGGAGGGCTTTGCCCCCCTGCACCCCCCAGCAAGGGCCGAAAGGCCCCTGCACCCCGGGGGATGTGTTGGGTGAGGGAGGGGGGCAGTTTGCGCCGCCCTTGCGACACGCCCGACCCGCCCCCCTCCCTCACCCAACACATATTCTTCCACGGTCCAGGGGCGGGTTGCCCCTGGTGGGGGGTGTCGGGGGGCAAAGCCCCCTGACGGGCCACCCACGAAACTTCACCTCACCCCATTCCCAAGGAGCCTGACATGGACCTGAATTTTTCCGCGGAGGAGATTGCCTTCCGCCACGAGGTGCGTGCTTTCATTGATGCCAGCCTGCCGGCGGCGACCAGGGCCTGGTTGGTCGCGGGCAAGTCGCCCACCAAGGCGATGGTGGTGGAGTGGCAGAAAATTCTGAATGCCAAGGGTTGGGCGGTGCCGGAATGGCCGGTGCAATGGGGTGGGCCTGGCTGGTCGGCGGCGCAGAAATACATTTTCCGTGAAGAGTTGCAGATGGCGCCCGCGCCCTCGCCGCTCGGTTTCAACGTGAATATGTGCGGCCCGGTGATCATTGCCTTTGGCACTGAGGCGCAAAAGCAGCGTTTTCTGCCGCGCATGGCGAATTTGGATGATTGGTGGTGCCAGGGCTTTTCCGAGCCTGGCGCGGGGTCGGACCTTGCCGGCCTGAAGTGCCGCGCGGTGCGTGATGGCAATGAGTGGGTGATCAACGGCCAGAAGACCTGGACGACGCTGGCCCAGCATGCCGATTGGATTTTCCTGCTCTGCCGTACCAATCCGGAGGCGAAGAAGCAGGAGGGTATTTCCTTCATTCTCTGCCCGATGAACCTGCCTGGCATCACTGTCCGCCCGATCATCACGATTGAGGGCGGGCATGAGGTGAATGAGGTGTTCTTCGATGATGTGCGCGTACCGGTGGAAAACCTGGTGGGCGAGGAGAATAAGGGCTGGGATTGCGCCAAGTATCTGCTGGGCAATGAGCGCTTCGGCCAGGCCCGTGTCGGTGCTAGCCGCGAACGCATTCGCCGCCTGAAGATCATTGCGCGCGAGAGCATGGATGGCGGCCGCCCCTTGATCGAGGACCCGGATTTCCGCCGGCAGATGACTGAGATCGAGGTGGAGTTGAAGGCGCTGGAGATGACCGTCATGCGCGTCATCGCCCAGGACATGAAACGCGCTGACAGCAAGCCCAACCCCGCCACCTCGGTGCTGAAGATCAAGGGCACCGAGATTCAGCAAGGTGTCTCGGAGATGCTGATGAAGGCGGCCGGCCCCTATGCCTGGGTGGATGGGGACCCCGATGAGGAAGGCTCGAATGAGTGGGATCTGGCGCCTGATTGGGCCTTTGGCCTGGCTGGCACCTATTTCAATTGGCGCAAGCAAAGCATTTATGGCGGGTCGAACGAGATCCAGCGCAACATCATGGCAAAAGCGTTTTTGGGGCTCTGACAGACAATGGATTTTGACCTCACCGAGGACCAATCGCTGCTGGCCGACAGCGTGCGAAAGATGTTTGCCGATGGCTACGGCTTCGAGCAGCGCAAGGCCTATATCAAATCCGCCGAGGGGTGGAGCACGGCGATGTGGGCGCAATATGCTGAGCTTGGTTTGCTCGGCCTGCCCTTCGCCGAGGAGGATGGCGGTTTTGGCGGTGGCCTGACCGATACCTGCCTGATAGCCGAGCAGATGGGCAAGGCCTTGGCGCTGGAGCCCTGGTTCAGCACTGTGGTGCTGGGTGGCGGGTTCTTGCGCCGTGCCAGCGCCGAGCTGCGCCGCGAATTGGTGCCCCAGGTTGCCGCCGGCGAATGCAAGCTGGCCTTCGCCCAGGTGGAGCGGCAATCGCGTTATGACCTTTTCGACGTGGCGACCACCGCCAAGCGCGAGGGTGGCGGCTGGGTGATCACCGGCCGCAAGGGCATGGTGCTGCATGGTGACAGCGCAGACCGCTTCTTCGTCACCGCCCGCCATGCCGGTGGCCAGCGTGACCATGGTGGCATTGGTGTCTTCATGGTGGAGGCCAAGCACGCCACCGCGCGTGGCTTTCGCACCGTCGATGGTGGCCGGGCAGCAGAGGTGGAGTTCGACAAGGCCCACGCCATCCTGGTGGCCGAAGATGGCCTGCCCATGGTCGAGGCCGTGGTGGCTGAGGCCATCGCCGCCCTGGCCTTCGAGGCAGTGGGCTGCATGGATATCGCCCATGCCATGACGCTGGATTACATGAAGACGCGCCAGCAATTCGGCAAACCCATCAGCAGCTTCCAGGCCCTGCAGCACCGGGCGGCGGATATGCTGGTGGCCTTGGAGCAGGCGCGCTCGATGAGCTTTTTCGCGGTGCAGGCGGCGGCCGATAGTGATGCCGATGAGCGCCGGCGTGGTGCATCGGCGGTGAAGGTACAGATTGGCCGTTCGGCGCGGCTGGTCGGCCAGCAAAGCATCCAGCTGCATGGTGGCATCGCCATGACGATGGAATATGCCTGTGGCCATTACTTCAAGCGGCTGACGATGAATGACAGCCTGTTCGGCGATGCGGATCACCACATCAAGGCGCTGGCCGATGATGGTGGCTTGGTGAAGGCGGCTTGATTGTGAGAACCAGCCCAGCACTGGGCTGAAGATCTGGGCATCGGCTCCTGTCAGGGAGCCGATGACGCCCGCCGCTCTGCGTGGGTGGGGGGCTATCGACGATCATGCATTCCCAGAAACATTACTCCTGAGAAAATATAGTGTAGGAGCGATGGCGAGGAGGGTCATGCCGCATGACCAAAGCCACGTCACCGCGCGACACAGCGCTGCCGCTTGCCGATCATCAGGCCGCAGCGCAGGCGGCGCTTGATGCCGGCCTGGCCGAGGCCGCTGCCGGCCGGCGGGATGAGGCCATCCTGCACTGCCATGCCGCGCTGCGCCTCGACCCCCGGCTCTCGGCCGCGCGCGAGGCGCTGCGGGGGTTGGGCGAGCTCTCCCGCCTGGTCGGTCAGGGCGATGCCGCCAATCGTCGGCGGCAATGGCCCGAGGCCGCCCGCGCCTATGCCCAGGCGCTGGCCATTGCCCCGGCGCTCGCTGCCATTTGGGTGCAATATGGCCATGCGCTGAAGGAGCAGGGCCTGCTCGACGCCGCCGAGAGCGCCTATCGCACCGCTCTGGGCCATATGCCGCAGCCCGATGGCGATATTCATTTGCAAATCGGACATCTCCTGAAGCTGCGCGGCATGCTGCCCGAAGCGCGCGAGGCCTATCTCGCCTGTCTGGCGGTGGAGCCGGATAATCCGCATGCCAAGCGCGAGATTGCCGCCATGCTGGGGCGGGGCGGGGCGCGGCTAGCGCCCCCCGCAGCCGCGGCTGGGCGGCCCTATACCGAGGTGCCCCTGGCCATCTTGCCGGGCGAGCGGATGAGCATCAGCCATCAGTATGGCCTAGCCTGTTTCAGCGCCGATGGCCCCGACCCGCAACTGGAACTCGCCCCCGATGGGCCCGGCTGGCCACTCCCCCCAGCCAATTATGGCCTGCTCTTTGAGGTGACCGATGGCCGGGATTTCGTGGGGCCGCCGACCCTGTATATCGATGAGGGGGAGGGGTATTGTGAAGCCGGCGCGGTGGAGCTTCGCCCAGTCAGCGCCAATCTCTGGTTTCGTGAATTCGCGACCACGTCCTTGGTCCGTCGGCTGCGTTTTGACCCCGCGGATAACGCCGTGACCTTCGCCCTGCTGCGGCTGCGGCTGCTGCGCTTCGAGCCGGCCGCCTCGCCAATGGAGGGCTTGCTCGCAGCCCCTGCCAGAGCCTTGGCCGAGGCGCTGCGCGAATGGCGCGCCGCTGCCGGCCATGACCAGACCCCCCGCCAATGGCTGCGCGCCGCCTTGCAGGCAGAATGCCCTGAGGTGATCGATCCTGGTTTCACCGCGCTCAGCCTAGCCCCTGGCGAGGCGGCGGCGGATCATCGCCACGCCCAGGCCTGGCAGGCCGCCTTCGCCCGCCGCGAGGGCGGCCACGCCCCCGATTACGGCGCGCCTGGCGCCGCAGCCCCGCAGCATGATCCCGCGGCTTTGCAGATCATCGCCTTCTATCACGCCGGGATGCAGCGCTCGGCCGAAACCGATGCCGCCCGTGGCCTGGGCCACACCGAATGGGCTGATGTGGCCGGCGCGGTGCCGCATTATCTGGGCCAGTTGCAGCCCAGGCTGCCTGGTGAGTTGGGCTTCTACGACCAGGCCGACCCGGCCACGCTGCGCCGCCAGGTGGCGATGGCGAGGCTTTATGGCGTGGGGGCCTTCTGCTTTCTGCATCATGGCGAGCAGTCCCTGCCGCCCGGACCATTGCGGCATTTGCTGGCCGAACCCATGATCGACATGGCCTTCCTGCTCTGCTGGGCGCATGATGGCGCTCAACCTGCGGGCGCTGTCCCCCAGCATGGCCCCCAGCATGGCCCCCAGCATGGCGTGGCCTTCGCGGCATTGCTGCCGGCCCTGCGCGACCCGCGCTATCGCCTCCTCGATGGCTGCCCGCTGCTGCTGCTGGCCCGCCCGGCGGAAATTCCCGACTGCGCCGCGATGGTGGCAGCCTGGCGCGCGCTGGCCAGCGCGGCGGGCCTTGCTGGGCTGCGCATCCTCGCGGCCTGCGCTGCTGGGCTGACAGACCCCCTGGCGCTCGGCCTTGATGGCGTGGTGGACACCCCGCCTCAGGGGCTGGACCTGGCGGAGGTCACCCAGGCGCAGCTTTGGCTGAACAGCGAATATTCGGGCCATGTCTATGATTATGCACAGGCGGTGGCGGCCGAGGTCGCCCGTCTGGCCGCCCCCCCGCCATCTGGGCCATCGCGCTACCCGGCGGTGATGCCCGGCTTTGATGACGAGGCGCGGCGGCCCGGCCGGGGCAATAGTTTCATCGGCGCCACGCCGATGGGCTTCCATCGCTGGCTGCGCGCCGCGGCGGCGCATGTCAGCGCGCATTATCCGCCCGGGCGAAGGCTGGTTTTCGTCAATGCCTGGAATGCCTGGGGGCAGGGTGCCCATCTCGAACCTGAGGCGCGGTTTGGCTATGGCTTCCTCGCCGCCATCGCCGATGTGGTGACGGAACTGGCGCTTGATGCCACGGCGCTGCGTGAGACGGCGGAGCGGTATAATCAGGCCATGCCCACCGGCCGCAATGCCGATGCGGTGGTCTGCCTGCATATCTTCTACGAAGATCTGATCGATGAATTCGCCGACCTGATCGCCCAGGCCCGGCAGCGCGTGGCGCTTGATGTCATCGTCTCGGTGCCGGAGGCTTGGCCGGTGGCGGCGCTGGAGCGGCTGATCGCGGCGCTGCGGCCGGTGCATATTCTGGTCTGCCGCAATCGCGGGCGGGATGTGGCGCCCTTTCTGGCGGCGCTGGAGGTAGCCCGCGCGCGAGGCTACCGCCTTGGTTGCAAGATCCACTCGAAGAAATCCACCCATCTGGGCCATGGTGAGGCTTGGCGGCGGGCGCTGCTGGATGGGCTGCTGGGCCCGACTGCGCTCAGCCGCCTTGCCGAGGGCTTCTTTGTCGAATCACGGATAGGCATGGCGGGGGCGAGCGAAGCCTGGCTGTCCCTGGCTGAGCGCCAGCATATCGATCGCTGCGAAGCCCGCATGGGCGAGATTGGCGCTCTGCTGGGCCTGCAGGATGCGCCCATACGTGGTTTCTTCGCCGGCACCATGTTCTGGTTCCGGCCCGAGGCCTTGGCTGGCTGCGCCCGCCTATCGGCTGAGCATGACCTCTTCGAGCCTGAACTCGGCCAGGTGGATGGCATGGCAGCGCATGCCATGGAGCGGCTTTTTGCCGTGATGGTTGAGGCGGCAGGCTTTGCGGTGATGAAGCTGTAGTCAGCGCACCAGGCGCAGCGTATTCGCCGTGGCGATATCGCCCGACGCCTTCTGCAGGTTGAGCAATTGCGTTGTCAGCGCGAGCACATGCAAGGTGAGGTCTTCCTGATGATCATATTCGGCCACCCAGTAATGGTCACCACGGTAGGCGGCTGAAAACCTGCCCAGCGGCGGCCGATCGCGCCAGAGCCGGAATAACCGGGGGTCGGCGCGTGGATGAGCCCCGGCGCGGATATGAATGCGGTAGGGCACACCCGCTTCCTCGCGCCGCTGGATCGCACCGAGATATTGCAGCACCTCCTCCAACGATCGCAAATACCAAGCGAGGGCGGGGAGGGCTGGGCTGCCGCTTATTCCGGCGGGTTGCTCCACCACCTCATCCGCGCGGCACGGGTCGCCATCCTGCAGCAGGCCTGAGATTTGCGGCGGGTCGCGGTCCACCGAGGCGGCGGTATAGACCCTGCGGCCTTGCGCATCCGGCGGGCCCGGCACGCAGATCGCCATCTGGTCCACCGCGCGCATCATGCGCTAGCCTCCCCCATCAGGCCGCAGGCTGACGCCAGGCTGGCGCAGTGCTGCCAGCAATTCTGGCGCAGCGGCCTGCGCCTGCGTGAGCCGCGGGCCAACGGGTATGATGCGGGTATAGCCGTTGAACAGCATCGGCCCATTTGACGTCAATTGATCCACCACGGCCTGGAAACGATCGCAGGGGTGTTCGGCATTCAGCCCCTGGGCGGCGCATGCGGCTCGCTCGGCCGGTGTGAGGTTGTGACGATAGGCCGGATCATTGATCGCGCGCCGCCCTCCTGGGCCCTCATCGAAGCGCGATATCAGCAGGTACATCAGCAGCTGGTCAGGAATATTACGGTCCCACAAGACCCGGAACAACATCGGGTCGAGCGGGCGCATCAGGCCGCGGGCGAATTCCTGCCGGTCGAGCGGGCCGATATCGAAGCCCGGATTGGAACTGCCGCTGAGCGTTGGGAGCATCCCGTTGCCCAGGCCAGTCGAGCCATCATAGCCGAGCGAGGCGCCCAGGCTGAAACCGCCACGGATATTGCCAATGGTGGTGAAATGCAGCGGCGCCTGATCGCGCGCACGTAAAATATTTTGTACCATCAGTGAGTTTTCTGATTGCTCGACGTTGCGATTATAGGCGATGGAATGATCGCTGATCATGTGCTCCATCGAGCAGCCAGCAAGCAGAAGTGGTATCAGGAGTGCGAAAAATCTTATCGCGTTAGCTTGTCCATTTGCCGCGCTGCGGAATAGTACGGATCAGATGACAAGCGGCTGGATTTTCTTCGCCATATCGGCCCGCCGCCACAAATACCAAGCGGCGATGCTGCGATAGGGCGCCCATTCCTTGCCGATTTCGGCCAGTGCCCGCGGCCGGGGCTGCTCATCCAGCCCCGCCGCCAGCCGATAGCCCTCGCGCACGCCAAAATCATCCACCGGCAGCACGTCCTCCCGGCCGAGGGTGAAGATCAGCACCATCTCCACCGTCCAGCGCCCCACACCGCGAATGGCCACCAGCCTCGCGATCAGGCTTTCATCATCAAGTGCTGCCGCCTCGGCCAGGCTGGGCACCAGGCCGGCCATGGATTTCTCGGCAATGTCACGAATGGCGGCCACTTTGGAGCCGGAAAAGCCGCAGCCGCGCAGTGCCTCGGCCGGCAGGTCCAGGATGAAGCGGGGGGGCGGAAATTCCGGTGCGGCATGCAGCGCCAGCAACCGGCCGAGCATCGCCTCGGCGGCGCGGCCATGCACCTGCTGATGGGCGATGGCGCGCACCAGCGCCTCATAGGGCTCGCGCATCATCACCGCCAGGGTGCATGGCCCCACCGCCTTGATGATGGGCTTGAAGAGCGGAATGCGGGCCAGCCGCGCCTGGGCTTTCTTGTGATTCATGCTCGGAGGATAGCGCGGCGCGGCGCGACGCGGCAGATTGGGGGTGCCTATGATTCTGCATGACCTTGCCGCCACCGAAACCCTAGCCCAGCATCTGGCGCGCCTCGCGCGGCCGGGTGATGCCCTGTTGCTGAGCGGGCCGCTGGGGGCCGGCAAATCTGCCCTCGCGCGGGCTTTCCTGCGCGCATTGCTGGGCGATCCGGCGCTGGAAGTGCCCTCGCCGAGCTATACCCTGGTGCAGAGCTATCCCGTGCCGGGGGGAGGGCAGGCGCATCATTTTGACCTTTACCGGCTGGGCGGAGCGGAAGAGGTGCTGGAATTGGGATGGGATGAGGCGCTGGAGGGGATTATGCTGGTGGAATGGCCCGAAAGGCTGGGCGCCATGGCGCCGAAGGGTGCGCTGTGCATCACGCTGACGCCGCTTGATGAGGATCGCCGCGCGGCGCAACTCACCGGCTGGGAGGGGCGGCTGTGATTGCAACATTCCTCGCCCAGCACGGTTTTGCCGCCGCCCGGGCGGAAGCCCTGCCCTCCGATGCCAGTTTCCGCCGCTACACCCGCCTGCATGGCGGGCCTGAGCCGGCGCTGCTGATGCATGCCCCCCCGCCCGAGGATGTGCGCCCCTTCAGCGCCATCGCCCGCCACCTTGGCGCTGCCGGCGTGGCGGTGCCGCGTATTCTGGCCGAGGATTCCGCGGCCGGCCTGTTGATCGTGCAGGATCTTGGCCTGCGGACCATGGCCGAGACGCTGGATGGCGGTGCCGCGCCCGAACCGCTCTACCTTGCCGCGGCCGAGGCGCTGGCAGCCCTGCATGCCGCCCCGGTGATGCCCGGCCTGCCGAATTGGGGCGTGGCCGAAATGCAGCGGGCCACGGCGGCGACCTTTCTCGATTGGTGGTGGCCCGCGGCGCTGGGCAGCATGCCTGATGACAGCCAACGCGCCGGGCTGGATGCGGCGCTGGCCGCCATGCTCTCCCCCTTTGCGGCGCAAGGTTTTGTCCATCGGGATTTCTTCCCGGCCAATCTGATGCCGCTGCCCGGCGGCATCGGGCTGCTGGATTTCCAGGATGGCGCGCTGGGCCACCCGGCCTATGATCTGGTCTCGCTGGTGGAGGATGCCAGGCGGGATGTGGCCCCGGCGCTGCGCGCGGCCACGGTGGCGCGCTACCAGGCACTCTGCGGCATACGCGATGTGGAGGCGGCGATGGCGGTGCATGCCGCGCAGCGGCATTTGCGGGTGGCAGCACTTTGGGTGCGGCTGGCGAGGCGTGATGGCAAGACCCATTACCTGGCGCATGGCCCGCGCTGCTGGGCGCTGCTCGCGCGCGCCCTGCAACACCCTGCCACGGCGCCGCTGCGCGATTATCTCGACCGCCATGTGCCGACCCATCTGCGGGCCAACCCGGCATGAGGGCGATGGTGCTCGCCGCTGGCCTGGGCCAACGCATGCGGCCGCTGACCAGCCAGACCGCCAAGCCGCTGCTCACCCTGCGCGGCCGCAGCCTGCTGGATCATGCGCTGGACCGGCTGGGCGATGCCGGCGTCACCCAGGCGGTGGTGAATGCGCATTGGAAGGCGGAAAAAATCGTGGCCGCCATGGCCGGGCGCAGCGCGCCGCCGGTGCGGGTGCAGCTTGAGCCGGAATTGCTCGAGACCGGCGGCGGCGTGGCCCGGGCGCTGCCGCAACTCGGCGACAAGCCTTTTTATGTCGTCAATGGTGATGCCTATTGGCTGGATGGCGCAACCCCGGCGCTGACCCGGCTGGCCCAGGCCTTTAACCCCGAAACGATGGATGCGTTGCTGCTATTGGTGCGCACCACCCAGGTGGATGGCTCCGTGGGCCGGGGCGATTTCCTGATGGATGGCTGGGGCCGGCTGCAGCGCCCCGCACCGCATGTCGTGGCGCCCTATATCTTCGCGGGTATTCAGGTCCTGCGGCCCGAATTGGTGGCGCCCGAGGCGGTGCGGCGATTTTCTCTCAACCGCTGCTATGACCGCGCGGCGGCGGCGGGGCGGCTCTTTGGCCTCGTGCATGATGGCGTTTGGTTTCACCTCTCCACCCCGCCCGATTTGGCGGCGGCCGAGCGACGGCTGGCCCAAGGGCTGGTATAGGCTCTGCTACTGCGGCAGCTGCTTCGCCAGGCGCCTGGCCAGCAAATAGCCCAGCAGCCCCGAGAGAGGGGCGGCCGGCAGCATCAGCAGCCAGCCGATATGCGCGCCATTGACCGCAAGGCCGAGCCCCACCCCCAGCATCAGCCCACCCAAAAGGCTGCCCAGCACGCCCGCTGTCAGGCCAAGAACGAGAATTTCCGCGCGTGTCACCATGGGTGTGGAGTAGGGGCCGCAGCCGCGGTTTGGCAAGGGTCCGCTCAGCGCCGGAGCAGGATGTAATTCACCGTCAAATCCACCTCCACCCCATTGGGGTCGGAGCCGGGCGGGAAGGCTGGCAGCCGAGCGCCGGCAAAGGGCATGGTGGTGCCTGAATTCAGCGCCGGCGAGGCAGAGGGGCTGAGCAGCCGCACCTGACGCACCGTGCCGTCCGGATTGGCGGTGATGCGAACCTGCACTGTGCCTGAATCGCCATCCTGAATGGCGCGCTGCGGGTAGCGCAGATTTTGGTCCAGCCAGCGGCGGAAGGCGTTGGACCAATCGGGGCCGACCTGGGCGCCGCGCACCTGCACGGTGCGGTCGGGCGAGGTGCGGCCCTCCAGCAGGCGCGGGTCGAGGCTGAAATCGAGCGGCGCGCGCGGCCCGGCCGGACGGCCGGGGGCGGGGCGTGGCTGGCTGAGAGTAAAGCCCTCGGGCAGCACCATGCCGGGCAGGCGCGGGCTGGGCTGGGCCTGCTGCGTCGGGCGGGGCGGCGGGGTGGGGCGCGGTTGCGCCGGCGGGGGTGGGGGCGGTGGCAGGCGCGGCGGGGTGATGGGCGGCGGCGTGGGCTGGGCCAGCAGATCGGGCGGTGTTTCGGGTGGCGGTATCTCGGCCGAGAGCCTGGGCACCGGCTCGGGCGGGCGCGGCGGCAGTTCAGCCAGCGCCGGCAAGGGCGGCGGCAGCGGCGCGGCCGGGGGCTGCGGTGTTTCGGCCCTTGGTGGCGCGGGCGGTGGTGGGGCTGCGCGTGGCGGCTCTGGGCTGGGGGGCGGCGGAATCGGTGGTGGCGGCACCTGCGCGGGTGGTAGAGGTGGCAGCGGCATGGCGAGTTGCGGCACCAGCGGGGGGCTGGGTGGGGGGCTGGGCGGCTGCGATGTGCTGGGGGCTTCCGGCGCGGGGGGCGGGGCTTCGGCGCGGGCGGGCGGCTCCACCGCATCGGGGGTTTCGCCCTCGGGGGCGCCGCTGGCCTGGGGCTCGGGCTGGCCGGTATCGAACACCATCTCGATGGCCGGCGGCGGCAATGGTTGATCGCCATCCTGGCGCGGCCAGACATCCAGCAAGAGCAGCGCCAGCACCAGGGAATGCAGCGCCAGCGAGCCCAGCAGCGGCCAGGGCAGCGGCATGGCCCCCCGCCGGCTCGGCCAGCGGCCGCTGGGCAGGGGCTCGGCCCATGACATCCGCGCCCGACCCGGGCGCAGGCTGGGTGGCAGCGGGTCGCGGCGCGGCCTTTGGCGCTGCCGAATGGCGCCAAAGCGTCGCAGCTCGGACATGCGCCGGGTTTGCCTCATTCAGCCCAAGGCATGGCGAAGGCCATCATGCAGCGCAACCCCGCAACGCGTGGCGAAAGGTTTCAGCCCTTCACCCCAGCCCCATCGCCTGCCGGGCGAAGGCGCGTTTGAGCGGCCCGATCCGGTCCACCGCGGCGATGCCCAGCCGGCGGGCGGCGCGCAGCGGCGGAAAGCCATTGCCGAAAAGTTTCTCCAGCGCGTGGGTGGCACCCAGCATCATCATTGCCGCCGGCCGCCGGGCTGCCTGATAGCGGGCCAGCAAGGCTGGGCCGCCCGGATCCTCCCCAGCCGCGACGGCGGCAATGACCAGATCGGCCAGCGCCGCCACGTCACGAAAGCCCAGATTTAGCCCCTGGCCGGCAATGGGATGGATGCCATGCGCCGCATCGCCCACCAGCGCCATGCGCTCGGCGGTGTAGCGCTCGGCCGCCATTGCGGTGAGAGGATAGGACCAGCGCTGGCCGATCACCCGCACTTCGCCCAGCAAACCGCCGCTGCGGCGGGCCAATTCGCGTGAGAAACCATCATCATCCAGCGCCAGCATGCGTTTGGCGATGGCTGTCTTGTCGCTCCAGACAAAGGCGGAGGCATGCGGGAAGGGCGCCCCGGCGGGGGCATGGGAGAGCGGCAATTGCGCGAAGGGGCCATTGGCGAGGAACATTTCCAGCGCCTGATTGTCATGCGCGCGCTCATGGGCGAAGGCGCCCACCATGCCGATCTGGTGGTAATCCAGCCCGGTGGTGCGGATGCCGGCCTGGCCGCGCAGCGGGCTGCGGCGGCCTTCGGCGGCCACCAGCAATTGTGCATGCACCACCTCGCCGGTGGAGAGCTGGAGGCTAACCCCCTCCGGCCCACGGGAAGCCACCTCGGCAGTGGCGGGGGCGAAGACCGAAAGCGCGGGCAGATGCGGCAGGCGGGCATTGAGCGCCACCCGCAGGCTGCGCGCCTCCACCATCCAGCCAAAGGCCTCCTGCCCGGTCTCGGCCGCGCGGAAGGTCAGGCTGAGCGGCGAGGGTGGGCGGCCTGGCTCGCCATCTGCCACCAGAATACGCTCAATGGGGCAGGGCGGCTCGGGCAGTCGCTGCCAAATGCCCGCGGCCTCCAGCACCGGGCGGGAGCCGGCGGCCACCGCATAGCAGCGCCCGTCAAAGGCTTGCATTTCCATCGGCGGCAGGGGCGCTGCATCGAGCACCGCGCAGGGGATATTGGCGGCTGCCAGTGCGGCGGCGAGCGTGGCGCCCACCGGTCCGGCACCCACAATCGCCACGGTTACATTCAGGGTCTGGGCCATGCGGTGTTATGTGGCCGCGCGGGGTATTCCCGCTAGCCCCTGCCTGCATCTCCTGGCGTGGCGCTGCATTGCTGCACAACAACTGTGCAATGGCGGTCCGGCCAGTGGATTGCGGGTGGTTATGCCCCCTCGCCCTGGCGCATCACCCGTGGCACGGAGCCTGCAGGCGTCAATGAAGGCGCCACGATTTATGGAGTCGGCAGCGATGAAGCTGATCATGGCCGTCATCAAGCCCTTCAAGTTGGACGAGGTGCGCGATGCCCTTACCCCGCTCGGGGTTCAGGGTCTGACGGTGACTGAGGTGAAGGGTTTCGGCCGCCAGAAGGGCCAGACCGAAATCTACCGCGGCGCCGAATACCAGGTCAGCTTCTTGCCCAAGCTGAAAATCGAGGTGGCTGTCCCTTCCGAACTGGTCGATGCGGTGGTGGAAGCGATCGCCGCCGCCGCGAAGACTGGCAAGATTGGTGACGGCAAGATTTTCGTTCTCGATGTGGAGCGCGCGCTGCGCATCCGCACCGGGGAGACCGACGGCTCGGCGCTCTGACCCGCGCTGCCACGACACCGAGAGGGAAACCCACAGGATGAACAAATTTCTTCCCGCCGGCCTGGCACTTGCCGCCTGTCCCGGCCTGGCCTTGGCCGCCGAACCCGCAATTGATGCCGGCAATACCGCCTGGATGCTCGTCTCCACCATACTGGTGCTGATGATGACCATCCCCGGCGTCGCGTTTTTCTATGCCGGCATGGTGCGCAAGAAAAACGTGCTGGGCACCATGATGCAGAGCTTCACGATCTGCGCCCTGGTGGCAGTGACCTGGGTGGTTGCCGGCTATTCCCTCGCCTTCGGCAATGGCAACCAGTATATTGGTGACCTCACGAAGTTCATGCTCAATGGCATCAACTGGAACGGCCCATTCATCCTGGGCGCGGGCATGGGCGGCGATTCGGAAGTGCCGACGACCATTCCTGAGACCGTCTTCATGATGTTCCAGATGACCTTTGCCATCATCACCGCATCGCTGATCACCGGTGCGGTGGCGGACCGGATGAAATTCTCGGCGATGGTCCTTTTCGTCGTGCCCTGGTCCTTGCTGGTCTATTCACCCGTGGCGCATGCGGTGTGGCACCCCGCCGGCGTCATTTGGGCCTGGGGCGCGCTGGATTTCGCCGGCGGCACGGTGGTGCATATCAATGCCGGTATCGCCGGCCTGGTCGCGGCCTATGTTCTGGGCAAGCGCGTGGGCTATGGGCATGACAATATGTCGCCGCATAATCTTGGCCTGGCCATGTTGGGCGCCTGCCTGCTTTGGGTGGGTTGGTTCGGCTTCAATGCCGGCTCTGCCCTGGCGGCCGATGCGCGTGCGGGCATGGCGATGGCGGTGACGATGATCGCCGCTGCGGCGGGCACGCTGGCCTGGCTGCTGGCCGAGGGTGTGGTGAAGGGCAAGCCATCAGCGCTGGGCGCCATTTCCGGCGCTGTGGCTGGGTTGGTGGCCATTACCCCCGCCTCGGGCTGGGTCTTCCCTGGCCCGGCTTTGGTGATTGGCCTAGCCGCCGGCATCATCTGCTTCTGGGCCTCGACCAGCCTGAAAAAGGCCCTGGGCTATGATGACAGCCTCGATGCCTGGGGCGTGCACGGCGTGGGTGGCGTGGTGGGAGCCATGCTCACCGGCGTCTTCGCCGTGGGCACGCTCTATGTCACCGATGGCGATGCCGCCAAGGCCATGACCTATTCCGGCTGGTTGGCCGGCAATGCCGAGATGCTGCTGATTCAGGCAAAATCGATCCTGGCGGTGGCGGTCTATTCTGCCGTGGCCACCTTCATACTGCTCAAGATCGTCGATGTCATGGTCGGGTTGCGGGTCTCCGAAGACGAGGAGCGCGAGGGCCTCGATGTGACCCAGCATGGCGAACGGCTGGGCTGAGCTTTCGGTTGGTTGTATCGAAGGGCCGGGGCAGCTTGCTCCGGCCCTTTTTGATTCTGGGCCAGTTTGCCCTTCCCGCCCCGGCGGCTGGGGCGTAGAATAGACTTCCCCCCGGCTCCGCAACCCGATCCCGAAAAGGACCGGCTCCATGGCACGTGCCGAGATAGCTGCCGCCGCTGGCGATGAAACCGGGGGCAGCCGCTTTGCCTCGCCCGCCCTGCGTGCTGCCTTTGCGCGCAGCGGGGCGCAGCTTGCGGGCATTTTATGCGCGCTGCTGGGCTTGGCCATGCTGGTGGCCCTGTTGAGCCACGACCCAGCCGACCCCTCAGGCTCCACCGCCACCGCGCGGGCGGCGACCAATTTGGCCGGGCCCACCGGGGCTGCCGTCTCCGACACGCTGCTGCAGGCCTTTGGCTTGGCCGCCTTTCTGCCCGCCATCACCCTGCTGGCCTGGGCGTGGCGGCTTTTCACCGAGCGGGGCGTGACACTTCTGCCGGCCCGGCTGATGGCGCTGCTGCTGGGCATGCCGGTGCTGGCGGCTGGTTTTTCGGCCCTGCCATTGCCGCCCGCGGCGCCGGTGCTGGCCGGGGCCGGTGGTGCCTTTGGCCCGCTCATTGCGCATGCCGCCACGGGATGGCTGCAATCCAGCTTTGGCCCCCTGGGGGCGCTGCTGGCCAATGGGCTGCTGGCGCTGACCTCGGCCCTGGTGCTGTTGGGCGCGCTGGGCTTCGCGCCGGCAGAATGGCGCCGCGCCGCCTTTGCCACGGCCGATGCCACCGCCCATGTTGCCCGCGCGGGTGCTGCACGGCGTCACCTCTTCTGGCGCGCATTTTCGGCCTTGGGGCGTTTCACCCTGTGGCTGTTTGGCCGTGGCCGCGGGCGGGGGGTAAAGCCAGGCGCTGACCTCTCCAGCCTGTTGCGCGCCGCCGATGAGGCGGCCGAGCGGGTGCCGGAACGCCGTGAGCCGGCCTTAGCCTCTGCTGCCGCCAAGCCCAGCCCGAGGGTTGCAACCCCTGCTGCGCGCAGCGCCGAGAAGCCCCGCCAGGCCACGCTCGACTTGCAGCCAATCGAAGGCGGCATCACCATCCCCCCGCTCGAATTGCTGCAGGCCGCCCCGCCACGCACCAGCAGCGGCCCGGATTCGGCGGCCTTGCAGGCCAATGCCCGCCGGCTGGAGCAGGTGTTGGCCGATTTCGGCGTGAGCGGTGAGATCACCGAGATTCGCCCAGGCCCCGTTGTCACGCTTTACGAACTCGAGCCGGCCCCCGGTGTGAAATCCAGCCGGGTCATCGGCTTGGCCGATGATATTGCCCGCAATATGAGCGTGGTGGCGGTGCGTATCGCAACCGTCCCCGGCCGCACCGTGATGGGCATTGAACTGCCCAATGCGAAGCGCGAGACGGTGTATTTCTCCGAGATGATGGGCAGCGAGGCCTGGGCCAAGAACACCGCCCGCCTGCCGCTCGCCCTGGGCAAGAATATTGGCGGCGAGCCGGTGGTGACGGATCTGGCCCGCATGCCGCATCTGCTCATTGCGGGCACCACCGGCTCGGGCAAGTCGGTGGGCATCAACACGATGATCCTCTCGCTGCTCTATCGCTTCGGGCCGGAGGAATGCCGCTTCATCATGATCGACCCGAAGATGCTGGAATTGTCGGTCTATGACCGCATCCCGCATCTGCTGGCCCCGGTGGTGACCGAGCCGCCCAAGGCCATTGGCGCGTTGAAATGGACCGTGCGCGAGATGGAGAAGCGCTACCGCGCCATGAGTTCCATCGGCGTGCGCAACATCGCCGGCTATAATGAGAAGCTGCAGGCCGCGCGGGCGCGCGGGGAGGTGCTGACCCGCCGGGTGCAGACCGGCTTCGACCCCGAGACCAACAAGCCGATGTTCGAGGACCAGACCCTCGCCCTCGAACCGCTGCCGATGATCGTGGTCGTGATCGACGAAATGGCCGATCTGATGATCGTGGCCGGCAAGGAGATCGAGGCCGCGGTGCAGCGTCTGGCGCAGATGGCCCGTGCCGCGGGCATCCATGTCATCATGGCCACGCAGCGGCCTTCGGTCGATGTAATCACCGGCACCATCAAGGCGAATTTCCCCTCGCGGATCAGTTTTCAGGTGACCAGCAAGATCGATAGCCGCACCATCCTGGGCGAGCAGGGTGCCGAGCAATTGCTCGGCCAGGGTGACCTGCTCTTCATGCCCGGCGGCGGGCGGGTGGTGCGCGTGCATGGCCCCTTCGTCTCCGATGAGGAGGTGCAGCGTGTCGCCGATTGGCTGCGTGAGCAGGGCGAGCCCAATTATATTGATGAGGTGACCGAGCCGACCGAGGATGATGAGAGCGGCGGGCTTTCGATGAGCGGCATCGCCGGCGCTTCGGATTCGGAAAAATCCCTCTTCGACCAGGCGGTGAATATGGTGGCGCGCGAGGGCAAATGCTCCGTCTCGCTGGTGCAGCGCCATCTCTCCATTGGCTATAACAAGGCCGCCAAGCTGGTCGAGCAGATGGAAAAAGAGGGCATCGTCAGCCCGGCCAACCATGTCGGCAAGCGCGAAATCCTGGTCCGCCGCAGCGAGGATTGATGGACCATCCCGCAGGCCGACCGGCCCTATCCTGTGGGGATCATGGTCGAAAGGCTGCGCCGCCACCCCATATCCATGCGAAAGGATCCCCCGCATGAGCAATTCTAGGGCGCTTGCCCTGCCGCTACTGGCCTGTATCGCCGCCTCGCCCGCGCTGGCGCAGGACAGACCTGCGATGTTCCCCACCCGCGATGTGGCGGTGACCTATCGCACCAGTCTCGAGGGCCGGCCGGCCGAGATGCGCATGGCCTGGAATGCCGCCCAACGGCGGATGCGCATAGAGATGCCAAGCGGCCAGGGCTATCTCATCCTCGATCAACAGGCCGGCACCGGCTTCGTGGTGATGCAGCAGACGCGCATGATCATGGACATGCCGGCCGGGCAGGAGGAGGCGGCGCGCTTCGCCCCGGCCAGCCAGACCGCCCGCTTTACCCGTGAGGGCAGTGACCGGGTGGCGAACCTGCCCTGCACCCATTGGAAGATAGAGGATCGTGGCCAGGTGGGGCGGGCCTGCATCACCGCCGATGGCGTGACCTTGCGCGCCCAGCCTGGCGGCAATGGCCGCGGCGAGATGGAGGCGCTCAGGGTGGAATTTGCCGCCCAGGACCCCGCGCGCTTTATCCGCCCGGAGGGTTTCCTCAATATGCAGATCCCCGGAGCGACACAGCCCGGCCCGGCGCCGGCAGGCGCCTTTCCCCAGCGTGGCAGCGCCTTACCCCCACCTGGCATGATGCCCCCCGGCGCGGTGCCACGCTGATGCGCCGCAGGATAATGCTGGCAGCGGCACCGCTGCTGCTCACCCCAGCCTTGGCGGGCGCGCAAAATCTGGACCGCGCGGCCCTGCAGCGTGTCGAGGCCTATTTCAACGCCATGACAACGCTGCGCGCCCGTTTTCTGCAGATCGCGCAGAACGGCGCCGCGGCCGAGGGTACGGCGATGATCTGGCGGCCCAACCGGATGCGCTTTGAATATGACCCGCCCGAGCCCACTTTGCTCATCGCCGCCGATGGCCAATTCTTCCATTGGGACCGTGAATTGCGCCAGCCCACTGTGGTTGCGGTCAATTCCACACCGCTGGGCGTGCTGCTGCGCAACCCGCTCAGCCTCTCAGGCGATGTCACCGTGCCGGTGATGGAGCGGGTGGGCGGATTGCTGCGGGTGAGCATCTTTCGCACCGCAGCCCCGGGTGAGGGGCGAATCACCCTCATCCTGGAGGAAAACCCGATGCAATTGCGGCAATGGGAGGTGCTGGATGCGCAGAACCGCCTCACCCGCGTCACCCTCACCCAGATTGAGACCGGGGTGCGGTTGGATCCGTTTCTGTTCGCCTTCAATGATCCGCGCTTTCGCGAGGCGCTCGACCGGGCAAGGTGAGGCTGTATCGCCGGCGGCAGAATAGGGGGGCGCAGCAAAGGCCGCGCCCCCGGTCCTGCTCAGAACAGCAGGCCCTTCTTGAGCATGCCATGCACGCCCTTCTCGCCATTCACCGTCTGGGTGACATGGAAATCCACCGCCAGCGAGCAGAATTGATAGGCATCGGCGGCGGAGAGGTTGGTGCGGCTGGTGATGAAGCCGATCATTTCCCGCAGCGCCTTCTTCATCGCCTCGTCCAGATCCTCATGCATCCCCATGGTGATGTAATGCGTCGGCGTCTCGGCACGGGGGTAGAGCAGCTTTTCATCCTTGAGCAGGGTGAAGCGGAAATGCCCGGTCAGGCACATTTCCAGCGCATTGATGCACACCTCGCCATCGCCCTGCACGCCATGGCCATCACCGGCCGAGAACAGCCCGCCCGCCACATGCACCGGCAGAAACAGGGTGGCACCCTCACCGATTTCCTTATTGTCGAGATTGCCGCCATGGGCGCGCGGCTCCTTGGTGGAAATGGCACCCCATTCCGCCGGCGGCGCCACGCCCATCACGCCGAAAAAGGGCGAGAGCGGCAGGGCAATGCCCGGGCCCATCGGGATATGGCCGATGCGCTTTTCGCGATCCACCGGAATATGCAGCATGCGCTTATAGGGGAAGTCCTCGGGCAGGGTGCCACCGAGCGGGCGGAAGCCACAAAAACCCCAATCGCAGCCCAGTTCGATTTTTTCGATGTCCACGCGCAGCACATCGCCGGGCATGGCGCCCTTCACCGCCACGGGGCCGGTCAGGATATGCGGGCCCAGCCTGGGCGGCTTGGCGGCATGGATGGCGGCCAGCGCCGGGGGAACCACCATGCCGGTCGAAGGGTCTGGCATGCCATCAGGGGCGCCGGAGACGCATTCTAGCACAACCAGGTCACCGCTCTCCACCTCCAGCACCGGCTTGAAGCTGGCATCAAAGGCGCCCCAGCGGATGGTCTCGGGCGTTGCGGGAATACGATGTTCGGTGGGCATGATCGGCTCCTTGTAACTCGCAACCATGTTGCGGAAGCCGCTCTTGCGGTCAATTGCCCAGGGCTAGGCTGCGCGCGGTGCAAGGCGATGAAATGCCCAGCCCTTGCTCAGCCTGCCTACGCCTGATCCACCCCTGGCCGGCCGCGCGAAAAACCGCGGCCATTCGCCGCCCGCAAAGCCTGTCAGGCCAGCCCGGTGAAGGCCACCATCGACGCCTGAAGCTGGCGAATCACCTCAGCCAGCGAACGATTAAGTTCCTCCAGATCGGCGATCTGGTCGACCCGGCTGACCGTCTCCTCCAATTCAGGCGGGGTGAGCAGCAGCGGCACCAGCCCGGTTGCCCGGCACAGGCCTATCATCAGCGCGTCACGCGGGTCGGGGATATCGCCCGAGAGGATGATGTCACGCAGGCGGCGGCGCACTTCCTTCACCTCGGCAGTGCCTTCAGCCGCCTTGGGGTAGCGCCGGTCGGGGAAGACCCAGAGGAAACGGCCCTCCTCCAACTTCAGCACGCCGCTCTGCACCAGGCGGTTGAGCAGGGCGTCACGCAGTTTCTCCCCGCGTGAGCCGATCTCGCCCAGCCAAAACCGGCTATCCTCGCCCGGCTTGGCGGCCATCTGGGCGAGCGCCTCGTCGAGCACCGCATCACCGGTCGGTTGGCTGTTGCTGACCATCAACTGCGCGAGGTCGGTGTCGATCCGTCCATGGAGCGACAATTCCATAAGCACCGCGCCGGCAATGGCGAAATCCGCGGCGGGTGGGGGCAACCCCACCGGGCGGCCGGTGCGGTCATCGAGAAGGAGGAGCATGATCTCCTCGGGCATTGTCAATTGCATAGCGCGATCCTAGCCCGCCCGATGATGGTCACGGAAGCCATGTTTACCCCATCCTTGGCATTTTGCGGGCCGTTTGCGCATATCAGCCGCAGCCCTGGGCAGGGTTGCATGCCCAGGCTGGCAACTCTTGCAAATCGATGCTGCGGCTCAGCCGAAACGCAGCACCATTATGGTGACGTCATCGGCCGGAGGCGCGCCCCGGGTGAAGCCTGCCAGGCTTTCCAGCACCCCAGCCTGCACCGCAGCCGGCGCATCGCCGCGATGGGCCATCAGCGCCGCCTCGAAGCGGCTGCGGCCATAGAACTCTTGGCCGGCATCTTCCGCCTCCGGGATGCCATCGGTGTAGAGGATCAGGCTCTCGCCGGGGGCGAGGGTGAAGCGGGTGGCGGAATAGGCCAGCCCATCCATCACCCCCAGCGCCGGATTAACCGCCAGGCCCTCGGCCACGCGCACAGCAGCGCCCGAGAGAATATAGGGCGCATCATGGCCCGCCAGCGCCATGCTGCCCTCGCCGGTTTCGCTGTCGATCACGCCCAGAGCCGCGGTCACGAAGGTCATATCGGGGTTTTCGGACGCCAGATCATCATTGGCGATTCGCAGCAGCTCGGCCGGATCGGGCCGGGTGCCGGCTTCCATGGCGATGCGCGCAGCGCTGCGCAGCAGCCCCACGGTGCGCGCCATGGTCAGCCCGGCCGGCGCTCCCTTGCCCGCCACATCAGCCACGGCAAAAAGCAGCGTCCGGCTATCGACGGCGATAATGTCATAGAGATCACCGCCCACCTGGCGGGCGGGTTCCATATGCGCGGAGAGGGTGATGCGGCCCTGGCCCAGGCGAGCAGGGTTGCGCGGCACCAAGCTGAGCTGGGCGTTGCGGGCACTCTCCAACTCCGCCTCCAGCGCCGCCAGCCGCTGGGCTGCGAGGTCCCGCAGCCGCTTCTTCTCCAGTACGGCGGAGAGCCTGGCGCGCAGCAGCGGCGGGTCGAAGCTCTTGGGCAGGTAATCCTCGGCGCCGAGTTCGATGCAGCGGATCACCCCGCTCATCTCGGTATGCGCCGAGATCACGATCACCGGCGGTGCATCGGCCATCTCCCGCAGGGCCTCAAGCACGCCGATGCCGCCCAGCACCGGCATTTCCAGGTCCAGCAGCACGCAGTCGAATTTCTTCGCCGCAATCGCCTCCAGGCCCTGCTGGCCATCTTCGGCCATATCGGGTTCCGCGTAGCCCAGCTCGCTCAGCCGCCGCTTCAGTAGCAACCGGTTGAAGCCGCTATCGTCAATGACGAGGATTGCTGCCTCAACCATTGCCGCGCGCCAGATTTTCGGCGGCTACCCGCGTCTCGGATGCCATCCGGCTCAGATCGATCATGGTGATAGTAAGCTCCTCTGCCGCCGTGGCGCTGGCCTGGCCGATGCGGGTGAGGGTCACCATCCGCTCATCGAGACTGCCCACGGTTGCCTGTTGTTCTTCCATGGCCACGGCAATAGCCCCTGCGAGGCGGGCAGACTCGCTCACCAGCGCCTCCAGCAGATCCATCGACTCGCCCACCGCCGCGGCCACGCCCGCACCCTCGCGCGTGCGCCGGCCGGCCATGAGGACCACATCGGCGATCTCCTGTGCCAGCGTCTCGGTATTGGCCGCCAGGGCGCGGACTTCCTCCGCCACCACGGAAAGGCCGCGGCCATGCTCACCGGCCCGTGCCGCCTCGATGGCGGCATTGATCGCCAGGATATTGGTCTGCGTCGCGATTTTGGCGATGGTGCCGGCAATGCGGGTGACGCGTTCGGTGTCCTCACCCACGGCATCGACGGTCTCGGTCAGGGCGCGCACCTTCTCCACGCTGCCCACCACCAGAAGCCTGGCCTCCTCGGCCTGCACCTGTGCGGTGGCGGTGGTGCGGCTGACTTCGCCGATCGCCACTGTGGTTTGGCTGAGCGCCGCACCCACCTCACGCAGTTCGGAAAGCTGGGCGAGGGCGCCCTCGCTCACCTGGCCGATAGCCTGCGAGGCCTCAGAGGTGGCGCGCGCCGTGCGCCTCGCACCATCCAGCGCCTGAGCGGCCATGGCGTGGGTGGCCTGCAAATTGGATTTGAACACCCCCACCGCACGCGCCATCTCGCCCACCTGGTCGGCGCGGCCTGTCTCGGGCACGTCGGTTGCTGCGTCCCCGCGGGAGAGGCCCTGCATGGCGCGCGCCACCCGGGTGAGCGGCCTTGCGGTCAATTGCACCAGCACGAGCCAGGTGAGCAGCACGCCCAGCAGCCCAGCACCGCCGGCGATCAGCGTGGTCCGCTGCCCGGCCTCGGCCTGCTCCCTGGCACGCTGCAGGCTGGCCTGCTGGTCGGCGCGCACCAAATTCCGCACCGCGCTGATGACACGGTTAAAGGCGACTTGGATATCCAGCCACTCTTCCTGCAACCCATTATAGGCGCTGCGGTCGCGCCGGGCGAATGCGTCACGCACCTTCTCACCCAGGGCGGCCATATTGCTGGCCATATCGCGCGCGCCGCCGATCAGCACCGGGTCTAGCCTGCCGCCCAGCAGCGTATCGAGCGCCTCGAAGCCGTGGATAATTTCCTGCGCATTGCGCAGCATACGAGGTGCGGTCACCGTTGGTGGCAGGGCGCCGGCCATCACCGCCGAGAATGCCGAAGAAAAATCGGCAACCGGCGTGGAGAAGGCGTTCTCGGCGTCGATGGCCACACGGTCACGCACACCCAGTTGTTCGATGATGGTGTTCTGCTGCGCGAGAATCTGCAGGCCATTTCCCGCCAGCGCCCCCAATGCTGCCAGCATCAGAAGCACAATGATGAAGGCGCGCACGCCGATGCGGCCGAGCAGCGAGGCCCCACGGCCAAGTTTGGCGGCGGCTTCGTCCGGCACAGAGGCCGGGCTCGGCTGAGAGGGAGCTTCTGGAGCCATCAAACGTTTGTACAGGCGGGTGGGCTTGGGCAACAACCCGCTTTGGTGCGAAACTTGTCAATGCCCAAGATTCTCGTCGTGAACAGCAACACCACCGAGGCGGTCACCGCCCGCATCGCCCTAGCCGCGGAGGCCGCCTGCCCCGAAGGCGTGTCGGTCCATACCGTCAGCGCGCCCTTTGGCCTGCCGCTGATCGTCACCCGCGCCGATTGGCTGGTGGCCGGGCCTGCCACCTTGGCGGCGCTCGCGGCACATCAGGGCGAGTATGATGCCGCCGTCATCGCCTGTTTCGGTGATCCGGGGCTCGATGCGGCGAAGGAATTGCTGGGCGTGCCGGTGCTGGGCATCAGCGAGGCCGCCTTCCACGCCGCCAGCATGTTGGGCCGGCGATTCGGCGTGGTCAGCTTCACCGCCGCGCTGCAGCCCATGTTCGAGGATTGCCTGGACCATCACGGCCTGCGCGCACGTTGTGCCGGTTTCCGCATGGGGCCGGGTTTCTCCGGCGACCCTGGCAGCGTGGCCGAAGAGCGCCAGGCGCTATTGCTGGACCTGGTCCGCCAATCGGTGGAACTGGATGGCGCTGAAGCGGTGATCCTGGCCGGCGGGCCCTTGGCCGGTGTCGCTGCCCGTTTGCAGCCGCATGTGGCGGTGCCGCTGGTGGATGGCACGGCCGCGGCCGTGCGCCTCGCCGCCGCCTTGATTGGCATGGCAGGCCGTCGTGTCGCGCGCCCTCGCCCGCTCGCCGGCTACTCGGCCGAGGTCACCCGTCTCTATCAGGATTGATCAGACGGCTTGCGCGGTGGCGACAGCGCTCATAGGGTGCTGCCGCGTGCGGGGCGTAGCACAGTCTGGTAGCGCGTCTGCTTTGGGAGCAGAAGGTCCTCGGTTCGAATCCGGGCGCCCCGATACCCTCCAACTCCCTTCAACTTCGCCTGGGCAATGGTAGCGCCAGCCCCGGGCCGGGACTGGCGCCGATGGGCTTATTGCGGCTGGGTATTGGCGCGCAGATAGGCGACCAGGTTGGTCAATTGCTCAGGGTTGCTAATGCCGGCAAAGGCCATGCTGCCCTGCGGCGCGACCGCCTTGGGGTTGGTCAGATAGGCCCGCAGATTGGCCTCGTTCCAGACATACCCGGCGGCGCCGAGGGCGGTCATATTGGCCGAATAACGGAAACCCTCACGCGCGCCAGCCTGACGGCCCCACAGGCCACCCAGATTCGGGCCGACAGTGTTGCGCGGCGTATTGTCGACGATGTGGCAGGCGCGGCACTGGGCGAAGACCCGGCGGCCGGCCTCGGCATCACCATCCTGTGCGGCGGCGGGCATGAGAGGGGCCACGGACATAGCCGCAGCGAAAAGAGCGATAGCGGGAAAGCGCATAATAAATTCCTCCGATGGACGACACTCTTGAAGAGGTATTTATACTGACAAGGGCGCCGTCAAGCCTCTGCGAGTGCAAGATTAATGAAGGCCGGCCGCGTGATGCCTGCCTGGCTGCCCCGAAGGTCATATTTGTCACCTGCGCGTGGGGCATATTCGGCCCGATCAACCCGGCCTGAAGGGCCTCCTGCCCCTCACCGATGATGCGACATGCCGTGATGGCGCGGCGCTGAAGCAGGCGCATAGCCTCGCCTTTTGCCGGCGCCTTGTTTGTTGAATGGCGGGCTGTACATGCGTTTGGGCCAGCCCCTCGTCTCGCTTCAGCGGCCATATTGGACGATGCTGGCGGTGGTGGTGGTGTCGCTTTCGGTCTCAGCCGGCGCGCATCGCGGCATCGATCGCGCTGGCTTGATCTGGCCATCAACCGGCTGAAAGGAGCGTTTGATGAATGATTTGTTTGCCAGCGGCCATGTGGCGACGCTGCTGCTCCTGGTGCTCGCGATCGAGGCCGTGGTGTTGCTCGGCCTATGGTGGCGGCGCGGGCAGGGGGTGCCGCCCTGGCCGCTGCTCGCCTTTCTCGGCTCGGGGGCTTTCCTGGCATTGGCGCTGCGCGCTGCGCTGACCGGCCAGGCCTGGTGGTGGGTGGCGCTGTGGCTCAGCCTGGCGCTGCCGGCGCATCTGGCATGGCTGGCCCTGGCGTGGCGGCGGCGCTGAGGCCCGCGCAGCCCTGCTATCGCCGCCCCAACCAGGCCAGGCAGCGCTCAAAGGCCGCATGCCCGCGCATCACCACGCCGCCCGAAAGCGCAATGCCCCCCTCCAGCATCAGATTATCCGCCAGGCCAAAATCCTCCACCGCCAGCCCATCGGGGGCGATACGGGCGCTGTAATCCTGCAGCACCTCGGTCCAGGCCACCACGGGCCGCCCCAACGCGCGCATAAAACCCATCTCCCAGGCGGTGCCTGGGTCGGCCGAGGCGCCGCGAAAGGGGGTGATATTGGCCACCATCGCGTCGCAGCTGCGAATATGCGCCTCATTGGCGGCATGGATGCGCAGCCATTCTGGCGCTTCGGCGGCAAGGAGGGCCTCGGCTGGAGCCGGGTCGAGCGGAAACACGCCCAGCATTCCAAATCGGGCGCAGGCGGCCTTCATGGCGCCGGCGCGGGCCAGAGCATCGGGGTAGAAGACGTCCGGCCCGGCCAGATAGATTCGCATGACAGCAGAGACAGCATGGCAGCATGGCAGCCGACAACCCCTCGGGCCATCGACAGCCGCCCCCGGGCATGCTCAAGCCCGTTGCAATGCAGCATGAACCGGCCTTTGGAATTGATTTCGGCACCACCAATAGCGTGGTCGCCCGCCTGGGCGCCGATGGCGTAAGCGTGGCCCGCCACGCCACTGGCGAGGTATTCCGCTCCATCCTCTGTT
This sequence comes from Rhodovarius crocodyli, assembly GCA_945901085.1. Classification (GTDB taxonomy): domain Bacteria; phylum Pseudomonadota; class Alphaproteobacteria; order Acetobacterales; family Acetobacteraceae; genus Rhodovarius; species Rhodovarius crocodyli_A. The sequence goes on along the minus strand of CAMDJV010000004.1, from coordinate 63,901 downwards.
TCCAGGGCTCATGGCGCGCCCATATGGCCGGCCCCGCCGCCATGGAGGCCTATCTTGATGACCCCGGCGCCTGCCGGCTGATGATGTCGCTGAAGAGCCATCTCGGCCAGCGCAGCCTGCGCGACACGCTGGTCTTCGGCCGGGTGCTGGAGCTGGAGGAGCTGGTCGGCCTGTTCCTGGGGCATTTGCTGCGCGAGGCGGGCGTGCCGCCGGGTTCTGCCGTGGTGGCCGGACGGCCGGTGCGCTTTGTGGGGGAGGGCGCGGATGACGCGCTCGCCGAGCAGCGGCTGAGAGCGGCCTTCCGGGCTGCGGGCATCACCGATCTGCGCCTGGTGGCCGAGCCTGAGGCGGCGGGGCATCGTTTCGCCCGTGGCCTCAATGCGCCCGCTCATGTGCTGGTGGGGGATTTTGGCGGCGGCACCAGCGATTTCTCGGTGCTGCGCTTTGCCCCAGGCGCGCCGACCCAAGCCCTCGGCCATGCCGGCATTGGCATCGCTGGCGATGATTTTGACGCCGCCATCCTGCGCCATGCGGTGGCGCCGCTGTTGGGGCAGGGCGGGCATTACCGGGTGATCGAACAGGCGCTGCCGGTGCCTGTCGCCTTCTTTGCCGGCTTTGCCCGATGGCATCGCCTGGCGCAGATGCGCAGCCCCCGGCAGTTGCGTGACATCGCCGAGGTCGCCCGGCTGTCGGACGTGCCCGAGCAATTGGCCGCCTTGATCCGGCTGATCGAGGATGAGCAGGGGCTCTCGCTCTACCGTTCCGTCGCGGCGGTGAAGGCGGCGCTCTCGGCCGATGAGGCGGCGGTGCTGGATTTCCGCCATGGCGGCTTTTCCATCCAACGCCGCATCACCCGGAAGGAATTCGAGGGCTGGATTGCGCGTGACCTCGCCCGCATCGCCGCCACGGTGGATGCAGCCCTGGGCGAGGCCGGGCTGGGGGATGGCGGGATTGACCATGTCTTCCTCACCGGCGGTAGCGCCTATGTGCCCGCGGTGCGGCGCATCTTCGAGGCGCGTTTTGGCGCGGGGCGGCTGGCCGGCGGTGGGGAATTCACCTCGGTGGCGGAGGGGCTGGCGCTGATGGCGGGGCGATGAGCCTGCTTCCGCTCATCCTGGGTCTGCTTGCGGCCTTCGCACCGCTGGCCATCGACATGTACCTGCCCGCCCTGCCGGAGATGGCCATGGCGCTGGGCAGCGATTCGGGCGGCGCGCAGCTCACCATCGCCAGCTATTTCGTGGGGATGGGGCTGGGCCAGTTGATTTATGGCCCCTTGACCGACCGCTTCGGCCGCCGCCCGCCGCTTTTTGTCGGCGTCGGGCTGTTTCTGCTGGCCTCGCTGGCCTGTGCCCTGGCACAGACCCTGCCGCAGATGGTGGCGCTGCGGTTCGTTCAGGCGCTGGGTGGCTGTGCCGGCATGGTGGTGGCGCGCGCCGTGGTGCGCGATGTGGCGCATTTGCGTGACCCGGTGCGGCTGATGGGCCGGCTCATGCTGATCATGGGCGTGGCGCCGATCTTGGCGCCCTTTATGGGCGGGTTGCTCAGCGCCTGGCTGGGTTGGCGGGCGATCTTCATCTTTTTGGCGCTTTTCGCCGCTGCAGCGCTGCTGCTGGTGGCGCTGCTGCTGCCGGAGACCCATGCCCCCGAGAGGCGGCTGCGGCAGCGGCCACGGGCGATTCTGGCCGCCTATGCCGCGCTGCTGGCCGATGGGCGTTTTCTGCGCCCGGGCTTGGCGTCAGGTTGCGCCATTGCCGGCATGTTCGCCTATATCGCCGGATCGCCCGCTGTCTTCATGGAGGTGCACGGCATCGCCCCAGGCCAATATGGCATTTGGTTCGGCATCAATGCGGCCGGGATCATCGCTGGCAGCCAGGCCTCGGGCTGGCTGGCTGAGCGCTGGGGGCGGGAGGTGGTCTTCACCCGCATGCTGCGGGCCATGGCTGTGGCCGCGCTGGGCCTCGTAATAGCCACCTGGCTAGGCCAGGGCTTTGCGGTGATCTTCCTGTGCCTCTTTGCCTATATCGCCATGCTGGGGGTGGTGCTGCCATTGGGCACGGTGCTGGGCATGGCGCATTTCGCCGCATTGGCGGGCACGGCATCGGCGCTGCTGGGCACTTTGCAATTCGGCCTGGGTGGCCTGGCCGGGGCGGTGCTGGGAGCGTGGCATGATGCCTCGGGCCTGCCCATGGCGGTGGTCATTCTGGGCTGCAGTGTCATGGCCAATCTCGCCTGGCGGCGTTGACGCGGGCGGGGCAGGGGGCAACTCGGCGCGCCCCCTGCCGCCCGTTCAGCCAAACACATCCGCCGGGCTATCCGCGCCCAATTCCAGGCCCAACTCCCGGCCCAGCAGCGCCGCATCGCGGGCATGGCCCACCACTTCGCGCTTGAGGATGAAGCTTCCATCCGCGCGAGCGATCAGCCCGGTCAGCCGCAATTGGTTGTCCGGCAGCAGACGGGCATAGGCGCCGATCGGCGTGCGGCAGGAGCCATCAAGCGCCCCCAGCAGCGCCCGCTCGGCATCCGCCACGATGCGCGAGGGCTTGTGCTCGATGGCGCTGAGCATCTCGCGCAGCTCGTCATCATCCTCGCGCACGGTCACGCCGATAATGCCCTGGCAGGCGGCGGGGACCATGATTTCCGGCTCGAGCACCAGATCCGCCTCGCGCTCCATCTCGAGCCGCTTGAGGCCGGCGATGGCGAGAAGCGTGGCGCTGACATGGCCGCCATGAACGCGGCTGAGCCTGGTTTGCACATTGCCGCGCAGCATGCCGATCCGCAGATCCGGCCTAGCTGCCAGCAACTGCGCCTGACGCCGCACCGAGGAGGTGCCGATCAGCGCGCCCTGCGGCAGGGCGGCGAGCGGGTTGGAAGGATCAATCGCATCCTCCATGCCAGCACCCAGGATGATGGCATCGCGCGGGTCTTCCCGCTCCAGCACGCAGGCCAGCACGATGCCGGGGGGCAGTTCGGTCTCAAGATCCTTCAGCGAATGGACGGCGAAATCGCAACGCCCATCCAGCAGCGCCTCATGGATTTCCTTGGCGAAGAGGCCCTTGCCGCCAATCTCGGCCAGGCGGCGCGACTGGATCGCATCGCCCGAGGTGATGATCTGGTGTTCCTGAAACGCATCCTGGCCACGCATCAAGGGGCAGAAGCGCGTGATCAGGCTGAGGAAATGCCGGGTCTGGTATAGTGCGAGTGGCGAGGCGCGGGTGCCCACCATCATCGGCAGGTTGCGATGATGCGGGCGCACCATGGAGCCCGTGTCGTGTTGGGCTGCGGTGTCGAGTCGCGTCCGTTCTGATGTCTCGCTCATGCCCGTGTCAGCCCCAGGAGTTGTGCCGTGTCCTTGAAGAATATCTTTGCATGCGCCAGCGGGTCTCTGCGGACAAGTTTCTTATTCATGTATCCCTCCCAGGTCAGGCGCTGGACATCAGGGTCTTTGCACATTTTCACGAAACGCTCCCGTGTCCAGTCATTACGGTACCAAAACAATTGCATGATGCCAAGCACCAGAAACACCTGGCCATGGTCCTTCATGAACAATTTCCGCGCCATTTTCAGCGCCCGGACATCACCGGTCTCCAGCAGCTTTTCTGCCGCCAGCGCGGCCAGGCGGCCACCCAGCATGGCGTAGTAAATGCCCTCACCCGATGCTGGGGCAACCACGCCCGCTGCATCGCCCGCCAGCACCACGTCGCGGCCATTATCCCATCTCTTCAGCGGCTTGAGCGGAATCGGCGCGCCCTCGCGGCGGATGGTGTGCCAGCCATCCATCCCCATGCTCGCGCGCAGGGTGCCGATCGAACCACGCAGGGAAAAACCCTTATTGGCACTGCCCGTGCCGATCGAGGCGGTGCTGCCATGGGGAAAGACCCAGGAGTAGAAATCGGGCGAGTATTTGCCCTCATAGATCACGTCGCAGCGTTTGCCGTCCCAGTCGCTATCCTGCGGTGCGGCCACGATCTCGTGATAGGCATAGACGCATTTGGGCACTGGCTGGTCGGGCAGGGCCTGTTTGGCCACCTTGCTGCGTGCGCCATCGGCGCCGATCACGCAGCGTGCGCGCACCCGCACCACCTCTTCCGAACCCTTGGGGGTATATTCGATCACCGAGAGGCCATCGGCATCACGGCTGATCGATTCGAAATTACCACGCCGCCAGTCGGCACCATGTTCGGCTGCGCGCGCGCGCAGCCATTCGTCAAAATGCTCGCGATCGACCATGCCGACATAGCCATTTTCCACCGGCATATCGACCCATTTCTTCGACGGCGCGACGATCCGGGCGCAATTGATGCGCGCCACGATCTGCTCGTCGGGGATCTGGAAGTCACGAATCGCCCGAGGCGGAATGGCACCGCCGCAGGGCTTGATGCGCCCTGCGCGGTCGAGCAACAGGACATGCCGGCCGGCACGGGCCAGATCATCCGCCGCCGTGGCGCCCGATGGCCCACCACCGACGACAACAACGTCGAAAATTTCGGTCATGCTTGTGCTTCCTTACCGATGATTGGGCGCGCCGTCGCGCCGATGCGCCAGGCCAGAACGGCCGAGGCGATGAAGAGCAGGGCCTCCACAATGAAGACCATGGAATAGGCGGTGGAGGCCTCGCCGGTCACGGCGCGGCCAATGTCGCAGAGCACGGTGCCGGCCAGCCCGCCCAGGCCAAAGGCGATGGCCTGCGCCGCCCCCCACAGGCCCATGCGCATGCCCGCACGCTCCTCGCCCTCACGGCCGGCGAGTTGCATCATCGAGGCAATGGCCGCAGCGGCGAAGGCGCCATTGCCAACGCCGAGCAGAAAGAAACCCGCCCCCAGCGGGAAACCGGGGCGCGCGCCCGCCAGCAGCACCAGCATCAGCGCCGAGGCGATGCACCCCACCACCCGCCAGCCGCGCAATGAGCCCAATGCCCGCCCGGCAAACAGGCTGCCCATCAGCCCCACCAACGCCATCCCCAGCGCCGTACCGGCATTCTGCTGCCCGGCAAGGGCTGTGGATTGGCCGATGGAGAGGCCAAACACCTCGCCGGCGAAGGGCTCCAGGATCAGGTCTGCCGCGCTATAGGCCAGCATCGAAATGAACACGAAGATGGTGAATTGCCGCGCCGCAGGCTCGGCCCAGACACTGGCCAGGGCGGCACGGAAATCCACCTCCCGCCGCTCAGCCGGGCGCGGCACATGCCGCTCAATGCCCAGCACGGAAAGGCTCGCCAGCACGAAGGCAGCGGCGGAAAGCCCGCCCACCACGGCAAAAAGCCGCTCGGGCGAGAAGGGGTCCAGCAGCCGCCCGGCAATCCCGGCGGTGATGGCAAAGCCCATGATCATCATCAGCCATACGATGGTGCCCGCCGCGGCGCGTCGGGCCGGCGCCACCTCGCCCGCCAGCAGCGTGAGCAGGGACGTACCAGCGGCCCCCACACCCGCGCCGATCATCACGAAAGCGGATACGGCCATGATGAGACCAAGTGCGAAATGCTCCTCCATCAGGGCGGTGGCGAAGCCGGCACCCGCCCCGCCCAGCGCCAGCACCGCCATCCCACCAATGATCCATGGCGTGCGCCGCCCACCGGCATCCGAGCCATGGCCCATCCGTGGCCGCAGCATCTGCATGGCGTAATGCAGCGCGACCAATAGGCCGGGCAGCGTGGCCGGCAGGGCCAGCTCCACCACCATCGCCCGGTTGATGGTCGAGGTGCAGAGCACCACCACCCCGCCCAGCGCCGTCTGCACCAGACCGAGCCGGAAAATGCCGAACCAGGACAGGCCGGGCGCGCCGCAGGCCAGGCGTGGAGCCATTGTCACAGCCATCGCAGCGCCACCGCACAGACCATCATGCCCAGCACCGAAAGCCCCACACCAGTGGCATTGTACCAGGGCGCCTGGGCGCGCGGGTCACGCAGCAGGCGCGGGATGCAAGCGAGTTGCGCCACCATCAGCACAATGATCAGCGGCGCGGCCCATGGCAGGCCCCAGTTGATGAGCAGCCCCACCACCACAGCCTGCGGCACCAGCATGAACCAGCAGGCCACCCGCGCCGCGCGCTCGGGCCCGAGTTGGACCGGTAACGAGGCCACGCCCATCACCCGATCACCCTCGATCGACTTGAAATCATTCAGCACCATGATGCCGATGGTGCCGACGCTATAAAGGCCGGCGAGCCAGAACACCTCGGCCGAGGGCAGCGCGCCATTGAGCATCACCGCAGCCCCGGTGACCCAGGCCAGCCCCTCATAGCACAGCCCACAGGCCGCATTGCCCAACCAGCCATTGAGCTTCAGCCGCAGCGGCGGCGCGCTATAGGCCCAGGCAAAGATCAGGCCCAATACGGTTGCCGCCATCACCACCGGCCCCAGCGCCGCTGCCACCAGCATGGAAAGCCCAGCCCAGATCCAGGCGATATAAAGCCCCCATTGGCCGGGGATGCGGCCCGAGGGGATCGGCCGATTGGGCTCATTGATCGCATCGACATGGCGGTCATGCCAATCATTGATCGCCTGCGATGTGGCGCAGACCATAGGCCCGCAGAGCAGCACGCCGAGCGCGATCTCACCGGGATGGGTATGCAGCGGCACGCCGGCCGAGACCACGCCGCAGAGAAAGGCCCAGCATGGCGGGAACCAGGTGACGGGCTTGAGCAGTTCCAGCACGGCCGAGGGGGCCAGCCTTTGCATGGCATGGTCCGACATCAGGCCTCTTCCTCACTGTGCTCGGCGCCGCCGATATTGAAGCGGCGCAATTTGACATAGAGCGATTGCCGCGACAGGCCGAGCATTTCCGCCGCCAAGGCGCGGTTGTCGGATGACAGCTCAAGGGCGGCCTCGATGGCCATTTTCTCGATCACATCGGTCGCGTCGCGCACGAGTTCGCGCAGCGGCACACGGCCTACCAATTCGGCCAGATTGGCCGCCGGTGCGGGCATGCCGCCGCCGCGCGCGGTGTTGCTGCCACCAATGCGTGGACCCACATCGCGAATCGCAAAACCATAGGCCGGCTGGCCCTGGCCCGCCATTTCGGCCGCCGAAACCTCAACCTGCGACGTGCTTCCCAAGGCGCCCCGCAGCGCGGTTTGCAGCAGGCGCACCGGCCCGCGCATCCGCAGATTGGCGATCAGCACATCAAGCTCGACCTCCTGCCGGCCCAGGAAGCGGCCAAGATTTTCACCATTCGCCTCGCCGAAACTCGATAATTCCGCCATGGCCAGGAAGGCAGGGTTGGCCGCCAGCATGCTGCCATCGCCGCTGGTCACCACCACGCCATCAGGTGCCACCGAGAGAAAGGAGGATATCCGCGCCTCCCCCCCCGGCAGGCGCATCTCAGGCGCCTGCCCGGTGGCCAGGCGGAGCATGAAAAAGCTGTTGTCGTCGTAACGCAGCATGGAGGCGGAGACGAGCACATCGCGCACACCCCCCGCCATGCGCAGCGGCACATCCTCCGCCCGGCCGGCGGCGCGGGCCTGGCTCAACAGCGCCTGCAGCCTGGGCCCCGCAGAGGGATCGAAGAGATCGGTCAGGCTTCGATTGGCGGCACTGCCGGGCAATAGGGCGATGGCGCGATCGGCCGCAAGATTGCTCTCGGTGATCCGCAGCGTGGCGGTATCGGCCAGCAGCACAGGCTCGGCCGACATCTGGAACAACACGCGGTAGCGCGTCTCCATCTGCCGCAGCCGGCCGTAATCACGCTCAACCGCCTGCAGCGCCTCCATCAATTGCTGCTGCAAACTGCTCAGTGGCCGCAGATCGCGGCCGAATATCACCGTATGGCCGCGCGCGGTGCGCGCCGCGGTGCACATCAAAGCCACCGCCGGCCCATTCGGCGCCTGCTGGTTGACGTGGCGCGCGCGCGCAGCACCGGTGCCGGCCTCAGCCAGAATTTCGCGGGCCTTGCCCTGGCTGTCGGGGGTTGTTGTCTCGGCCCAGTCCCGGCCGACCCAATTGCGCATCCCTGCAAAGGCAGGGGCAAGCTCGCTGGAGCCGAATGCCACATCTTCGATCATGCCGGTGGCACCCAGCACGAAGGTGATGTCAGCCGCGGCCGCGACCAAATGCGCGGTGGTCTGCGGGTCCAGGCTCAAAAACGCCCCCGGGGGAGTTTGGAAGCCCGACAAATTTGTCCTTTCGTGAGGTTTGGCCGATTCGGCTGCTGGGGAAACGATTCGCCCGCTCATCCACTAGGCGCGCGGCCAGGCTCAACGCCGTGCGGGCGTCCAGCGAGCAGCCATCGGCGCCCGAACGGGCGGAAAGTTCAGGGTCGATGCTCAGTGCCGCACCACCCACCATGATGGCTGGCGCGTGGCGCCGCATGGCGCGCCTGACGGCGGCGATGCTCTTGCGCAGCAGCCCAAGCCCCTCGGTCTGGCCGATGGACAGGCCGAGCAGCGCCGGCCTCGCCGCGTCAACCTCGCGCACCAGATCATCAATGGTCGTGGGCCTGATATGCTGTGACAGCCAGCCATCGCGGCGGAAGAATTCGGACACCATGGCCGCGCCGAAATCATGTTGCTCACCGGGCAGGGTGGAGATCAGCACGATACGTTCGGGATGGGCGGAGGTGAGTGGGTCAGGATGGTCCTCACCCAAGCGCCGCATCAGGCTGCGCAGGCGCCACATGGCCAGGGTGACGGTGGCAAAGGAGCAGCGATCCTGCTCCCACAATGTATTCAGGGCGCGCGCGGCAGGTGCGAGCAGGCTGAGCATGATGGTCTCGTAGCCGATACCGCGCTGCATGGCGGCCGAGGCTTGTTCCATGCCACTGCCACCCACGAGGAGCACATCGATCAGGCCATCCGTCTCCGGCAGCACGGCCCCACTGTCATGCAATTGCAGCAATTGCGGAATGACGCGGCTGCGGACCATCTGCTCCAGCGATGGCTGGTTCAGCTCGGCCTCAGGCGCAATCGGGGTGTTTTGCTGCTTGAGCATTTGTCCTCGTCCCTTCCCACGTTATCGTCCCGGATCGGTAACGATGTCAATCGAGCCTTACGTCAATTGAACTTGACACTCTCGGCTCACTCCCCCTACCTTCCGATTCACACCAGAAAGCAGGTCCGTATCGGTTCGCCCAAGAAACCAAATGACGCAAGAAATTGTGCCACCAATGGTTTCTTTTCCGAACCGAAAGCCAGCGGACCCCCTGGGAGGAGGAGTTGTCAAGCGATGAGTTCAACCACGCTGCTTGATCGTGTGATCGCAACCGTCGATGCCAGCCCCCATGGCTGCGCCTCGGGCCGCTGCACGCGCCATCACGCCGTACAAGCTCCGGCCCGTAAGCCTCTGTATACCCAGGAAGAACGCAGCCGCCGCGATGCCACGAAATGGACCCTGGTGCAGGGGCTGCTCGCGCCCTTCCAGTTTCTGGTTTTTTTGGTCAGCCTGAGCCTGGTGATCATCTATCTCGGCACTGGTGAGTACCAGTTGGCCACCGAGGTCTCGATCGTGCTCAAGACATTGGTCCTATATACGATCATGGTCACCGGGGCGATCTGGGAGAAGATTGTATTCGGCAAATACCTCTTCGCGCCTGCTTTTTATTGGGAAGACGTGTTCAGCATGCTGGTGATTGCGCTGCACACGGCCTATCTCTGGGCGTTCCTTGCGGATTCAGGCACCCCTGAATTCCGGATGTGGTTGGCGCTGGCCGCCTATGCCGCCTATGTCGTCAATGCCACGCAATTCATTCTCAAGCTGCGTGCCGCCCGCCTGGATACCCGTAGCGCATGAGTGCGGCACTCGCCCGGGGCTGCTCCGATGCGCCGATTCTGCGTGAGCGCGGCCAGCGAGAGGTTTTCTGTGGCCTGACCGGCATTGTCTGGCTGCATCGCAAGATCCAGGACGCCTTCTTCCTGGTGGTGGGCAGCCGCACCTGTGCCCATTTGCTGCAATCCGCCGCCGGCGTGATGATCTTCGCCGAGCCGCGCTTCGCCACCGCCCTGATGGAAGAGCGTGACCTTGCCGGCCTCGCCGATGCGCATGACGAGCTCGACCAGGTCGTGGCCAAGCTGCTCAAGCGGCGCCCCGATATCCGGATGTTGTTCCTGGTGGGCTCATGCCCTTCGGAGGTGATCAAGCTCGATCTCGGCCGTGCCGCGCAGCGACTCGATGGTGTGTACAAAGCCGCTGGCGTGCGGGTGCTGAGCTATTCCGGCAGCGGCATCGAAACCACCTTCACCCAGGGCGAAGATGCCTGCCTTGCTGCCCTCGTGCCGCAAATGCCGCGCAATGACGCGCCGCAGCTGCTGGTGGTGGGCGCCCTGGCCGAGGTGGTTGAGGACCAGTTCAGCCGCATCTTCGCCGCGATGGGCCTGACCAATGTGGCCTTTCTGCCGCCGCGCCGCGCCAGCGAGATGCCCAGCGTGGGGCCTGCCACCAAAATGCTGCTGGCACAGCCATTCCTGGCCGATACCGCTAGGGCACTGGAGTCGCGCGGTGCGCGGCATATCCCCGCACTCTTCCCCTTGGGCGTTGAAGGCACCACCGCCTGGCTGACCGCCGGGGCGGCCGCCATGGGTGTGGCGCCCGAGCGCATTCGCGATGCGCTGGACATGCCACAAACCCGCGCCAGGCTGGCGCTGCAGCGCTGCCAGAGCGAACTCGCCGGCAGAAGCGTGTTCTTCATGCCCGATAGCCAGTTGGAAATCCCACTCGCGCGGTTTCTGCACAATGAGTTGGGCATGACGCTGCTTGAGGTTGGCACCCCCTTCCTGCACCGCGCCCATATGACGCCGGAGCTGGAAGCGCTGCCCAGCGGCACCTTCCTCAGCGAGGGCCAGCATGTCGACCGCCAGCTTGACCGTGTGCGCGCCGCGCGTCCCGATATCACCGTCTGTGGCCTGGGCCTGGCCAACCCCCTCGAATCCGAGGGCATGACCACGAAATGGGCCATTGAACTCGTCTTCACCCCCATCCAGGGCTATGATCAGGCGGCCGATCTGGCGGAGCTTTTTGCCCGCCCGCTGCGCCGCAAGGACAAGTTGGATTTTGGCCGCCCCCCAGTCGCGGCGGGGGCATAGGCGATGCAGCTCTCCTTCTGGACCTATGAAGGCCCGCCCCATGTGGGGGCCATGCGTGTCGCCACCGGCATGCGGGGGCTGCATTATGTGCTGCACGCGCCGCAGGGTGACACTTACGCCGACCTGCTTTTCACCATGATCGAGCGCAACACCGCCCGCCCACCGGTGACCTATACCACCTTCCAGGCGCGCGATCTCGGCGCCGATACCGCGGATCTGTTCAAGGAAGCGGCGCGCGACGCCTATGAGCGCTTCCGCCCCGAGGCTTTGCTGGTGGGGGCGAGTTGCACGGCGGAGCTGCTGCAGGATGACCCAGGCGGCCTCGCGCGCGCCATCAATCTGCCCATCCCGGTCGTGGGCGTTGAGTTGCCCGCCTATCAGAAGAAAGAGAATTGGGGCGCGGCTGAGACTTTCTATCAGCTCGTCCGTGCCTTTGCCCGCGCCCCGCAATCCCCGCCCGAGCGTGCCTCCTGCAATATCCTCGGCCCCACCGCGCTGGGCTTTCGCCACCGTGATGATGTGCGCGAGATCGTGGGCCTGCTGGAAGGGATGGGCATTCGGGTGAATGTGGTCGCCCCCGCATCGGCCGCGCCATCGGATCTGATGCGGCTGGGTGATGCGCATTTCAACGTGGTGCTCTACCCCGAGACCGCCGGCGTGGCCGCGGCCTTCCTCAAGCGTCAATTCCGCCAGGAAGCGACTAAGACCGTGCCGATTGGCGTGGGCGCCACGCGCGAATTCATCGCCGAGGTGGCGGCGCTGGCGGGGCTGGATGCATCGACGGTGGCCGAAGCCAGCCGCTTGCCCTGGTATTCCCGTTCGGTCGATAGCACCTATCTCACCGGCAAGCGGGTGTTCATTTTCGGCGATGCGACGCATGCCGTGGCGGCGGCACGGGTGGCTAGCCGGGAGCTTGGTTTCACCGTGGTGGGCCTGGGCACCTATTCGCGTGAGCAGGCGCGCGATGTGCGCGAGGCGGCGGCGCAATATGGCCTCGAAGCGCTCATCACCGACGATTATCTCGAGGTTGAGGCGGCGATTGAAGCGGCCGCCTGCGAACTCGTTCTCGGCACCCAGATGGAGCGCAATATCGCCAAGCGCCTGGGCCTGCCCTGCGCGGTGATCTCAGCCCCGGTCCATGTGCAGGATTTCCCCGCCCGCTACTCGCCGCAAATGGGTTTCGAGGGGGCCAATGTCATCTTCGACACCTGGGTCCACCCGCTGATGATGGGCCTGGAGGAGCATCTGCTGGCGATGTTCCGCGAGGACCGCGAATTCAATGATGAGGCCAAGCCCTCGCATCTGGGCTCCGGCAAATTGCCCGAGCAACCGGCAGCAGCCGTTCTGGCTGATAGCGAAAGTCTGGTCGAGGTCCGCGGCTGGAATGCCGAGGCTGAGGCAGAGTTGAAGAAAATTCCCTTCTTCGTCCGCGGAAAAGCCCGTCGAAACACAGAAAAATACGCAGCCATGAAGGGCATAGGTACCATCACGGTCGAAACGCTCTACGACGCAAAGGCCCATTATGCGCGCTGAGCCAGCCACGCCCGTGAAAGTCGTGCTGGTCACGATGGACAGCCACCTTGGGGTGGCTGCGCGCGAGGCCACAGATATGCTGCGGCGGGACGTACCCGGCCTCGAATTTGCCGTTCACGCCGCCGATGAATGGGCGGGCTGTGAGGTGGCGCTGGCGCATTGCCACAATGCCATCGCCAATGCCGATATCGTGATCACCACCATGCTGTTCCTGGAGGACCACGCGAAGCTGGTTCTGCCGCAGCTTGCCGCCCGCCGTCCGCATTGTGATGCCATGCTCAACCTGATGAGCTGCCCCGAGGTGATGAAGCTCACCCGGATCGGCAAGTTCGATATGGGCAAGGAGGCTAAGGGCCCGATGGCGCTGCTGAAGAAGCTGCGCGGCAATAAGGGCAAAGGGGGGGCTTCCACCGGCGCGGGCCAGATGCGCGTGCTGCGCGAATTGCCCAAGCTGCTGCGCTTCATCCCCGGCACCGCGCAGGACCTTCGAGCCTATTTTCTGGGCATGCAATACTGGCTTTCCGGCAGTTCGGACAATATCGCCAATCTGGTTCGGATGATGGTCAACCGCTACGCTGCGGGCAGCCGCGCGAAGCTGGCGGGCAAGATCAAGGTGGCGGCGCCGGTCGAATACCCGGAGGTGGGCCTTTATCACCCCGACCTGCCGGGGCGGGTCACCGAGAGGCTGTCGGATCTGCCGGCATTGCAGTCCGGCGGCCGCGTTGGCGTGTTGCTCCTGCGCAGCTATGTGCTGGCGGGCAATGCCGGCCATTATGATGGCGCGATCGCCGCCATGGAGGCGCGGGGCATGAATGTCGTGCCGGCCTTCGTGGCTGGCCTCGATAGCCGCGCCGCCATCGAAAATTATTTCATGAAGGATGGCGTGCCGACGGTGGACGCCGTCGTCTCGCTCACCGGTTTCAGCCTGGTTGGCGGCCCTGCCTATAATGACAGCAAGGCGGCCGAAGACATTCTGACCAAGCTCGATGTGCCCTATCTGCTGGCCCATCCGCTGGAGTTCCAGACCATCGCCACCTGGCGGGCCAGCAATGCGGGTCTCACGCCGGTCGAGGCCACGATGATGGTGGCCATTCCTGAGCTGGATGGCGCCATTGCGCCCATCACCTATGGCGGCCGTTGCGGGGTTTCGGGCGGTGCCACGCCATGCCCGGGCTGCGATGGTGTGAGCTGTGGCGGCAGGATGCTGGTCGAGATGGAGCGCTCGGCCATGCTGGCCGCGCGCGTGGGCAAGCTGGTGGATCTGCGCCGGCGCGAGCGTGCGGCGCGCAAGATCGCCCTCGTCATCTTCAATTTCCCGCCCAATGCCGGCAATACCGGCACCGCCGCCTATCTCGCGGTGTTCGAATCGCTGCACAACACCCTTGGTGCATTGAAGGCCGCCGGCTACACCGTCGATGTGCCGGAGAGCGTGGATGCGCTGCGCGAGAGCATCCTCAAGGGCAATGCCGAGCAATATGGCGCGCTGGCCAATGTGGCCCATCGCATCCCCACCGACACCCATGTGCGCCGCCAGCGCTGGCTGCCAGAGATTGAGAAGGCCTGGGGCCCGGCGCCGGGCCGCCAGCAGGCCGATGGTGCCAGCATCCATGTGCTCGGCGCCATGTTCGGCAATGCCTTTATCGGTGTGCAGCCGGGTTTTGGGTATGAGGGCGACCCGATGCGGCTACTCTTCGAAGCAGGCTTCGCCCCCACCCATGCCTTTGCCGCCTTCTACACCTGGCTGCGTGAAGATTTCAAAGCCGATGCCGTGCTGCATTTCGGCACCCATGGCGCGCTGGAATTCATGCCCGGCAAGCAGACCGGCCTCTCCGCCAATTGCTGGCCGGATAGGCTGATTGCGGACCTGCCGAATTACTACCTTTACGCCTCCAACAACCCCTCCGAGGGTATGCTGGCCAAGCGCCGCGCCGGCGCGACGCTGATCAGCTACCTCACGCCGCCAGTGGCTTCGGCCGGGCTGTATAAGGGGTTGCTGGAACTCAAGGCCTCGATCGATCGCTGGCGCGCTCTCGAACCGGGAAGCCCGCGTGACAGCCTGGCCGAACTCATTCAGCTCCAGGCATCGGAGCTGGAACTCGCCCAGGCCGAGCCCTTCTGGGGCGCCGAGGAGTGGGATGCGCGGGTGCAAAAGCTGGGCGCCGCGTTGCTCGAACTGGAATACACCCTCATCCCCAATGGTCTGCACGTCATCGGCAAGGGTCTCTCCCCTTCTGAGCGCCACGACACGCTCGACGCCGCCGATATCCTGGAGCCAGTCGAGCGCGCCCGGATCGACGCCCTGCTGGCTGTGGATGCCGAACTGCCGGCAATCATCCACGCGCTCGACGCCGGCTATATCAAGCCCGTGCCGGGTGGTGACCTGCTGCGCAGCACTGAAGTGTTGCCAACCGGGCGCAACCTGCATGGCTTTGATCCCTTCAAAATTCCCTCCGCCTATGCCTGCAAGGATGGCGCGATGCAGGCCGAGCGCGTGCTCGCCCGCCACAAGGAGGAAGAGGGCAAGCTGCCGGAGACTGTGGCTGTCGTGCTCTGGGGTACTGATAACCTCAAGGCCGAGGGCGGCCCGATCGCCCAGGTCATGTGGATGATGGGCGCGAAGCCGCGCCATGACAGCTACGGCCGTCTGACCGGCGCGCAACTCGTGCCGCTGGAGGAGCTGGGCCGGCCACGGGTGGATGTGATGATCAGCCTCTCGGGTATCTTCCGCGACCTTTTGCCGCTGCAAACCAAGCTGCTGGCCGAGGCGGCGCTGCTGGCCGCGCAGGCCGATGAGCCGGCGCATCTGAATTACATTCGCGCCCATGCGCTGGATTATCTGGCGAAGAATGGCGGCACGATCGAGGAAGCCGCGCTGCGCGTCTTCGGCAATTCCGAAGGGGCTTATGGCGCCAATGTGAACCTGCTGGTCGATAATGCCGGCTGGCAGGATGAGGATGAACTCGGCGCCACCTATACCAGCCGCAAGGGTTTTGCTTACGGTGTGGATGGCAAGGCGCGGCGGCATGACAAGGTGCTGAACCACACCCTGGGCTCGGTCGATATGGCCTATCAGAACCTCGATAGCGTCGAGACTGGTGTGACCACCATCAGCCAGTATTTCGATAGTTTGGGCGGCATTTCCCGTGCCGTCGCCAAGGCCCGCGGCAAGTCCGCACCGGTCTATATCTCCGACCAGACCAAGGGCGCAGGCCAGGTGCGCACGCTCAATGAGCAGGTGAGCCTGGAGACCCGCACCCGCGGCCTGAACCCGAAATGGTACGAGGCGCTGCTCAGCCATGGCTATGAAGGCGTGCGGCAGATCGAAGAGCAGGTCAGCAACACGCTGGGCTGGTCGGCCACCACCGGCCAGGTGAGTGGCTGGGTCTATACCCAATTGGCACAGACCTACATGCTCGACCCGGCGATGCGCGCGCGCCTCGCCGAACTCAACCCCACAGCCTCGGCGAAGATCGCCAATCGGCTGCTGGAGGCCAATGAGCGCAACTACTGGCAACCGGATGAAGCAACGCTCGATGCGCTGCGCGCCGCTGGCCAGGAATTAGAAGACCGCCTGGAAGGCATCACCCCGGAGATGGTAGCAGCATGACCGTGATTACCCGCCACGAGACGATGCGCGGCGCCATTCCTCGTCGGCCTGACGGCGAGGGCTCGGTGCAGGTCGCCCTCGACCCGGCATTGCAGATTGAGGGCGCCAAGGTCTTTGCCGTCTACGGCAAGGGCGGCATTGGCAAGAGCACCACGAGCTCGAACCTCTCGGCCGCCTTTTCCCATTTGGGCAAGCGCGTGCTGCAAATCGGCTGCGACCCCAAGCATGACAGCACCTTCACCCTGACCAAGAAGCTGATCCCCACGGTGATCGACATTCTGGAGACGGTGAATTTCCATTCGGAAGAACTCCGGCCCGAGGATTTCATCTTCGAGGGTTATAATGGCGTGATGTGCGTCGAAGCCGGCGGCCCGCCGGCCGGCACAGGTTGCGGTGGCTATGTGGTCGGCCAGACGGTGAAGCTGCTCAAGGAGCATCATCTGCTGGAAGAGACCGATGTGGTGATCTTCGACGTGCTGGGCGATGTGGTCTGCGGTGGTTTCGCAGCCCCCCTGCAGCATGCCGAGCGCGCGGTGATCGTCGCCGCCAATGATTTCGACAGTATTTTCGCCATGAACCGGATCGTGCAGGCGATCGCGGCGAAGTCGAAGAATTACGATGTCCGCCTCGGTGGGGTCATCGTCAACCGCAGCGCGGGCACCGATCAGATCGACAAATTCAATGCCGCGACCGGCCTCAAGAGCCTTGCGCATTTCCCCGATCTCGACGTCATTCGCCGCTCGCGGCTGAAAAAGAGCACGCTGTTCGAAATGGAGGAGAGCCCGGCGCTGCTGGCGGTGCAGGAGAGCTATATGCGCCTGGCCGAAAGCCTCTGGGCGGGCACCGAGGCGCTGCCCACCGTGCCAATGCGCGACCGTGACATATTCGACCTGCTGGGCTTCGACTAATGAGCAGCTACGCCAAACGCCGCGGAGAGCTTGAGCATTATTTCGACCGTACCGCGGCCGATACCTGGGCGCGGCTGACCTCCGAGGCGCCGGTGAGCGGGGTGCGTGCCAAGGTGCGTGCCGGGCGCAATGCGATGCGCGACACGCTGCTCTCCTGGCTACCCGAGGACCTGCATGGTCGTCGTATTCTTGATGCCGGCTGTGGCACCGGCGCGCTGGCGCTGGAAGCGGCACGGCGTGGGGCGGATGTGGTCGCCATCGATATTTCACCCACCCTGGTTGGCCTCGCCGCCGAGCGCAGCAAGGGCCATCCCCGGCTGGATTTCCGCGTGGGCGACATGCTCGACCCAGCGCTGGGCCGGTTTGACCACATCGTGGCGATGGACAGCCTGATCCATTATTCGGCCAGGGATGTCTCAGTGGCGCTGGCCGGTCTGGCGGCGCGGGCCGACCATTCGGTGTGTTTTACTTTCGCGCCCCGCACGGCGCTGCTGGCGACCGTCTGGGCGGTGGGCAAGTTGTTTCCGCGCAGTGACCGCTCGCCCGCCATCGTGCCGGTCTCGCCCCGGCATTTGTCGCATTTGCTGGCGGGGGAGAAAGGGCTGAAGCTGGGCCGCACCCATCGCGTCAGCCGCGCCTTCTATATCTCGCAGGCACTGGAGATCAGTGCCTGATGAGGTTTCGCATCCCGCACCCCTCGCGCACCTGGATGCGCCTGACGCCGCAATACCTGCCCTTCGCTGATGCGGGCAGTGAGACGCTGCCGATGTCGCGGCTGCTGCGGTTGTCGCTGTTCCAGGTTTCGGTGGGTCTGTGCTCGGTGCTGCTCATCGGCACGCTCAACCGCGTGATGATTGTGGAGCTGCATGTGCCGGCGGGGCTGGTGGCATTGATGCTCGCCATCCCGGTGCTCTTCGCCCCCTTCAGGGCGCTGATCGGCTTCAATTCCGACAAGCACCAATCCGCCTTGGGCTGGCGCCGCTTTCCCTATATCTGGAAGGGCGCGGTGGTCATGTTCTCCGGCCTGTCCATCATGCCCTTTGCGCTGATCATTCTTTCGGGGGATAGCCAGGGCCCGGAATGGGCCGGGCCGGCCAGTGCCGCCGTTGCCTTTCTGGTGGTGGGTATCGGCATCCACACGGTGCAAACCGCAGGGCTTGCTTTGGCAACTGATCTGACGCCGCCTGAGAAGCAGCCGCAGGTTGTGGCCTTCCTCTCGGTGCTGCTGCTGCTGGGGATGCTGGGCGGGTCGCTGATCTTCGGTGCGATCTTGGCCGATTTCACCCAGATCAAGCTGATCCAGATGATCCAGGGCTGCGCCGTGGTCTGCCTGCTGCTCACCACAGCCGCCTTGTGGCGGCAGGAAATTCGCGGCGGATCGCATAAGATCGAGCCGGTGGCCGAAAGCTTTTCGGAAGCCTGGAACAGCATGCGCCGGCAGGGCCCTTGGGTGCGCCGCCTGGTGGGTGTGGGCCTGGGTACTGCCGCCTTCTCCATGCAGGAGATTCTGCTTGAGCCTTATGGCGCACAAATGCTCGGCCTTTCAGTGGCAGCCACCACCTTGCTCACAGCGCTGTTGGCGGCGGGTGGCATTATTGGCTTCGTGGTGGCGGCGCGCCGCCTGGTCAATGGCGCCGACCCCCATCGGGTGGCGGGCTTTGGCGCGCTGATCGGTACCTTTGCCTTTGCCTTCATCATCTTCTCGGCGCCGATGAACTCGCAGTTCCTGCTCTGCCTGGGCACGGTGCTGATCGGCTTCGGCGCGGGGCTTTTCACCCATGCCACCCTCACCGCCTGCATGCAGGCCGCCCCCGCGGGCCAGGCCGGGCTCGCGCTTGGCATCTGGGGCGCGGTGCAGGCCACCTCGGCCGGTGTCGCGGTGGGTGTGGGTGGTGCGCTGCGCGACATCGTCTCGGCCTTCGCCTTGGATGGCGGAATGGGGCCGGGCCTTGTGCATGCCGCAACCGGCTATGGCGTGGTCTACACCCTTGAGATCGCGCTTCTCTTTGCGACGCTTATTGCCGTCGGGCCGCTTGTGCGCCCCGCGGCATTGGCGCGTGCCGTGCCTTCCCTGCAACCCTGAACCCCTGGAGCGACGTCATGTTCAGCGGCAACTTCTTCCTGAATTTCGACATCACCCTGATCGCCCTCTATTTGTTTTGGGCGTTCTTTCTTGGCTTAGTGATCTACCTCAATCGTGAGAGCAAGCGGGAAGGCTATCCGCTGGTCTCTGACGTCACCGGCCGCGCGGTCGATGAAGGCTGGACCGGCATGCCTTCGCCGAAGACCTTCATCCTGCCCCATGGCGGTGGCACGGTGATGGCGCCTCGGCCTGAGACGCCCGAAGTCTTGCCGATCCACCCGACCAAGGGCGGCGGCGACCCGATCGAGCCGATGGGTGACCCGATGCAGCTTGGCCTTGGCCCGGCCGCCTATGCCCAGCGGGCTGATCATCCGCATCTGTGCTACGATGACCACCAGCCCTCGATCGTCCCGCTGCGGGCCGCGTCCGATTTCTACCTGGCCGAAGAGGATCCCGATCCCCGCGGCATGGTCGTGCTCGATGCCGATGGCGAAGTGGCCGGCACGGTGGTGGATGTATGGGTGGACCGCGCCGAGTATCTGGCCCGTTTCCTCGAAGTACAAACGCCCAAGGGCCGCCGCGTTCTGGCCCCGGCACCTCTGGTGCGGGTTGATGAGACGGCCGGTCAGGTCAAGGTGAACACCCTGCTGGCGCGGCATTTCGAGGCCGCCCCGGTGACCAAGAGCGCCGAGCAGATCACCCTGCGCGAGGAAGATCAGATCCAGGCCTATTTCGCCTCTGGCCAGCTTTATGCGAAGCCCGAGCGCAGTGAGCCCTGTCTGTGAACGAACCCAAGCATCACCACCTCTCGCCGGATATTCCCGAGCATGAGGCTGAGCCGATTCCGGGTCTTCCGGAACGGCTTCCACCCGGCGAGAGCTTGCTCTGGCAAGGGCAGCCTCAGGGCAGGGGCCTCACAGCCCGCGCCCTGGGATTGCGGGCCATCACCTGGTATTTCGGCGCCTTGCTGGCGCTGCAGGCTGGGCTTGGCGCCTATCACGGGGCGGGGCTGGTGCAGCTTGGCGGTGGGCTGGTGATCTCGGGCGTGATCGGCCTGGTGGGCCTGGGCCTGCTATGGTCCATCGGCCGGGCCGCAGCGCGCGGCGCAATCTACACCATCACCAATAAGCGGGTGGTGATGCGGGTTGGCATCGCGCTGCCGATGATCCTTAATATTCCCTTCAGCGTCATTGAGAGTGTGGCACGGGTCACCCATGCCGATGGCACCGAGGATGTGGTGCTGCGTATTTTGAAACCCGCCCGCATCTCCTGGATCGCGCTATGGCCGCATGTGCGTATAGCCTCGATCCTGCATCCTGAGCCGATGTTGCGGGCACTGCCTCAGGCTGCGGGGGCGGCGCAAATCCTGGCCCGCAGCCTCGCCGCCAGCGCTGGCGTCGCCGTTCAGCCCATGGCTGCGCCCAATACCAATGCCCGTCCCGGCCAAGCCGCCGTGACGGCCTGAACCCGCCAGAGGATACACCCATGCTGCAAGCCCAGACCCAGCGAAATCCTGACTACATCTCGCGGATGTTCATCCTGGTGGTTGCCAGCATGGTCCTCCTGACATTGGCGGCCGTGGGCAGCGCCGGTTGGTGGCGCGATGCACCCGCACCCAGCACCGAGGTGCCGCGCATTTCGCTCGTGCTGCGCTTCATCGAGCAGCCCGATGGCGGGCTGTCGGTCGTCGATATGGCAACCGGGCGGGAGTATGACCATCTCGCCGCCGGTGAGAATGGCTTCCTGCGCACGATGATCCGGGTCATCCGCCGTGATATTCTTCGCACCGATGCGACGATTTCGATGCCATTCCGTATCGAGGCGTGGCAGGATAACCGCGTCACCCTGACAGATTCCGCAACGGAGCGCAGGGTGGATCTGAGGGCATTCGGCCCAACAAACGCCGAGGTCTTCATTCGTTGGTTGAGTGAGAAGGAAGTAAGAGGATGATGGAGAGCCGGGAGGTTCGTCGGGGCTGGTTTGCACCTCGTAGCATCGAGGTGCCTTGCACCGTTGAAATCGAACAGAGTTTTGACAGTCTTCACGCCCATGCCATCCCTGAGGGCATTGTGCTGCGCCCCGGCGATAGGGTGATTGTCCATAACGCCCCTGATCATGTGGCCTATGGTGAAGTGCGCAGCTATCAAACCCGAGCCACCGTGCTGCGCGCTGGCCCGCTCACCCGTTTATGGACCGAACTCTCGGCCATCGCCGAACTCACCGAACTCTACCATTGCGGCTTTGAGCCCAAGGGCCACCTGGAGGCTCAGCAGGCAGCATGAACGCGATACAGCACCCCCCCATCCGTGGGCAGAACGAAACCACGCAAATGGCGACGACGGACACCGTCCTCTCGCCGCGCTTCTACACCACCGATTTCGCGGCGATGGACGCGATGGATGTGAACCCCATCCGCGCCCAATGGGACGCGCTGATGGATGAGTTCCGCCGTGACCCGAATAAGGGCCATTTCGTCCGCAACAGCGATTTCGACAAATTCAGGCTCGATGACCTGCCGCCGGCCTTGCAAAAAGAGGTGGTGGATTTTCTGGTCAGCTCCGTCACCGCTGAATTCTCCGGCTGCGTCCTTTATGCCGAGATCCGCAAGCGCGTAAAAAATCAGGACATGAAGGACCTTTTCGGCTTCATGAGCCGCGATGAGGCGCGCCATGCCGGCTTCATCAATGATGCGCTGAAGGATTTGGGCATTGGCGTGGATCTGGGCTTCCTGACCAAGGCCAAGAAGTACCATTACTTCACGCCGAAATTCATTTTCTACGCCACCTATTTGAGCGAGAAGATTGGTTACGCGCGTTACATCACCATCTTCCGCCAATTCGAGAAACACCCCGAGCTGCGCTTCCACCCGATCTTTCAGTGGTTCGAGAAGTGGTGCAATGACGAATTCCGCCATGGCGAGGCCTTTGCCCTGCTGATGCGCGCGAACCCCAAACTCCTCTCGGGGCCGAATGTGCTCTGGGTGAAGTTCTTCCAACTCGCCGTCTTCGCCACCATGTATGTGCGCGATCATGCAAGGCCTGAATTCCACAAGGCCCTGGGCATGACACCCGATGATTACGACATGCAGGTCTTCCGCATCACCACCGATATCTGCAAGCAGGTCTTCCCGGTCACCTTGCCGATCGATAACCCGGCCTTCCTTGCCGGGCTCAAGCGCCTGCTGGCCATCTCTACCCAGCTTGATGCCGCCCGTGCGGCACCAGGTCTGGGTGGGCGGCTGAAGCGCCTTGGCCTGCAGGCGCAGGCGGGGCTGGGCTTCGTGCGGCTCTATCTGCTGCGCGGCAACAAGGCCGCATTGCCGGCCGATGTCCGCATGGCGCCGGCCTGGTAAGCATGCTCGACTTTCTGCCCGCCGCGATGCTGCCCATCCTGTTCACCGTCTTTGTGTGGTGGTTCGGCACTGGCGTGGTGTATTTGCTCAATCAGCTCCGGCCGGAGACTTTCGGCTGGAGCATGATGGGCGCTTCGGCCGTGCTGGGGGGCGCCTTTCTGGGGCTGCTGCTCACCGTGCGCGATATCGGCCCCGGCGGGCCTTACCATGGCTTTCTCTGCGCCGTGCTGATCTGGGCCTGGGCCGAGATGGGCTTCCTCACCGGGCGGGTGATGGGGCTTTCGGTCCAGCCGCTGCCTCAGGGCACGGTGGGTTGGCCGCGGCTTCGTGCTGCGGTGGCAGCCATCCTGCATCATGAAATCGCGCTCTTGGTGCTCGGCGCTGGTGTGTTGGCCGTGTGCTGGAACCAGCCGAACCAGTCGGGCCTATGGACCTGGGCGGTGCTGTATTTCGCCCGGCTCTCCACCAAGTTGAATCTTTATTTCGGCGTGCTGAATCTGGGTGAGGCGATGATGCCCGCGCATCTCTCCCACCTGCGCAGTTTTTTCCGCCAGCGCCGGATGAACGCCTTCTTCCCCTTCTCCTTGGCACTTTGCATTGCTCTGAGCTGGTGGCTGATCGATGCGGCGCGTGCGCCAGGCGCCAGCGCCTTTGAGGTTGCGGAGAAATCCATGCTGGCCACCCTCGCGGTGCTGGCGGTGATCGAGCACCTCTTCCTGGTGCTGCCAATTCGCTCCGAGGCGCTGTGGACCTGGAGCCGTAAAACAACAATGACCGGGCCGATGGAGGCACCATGAACTACGAAGCATTCTTCCAGACCAAGATTGCCGGCCTTCACGAAGAGGGCCGCTACCGCGTCTTCGCCGAGCTGGAGCGCCATCGCGGCAAATTCCCCATGGCCACCAATCACGGCTCAGGCAACCGCGCGCCGGTGACGGTGTGGTGCTCGAATGACTATCTCGGCATGGGCCAGCACCCAAAGGTGCTGGGTGCAATGCATGAGGCGCTGGACCGCAGCGGGGCAGGGGCGGGCGGCACCCGCAATATCGGTGGCACCAACACCGATCATATCCGCCTCGAGGCCGAATTGGCCGATCTGCACGGCACCGAGGCGGCGCTGCTGTTCAATTCAGGCTACATGTCCAACCTCGCCACACTCTCCACCCTGGCATCGCAAATGCCCGATTGCGTCGTGCTGTCGGACGCGCTGAACCACGCTTCGATGATCGAGGGCATTCGCCACAGCCGCGCCAAATGCGTGGTGTGGAAGCATAATGACCTGGAGGATCTGGAAGCCAAACTCGCCGCCATTCCGGCCGAAACCCCAAAGCTGATCGCCTTTGAGAGCGTCTATTCCATGGATGGCGATGTCGCCCCCATCGGCGCCATCTGCGACCTCGCCGACAAATACAATGCCATGACCTATCTCGATGAGGTCCATGCCGTTGGCATGTATGGCGCGCGCGGCGGTGGCGTGTCGGAGCGTGATGGCGTGGCCCATCGCCTCACCGTCATCGAGGGCACGCTGGCAAAGGCCTTTGGCGTGATCGGCGGCTATATCGCGGGCTCCGCCAGCATGGTGGATTTTGTCCGCAGCTTCGCCTCGGGCTTCATCTTCTCCACCGCCCTGCCGCCCGCCGTGGCCGCAGGCGCCGCGGCCTCCATCCGCCACCTGAAGGAGAGCGATGCCGAGCGTGCGGCGATGCATGACCGGGTCGCCGTGCTGCGTGGCCGCCTCGATGCCATCGGCATTCCGCATCTGCCCAATCCCAGCCATATCGTGCCGGTGATGGTGGGCTGCCCCGTGGCCTGCAAGCGCATCAGCGATACGCTGCTCGAGCAGCACGGCATCTACGTCCAGCCGATCAACTACCCCACCGTGCCGCGCGGCACCGAGCGTCTGCGCTTCACCCCCAGCCCGCTGCACAGTGATGCGGATATCGATCACCTGATCGCCGCCCTCAGCGAAGTCTGGTCGAGCCTGAGTCTGCAGCGCGCCGCATGATGGATGGCACTGACGCCGCAGCCGGCGGTGGTGTTGAGCGGGTACAAGCAGCGGCCCAGCCGCCACGGCGCAAGCCGGTATTTCCCTTCACCGCCATCGTGGCGCAGGAGGAAATGATCCTTGCCCTGCTGCTGGCCGCGGTCGAGCCCATGATCGGCGGCGTTCTGGCGCTGGGTGATCGCGGCACCGGCAAATCCACCGCTGTGCGCGCCTTGGCGCAATTGCTGCCCGACATGGCCGTGGTGCCAGGCTGCCGCTACAATTGTGATCCCGCTCGCGGCTGCGCCATGCCGGCCGATTGCTCCTCGCAAGGCCATGGCATGGTGCCGGTGCCGGTAGTGGACCTGCCCCTCGGTGCCTCTGAGGACCGGCTGGTCGGCGCGCTCGACCTCGAACGCGCCCTCACCCGCGGCGAAAAAGCCTTCGAGCCCGGCCTCCTCGCCCGCGCCCATCGCGGCTTTCTCTATATCGACGAGGTGAACCTGCTCGAGGACCATTTGGTGGACCTCCTGCTCGATGTCGCCGCCTCGGGCGAGAATGTGGTGGAGCGCGAGGGTATCTCGCTGCGCCATCCCGCCCGTTTCGTGCTGATCGGCTCCGGCAATCCCGAAGAGGGCGAGCTTCGCCCCCAATTGCTCGACCGTTTTGGCCTCGCGGTCGAACTTCGCACCCCGCAGGACCTGCCCACCCGCGTTGAGGTCGTCAAACGTCGCGACGCCTTCGAGCGTGACGCGGAAGCCTTCTGCGAGCGCTACGCCGATGCCGAGGCCACGCAGCGCGCCCGCATCCTCGCCGGCCGCGCGCTGCTGCCCCATGTCAGCGTGCCAGACGCGATATTGGAAGAGGCATCGAAGCTGTGCATGGCACTCGGCACCGATGGCCTGCGCGGTGAATTGACCCTGCTGCGCGCCGCCCGCGCGCTTGCGGCGCTGGAGGCTTCGGCCGAAGTCACAATCAGCCATCTCCGCCGCGTGGCGCTGCCGGCGCTGCGCCACAGGCTGCGCCGCAACCCCCTCGATGACAGTTCCTCGACCAGCCGTGTCGAGCGCGCCGTGGTCGAGACCTGGGGCGACGAACCGGACCGGTCATGAGTGCCGAGGCCGCGCTGCTCTGCGCGGTGGACCCGGCGGGTCTTGGCGGCGTGGCGCTGCGCTGCGCCGCCGGTCCGCAGCGTGACGCATGGCTGGCTGGCTTCCGCGCCCTGATGGGGCAGACCCCCTGGCGGCGTATTCCGCCCGATCTGCCCGATAACCGCCTATTGGGCGGGCTGGACCTCACCGCCACCCTGGCGCTGGGCCGGCCAGTGGCCGAGGCAGGTGTGCTCGCAGCGGTGAATGGCGGCACCCTGGTTATCGCCATGGCCGAGCGTATGCCCAGCGGCACCGCCGCGCGCATCGCCTCGGTGATGGATGCCCACGCCGTGGTGATCGAGCGTGAGAGCGTGGCCTTCAACGCCGAAAGCCGCTTTTGTACCTTGATGCTCGATGAGGGGATCGAGGCCGATGAAACGGCGCCGCCCGCGCTGCTGGAGCGGCTGGCCTTTCACATCCTGCCCGACGCTCCACCGCCCGATATCGATCTGAGCGAGGCGCGCGCGCTTTTGCCCGCCGTCACCATGGCCGATGAATTCATCGCGGCCCTGACCGCCGCCGCCATGGCGCTGGGTATCGCCTCGCCGCGCGCCGTGCTGCTCGCGCTCAACGCCGCCCGCGCCGCCGCCGCGCTGGATGGCCGCGAGGTGGTGGAGAAGGCGGATGCTGAACTCGCCGCCCGCCTGGTGCTCGCCCCCCGCGCCACCATGGCCCCGCCGCCGCCCGAAAGCGAGGAGGAGCAGCCAGAGCCCCCCCCGCCACCGCCAGAGCAGAACCAAGATGAGCCGCCGCCGCCCGACGAACAGGCGCCGCTGCCCGACCCCAAGGAGTTGGAGGAACTGCTGCTGGCCGCTGCCGCCGCAAACCTCCCGACTGACCTGCTGGACAAGGCCAAGCTGGCCGCGCTGACCAGCCGCACCAGCGGCGGCCGGGCCGGGGAGGCGCGCGCCCAGGCCAAGCGCGGCCGGCCCATCGGTTCGCGTGTTGGCGAGCCGCGTGGCGATGCCCGCATGGCGGTGCTTGATACGCTGCGCGCCGCCGCCCCCTGGCAATCCATCCGCGCCAAACCGGCGCATGCGCGCATTGCCATCCGGCGCGAGGATTTCCGCATTCGCCGCTACAAGCAGAAGAATGAGGTGACCGCGATCTTCGCCGTCGATGCCTCGGGCTCTTCCGCGCTCAATCGTCTGGCCGAGGCGAAGGGTGCGGTGGAATTATTGTTGGCCGATTGCTATGTGCGCAGGGACCGCGTGGCGCTCATCGCCTTTCGCGGCAGCCGAGCGGAGGTGCTCTTGCCCCCAACCCAGGCGCTGGCCCGTGCCAAGCGCAGCCTGGCCGGCTTGCCCGGCGGCGGGCCCACCCCGCTCGCCTCGGGCATTGATGCCGCGGTGGAATTGGCAGCGGCCGAGCGCCGGGCAGGGCGCTCGGCCCTGATTGTGCTGATGACCGATGGCCGCGCCAATATCGCCCGTGATGGCGCGCCCGGCCATACCCGCGCCAATCTCGATGCGCTGGACGCCGCCCGGGCGATGCGCGCCGCCGGTGTATCCTGCATCCTGCTCGATACCGCCCCCCGGCCGCAGCCCACTGCCCGCGCTTTGGCCGAGGCCGGGGCCGCCATCTATCTGCCGATGCCCATGGCCGATGCCGCCCGCATGGCGCGCGCCGCGGGGGCCGCCGCACAGCGCCTCACATCATGAGCGATAGGCCGGATTGGCGCCTCGATGGCCGCGACTGGCCCAATGCCGCCGCCAGCCACTTCGTCCAGGCCGGCGGGATTGAATGGCATGTCCAGCGTAAGGGGCTGCAAGGTCCATCGGTGGTGCTGCTGCATGGCACCGGTGCCGCCACCCATTCCTGGCGGGGGGTTCTGCCGCTGCTGGCCGAACACGCCTCGGTGCTGGCAATGGACCTGCCCGGGCATGGCTTTTCCAGCACCCCGCCACCGGCGCAAATGGGCCTGGCCGGCATGGCCGCCCATCTTGGTGCCCTGCTGCAGGCCGAGGCGGTCAGGCCTGACATCATCATCGGCCATTCCGCCGGTGCCGCCATCGCCATTCGCATGGCGCTCGAGGGCCGGATAGCGCCGCGCCACATCATCAGCCTCAATGGCGCGCTGCTGCCATTGGGCGGCGTTGCGGGGCAGATTTTTTCGCCCCTGGCGCGTGCCCTGGTGGGGCTGCCCTTTGTGCCCTGGCTCGTTGCCTGGCGGGCGGCGGACCGTGCGACGGTTGAGAAATTGCTGCGCGAGACCGGCTCACGCCTCGATGCCCGGGGCCTAGAACTCTACGCGCGGCTGTTTCGCCGCCCCGGCCATGTCGCCGGCACGCTGGCGATGATGGCGGCTTGGGACCTGCCGGGTTTCGCGCGGGACCTGCCGAAACTCACAACGCCACTCACCTTGGTCTCGGCCCTGGGTGACCGCACCATCAGCCCCGACACAGCGCGGCGGGTGCAGGCCATTCTTCCGGCCGCCACCCTTGTTGATTGGCCGGGCTTGGGCCATCTCGCACACGAAGAAGCCCCCGCCCTGCTGGCCTCGCTGCTGGCCAATATCATGGTGCCCGCGTGACCCTGCCGCCTGAACATCATTTGCGCGCCGAATTGAATTATGAGGTGCATGCAAGGCCGCCCGATACGCTGATGGGGCCCTTGCGGGTGTCCTATCTGGCGCTGTTGAGCGGCGATGCCCCGCGCGGCGCGGCACTGGCTGCCATGCGCACCCTGGCGCTGCGCTTTGGCGTGGTGCCGCCTGGGGATGGCGCCAGCCATTGGTCGGCCGATCTGGGGATTTTCCGGATACGCTGGGAGCAGCACACCGAATTCCATCGCGTGATGTTCATCCGCGACGGTGTGGCGGAGAAGCCCTTCGCCGAACCTGCCATCACCTTCGTGCCGAGCGACTGGGTGGCCGCGCTGCCCGGTGAATTGCTGGTCGCCGCCGACCTCGAACTCGCCCATGACGCCGAAGAGACGCTGGCGATGGATATTTTTGGCGACAATCAGGTGGTGGGCTCCGTCATCGGTGGCCGTGGCCTCGCCTTCACCGATTTCAGGATCAGCGGCAATGGCTTTGCCCGCTTCCTGGTGGTGCAGGGCAGCATGTCCTCCTCCATCACCGGGCGCAATGTGCAGCGCCTGCTGGAGATCGATACCTATCGCATGATGGCGCTGCTGGCGCTGCCGGTGGCCCGCGCGCTTTCGCCCAAGCTCACCCATTGGGAGCAGGAACTGGCCGAAATCGCCACAGCCCTCACCAAGGCGAGCCCTGAAGACGAGCCGGTGCTGCTGGAGCGCCTCACCCGCCTGGCCAGTGAGATCGAGAGCCAGGAGGCAGCGACGCGCTACCGCTTCTCCGCCGCCGCCGCCTATTACGCCCTGGTCCAGCGCCGCATCGCCGAATTGCGTGAGGAGCGCATGGAGGGGTTGCAAACCTTCCAGGAATTCACCGAACGCCGCCTGGCACCGGCCATGGACACTTGCCAATCCACCACCGCCCGGCAGGAGGCACTGTCCCGGCGCGTGCTGCGCGTCACCCAATTGCTGCAGACCCGGGTCGATATCACCCGTGAGGCGCAGAATGGCGCCGTTCTGCTCTCGATGAACCGCCGGGTGCGGCTGCAATTGCGGCTGCAGCAAACGGTGGAGGGGCTCTCGATTGCCGCCATCACCTATTACGTGGTGGGGCTGGCCGGTTACGCCGCCAAGGGCATCGCCCCCCATTGGGGCATCGACCCTGACTGGGTGACGGCGGGCGCCGTGCCGGTCGCGGCCGGTTTTGTCGCCTGGGGGCTGCATCGTGCGCGGCAAAGACTAGCGCTCCGGGAAGATGATTGACGGCCCCCGCCGGCCCGCTCCAATCTGCTCCCGAAACAATCTATCCGGGGAAGCAATGACGTCCACCCTGCCGCAATTGGCGCCATTTGAGGCCGACCCGATGCGCCCCGAGGATCTGGCCGCCTGCCGCGCCGCCCTGGTCGTGGGCTCCAAGAGCTTTGCCACCGCGGCGCGCATCCTCCCCCGGCGGGTGCGCGCGCCGGCCACCGCGCTCTACGCCTTTTGCCGCGTGGCGGATGACGCCGTGGACACTGAGGCCGACCCCAAGGCCAGTGTCCGCCGCCTGCGCGAGCGGCTCGATGCCATCTATATCAACAAGCCGATCAACCACCCGGCGGACCGCGCCTTCGCCGCTGTCGTCGCTGAATATGAGATGCCCAAGGAATTGCCCGGCGCGCTGATCGAGGGTTTTGAATGGGATGCGGAGGAGCGGCGTTATGACACGCTCGATGCCCTGCACGCCTATTGCGCCCGGGTGGCCGGCACGGTGGGGGCGATGATGGCGCTGTTGATGGGCGTGCGCGACGGCCCGCGCCTCGCCCGCGCCTGTGACCTCGGCGTTGCCATGCAACTCACCAATATCGCCCGCGATATTGGTGAGGATGCCCGAAATGGCCGCATCTATTTGCCCTTGGACTGGATGCGTGAGGCCGGAATTGACCCTGAGGCCTGGCAGCGCAACCCCAGCTATACCCCGGCGCTGCGCGAGATCACCCATCGCATGCTGGCCAATGCCGATATGCTCTATGCCCGTTCCGAGGCAGGGATTGCCGCCCTGCCATCCGATTGCCGCTCTTCGATCCGCGCTGCCGGGCGGATTTACGCCGAGATCGGCCGCATGGTCCGCGCGGAGGGTTTTGATCCGGTGACGAAGCGCGCCATCGTGCCCAAGGGCCGCAAGCTGGTGCTGCTGGCCAATGCCATGCTGCCCCGACTGGCCCGCTCGGCCAGGCTCGCCGAGCCGCCACTTGATGCCACCGCCTATCTGGTGCGCGCCGTGCCCAATCCCATCGGTGGCGATAGCCTGGGCGAGCGGATTGAATGGCTGATCGGCGTGATCAACAGGGTAGAGGGACGGGCGGCCTGAAGCGCCCCGGCATGTGATGGCGGCCGGGGCGAATGGGCCTCAGCCCTTGCTCGCCTTCGCCCGCTCTATCGCCTCGAGAATCAATTCGCGCGCCCGGGCAGCATTGCCCCAGCCGATCACCTTCACCCATTTGCCGGGCTCCAGGTCCTTGTAGTGCTCAAAGAAATGCCGAATCTGGTCGAGGGTGATCTGCGGCAGATCCGTCACCTCATGCACATCGACATAGCGCTTGGTGAGCTTGGGGCTGGGCACGGCGATAATCTTCTCATCATGCCCGCCATCATCTTCCATCAACAGCACGCCCACTGGGCGAACATTGATGACCGCACCGGGCGCGATGGGGCGGGTATTGGCCACCAGCACGTCGATGGGGTCGCCATCATCGCTCAGCGTATGCGGCACGAAGCCGTAATTGCCGGGATAGCGCATCGGCGTGTGCAGAAAGCGGTCAACGAAGAGCGTCCCCGCTTCCTTGTTCATCTCGTATTTGATGGGTTCGCCGCCGATACCCACCTCGATGATGACGTTCAGATCGTCGGGTGGGTTCTTGCCGATGGGGATGGCGTCGAGATTCATGGAGCGCTCCGTGTTGCGCTGCGGCTTAACCACGAAGCCCCGACTTGTTCAATCCGCGCCGTGCTTCAGCGCCAGCCCGCCCGCTGCATCAGGCGCAGCGCCTCGGGCATATTGGCGGCCAGGTCGCTGGCGCTGATCGGGTCTTGGCGAAAGCTGCCCAAGCCGCGCAGGAAGGGATGAATCTGCGCATCGGCCACCACCGGATATTCCATATTGCTGCCCGCGAAGAGCGCCTGGGCGGCGGGGCTGGCCATATATTCCAAGAAGGCCTCGGCCGCCGCCCGATTGGGCGCATTGCGAATAATCCCCGCACCAGAAACATTCATATGCGTGCCGCGGTCGCCCTGATTGGGGAAAAGCACCCCCACCCGCTCGGCCAGTTCACGCTCCTCGGCGCGTGGGGAGATATGCAGCAGCCCCAGATAATAGGTATTGGCGATGGCCAAGCGCCCCTGGCCGGCGATCATGGCCCGAATCTGGTCACGATCGCCGCCCGAGGGCGGGCGGGCCAGGTTCTGGGCAATGCCACGGGCCCAGGCCTCAGTCGCCGCAAGCCCATCGGCCGCCAGCATGCTCGCCGTCCAGCCGATATTGTAGATATAGCCTGAGCTGCGCACGAGCAGGCCATTGGCAAACTCCGCCCGTGCCAGATCCTCATAACGGGTCAGCTGCGCCGGCAGGCCGCGGGCCTTGTCATACATCACCACCCTAGCGCGGCTGGTAAAACCGAACCAATGCCCCTGCGGGTCGCGCAAATGGGCGGGAATCCGGGCCTCCAGCGTCGCATTGCGGGTGGGCTGGAAAACACCGCCATCCTTGGCCCGCGCCAGCCGGCCGATATCAACGGTGATCAGAATATCGGCCGGTGAATTCGCCCCCTCTGCCCGGATGCGCTCGAGCAACTGGTCCACATTCGCCTCAATCACCCGCACCCGAATGCCGCTTTGCCGGGTGAAGGCGTCCCATAGCTCACGGTCAGTGTCGTAATGGCGGGCGGAGTAGATATTGACCACGCGCTCCTGCGCGATGGCCGGAGCGGCGAGAAGGGCAGGAAGGGCAAGAAGATGGCGGCGCTGCATGGGAGAATCCGAGGTGATGCTCCCCCCATAGTGCAGTTGCGAGACATTCGCAACTAACTTGCGAATCATTCGCAATCCTGCCAAACCACCCTCACAGCCCGGCCAAAAACCGCGCCCGTGCCGAGGCCCCGGCCATCAGGAAAGAATGGTCCGACCCGCCCAGGATGAACCGCGCCCCCAAAGCCGCGTATTTCGGCGCCCAGACCTCGTCATAAACCCCGCCCATGCCCAAAACCTTGCCATGCGCCGCGCAGGCAGCCGCCACCCGGGCATAGGCCGCCTGTACATCCGGGTGGCCGATCTGCCCGGCAATGCCCATGGTGGCGGTCAGGTCCGAAGTGCCGATCATCAGGCTGTCCAGCCCCGGCGTCGCGGCGATGGCCTCGACATTGGCCACCGCCTCGGGCGTCTCAATCATGCCGCAGAGCAGGATATGCGCATTGGTCTCAGCCTGGGCCGTGGCGGTGTCGGGCGCCCGATAGCCATATTGGATGGGCGGCCCACCCCAGCTGCGCATGCCCTGCGGCGGAAAGCGAAAGGCGCGCACCATCTCGGCCGCATCCTCGGCGGTGTCGATATGGGGCACCACCACGCCCATGGCGCCATTATCCAGGCAGCGCGTGCCCTCAAACAGCGCGTCGCGGCAGCAGCGCACAATGGGGGTCACACCTTGGCCCTGGGCCGCCACACACATGGCGCTGGCCTGGTCCACGCTCATCGCGCCATGTTCCATATCAATGAAAATCCAGTCAAAGCCAGAGGCTGCGGCCAGGGCGCCCGCCACCGGGCCGCGCAGGTGATGAATGCCAAAACCGATCGCGGTTTTTCCCGCGCGCAGCTTGTCCAGCGTGTGATTGGGGGTGATGGCCATGCTTGTTTCCTCCGTGAGTCGGGTATTCAACCGCCAGGGATCATCGCAAGCAATGTCTCCAGCCTATCCGCCTCCACCGCGGGCTTGTCGCGCCGGATCCGGGCAATGCGCGGAAAGCGCATGGCCACACCCGATTTGTGCCGGGGCGAGCGCTGCGCCGCATCGAACTCCACCTCCAGCACCAGGCCAGGCTCCACCTCACGCACCGGCCCGAAGCGGTTGGTGGTGTGCTCGCGCACCCATTTGTCGAGGAAGAGCAGGTCCTGATCGGTAAAGCCGGAATAGGCCTTGCCCACCGGCACCAACTCCATCTCGCCGCCCTCAGCCTCGCGCCACAGGCCAAACGTATAGTCGGAATAAAAGCTCGAACGCTTGCCATGGCCGCGCTGGGCATACATCAGCACGGCGTCGACATTCTGGGTGCCGCGCTTCCATTTCCACCATTTGCCGCGCATGCGCCCCGGTTCATAGGCGCTGTCGCGCCGTTTGAGCATCAGCCCCTCCATGCTGGCTGCCCGCGCGCCGGCCCGCAGCGCCTCCAATCCTGCGAAATCCTCGAAATCGATCAGCGCCGAGAGATCCATCCGCGCCGGCTGGGCGCGCGCATGCCATGCCTCCAGCCGCGCCCTGCGGGCGTCGAAGGGCAGGGGGCGGAGATCCTCGCCGCCCTCGAAGAGCAGGTCATAAAGCCGCACCGCCACCGGGTAATCGGCCAGCATTTTCGCACTCGGCGATTTGCGGTTGAGCCGCTGCTGTAAATCCGAAAACGGCGCTACAACCCCATCGCGCACCACCAGCAATTCGCCATCCGCCACCGCGTGAAAATCCATCGCCTGGATAATCTCGGGGAAGCTCGCGGAAATATCCTCAGCCCCGCGCGACCAGAGCCGCCGCCCCCCGGGCACGGCGGTGAGCTGCACGCGAATGCCATCCCATTTCCACTCCGCCGCCCAATCCCCCGGGGCGAGCGAGATCAGATCCGCCTCCTCCAGCGGATGGGCGAGCATGAGCGGGCGAAAAATCGGCACGCCCGCCGGATCAGGCCGCGTCCCCCGCCCCTCCAGCCAGTCAAACAGCGCGATGTATGGCGGCGGCACCCCATGCCACAGCTCCTCAATCTCGTTGACCGGCTGGCCCGACCATTCCGCCAGCGCCGTCTTGGCCAGCCGGGCGGAGGCACCAACCCGCAATCCGCCGGTGACCAGCTTGATCAGCGCCAGCCGCGCCCCGGCATCCAGCCCATCCAGCCAGCGGGCGATGATGGCCGGCACCTCAGCCCCCGCCGCCATCTCCAGCGTCTCCACCACCTCGGCCAGGCCAGGCGGGGGCGCATTGGCCCGCGCATCATCGGGCCAGAGCAGCGCGATGGTCTCGGCCAGATCGCCCACGTAATCATAACTCATGGCGAAGAGTGCCGGGTCGGTGCGGGTCGCGATCAATTCACGAAACAGGCCGGGCTTGGCGGTGCGAAAAGACAATTCTCCGGCAATCGCGGCCAGGCCCAGGCCGCGATCCGGGTCAGGCTGCGTCTCGAACCATTGCCGCAACAGCGCCAGCTTGGCGTTACGCCCAGGAGAGAAGAGCAGCCGCTCCAACAGGGTGGCGAAGGCGGGAATGCTCATTCCCCCTCCTCCTCGCGGCCGACAAGATGCAAGGCCCGGCCCAGAATGCCTTGGCCTGCAAGCGCATGGATCAGCGCATCCTCCCGCCCATGGGTGATCCAGATCTCCGGCGCCTGAACATCCTCTGCGGTGGCCAGCAGCTCCGGCCAATCGGCATGGTCGGAGATCACCATGGGCAATTCCACCCCACCCTGCTTGGCGCGCTGGCGCAGCCGCATCCAGCCCGAGGCCATGCAGAGCACCGGCTCGGCGAGGCGTCTCGCCCATTTATCCGCCACCGCGCTGGGCGGCCCGAGCACGATGGCACCCACCAACGCCGATTTATTCGCCACCGTCGCCGGCAAGAGCGGCCCGAGCGAGACGCCAAATTCCTCATACAGCGCGCAAAGCGGCGCCAGCGCGCCATGCAGATAGATCGGCGCCTCCCAGCCCGCCGCGCGCAGCATGGCGATCATCCGCTGCGCCTTGCCCAGCGAATAGGCGCCGATGACATGCGTGCGCCCCGGAAACAACGCCACGCTGTCGAGCAGCTTCTGCACCTCGCCAGAAGCCGGCGGATGGGTAAAGACCGGCAGGGCGAAGGTGGCCTCGGTGACGAAGACATCGCAAGGCACCGGCTCAAAGCCCGGGCAGGTGGGGTCATAGCGCCGTTTATAATCGCCGCTGACCACCGCGCGTGCGCCCTGCCACTCCATCACCACCTGCGCGCTGCCCAGCACATGCCCCGCCGGGCGTAGCGTGACAATGACACCATTCAGGTCAAGCCTCTCGCCAAAGCCCAGCGCCTGCTGGGTGATGCCAGCCCGCCCTTCGCCCATCCGCACCCGCATCACCGCCAGCGTCTCGGCCGTGGCCAGCACCGCGCTATGGCCGGGGCGGGCATGGTCGCTATGGCCATGGGTGATGATGGCGCGCTCCACCGGGCGCGATGGGTCGATGTAAAAATCGCCCGGCTCGCACCATAGCCCAGCCGGGGTCACGCGCAGCCAGGTTTGCGGATGAGGCGGCACGGTGTATGGACCCCCGTTGTGAGAACATTGCCAGAACGCTTTCAGAATTGGTTCGCCGCGCGCGGATGGCAACCCCGCTTGCACCAATTGGCCATGCTCGCCGCCGCGCGCGAGGGCGTCTGTACCCTGCTCATTGCCCCCACCGGCGGTGGCAAGACCTTGGCGGGTTTCCTGCCCTCCCTGGTCGAATTGGCGGAAAACCCCTTCGAGGGCCTGCACACAATCTACATCTCGCCGCTCAAGGCGCTGGCTGTGGATATCGCCCGCAACCTGATGGCGCCGGTCGAGGAGATGGGCCTGCCCATCAGCATCGAAACCCGCACCGGCGACACCCCGGCCAATCGCCGCGCCCGGCAGCGCGAGAAGCCGCCCAATATCCTGCTCACCACCCCCGAATCCCTCACCCTGCTGCTCAGCCTGGCCGATGCGGATGTGATGTTCGCCACGCTGCGCTGCGTCGTGCTGGATGAAATCCACGCTTTGGCCGGCACCAAGCGCGGCGACCAGCTTTTCCTGGCCCTCTCGCGCCTGACCAGCCTCGCCCCCCAGGCGCGCCATGTCGGGCTTTCCGCCACGGTCGCCCATCCTGAGGCGCTGCGGGCGCATGTCTCCCGCCATGCCAAGCCTGAGGATGTGCGCCTCATCACCGTGGCCGGCGGTGCTGCGCCCGACATCACGATTCAACTCCCCGAAGGCCGCCTGCCCTGGGGCGGCCATATGGGCCTAGCCTCGGCACCGGAAATCTACCGCGCCATCGCCGCGAGCGGCGTGACCATCGTCTTCGTCAATACCCGCGCCCAGGCCGAACTGGTCTTCGCCGCGCTGTGGAAACTCAATGAGGACAGCCTGCCCATCGCCCTCCATCATGGCAGCCTCACGGTGGAGCAGCGCCGCAAGGTGGAGGCCGCGATGGCCGCCGGCAAACTGCGCGGCGTGGTCGCCACTGCCAGCCTCGATCTGGGTATCGACTGGGGCGCGGTGGACCAGGTGGTGCAGGTGGGCGCGCCCAAGGGCGTCTCCCGCCTGCTGCAAAGGGTGGGCCGGGCCAATCACCGCATGGATGAGCCCTCCCGCGCCATGCTGGTGCCAGCCAATCGTTTCGAGGTGATCGAATGCATGGCCAGCATCGAGGCCGTGGCCGCCGGCAAGCAGGATGGTGAAGCACCGCGCCCGGGTGGCCTTGATGTCCTGGCCCAGCACATCCTGGCCATGGCCTGCCACGGCCCTTTCCACCCCGATGCGCTCTTCGCCGAAATCCGTCAGGCCGCCCCCTATGCCGCCCTGACCCGGCGCGATTTCGATGACACGCTGCGCTTTGTCGAGGATGGCGGCTATGCGCTCCGCTCCTATGAACGCTTCGCCAAACTCTTCCGCGATGCCGAGGGCCTGGTGCATATCCGCGGCCCGGTGGTGGCGCGGCAATTGCGGATGAATCTCGGCACCATCATCGAGACGCCGCTGGTCAAGCTGCGCATGCGCGGCGGCCCCTATCTGGGCGAGGTGGAGGAATGGTTCATCTCCACCCTGCGGGCCGGCGATAATTTCCTCTTCGCCGGCCAGGTGCTGCGCTTCGAGGCGATGGAGGCCAATGCCGCCCTGGTCGGCCGCGGTGGCGATGGCGAGGCCCGCGTGCCCACCTATGCCGGCAGCCGCATGCCGCTCACCACCTATCTCGCCGCCGAGGTGCGGGCCATCCTGCATGACCAAAGCCGCTGGCCCGCCTTGCCCGAAGAGGTGCGTGAATGGCTCGCGATGCAGGCGCTGCGCAGCGTGCTGCCCGCCCCCGATGAACTCCTCGTCGAGGTCTTCCCGCGCGGGGAAAAATTCTTCCTCGTCGCCTATTGCTTCGAGGGGCGGCTGGCGCATCAAACCCTGGGCATGCTGATCACCAAGCGAATGGAAAAGCTGGGCTATGGCCCGCTCGGCTATGTCGGCACCGATTACGTGCTGGCGGTGTGGAGCGCCTTCGAGCCAGTGGATGTGCAGCCGCTCTTCGAGGAGGATATCCTCGGCGAGGAGTTGGAGGAATGGATCAATGAAAGCTCCATGCTCCGCCGCACCTTTCGCAACATCGCCACCATCGCGGGGCTGCTGGAAAAACATCACCCGGGCCAGGAAAAATCCGGCCGCGCCATGACGGTCAATGCCGACCTCATCTACGACGTCCTGCGCCGGCATGAGCCGGACCATGTGCTGCTGCGCGCCACCCGCGCCGAGGCCGCGGCAGGGCTCACCGATATCGGCCGCATCGCCGCGCTGCTGGCCCGGGTGCGGCAGAATATCCGCCATATCAGGCTCGACCGCGTCTCCCCCCTGGCGGTGCCCGCGCTGATAGAGGAGGGGCGCGAATGGGTCGCCGGTGGCGCCGAGGATGCGCTGCTGGCCGAAGCCGCTGCCCTGGTGCATGACGCGACCGATGGCGCTGAGATGTTTTCCGAATCGCTGGCCGTGGTGAGCGAGGACCCCACCCCTCGGCCGCGGCGAGAGACGCCTAAGGCCCCGCGCCGGAACAGGTTTATTCGCGCGGCCCCTAAAGCGGCCCGGCGATGATCGCAGCCCCCCTGCACATTGCCAGCGAGCGCCTGATGCTCTGCCCCTCGGGCGTCCTGCTCTGGCCCGCCCAGCGGCTTCTCGCCGTGGCGGATTTGCACCTTGAAAAGGCCAGCCACCACGCTGCCCGCGGCCGCATGCTGCCGCCCTATGACACGCGCGAGACGCTCTCCCGCCTGGCGCAGGCCCTGCGGCGGCACGCGCCCAGCCGGGTGGTGCTGCTGGGCGACAGTTTCCACGATGCGAGTGCCGAGCAACGCATGGCAGCCGAGGATAGGGCCATGCTGCTCCGCCTGCTCGGCCCGCTCGATGTCACCTGGGTGCTGGGCAATCATGATCCGGTGCTGCCCACAGGCCTGCCCGGCCAGGCGATGGAGAGCCTGACGCTGGGCCCCATCACCTTCCGCCATATCGGCGGCGCGCCGCTCGCCCGATACAATGAGGTGGAGGTGAGCGGCCATTTCCACCCCAAGGCCAGCCTTGAGACCCGGGCCGGCGCCATCTCCCGCCCCTGCTTCCTGGCCGACCCCCGCCGCGTGGTGCTGCCGGCCTTTGGCGCCTTCACCGGCGGGCTGGATGTGCGCGACCCCGCCCTGGCGGCCTTCGCGCCCCGCGGCGGGCGGGTTTTTCTATTGGGCCGAGACCGGCTCTATTCAGCACCCCTTGGCCCCAACCGCCTTCCGGCTATTTGAGCAGGGCCACATCGATGGGCAGAATGACACCATTCGCCGCCATCACCACCGGCATCAGAATCGTCGCCGGGCTTGGCCGGTTTATGCCACCCACCCCAGGCCCCACATCATCGGCCAGGGTGACGCGCAAACTATCCTGCGGCGTGCGCTCGACCTTCAGCCCGGTGCCGTTGCGGCTGCGCAGGATCGTGCTGGGCGCCGTGAAGCTCGACAGGGGATACACCCCTTCGACGATATGCAGGTTCACCAGCGCGGCCAGCGACCCGGCATCGCCCGCCGAAGCACTCGGACCACCCGCTACCCCGGTAAATCCAGCCCGCAGCGTGGCGGGAATGGTGTTCACCCCCGCATCGGTGGGCGCGAAGACGGTGAATCGTCCCGCACCGCGCAGCAGATTCAGGGCTGGGCTGCGCTCGAGCAACTCCATGAAGCTGGCGAAGCGGCCATCGGCCATCATCGCATCCGGAATGGCAGCGCTGGGCTGTGCCCGAAGAATGCTGGGCGCGCTCAGGGCCAGGCCGGCGGCAGCGAGGATTTGGCGGCGAAGTGCCATGTTCAGTTGTCCCATGCGTGTTGCTATGGGATGTGAACGTGGAAGATGGCGTAGGGTTTCAGCGTTGCCCCGCGCCCGCCCAATGGAAATGCCGAACCGGCGTAAACCCAACCGCGAGGTCAGGCTGGCTGCGCCTTGGGCTGATGCCCAGGCCGGCCTGCTCACTCGCCCTGAATATTGCCCCGGCGGATGACCTCGCCCCATTTGGTCAATTCCGAGGCGATAAAGGCAGCAAACTCGGCACGCGAATTGCCGCCGGGCACAGCGCCTTGGTCATTGAGCAGCCGCGCCACCTCAGGGTCGCGCAGCGCCCCGGCGGCGGCGCGGTGGAGCAGCACCAGGATAGGCTCCGGCACCCGGGCAGGGGCCACTATGCCATGCCAGTTCGAGGCATCGACAGAAGGCATGCCAAGCTCCGCCATGGTGGGCACATCAGGGATCCATGGCAGCCTCGCACTCGCCCCCACGGCGAGGGCACGCAGCACCCCCGAGCGGATATGCGGCAGCAGAATCGGCAGATCGGCAAAGCCCAGCTGTGCCTCATTCTGCACCACCGCCATGGTCAGCGGCGCGCCGCCACGATAGGCCACATGGGTGAGCTGAATGCCCGCTGCCGCCTGCAATTGCTCGGCCGCCAGATGCGGCATGCTGCCAGGGCCGGAGGAGGCGTAGTTCAGCGCCCCCGGCCGCGCCCGGGCGGCGGCGATCAGCTCCGCCATGCTGCGATAGGGCAGGGCGGCATGCACCACCAATGGCTCGGGCACCAGCACGCCCAGGGTGATGGCTGCGAGGTCGCGCAGCGGGTCATAGGGCGTGCCGCGCGGCAGCCGGGGCGAAATGGCCAGCGCGCCGGCCGAGGCGATGGAGATGGTATAACCATCCGCCGGGGCGCGCAGCGCGGCCTCCACCCCGGTCACCCCGCCGGCGCCCACGCGGTTTTCCACCACCAGGGGCTGGCCCAGCGTCACCTGCATGCGCGGCGCCATGATGCGGGCCACGATGTCGGACGGCCCACCCGGGGCGAAGGGC
The DNA here is from genome assembly GCA_945901085.1 of Rhodovarius crocodyli. GTDB lineage: Bacteria > Pseudomonadota > Alphaproteobacteria > Acetobacterales > Acetobacteraceae > Rhodovarius > Rhodovarius crocodyli_A. The sequence continues at coordinate 23,409 of CAMDJV010000004.1, read as the reverse complement.
ACGATGAAGCGAATCGGCCTTGTTGGGAAATTCTCCTGCGCTCGCGCCGGAATGCTACCCAGCAGAACCGGCAGGGCGGCCAGCAAGGCCAGGGATGTGATGCGCCACATGGCAGAATTCCTCCATGGCCTGGGTTTCATGCCCGAAGCCTTGGGGCCAGTATTAGCCAGAGACGGTCAAGTCGGAAGGGTGGGGATAGCCATGAAGATCACGCGTATCGAAAGCCGCATTCAGCGCAGCAGCTTCACCTATGGCGCTGGCAGCAGCGGTGTGGGCGGCAATTTGCATCTGCGCGGCATGGACACGCTGGTGGTGCGGGTCGAGACCGAGGATGGGCTGCATGGCTGGGGCGAGGGGTTTGGCTTCAACCTCGTGGACACCACCAAGGACGCGCTGGACCGCCTGATCGCCCCCGCCGCCATCGGCCAGGACGCGACAAGACCCGCCGCATTGTCGTTGATGCTGCAGCGGCGCTTCCATAATTTCGGCCGCAGCGGCCCGGTGACCTTTGCGATCTCCGCCATCGACATCGCGCTATGGGATTTGGCAGGCAAGCGCGCGGGCAAGCCGCTGCATGCGCTGCTGGGCTCGGCAGCGCGCGAGCGGGTGGAGGCCTATGCCAGCCTGCTGCGCTATGGCGTGCCCGAGGATGTGGCGCGCAACACCCGCGAGGCGGTGGCGCGCGGCTATGCCCGGATCAAGCTGCATGAGGTGGATCTGGCCTGCATCCGCGCCGCCCGCGCCGCCGCCCCGCCTGAGGTGCCCCTTATGCTCGACATCAATTGCGCCTGGGGCAGCGAGGCGGAGGCGATGGATTTCTGCCGCGCGGTGGAGGGAATGAACATCGCCTGGGTGGAGGAGCCGATCTGGCCGCCCGAGGATCTCACCGGCATCGCCACCGTGCGCAATGCGGCGCGCTGCCCCATTGCGGGCGGCGAGAATATCGGCTCGCCCGAGGAGTTCGGCCGCTTCTTTGCCGCTGGTGCCCTGGATGTGGCCCAGCCCAGCGTGACCAAGATCGGCGGCCTCACCGCCATGCGCCAGGTGGCGGAACTCGCCCGGTTGGCGGGCGTGGAGCTGGTGCCCCATTGCCCCTATTTCGGCCCCGGCCTGCTGGCCAGCCTGCATTTCCTTGCTGCGGCAGAGGAGGCGCAGCCGATCGAGATCTATTATGCCGATCTGCAGGCCGCGCCCTATGGTAAGGCGCTCGACCCCGTGGCCGGCCATATAGCGGTGCCCACGGGGCCAGGCCTCGGGCTCGACCCCGCCTGGTGATCAGCCCAGCCGGTAGAAGCGTGCCGCACTGCCCCAGAACAGCGCGTCCTTCTCCTCAGCAGAGGCCCCCGCAGCCAAGCGCTTGAAGGCGTTCCAGCCCACGGCATAGCTGAAGCCGCCCTTATCGACCGGGAAATTGCTCTCAAACATGCACCGCGCGGGTCCGAAGCGGGTGATGATCTCCTCCATCCAGGGCCGCCAGGCGGCGGCAAGGGTGACGGAATCGGGGGCCGTGGCGCCCTCCTCCAGCCCAAAGCCGGGCAGGCGCATGCCAAGCCCGCCCAGCTTGACCATCACATTGGGGCAGGTGGCCAATTCGGCGATGGCGGCCTGCCAGCGGGTCCAGACTTCCTCGCGCATCTGCGCATAGCGGCCGATGCCCAGCACGCCGCCGCAATGGTTCAGCACGATGGGCAATTGCGGAAAGGCCCGCGCCAGCGCGGTCAGTTCCGGAATCTGGTGGAAATACAGCCAGGCATCAAAGCTCAGCCCCATCTCGCCCAGCACGGCGATGCCCTGGCGGAAATCTTCCCGCTCCAGCATGCGCTCCGGCGGCGCATAGGCCGGGTTCAGCAGCCCAGGATCAGGGTCCCAGCAGGCGATGTGGCGGATGCCGCGAAAGCGCCCGCCCGCCGCTGCCGCATGCGCCTCCAGCACCGGGCGGACCGCCGCCCCCAGCATCAGATTGGCCTGGGAGACGATACCGGCGCAGACCCTGACATCGCCATAAAGCCCGCTGTCGCACATGGCCGCCACGCCGGCGGCGAATTCCGTCTCGCCCACCGGGCGCATCGCCTCGGGCCCCGCGGCCCGCGAAAAAGAGCGGCTGGACTGCACCAGCACCGTGGCCCGAACATCATGGCCCGAGCGGATATCGGCCAGCATCTCATCGAGCAGATAGCGCCAGCCGGCACGCTCCCACAGGTGGTGATGGGGGTCGATGATCCGCTGGCCGGGGTCGAGAATCGCCTCAGTGGTGGTGGCCAGCCAATCCTCGCGAATTGGTATCTGGTGCTGGTGGCCGCTCATTGCTTGCTCCCTTTCAACTACAGGAAGGCAGGGGAGGCATGTGCGGGCTTTCAGCCCCGATCCTCCGCCAGCCCTCCGCAACAGGCAGATAGTCCCGTTCATCCCGATGATATTATTGAAAATCAATGATGGTCCAGCAGGTGCTGGCAAAAGCGTCTTTGGGCCCCGCGCGCATGGGGCGCTTGCGGCCGCTGGGCTAGCTTGCCAGGGCCAGCTGTGCTGGCGTGTTGGCGTGGTCAATCCCCCAGCATCAGCCGAACAATCCATGGAAATGCCCGGCGCATGCCGCGCGGGGCTGTCCTGTTCGACCGATGCCATTGCCTCGTGGCCATCAATTGATGGCTGACATCGCCCTCAGCCTTGCCATGCTGTTCTTCGCCGGGTTGCTGCGCGGCTTCTCGGGGTTTGGCTTCGCCATTGCCGCCATGCCGCTGCTCAGCCTGCTGCATCCGCCGGCCGATGTGGTGCCGGTGGTGATGCTCTTGCAATTGGCCGTCAGCCTGCAGGGGCTGCGTGGTGCCTGGGCGGTGGCGGATAAACCCTCGCTCGGCCGGCTCGCCCTGGGGGCGGCGTTGACCACCCCCTTGGGCCTTTGGGCACTGACCATGCTGCCGGCAGCGCCCGTGCGCCTGGCCATCGCCGTGCTGGTGGGGCTGACAGTGGCCATTCTGGGCGGTGGCTTCAGCCTCAGCCGCACGCCGCGTGGGCCCCTTGTGCTGGTCTTTGGCGCGATGTCGGGGCTGTGCAATGGGCTGGCCGCCATGCCAGGCCCGCCGGTGATCGCCATGTATCTGGCATCGCCCATGCGCGCCGAGGCGGGGCGGGGTGCCATGATCGTGCTCTTCATGCTGACCGCCCTGGCCGGGCTGGTGCCGCTGGCTTTGCTCGGGCGCATCGATGGCCAGGTCGCGCTCTTGGCGCTGGCGGGGCTGCCGGGGGTCTGGCTGGGCTCGGCGCTGGGTGCGGCGCTCTATGCCCGCAGCCCTGATGCGCGCTACCGCCGGGTGGCCTTGTGGGTGCTGGCGGCCACGGCGGTGGCGATGGCGGCCAGGGTCCTCTGGAACTGAACTATAACGGCGTGAGCCTATCGCCCAGCCGCAAGGCACCCCCCTCCAGCACCCGGGCATTGATGCCGCCATGCCCGCGCAGCGCATTATAGCCGCCGGGGCCAAATTCTTCCTCCATGCGCGAGCAGGGATGGCATTCACCGCTATATTCCAGCAGCGCTCCGCCGAGGCGAAATGGCCTTCCCTTCAGCGCCAGCAGGTTGATCCCCCGCACCACGATATTGCGCCGCAGCCGCTCCGGCGCCAGCGCATCCAGGCCCAGAAAATCCGCCACCGCCTGCAGATGCGCCGCCGAGACCAGCGTCACCTGCCGCCCGCCATTGCGGCTGGAGCGGTAGCGATCGCCCACCAGGCCCTGGCCCGCGATGAGTGCTGCGGTATCGACAATCTGCATGGCCGCTCGGCGCTCCGGGCGCAGGCCGATCCATGCCACCACGCCCGGGCGCATCGGCGCCTCGAACAGCGCCTGCAAGGGCGAGCCCTGGGGAAAAGCCGGATGCGCGTTTGCCATGGCCGGCCCTGCTACAGCATCGGCCGGCGGCGGCAAGCCCATACGCCAGGCCCCCCCCTCACCCGCCGGGCTTGCCGCCAGGCGCCGCTGACCTGTAACTGCCGCCATCACAGCCCCAAGGGAGAGCGACCATGACAACAGACACCACCATCGGCACCGGCGCTGAGGCGACTGCCGGGCAGCAGATCAGCGTGCATTACACCGGCTGGCTCTATGACCCCGCGGCACCGGAGAATAAGGGCCGGAAGTTCGACAGCTCGCGTGATCGCGGTCAGCCCTTCGAATTCACCCTCGGCGTGGGCCAGGTGATCGGCGGCTGGGACCAGGGCTTTGCCGGCATGAAGGTGGGCGGCAGCCGCACCCTCGTGATTCCACCGGAGCTGGGCTATGGCGCGCGTGGCGCTGGCGGCGTTATTCCGCCCAATGCGACGCTGCTTTTTGAGGTGGAATTGCTCGGCGTCGGTTAAAAAACCAGGGCTGCTGGGGCGGCGCTGGGACACGAATAGGGCGCTAGAGCATCATCCGTTCAAACGGAATCGTTTGAACGGATAAAGATGCTCGACAAACAAAAGCTTAGAGCCTGTGCAGTGAGCCGAGGCGAACGGAACAGGCTCTAAAGCAAGATCGAGGGGCTTAGCCCCTCGAGCACCCCAGCAGGAAACTCAGTTTCCTGCACCTTCGTTAGATTTTTGATTTAAATACTCAAAGGTCCAGGACAATCGTCGACATGTATGTCGAACCTGGTGGGAGAGGGTGAGAGGGCAAAGCCTTTTCGCTACTCTGCTCCGCCATCAGCACCTGGCTAGCGCCCCACAAAGCGCTGCTGGCGCTTCTCGGCCCGTGCCAGATGGGCCGGGCCATCGCGCCGCGTCAATTCGAAGAAGGCCGCCTTGGCGGCGCGCAGCGAGAGCGGTGCCGCCTCTGCCACCGCCACCGCCGCATCCCAGGGCCGCCGCGCGCATCCGCGCCTGGTCGGGCGGCAATGCACTCACGAGGCCGAGCCCCTCCAACGCCGCCACCGCCACGCTCACGCCGGTCATCACCTGCGGCTTCTCTCTGCACCCCGAGGGCTTCTTCGACGAGAACCCCGCACACGATATCCCGCCCAGCGCCAGCAAGCTGAGTCTCAGCACCGGCTGAGCCCTTCGGCCGAGCCTTACAGCGCCAGCGGCATGCCATGCGCCAGGGGTTCTAGCAGTTCCTCAATCTGGCTGCTCTCATCCCATTCCAGCGCCACCGTCACCACGCTCACCGCTTCGCGGTATTTCTGGGGAATGCGGACGAAATCCTTGCGCGTCGTCACCGGCATGGCCCGCAGGCTCGCCGCCTCCTTCAGCAGCGTCTCCATATCGCCCTCATCAAAGGGGTAATGGTCAGCAAAGGGGGCGCGGCCGGCGAGGATGGCGCCAGCCTCCGTCAGGGTCGCGAAGAATTTCTGCGGATTGGCGATCCCGCAAAATGCCATCACCGCCCGCCCGGCCAGCGCCGCCGCCTCAGGCCCCGGCACTAGCCTTGCCCGTAACACGCGCAAGCCAGGGGGCAGGGCGGCCAGCGCGCCCGTCTCATCAGGCCCGATCAGCACCGCAGCATGGCAGCGCGCCGCCGCCGCCGCCACCGGCTCGCGCAGCGGCCCCGAGGGGATCACCCGGCCATTGCCAAAGCCATAGCCGCCATCAATGGTCAGCAGCGAGAGGTCTTTCTCCAGCGTCGGGTTTTGCAGCCCATCATCCATCACAATGGCCTGCGCCCGGGCGGCCACCGCCGCCTGCGCCCCCGCCGCGCGATCGGCCGAAACCCAGGTCGGGCGCTCATGCGCCAGCAACAGCGCCTCATCGCCCACATCTCGCACGCTGTGCAGGGTTTCCACCACCCGCACCGGCCCCTTCATGGCACCGCCATAGCCGCGCAGCAGGAATTGCGCGCCCACACCGCGCCGGGCCAAACGGCGGCCAATATCCAAGGCGAGGGTCGTCTTGCCCGCGCCGCCCGCGGTGGCATTGCCGCAGCACACCACGGGGATGGGCGCCTTCCAGCCCGGCGCCGCCATGCGCCGCGCCGTCGCGCCGGCATAGACCGCCGCGATGGGGGAGAGCAGCAGCGGGAAAATTCCCCCACCGCCCGACCAGAAACCTGGGGCGCGCATCAAGGCGTTTGGTGTTCCCGTTCCGCTTCAGGCGCCCGCACCTCGCCCCCTTGTGGGGAGGACTCCGCCGGGCGCAACCATGTCACGATCTCATCGGCCAGCCGATCCGCCGTGCCTGTCGCCTTCTGGGCAACATCATGCGCGGCATCGGCCATCCGCTTGGCCTCGCGGGGCTTGGTTAGCACATCATGCACAGCCGCCGCCAGCGTCGCCGCATCACCCGGCTCCACCACCCGCACCGCCTGAGCCTCGCGCAGATCAAGCACCCGCTCCTGGAAATTGCCGGTATGCGGGCCGAGCAGGATGGGGCAGCCCAGCCTCGCCGGCTCCATCGGATTCTGGCCGCCATGCGGCACCAGGCTGCCGCCCACCAGGGCCACATCGGCCAGGCGGTAGAACAGGCCCAATTCACCAAGCGTATCGGCAATATGCAGCGGCCCTGGCACCTCGCCCAGCGAGCGCCGCGTGCCGCCAACCAACCCCGCCACCTCCGCCCCGCGCTCCGGATGGCGGGGGATGATGATGGTGCGCAGCCCAGGATGGCGCTCCGCCAGCAAGGCATGGGCGGCGGCAATCACCACCTCCTCGCCAGGATGGGTGCTGGCGGCGACGAAGGTCTTTCCGCCATGCCGCAACGCCTCAAGCGCCGCCGGGTCATGCGGCAGCGGCGGCGCCGAGGCCTTGAGGTCGCCCGAGGGCATCATCCCCAGCGCCCCCAAGCCGCGCAGCCTGGACTCATCATTGGTGCTTTGCGGCTGGATCAGCCTGAAGCCGCGCAGCATCCGCCGCGCTGGCCCCGGCGCCCAGCGCCGCCAGGTCTCAGCCGATTTGAACGAAATGCGCGCATTCACCAGCGCCATGGGCACCCGCACATGCTTGGTCGCCAATAGCCGGTTCGGCCAGAGTTCGGATTCGGCGAAGATCGCGATGGTGGGATTCCACCCGGCCAGAAACCGCGCCACCCAGGCCAGCACGTCAATCGGTGCATAGCGATGCTGCACCCTCTCGCGCAGATGCTCGGGCAGGCGCTCCATGGTCAGCCGCGCCGAGGTGACCGTGCCGGTGGTGAGCAGGAAATGCGCCTCGGGCAGCCGCTCGGCCAGCGCCTCGATCAGCGGCAGCAGGGAGAGCCCCTCGCCCACGCTCGCGCCATGCAGCCAGATCAGCGTGCCCGGCGGCCGATTGGGGTTGCGGCCATAGCGCTCCTCCAGCCGGGCCAATTCCTCCTTGCCACGGCCGGCCCGACGCTTCAGCCAGAAGGGGATGAAGGGCGCGGCGGCGGAGGTGGCGAAATGCCACAAAAGGCTCATAGCGGTGCTATCCCAATGGCGCGGTCAGCGGCCTCGACAATCTCGCTCAGCGCCGCCTCGATGGCGGGCAGCGCGCCCTCCGCCCCGTCGCGCGGCACCATAATGGGCGGGCCCATGCACACAATACCGCGGCCAAAGGGCAAAGGCAGCATCATCCTGTCCCAGCTTTTCAGCCGAATATGATGGCTGGAAGCCGCGGCGGTGGGCAGCACCGGCATGCCCGAAGCCGCGGCCAATTGGGCGATGCCCGGTGCTGCCCGCCGCCGCGGCCCGCGCGGGCCATCGGGGGTGATCACCACCATCGCCCCGTCACGCAATTGCCGCAGCAGCACCCGCATACCAATCGCACCGCCGCGTGAACTCGAGGCATTCACCATCTCGATCTCGAATCGGCGCACCACCTGGCCGATAAACCTCCCATCGCGATGGCGCGACACCAGCACATGGCAGGGCCCCCGCTCCAGGGCGGGATTGCCCCGCCGCGCCCGGCGCCAGAGTGCTGGCATGAGCGGCAGGCGTTCATGCCAAAACCCGGCAATAAGCGTGGGGTGCTGCGCCAAAAGTGCCGGCAATTGCTCATGGCCCATCATCCGCCAGCGCGTGGTGGCATAGACGAAGGCAAGGTAGAGCCCAAGCAGCCATGCCCCCATCGCCTGCACGAAAGGCTTGCGTATCAGGCGTTTGAGCATGGCAGTCCATGGGGCATCCGCAACTTGGTAGCGAGCGTGAAACGCTCGCGCAACCGGGCGGCGGCTTCAAGCCACCCGGTCGCCCCGGCGGGGATGCAGGATTTCGGGCAGCAGAGCGAGTTGGCGGCGAAAGCTTGCAGCACAGGCCGGCCAGGAAAACCGCTCGGCATGGGCGCGTGCGAGGTCACGCGGGCATTGCAGCGCTGCGAGGCAGGCGGAGCGCAAATCCTCATCCAGCACGCCGCCGGGGCTATCGGCCACCACATCGAGCGGCCCCATCACCGGATAGGCCGCCACCGGCGTGCCACAGGCCATCGCCTCCAGCAGCACCAGGCCAAATGTATCGGTGCGCGAGGGAAAGACGAAGACATCGGCTGCCTTATAGGCGGCCGCCAGGCCCTCGCCCATGCGCCAGCCGGCGAAATGCACATTGGGGAAGCGCCGCGCCAATTCGGCCCGCTGCGGCCCATCACCCACCACCACTTTTGTGCCCGGCAGGTCGAGGCTGAGAAAGGCCTCGATATTCTTCTCCACCGCCACACGGCCGGCATTGAGAAAGATCGGCCGCGGCAGATCGGCGAAATCATCCGAGGGCCCGGGCGAAAACAGCGACAGATCCACGCCGCGCGTCCAGGGCAGCACGCGCTTGAAGCCCCGGCTCACCAATTCGGAGTGCAGGCTCGGGGTTGCGGCAAAAGTGCCGGCCCCGGCATTGTGGAAGCGGCGCATCACCGCCCAGGCCATGCGCGGGGGAATGCCGGTGCGGGCGTGCAGATATTCCGGAAAGCGGGTGTGGAAGCTGGTGGTGAACGGCCAGCCCCGGCGCAGGCATAGCGCTCGCATCGCCCAGCCGAGCGGGCCTTCGGTGGCGATATGCACCGCAGTCGGGCCAAAGCTCTCAGCCAGACGGGCCAGGCGAAAGCGCGGCAGCAGCGCCAGCCGAATCTCCGGATAGCTCGGCATGGGCAGGGTGGGAAAACGATCAGGGCCGATCACCTCCACCTCATCGCCCATGGCGCGCAACTCATCAGCCACCTTGGCCAGGGTGCGAACCACGCCATTGACCTGCGGCGTCCAGGCGTCGCTCACCATAAGCAGGCGGATGGGGGTGAGACGGCTCTGAGGGCGCTCCAGCGTGGCCAAGTCGCTCAAGCGGGAACAGGCTCCGTCACGGCCACAGGATTGCGCCACATGCTCAGGCGATTCTCCGCCGCCCAGTCGATCAGGCGGAACTGCCCATTGGCATCCTCGACCAGCGCGGTGCAGCTCTCCACCCAATCGCCGTCATTCATATACATCACGCCATTCACCTCGCGCATTTCGGCGTGATGGATATGGCCGCAGACCACGCCATCCAAACCGCGCCGGCGCGCCTCATTGGCCAGCGCCGCCTCAAAGCGGTCAATCGTCTTCACCGCCTCCTTCACCTGGCGCTTGAGCCATTGCGACAGTGACCAATAAGGGTAGCCAAACCGGCGGCGCACATTATTGAACACCCGATTGAACACCAACGCCCAATCATAGGCCCAGTCACCCAGTAGTGCCAGAAATTTGGCATAGCGGATCACGCCATCGAATTCATCGCCATGAATGATAAGATATTTGCGGCCATCGGCAGCCTCATGCACCGCCTCGCGGACCAACTTCACACCGGCGACCTCAAGGCCGAGCCATTGGCGGAACACCTCGTCATGATTGCCCGGTATGTAGGTCACGCGGGTGCCGGCCTCGGCCTTGTCGAGGATCATCCGCACCACGGTGTCGAATTCATCATGCCAGTACCAGCTCTTTTTCAGCCGCCAGCCATCCACCACATCGCCCACCAGATAGAGATGGTCGCAATCCGTGCGGCGGAGAAAATCGATCAGAAAATCGCTGCGGCACCCTCTGGTGCCGAGATGAAGGTCCGAAATGAAGACGCTGCGGTAGCGTGTCTTGGGCCCGGTATGCTGCATGTCCGACTAGCCTATCTGTTCGACTCTGGAAACGCTCAAAGATTTCGGCCTCCGAATATACGCCGCACGCGGCATGTCGCGTGAAGTTTGCGTGAAGCAAGCAATTATCAGCACGCAGCATTGATGCCCATGCAGGCCTCGTCATTGAAGCGTCATCAAAACGCAACCTTAGTGTCATGTGATTTATTTATCAACCTCGAAGATGGGCCATTTTTAATCTGAGCCTGACCTAATCCTGCCGCTGCGGAAGAAAAACCACCCACCCCCATCCCCCTTCGCCTGAAGCGGGATTGACGCCCCCGCCTAGCGTGCTGGCATGGCGGCATGAACCTCGACACCTGCCTCTCCCATCTCCCACGCGCCTATCCCGGCCCCGGCGGCGCAGTGGCCGTGCTGCGCGGTTCCGAGGTGCTGGCCCGCCATGCCTGGGGCTATGCCAATGCCGAAAGGCGCATCCCCTTCACCCCGGCCAGCCTGTTTCGGATCTGCTCCATCACCAAGCAATTCACCTGTGCGGCGATGCTCGATGCCTTCCCCGACCCGGCGCTGCTCGATGGTGATGTGCGCGCCATGCTGCCCGGGCTTGCCGGCCTGGTGCCGGGGGCGCTGCACCTCGCGCATAACCAATCGGGCCTGCGGGATTACTGGGCTGTGGCCATGCTGCATGGCAGCCCGGTGGAGGCGCCTTTTGGTGATGCCGAGGCCGCGCGGGTGCTGCGCGGCACCACCAGCCTGCATTTCGCCCCCGGCAGCCGCTATTCCTATGTGAACCAGAATTTCCGCATCCTCTCCGATATCCTCGCCGCCCGCGCGGGCCGGGATTTCGCCACCCTGCTGCGCGAGCGGGTGCTGCACCCTGCCGGCATGGGCAGCGCCATCCTCGCCGCCGATACCCGCGCGCTGCCCGATGGCAGCGAGGGCTATGAGGGCAATGTCGCCAGCGGCTTCCGCCCCGCCGAAAACCGCATCCTATGGACAGGCGATGCCGGCCTCGCCGCCTCCCTCGATGATATGATCGCCTGGGAGCGCTTTATCGACACCACGCGCGACGCGCCCGATGGGCTCTATCGCCGGCTCTCAGCACCGGTGCATTTCGCCGATGGCGCCCCCGCCCCCTATGGTTTTGGCCTTGGCCGAGGCGAGGAATTCGGCCGCGCCATCACCGGCCATGGCGGCGCCCTGCGCGGCTGGCGCAGCCACCGTCTGCATATGGCGGCTGAGCGGCTCTCGGTGGTGGTGCTGTTCAACCATTTCGGTGATGCCGCCAGCGCGGCGCTGGACCTCTTGGCCGCAGCCTTGGGCGAGTCCCGCCCCACACTTGAACCGCGCCCCGCCCTTCCAACTTGGCTAGGCGCCTATCGCGACCCCGAAAGCGGGCTAGCCGTGCGCTTCGATGCCACCCAAGATGGCCGGGTGCGGCTACGCTTCGGCCATGGGCCTGAACTGCTGGAGCCAGCCGAAGACGGCTCCGCCGGCAATGGCCGCACGCGGGTTTTCCCGCGCGACGGCACCCTCATCATGGCCCGGCCTCAGGAAAATTTCACCACCACCCTGCAGCTGGCAGCGCCGGGCCAATCCGGCAGCATCGGAGGCCAATATCGTTGCGCCGAACTCGACGCCACGCTGACCATCACCGAGGCCGGCGGCGTGGCCTATGGCGGCTTCGGTGGCTTTCTCGGCCAGGGCCGGATGGAATTGCTGGAGCCCATCGCCCAGGACCTCTGGGCCCTGCCATGCCCCAGGGCGCTGGACCACACCCCTCCAGGGGATTGGACGCTGGATATCACCCGCGACGGAGGCGGCGTGGCAACCTCCATCACCCTGGGCTGCTGGCTGGCCCGCGGGCTGCGCTACCAGCGGGTTTAGCTCAGCATCGCCCGCTCATATTGCACCGGCCAGGCCTGGTCCGAATGCAATGCGCGCGCGGCCAGCAGCGGCCAGCTCGGCTCGGCCATCAGCTTGCGGCCCATGAGAATCAGGTCCGCCCTACCATTGGCCAGGATTTCCTCAGCCAGATCGGGCGTATTGATCATCCCCACCGCACCCGTGGCGATGGCCGCCTCGCGGCGGATCGTCTCGGCAAAGCGCACCTGATAGCCCGGCCCCGGGGTGATTTTCTGCCGCGGATCATTGCCCCCGGTCGAGCAATCCATCAGATCGACCTGCCCAGTGGCGGCCAGCATGCGGGAAATCTCCACCGCATCAGCCATGGTCAGCCCCCCCTCGACCCAATCGGTGCAGGAGAGGCGGACAAATAGCGGCAGCTCCGCTGGCCATTCGGTTCGCACCGCAGCCACCACCTCCAGCAGGAAGCGGGCACGCCCGGCCAGATCGCCGCCATAGCCGTCATTGCGCTGATTGCTCAGCGGGCTGAGGAATTCATGCAACAAATAGCCATGCGCCGCATGCAGGTCGATAATCTTGAAGCCGGCCTCGCGCGCCAATTTGGTCGAATGGACGAATTCGGCGGTGACGCGGGCAATATCCTCGTGGCTCATGGCGCGCGGCACATGATGCCCCGGGGCAAAGGCCAGCGCGGATGGCCCAATCACCTCCCAGCCACCATCGGCAATGGCATGCGGCCCGCTGCCCTGCCATGGCACATGGATGGAAGCCTTGCGGCCTGCATGGGCAAGCTGCACCGCCGGCACCGCGCCCTGGCTTTCGATAAAGGCAACAATGCGCGCCAGCCCATCGCGCTGCGCCTCATTCCACAGCCCCAGGCATTTGGCGGTGATCCGCCCCTCGGCCGAAACATGGGTGGCCTCGGTGCAGACAATCCCCGCCCCGCCGGTCGCCCGCGCGCCCAGATGCACCAGGTGCCAATCATTGGGCATGCCATCAATGGCGGAATACTCGCAGAGCGGCGAGAGCATGATGCGGTTCTTCACCGTCACACCGCGAAAGGTGATGGGACGGAACAGATGCGGGTCACGGCCCGGCTTTTGGAGGCGGCGATGATCCTCGCCGGAATTGGGACCCTGGGGGGATGTGGCTGTGCTCATGCACCCAGGTTAACGCCACCCCGCGCGGCTGTCACACCTCCACCACGACATAAGAATTCTCCACCGCCACGCTGAAGGATTCGGCGGCCAACAACTCGCCGCATTCCACATGCGCATCATAGGCGCGCGTCTTCACCCGGCGCGGATCAAAGAAGGATTTGCCGGTGCGAATGTCGAATTCCCAGGCATGCCAGGGGCAGCGCACCACCTCACCGCGCCTCGCATACTCATATTGCCCCGGTGCGGTGCTGCAAACATGCCCCATAATCTGCCCCGCCGAGAGCGAAGCCCCCTGATGCGGGCAGCGATCAGCCAGGGCAAAAAATTCGCCATCCAGATTATAGATCACAATCCGCTTGCCGCCGGCTTCCGTCACATGCCGTGCACCCGCAGGGATGGCAGCCACCTCCGCCACCACATGCTTCACCACCCGTAAACCGCCCTGGCATTGCCGCCATAAATCGCCGCCCGCGTCTCGGCCGGCAGCCAATTCGGGATCGACAGGCGCGGATCATCAAAATCCCAATGCGGATAGTCGGAGGCATAAAGGATCTTATCCCAACCAATCCATTCCATCGTATCCCGCAAATGCTCCGGCCGCTCGGGCTCCTCGATCGGCTGGGTGCTGACCCAGACATGGTCGCGGATATATTCGCTGGGCTTGCGCTTGAGATGCGGCACCTCGCAGCGCAGGCTGGGATAAATCTTGTCCAGCCGCCACGCCACCGAGGGCAGCCAGGCCATGCCGCATTCAATCAGCACGATTTTCAGCCGCGGGAAGCGCTCAAACACCCCCTCCACCACCATCGAGATCAGCAGCGACTGGCAGGAGGTGGCATGCTCGCTCACCTCCTCGATATAGAAGCTGGGCCAGCCGCCATTGGTCATCGCCCACCCGGAATAGCCAAAGGCATGAATGCCCACCGGCAGCCCCGCCTCCTGCGCCGCCTCATAAATCGGCCAATAGCGCGGATTGCCCAACGGCATCGACGTGCGGCTCATCAGCAGCACCTGCGAGAAGCGAGGGTCACCAGCGCGCTTGCGAATCTCCCGCGCACTCGCCTCGGGGTCCTCGTAGGGCACCACGATGGAGGCGCGCAGCCGCGGCTCCGGCACCACCCATTCCGTCAATTGCCACTCATTCACCGCATGCGCCATCGCGGCCGAGAAGCCATCATTGGTATCCCCCTGGCCCGAGGGTTGCAGCGGGTTCAACAGCCCCACATCCACGCCGTAATGGTCCAGATGCTGCGCGCGAAAGAAGGCGAGGTCGCTGGCGGGGGAGCCACCCTGCGGCGTCCAGGCATCCCGCCGGCTGGCCAGCGGCTGAGATTTCGGGAAGGGCGTGCCGCGCACATAGCCATGCCGCGGCCGCAGCCCATAGCTGTGCATCCGGTGCCGCATCTCAGCCGAGAGCCAGGGGTCAAAGGCATGGCGGGATTGCGCGCGCGGATGAATATCCACATCGCATAGCCCCAGCGTGGCCGAGGCGGGCTTCGCATTGGCAAGCATCATGTTCATGCCGGCACCCTTTCGAGACGATGATACAACGCCGCCGCATTGCCGCGGAGGAATTTTTCGCGATCCACCCCGGGAGGCAGGCTCGGCAGCCCATCATAATTCCAATGCGGGAAATCACTGGCCCAGAGCAACAATTCCTGGCTGCCCAGATGGCCCAGCAACTGCGCCGCCGCCTCATCGGGCGCATCAAAGGGCTGGGCGGTGAGGCGAATATGCCGGCGCACCGTCTCGGCCGGCGGCTCGGCCTGCCAGGGGATTTCAAATCGCACCCCCTTCCAGCCCTTGCTCATCCGCCAGAGAAAAGCCGGCAACCAACTCACCCCACTCTCGGCCAGCACAACCCGCAGCCCGGGGAATTGCACAAACACCCCCTCGGTGATCAGCGAGGCCACAGCACTTTGAAATGCCTGCTGCTGGGCGGCCACATCCTCCATATACCAGGAGACCCAGCCCAGTGAGGTCACGGGGTGGCGATAGGCGCTGCCGGCATGCAGGCAAAGCGGCAGCCCATGCTTCTCCAGCGCCGCATAGACCGGCCAATGGGTCCGCCGCCCATGCGGAAGCTCACCCATCACCAGGCGCATGGCCTGCACGAAGCGCCGGTCGGGGGCGAGACGCTCAATCTCCGCCACCGCATGCTCGGTCTCATTGGGCAGCACGATGGAGGCCCGCAGCCTCGCGTCACGTTCCAGCCACTCCGCCCGCACCCAATTGTTCAGCCCTTGGGTGAAGGCGCGGTTCATATCGGCGTTGAAAATCAGTTGCACGCCATAGATCGGGTTGAGAATGCCAATGGCCGCACCCGTCTGATCCAGCCAGGCCTGCATCTCGGCCAGGCCAGGAAAGCCGTCCTGCGGGCGCCAATCGGCGCGCACCGTGCGCGGCGCATGGGGCGGGTAGGATTGGCTCTCAAACCCCTCCAGCCCGCGCTGGTCGATGCTATCGGCCCAGAAGGGCTCAAGATGCGGTCGCAGCGCATCGAGCCCCGGCACCATGGGGTGCAGATCGGCGTCGATGGCGCCTTCAAACCCCCGCATCACATGCTGCAAAGGCTGAGCGTGCGGCCGGTGATCAGGCTCGCATAGGCATCGCGCACCCGGGCCAGACGCGGGTTTTCGCCATGCGCCTTGAAGGCGGCGTCATCGGCATAAACCTCGACCAGCATCACCCGGCTGCGATCCGGCTCACCCTTCTTCATCGGCTGCAGCACATCGAATTGCTGGCAGCCCGGCTCCTCCGCCTTGGTCATCCGGGCATGCTCGGAAATGATGGCGGTGAAGGCAGCATGATTGGCCTCCTCCATCTGGAATTCGACGATGATGCCGATGCGTGCCATGGCTGGTTTCCTCTTTCTGTTGGTGGCAGGTTAATCCTCAAGCGCCCATCTGCAAGGGCAGGTCGCCATTCAGGGAGAGAAACATGGCTGCAATGGACCGTCGCACCCTTCTGGGTGGTGCAATTCTGGCCGCGGGCCTGGCTGCCCCCGCGCGGGCGCAGACCGTGGGCCGCAATGGCCGCGTGGTCATCGGCTTTCCCGCCGGTGGCAGTTCGGATGTGGTGGCGCGGCTCTATGCCGAGCGGCTGCGCGGGGTTTACGCGCCTAATATGATCGTCGATGGCCGCGTCGGCGCTGCCGGGCGCATCGCGGTGGAACACGTGCGCGATGCGGATAAGGACGGCACGACCTATTTGCAGACCCCGGCCTCGATGCTCACCTCGCAGCCGCATATCTTCCCCCGCGAAGTCCGCTATGACGCGCTGACCGACCTGATCCCGGTCTCCACCGTCTGTTCCTTCCCCTTCGCGCTGATCGTGCCCATGGCGCATCCGGCGCGCGATCTGGCCGGTTTCGTGGCCTGGGCCCGGGCGCAGCAGGGTGAGATCCCCTTTGCCTCGCCCGCCGCTGGTGCCACGCCGCATTTCATGGGGCTGATGCTGGCCGAGGCGATTGGCGTGCGGATGACCCATGTGCCCTATCGCGGTGCAGTGCCGGCGATCCAGGATGTGATCGGCAATCGGCTGAACATGTTTGTCGGCGTGTTGGGCGATGTCTCGCCCCATCATGGCCAGGGCGTTCGGATGCTGGCGGTCTCCTCGGCGCAGCGTGTGGCGCGCTACCCCGATGTGCCGACCTTCGCCGAACTCGGCTATCCGGCGCTGAGCCAGGAGGAATGGTTCGGCGCGCTGCTGCCCGCTGGCACCCCAGCCCCCATTGTCCAGGGCCTCTTCGATGCCATCCGCCAGGTGGCGGCGCGGCCCGATATGGTCGAGGCGCTGGGCCGGCTGGAATTCGCCCCCACCATCTCCGCCAGCCCCGCAGCCTTCGCCGCGCAGATCAGGGCCGAGCGGGAGATGTGGGGCCCCATCATCCGCAATTCCGGCTTCAAGCCGGAATAACGCGCCGGGGGCGCCGCCTTCAGCCCCAATCGGCCGGCACAAACCGAAAGCCCTGCGCCTCGCGCAGGATGAAACCAGTGGCGGGGAAGGGAAAGTGAAACCCCGTCACCCGCACCCGATCCGCCGCCATCCGGTCCAGCACCCGCCGGCGCGTGGCAGCCCCCGCCGCGCCATCAAAATCGAACAGGGTTTCGTAATCCGGCCGCCGCGCGATCAATTCCGGCCGATGGGTGATATCGGCCAGATAGACCAATTCCGCCGCCCCATCGGCGATATGCCAGATGGTATGGCCGGGCGAATGCCCTTCGGCTGCATGCATGCGAATGCCAGGCACCGCCTCGGCGCCATCGTTCAATTGGCGGATTTTGCCGCGATAGGGGGCAAAGCGCCGTGCAGTATTGGCGAAATTGGGCCGCTGGCGGGCCGGGCTGCGGGTTTCATTGCCCGCCTCCGTCCACCAGGCCCATTCGCGCGCCGGCACCACCACCTCGGCATTGGGGAAGGCGGCGCCGCCTTCGGCCGTGATCAGCCCATTGATATGGTCGCCATGGAAATGCGAGATCACCACGGTGGAAACCCTGGCCGGGTCCAGCCCCGCCGCCGGCATGGTGGCCAGCAGCCGCCCCAGCGTCGCCCCCGGCGCCTGCGGGCCATTGCCGGTGTCAAACACCACCAGATCCCGCCCGGTATCGACGATGGTGACGGCATAGATGTTGCGATAATCGGTCGGCCCCAGAAAGCTCTCGGCCAGCACCGCCTGCACCTCTTCCAAAGGCGCATTCTGCACCAGGCCCTGCACGGGCATGATGCGAAAGCCGTCATAGATGGTGGTGACGGTGAATTGCCCCAGCTTGAAGCGATAAAAGCCCGGGGCAGTGGCAGGCGCCGCCGCGGCGGGCGTGGGCTGAGCCACCGCCGCGCGGGCCAGCAGCGGCGCGCCCAGCGCCGTGGTCATCATCAAGCGTCGTTGCGCCATGGGGTGTCCTCCGAGGTAAAAACCGGCCGTGGCCCTGATGATCAGACCGCGCTCGACCAATCGCCCGGCACAAAAATAAAGCCCTGCACCCCACCCGAGACATGCCGCGCCACATAACCATTGGCCGGGAAGGGGAAGTGATAGCCGGTGACGCGAATACGGTCCGTCGCCAGCATATCCAGCACCCTCCGGCGGGTGGCTGCGGCCATATCGCCATCAAAGTCAAAAATGATCTGCCATTCCGGCCGGCGCATCATGAATTCCGGCCGATTGGTGATATCGGCCACGAAGATCATCTGCGCATTGCCGTCGGCGATGCGATACAGCGTATGCCCCGGGGTATGGCCATAGGCGGCAATGGAGGTGATGCCCGGCAGCACCTCAACCCCCGCGGCCACCTGACGGATCTTGCCCTGATAGGGCGCAAAACGCCGCGGAACATTGGCGAATTGCGGCCGCTGGCCCTCGGGGCTGCGGCTTTCATTCGCGGCTTCGGTCCACCAGGCCCATTCGGCGGCGGGCACGATCACCTCGGCATTGGGGAAGGCGGCGGCATTGGCGGCATTGAGCAGGCCATTGATGTGGTCGCCATGGAAATGGCTCTGAATCACATGGGTCACGCGGGCAGGGTCTATGCCTGCTGCGGCCATATTGGCAATCATCTTGCCATTGGTGGCAGCCGCCGGGGTCACGCCACTGCCGGCGTCAAACACCACCAGGGTCGCGTCCTTCTGGGCGAAGGTGATGGTGAAAGGCACGGAAAGCGAGTCGGTGGCCATGAAATTCTCGGCCAGAATCCCCTGCACCTCGGCAATCGGCGCATTGCGCACAAAGCCCTCCAGCGGCCGGCGAAAAAAGCCATCATGCACCGTGGTGATGGTCCAAGCCCCCACCTTGAAACGATAAAACCCGGGCGCCTGCCCCAAAGGCGCGGCGGCAGGGGCCTGCGCCATGGCGGGAAGCCCCCCCGCCGCGATGATGACCGCCGGGGCGGCGAGGGCGATGCGTCGTGCGATGGTCATGAAGGTTCCTCTCCGTGGCACAGGGCCTGATATGGCCATGTGATGCGACAAAGCCGCGTCAAAAGCCATTGCAAAATATCCCGCTCCGGCGCTGCGGATCAGCGGCCCGGCTTGGGCGGGGCGAAACCCACCACCGCCTCGATATGAGGTGACCAGAGGAACTGATCGATCGCCGTGGCCGAGGTCATCACATAGCCCGCTTCGCGCAGGGTGCGGGCATCTCGCTCCAACGCCACCGGGTTGCAACTGACATAGACGAGATGCGGCTTGGGCCCACGCGCGATCTGCGCCACTTGCTCCGCCGCACCGGCATAGGGCGGGTCGAGCACCACCACGGCGCATTTCGCCAGTTCCGCCGGCAGCAGCGGCTGGCGAATGAGGTCTTTTCGCGCCGCGCTCACCCGCCCACCGGCAGCCCGCGCCGCGGCATCGAGGGCCGCCACCGCCTCGGGATCGCCCTCATAGGCCAGCACCCGGGCGCGCTCGGCTAGTGGAAAGCTCAGCGTCCCCAGCCCGGCAAAGAGATCAGCAATCAGCGCCCCGCGCGAGAGCTTGGCCGGCAGCGCCGCCAGCACAGCGGCAATAATCGCCGCCTCCCCCTCCACCGTGGCCTGCAAAAAGGCGCCCGGCGGGGGGGCCACAACGCCACGGCCAAAATTATGGCGCACCGAGGCAATCTGTGCTGCCACCCCCTCACGCGTGGCAATGCGCTTCAGCCCTTCGGCCCGGGCAAAATCCGCCAGGCGCTGAATATCCACCGGCGTCAGCTTGCCATCCAGCCGCAGCAGAATATCCGGCCCCGAATCGAGCAAATTGATCGCGGCATCCGCGCGCTGGCGCAGCGCCTGCAAGGGCCGCAGCGCCGCCGCCAGCCTGGGCAGCAGCGCCATGATCTCAGGGCGCAAGACCCGGCATTCGGGTATGGCCAGCACGCCCTGGGGCCCATGAAAGCCAATGGTCAGGCTGCCATCGGTGGCACGCAGAATCGACAAATCCGCCCGCCTGCGCGCGGCCGGTGGGCTGACATGGCCGAGCGTAACGCGCGCCTCGGCAAACCCCGCCTGGCGTAGCGCATGCTCAACCCGGCCGCGCTTCCATTCCGATTGCGCCGCTCCTGACCAATGCTGCAGCGCACAGGCGCCACAGAGCGAAAAATGCGGGCAGGGCGGGTCCACCCGCTCGGGGCTTTCGCGCAGCAACCGCCCTTCGGCCGAGAGAATCTCCCCCGGCAGCGCACGCGGGATATGCCGCCGCGCCCCATCCGGGGCCAGGGCCACGCCATCGCCGGCGCTGCCCATGGCAATAATGGTGGTCTCGCTCATCGCGCTCCCCGCTCGGCCATGATGGTCTCCGCCAGAAAAGCCAGCATCGCCGCCATGACGGCCAGCATGGCATTGAGCGCCGTCATCGTGGTGGTGAGCAAAAAGTCGGGGGCGAGGGCGAGGCTGATCGCCCTCTCCACCGCCTCAGGCGGGGTCAACCAAAGGCATTCAGGCCGGTCTGCGCGCGGCCGAGGATGAGCGCATGCACATCATGCGTGCCCTCGTAAGTGTTGACGGTCTCCAAATTCATCACGTGGCGAATGACGTGGTACTCATCCACAATGCCATTGCCGCCATGCATATCGCGCGAAAGCCGGGCGATATCGAGGCTCTTGCCGCAATTGTTGCGCTTGACGAGGGAGATCATCTCCGGCGCCACGCGCCCCTCATCAAACAGCCGCCCAACCCGCAGCACCGCCTGCAAACCCAGCGTGATCTCTGTCTGCATATTGGCCAGCTTGAGCTGGATCAGCTGCGTCGCCGCCAGCGGCTTGCCGAACATTTTGCGGTTGAGCGTGTATTCCCGCGCGGCATGCCAGCAGAATTCCGCAGCACCCAGCGCGCCCCAGGCAATGCCATAGCGTGCGCGATTGAGGCAGGAGAAGGGCCCCGCAAGCGACTTCACGCCAGGCAGGCGGTTCTCATCGGGGACGAAAACCTCATCCATCATAATCATGCCGGTCACCGAGGCGCGCAGCGAGAACTTGCCCTCGATCTTGGGCGTCTCCAGCCCCTTCATGCCGCGCTCCAGCAGGAAGCCGCGCAGAATACCCTCATCATCCTTGGCCCAGACGACGCAAACATCGGCGATGGGTGAATTGGTGATCCAGGTCTTCGAGCCACTCAGCAGATAGCCGCCATCCACCTTCTTCGCCCGGGTGCGCATGGAGGAGGGGTCGGAGCCGGCATCAGGCTCGGTCAGGCCAAAGCAGCCCACCCATTCGCCGGTGCGCAGCTTGGGCAGAAATTTCTGCTTCTGCGCCTCCGAGCCAAAGGCGTGGATAGGGTACATCACCAGGGAGGATTGCACCGAGAAGGCCGAGCGATAGCCGCTATCCACCCGCTCAACCTCACGACTCATCAGCCCATAGGAGACGTAGGAGACGCCAGCGCAGCCATAGCCCTCCAGCGTGGCACCCAAAAACCCCTGCTCGCCGAACTCATTCATGATCTCGCGGTCGAATTTCTCCTGCCGATTGGCCATCAGCACGCGCGGCATCAGCCGGTCCTGGCAGAAGGCCCGGGCGGCGTCGCGGATCATCCGCTCATCTTCTGAGAGCTGATCATCGAGCAGCAGCGCGTCGTCCCACTGGAAGCTCGCCTTCACCGGCGTCATGACGTTCATCGCTTTATCCTCCGAATGGCCCAGCCTCCCGCAATGGGGCTGGGCGATGCAAGGTTGAGTTTGGCCCGGGGGCCGGCTTGGCAAGCCTCAGCCGGCCTCGGTGGGGGCTTGCGCCATCACATGAGGGGCGGCGCTGTCGGCCATAGGCTCGGCGATGATCTCGGCCGCCATGGCCGGCGGCGGGAGCAGCTCCGCCTCGATCTCCGCCGCACGGTCCCGACGGAGCTTGGGGATGGCAATCAGCATGAAGGCCGGAATGCTGTCACCAAAGCCGCGCACTGCCGGGCCCAGATCATCATCGCGCCGGCGCGGCCGGTCATCTCGGCCGCGGGCGCGGTCATCGCGGCGCGGCTCGCCCTCGCGGCCGCGTGGGCGATCCTCGCGGCGGTGGCGCGGGGCCTCGGCCAGTTCCTCGGCGGCCACCACGGGGGCAGCCTCGCGGCGGGGGCGGTCCTCGCGGGCCGGGCGGTCCTCACGGGCGGGGCGGTCCTCACGGGCGGGGCGTTCACCCCGGTCACGTTCACCCCGGTCACGTTCACTCCGGTCACGCTCGCCCCGCTCGGGCCGGCCCCGGGGGCCGCCCTCTTCCCGCGGGCGGTCGCCACCACGGCCACCGCGCTCGGACGAGCGGCCAGGGGCGCGCGCCGCACCACCCCGGCCACGGCCGCGCGGCCTGGTCAGCGCCTCGGCAATTTCCTCATCGGCGATGGTGTCGAGGCCCGCAATCACGATGCGCGGCAATGGCTGACCGATCAGCTTCTCGATGCCGGCCACATTGCGCGCATCATCGGCGGTGGCGATGGAGAAGGCGCGGCCCTCGCGCCCCGCCCGGCCGGTGCGGCCAATGCGGTGGACGTAATCTTCCGAATGGAAGGGCACGTCAAAATTGAACACATGGCTGAGGCCGCCAATATCAATGCCGCGGGCTGCGACATCCGAGCAGACCAAGAGTTGCAACTCATTCGCCTTGAAGGCGTTCAGCGTCGAAAACCGCACCGACTGGTCCAGATCACCATGCAGCGCGCCAACCCTGAACCCGTGCTTCTTCAGCGACTTGTAGAGGATATCCACCTCGATTTTGCGGTTGCAGAAGATCAGCGCATTGCCAACCTCCTCCGAGCGAATCAGGCGGCGCAGCGCCTCGCGCTTGTCATGCGGCTGCACATAGACAAGCCCCGAGGTGATGGTGGTGGCGACCGAGGCGGGCCGTGACACGGTGATCTCGCGCGGGTTCTGCAGGAAAGCATCCGCGAGCCGGCGAATTTCCGGCGCCATGGTGGCAGAGAAGAACAGCGTCTGCCGCGTCGGCGGCAACATGCCCACAATGCGCTCGACATCAGGGATGAAACCCATATCGAGCATGCGGTCAGCTTCGTCGATCACCAGCAGCTTGCAATCGGCCATCAAAATCCGGCCACGGTCGAACATATCCAGCAGCCGGCCGGGGGTGGCGATGAGCACGTCCACGCCCTCATTGAGCACCCGCTTCTGCTCATCCATGCTCTCGCCGCCAATCAGCAGCGCGTGGTTGAGGTTGAGGTATTTGCCGTATTTGACGAAATTCTCGGCCACCTGCAGCGCCAATTCGCGCGTCGGCTCCAAAATCAGGCTGCGCGGCATGCGCGCCTTGGCCCGGGAGCCGGAGAGGATATCCAGCATGGGCAGCACAAAACTGGCCGTCTTGCCCGTGCCAGTCTGGGCGCAGCCCAGAACGTCGCGGTTCATCAGGACGACAGGAATGGCCTGTTCCTGGATCGGCGTGGGGTAGAGATAGCCTGCCTCGCTCACGGCCCGGACCAACTCATCGCTCAGCCCCAGATCGGCGAAGGTGGCGCGGGGCGC